>JAYSSS010000093.1:0-9165 GCA_043720415.1 Ideonella sp.
GAAGACCGCCGCAGCGCGATCGAGCAAACGGTGCAGTCGGCCAGCCTGCGGGATGTGATCGTCGTGGCCGGCAAGGGGCACGAAGACTATCAGGAGATCGCCGGCGTCAAGCACCCCTTCAACGATGTGGACGTGGTGCAAACGGCGTTGACGCAGCGCACCCTTTCGATGGAGTCGCGCGCATGATGACGCTCGGCCAGGCGCACGCGCTGTTGCTGCACACCGAGATGGTGGGCGACGCCAACACGTGCATCACACGGGTTCACACCGACACACGCAGCATCCGGCCGGGCGACTTGTTCGTGGCGTTGCGTGGCGAGCGCTTCGATGCGCACGATTTTCTGGCCGCGGCGACGGAGGCTGGTGCCGTCGCAGTGATGGCCGAGCATGGCGCGTTCGCGCACGGGTTGCGAGTCACTGACAGTCAAGCAAGCTTGGCGGCGCTGGCCACCGCCTGGCGCCAGCGGTTTCATCTGCCGCTGATCGCAGTCACCGGCAGCAACGGCAAGACCACCGTCACGCAGATGATCGCGGCGATCTTGCGCGCCTGGCACGGCGGCGGCGCGCTGGCCACCGAGGGCAACTTCAACAACCACATCGGCGTGCCCTTGACGTTGTTGCGGTTGCGTCAGGACGACGAAACCTGGCATCGCGTGGCGGTGGTCGAGCTCGGCATGAACCACCCGGGCGAAGTGGCGGCGCTGGCCGCGCTGGCACGCCCCACGGTGGCGCTGGTGAACAACGCCCAGCGCGAGCACCAGGAATTCATGCACAGCGTCGAAGCCGTGGCGCAAGAGAACGGCAGTGTGTTCGCCGCCATGCCCGTCAGCGGCGTGGCCGTGTTTCCGGCTGCGGACCCGCACACGGCGTTGTGGCGCCGTTTGGCGGGAACGCGTCGCGTGATCACTTTCGGCGCCTTGCTCGACGGCGTCGTCGCCGACGTGCAGGCCAGCGGAAGCTGGCAGGGCGATCGTTGGTCCTTGACGCTCGAGACGCCGCAAGGCGCGGTCGACACCACGCTGGCCTTGCCCGGACAACACAACCTTTCGAACGCGGCGGCCGCAGCGGCGTGTGCACTCGGTGCCGGCGCCCCCCTCGATGCGATCGAACGTGGGCTGGCGGCGTTCGTCCCGGTGAAGGGCCGCTTGCAAATGCATCGCGTGCCACTCGCAGGGCGCGACGTGCTGCTGGTGGACGACAGCTACAACGCCAACCCGGACTCGGTGCGCGCCGCCATCGACGTGCTGGCCGCGTTGCCGGCGCCGCGCTGGCTGCTGCTGGGCGACATGGGCGAAGTGGGCACCCAGGGCGATGCCTTTCATGCCGAGGTGGGCGCGTATGCGCGTGAACGTGGCATCGAGTGGCTATGGGTGGCGGGGCCGCTGTGCCAACACGCGGCGCGCGCGTACGGCGGTGGCCGGATGTTCGTCGACGCACCCTCGATGGTCGAGGCGCTGGGGGCAGCGCCGCCGTGCGCCTCGCTGCTGGTCAAGGGCTCGAACTTCATGGGCATGGGGCGGGTGGTTCAGGCGTTGCGTGCAGCGTCCGAGGGGGTGCCACATGCTGGTTAGCTTGACCCAGTGGTTGCAGGCCATGTACCCCGACAGTCTGGGCTGGATGCGCGTGTTCCAGTACCTGACGTTTCGCGCCGTGATGGCGGCGATGACGTCGCTGTTGCTGGGGCTGGCGTTCGGCCCGTGGGTGATCAACCGGTTGACGGAACTCAAGATCGGCCAGCCGATTCGCGAATACGGGGTGGCAGCCCACTTGGCCAAGAGCGGCACGCCGACGATGGGCGGCGTGATGATCCTGCTGTCGATCGCCGTGTCCACGTTGCTGTGGTTCGACTGGACGAACCGATTCGTATGGATCGTGATGGTCGTGACGTTCGGCTTCGGCGCCATCGGTTGGGCCGACGACTGGCGCAAGGTGGTGAAGAAGAACCCCGAGGGCATGCCGTCGCGTGAGAAGTATTTCTGGCAGTCGCTGGTCGGCCTGGTGGCGGCGTTCTACCTCACGTTCGCGGTTTCCGAAAACTCGTTCATGCGCGTGATCGAACTCTTCGGCAGCTGGGTGCGCAGCGGCTTTGCCACCGGCCTGCCGCCCAAGGCCGACCTGCTGGTGCCGTTCTTCAAGAGCGTGAGCTATCCGCTGGGGGTGTGGGGTTTCATCATCCTGACCTACCTCGTGATCGTCGGGTCGAGCAATGCGGTGAACCTCACCGATGGGCTGGACGGCTTGGCCATCATGCCGGTGGTGCTTGTCGGCTCGGCATTGGGCGTGTTCGCCTACGTCGTCGGCAGCTCGGTGTACAGCCGCTACCTGCTGTTTCCCTACATCCCCGGGGCAGGCGAGTTGCTGGTGTTCTGCGCGGCGATGGCGGGTGCGGGCCTGGCGTTTTTATGGTTCAACACGCATCCGGCGCAGGTCTTCATGGGCGACGTCGGGGCGCTGGCGCTGGGCGGCGCCTTGGGCACCATCGCCGTCATCACGCGCCAGGAGATCGTGCTGTTCATCATGGGTGGCGTGTTCGTGGCCGAGGCACTGTCCGTGATGGCGCAGGTGTCTTACTTCAAATACACGAAAAAGAAAACGGGTGTGGGTCAGCGCATCCTGAAGATGGCGCCGCTGCACCACCACTTCGAAAAGAGTGGCTGGAAAGAAACCCAAGTGGTGGTTCGATTCTGGATCATCACGATGCTGTTGTGCTTGGTCGGGCTGGCGAGTCTGAAGCTGCGATGAACCACCTGCAAGGCATCACCGTCCTGATCCTGGGCCTGGGCACCAGTGGCCTGGCCATGGCGCGCTGGTGTGCACGCCACGGCGCTGCGGTGCGCGTCTGGGACTCACGCGACGAAGCGCCGCAAGCGGCGTCGCTTGCTGCCCAGTTGCCCGACGCCACACGCGTGATGGGCGCACTCGATGCGTCGACGCTCGACGGCGTGATGCTGGTGCTCAAGAGCCCGGGTCTTTCGCCCCTCGACGACAAGGTGGCGCCGCTGTTGTCCGAAGCCAAGCGTCGGCGCCTGGCGGTGCAGGGCGAACTCGAACTGTTCACGCGTGCGCTGGTGGATCTGAAAGCGGCGCACGCTTACGCGCCTTCGCTGGTGGCTGTCACAGGCACCAACGGCAAGACGACCACGACGGCGTTGACGGCGTTGTTGATCGAGCGCGCCGGTCGGCGCGTGGCGATGGCCGGCAACATCGGCCCTTCGATGCTCGACACGCTGACGACGGCGTGCCTCGATCAGGACGATGTTGCCGTGTGGCCGCAAGCCTGGGTGCTGGAGCTGTCGAGCTTTCAACTCGATGGCGCGGCCACGTTCGATCCCGACGCGGCCGTGGTGTTGAACATCACGCAGGACCACCTGGACTGGCACGGCAGCATGCAAGCCTACGTCGCGGCCAAGGTGCAGGTGTTCGGACCCAACACGATCATGGTGCTGAACCGCGACGACGCGATGGTGGCGTCGATGGCGCCTGCACCCCCGGCGGGACGGTCGCCGCGCAGCAAGAAGAAGGCGCAGCCCGTGGTTCGATTCGGTCTGGGCTCGCCGCAGTCGCCCGGCGACTTCGGGCTCGTGGTGGAGGGTGGCATGGCGTGGCTGGTGCGCGCGATGGACGATTCGGCCGGCGGCCATCGGCACGACAGCGACGTGTTGATTCAACGCTTGATGCCCGTCGACGCGATGCGATTGCGCGGACGCCACAACGCCGCCAACGCGCTCGCTGCGTTGGCGCTTGCCACCGCCGTCGGATGCCCGCTCGGGCCGATGCTGCATGGGCTGCGTGAATACCGCGGCGAGCCGCACCGCGTGGAGCTGGTGGCCACGGTCGACAACGTCGAAGCCTTCGACGACAGCAAAGGCACCAACGTCGGCGCCACGGTGGCGGCCATCGAAGGCCTGGGGGCCGACCGCGACCCGGCCAAATTGATCGTGCTGCTGGGCGGCGATGGCAAGGGACAGGATTTTGCGCCCTTGGTTCAGCCGCTGACCCGGCATGCGCGCGCCGTGGCCTTGATCGGGCGCGATGCCGGTCTGATCGAGGCATCCCTGAAGCACGTGGAGGTGATGCGCCAGACGCACGCCACGCTCGAAGCCGCCACGCGCTGGTGTTTCGAGCAGGCACGCGCGGGGGATGCCGTGTTGCTCAGCCCCGCCTGCGCCAGCCTGGACATGTTTCGCAACTATGGCCACCGTGCCGAGGTCTTTGTGGCCGCGGTGCAGGCCCAGGCGGCTGAACGTGGGGAGCTCGTCGCATGACGCGCCGCGCGGAGCTACTTCAATGAGCGCGCAGGCCTCCACCAAGGGCTCGGCCAAGGGCGCGGCGGCCGCGGCGCTGGCCCCGGGTTTTGGCCCGGGCGCCTTGCTGCAGCGCTGGAAGGCCATGCGCGAAGCGCGCGCCCAGCATGTGCCCATCCATGAGTGGAACGGCCCCGCCAGCGGCCAGGCAGCGCGCGTGGCCGGCTTCGACCAAGGTGTGGTCTGGCTGGTCGTGGCCCTGCTGGCGCTGGGCCTGGTGATGGTCTATTCGGCCAGTGTGGCCCTGCCAGACAACCCGAAGTTCGCGCGCTACTCGCCCACTCATTTTCTTGGCCGGCATGCCTTGTTCATCGCCATCTCGCTGCTGGCCGCGCTGCTCACCGTGCAGGTGCCGGTGGCGGTGTGGGAGCGTGCCGCGCCCTGGCTTTTTGTCGCCTCTTTACTTCTGTTAGCCCTGGTGCTGGTGCCGCAAGTGGGCAAGGGCGTGAACGGCGCGCGCCGCTGGATCCCCATGGGCTTCATGAGCTTTCAGCCCAGCGAGCTGGCCAAGCTGGCCATGGCCATGTATGCCGCCAGCTACATGGTGCGCAAGATGGATGTGAAGGAGCGCTTCTTCCAGGCGGTGTGGCCGATGGCGGTGTCGCTGGCGGTGATTGGCCTGCTGCTGCTGGCCGAGCCCGACATGGGGGCCTTCATCGTCATCGCCGTCATCGCCCTGGGCATTTTGTTCCTGGGTGGCGTCAACGGCCGCATGTTCTTGCTCAGCGCCACCGTGCTGGTCGGCGCCTTCGCCTTGATGATCGCCAGCAGCCCCTGGCGGCGCGAGCGCATCCTGGCCTTTCTTGACCCCTGGGACCCGGTCTATTCACAGGGCAAGGGCTACCAGCTCACCCATTCACTGATCGCCTTTGGCCGAGGTGAGTGGACAGGCCAGGGCTTGGGCAACAGCATCGAGAAACTGCACTATCTGCCCGAGGCGCACACCGATTTTCTGATGGCCGTGATCGGCGAGGAGCTGGGCTTCATCGGCGTGGCCTGCGTCATCCTGGCCTTCTTCTGGCTGACGCGCCGCATCTTCGTCATCGGCCGCCAGGCGGTGGCGCTGGACCGCGTCTTCGCTGGCCTGATGGTGCAGGGCATAGGCATCTGGTACGGCGCGCAGGCGCTGATCAACCTGGGCGTGAACCTGGGCGCGCTGCCAACCAAGGGCCTGACCCTGCCGCTGCTGAGTTATGGCGGCTCGGCCATGCTGATGAACCTGATCGCCCTGGCCATCGTGGTGCGTGTGGATATTGAAAACAGGCAACTCATGCGCGGGGGGCGGACGTGATGCCGCACCTGGTGGTCATGGCCGCAGGCACGGGTGGGCACATCATCCCGGGCCTTGCCGTGGCGCGTGCCGTGCAGCGCCGTGGCTGGACGGTGAGCTGGCTGGGCACCGCGACCGGCATGGAGACCAGCCTGGTGCCTGCGGCCAAGATTGCGCTGGATGTGCTGGCCTTCAGTGGCCTGCGCGGCAAGGGCCTGCTGCACATGGCCACCGGTGGCATGCGTCTGCTCATGGCCTTTTGGGACAGCCTGCGCGTGCTGCGCCGGCGCCGCGCCGATGTGGTGTTGGGCATGGGAGGCTATGTCTGTTTTCCGGGCGGCATGATGGCGGCCCTCTTGGGCAAGCCGCTGATGCTGGTCAACGCCGATGCGGCGCTGCTGCTGTCGACCAAGGCCTTGCTGCCGGTGGCCGATTGCGTGGCCTTTGGCTTTGAGGGTGAGGCCGTGCACAAGGCCCGGCACGGCATCGTCACTGGCAACCCGGTGCGCGCCGAGATCGAGGCCCTGGCGCCGCCGGCGCAGCGCTGGGTGGGGCGCGAAGGGCCGCTGCGCTTGCTGGTGGTGGGTGGCAGCCTGGGCGCCAAGGTGCTCAACGACACCCTGCCCGCGGCGCTGGCCTTGTTGCCAGCCGAGCAGCGCCCGACCGTGGTGCATCAAACCGGCACCGCGCAAGAGGACGATGTGCGCGCGGCCTATGCCGAGGCCGGCATCAGCGCCCAGGTGCTGCCCTTCATCGGCGACATGGCCGAGCGCCTGGGGCAGTGCGATGTCATGGTCTGCCGCGCCGGCGCGGTGACGGTGAGCGAGCTGTGCGCCGCGGGCGTGGCCAGCGTGCTCGTGCCCCTGGTCATCAGCACCACCGCACACCAGCGCGACAACGCCGAGTTCATGGCGCGCCAGGGTGCGGCCGTGCACCTGCCGCAAGCGCTATTCACAGCCGCTGCGCTGGCTGAACAACTCTCAGCCATAAATCGCGAAAGCCTATTGACCATGGCCGAGAAGGCCCGCCGCCTGGCCCGCCCGCAGGCCGCAGAGCGCGTCGCTGATGAGTTAGCCAAACTGGTGGCCAAGTCATGAAACACGCCACCCTGCACATTCACTTCGTCGAGTGCCAGAAGGCGCCGACGAAGGCTTCTGTGCGCGCTTGGAGCGTGTGCCCATGAAACACGCCATCAAGCACATTCACTTCGTCGGCGTGGGCGGCGCCGGCATGAGCGGCATCGCCGAAATCCTGCACAACCTGGGCTACACGGTTTCGGGCTCGGACGCCGCCGCCAGCGCCACCACCGAGCGCCTGGCTGCGTTGGGGATTCGCATCCACATTGGCCACGACGCGGCGCACATCGGCGGCGCCGGCGCGGTGGTCACGTCCACGGCCGTGAAGGGCGACAACCCCGAGCTCATCGCCGCGCGCGCCGCGCGCGTTCCGGTGGTGCCGCGGGCGCTGATGCTGGCCGAGTTGATGCGCCTGAAGTCGGGCATCGCCATCGCCGGCACGCATGGCAAGACCACCACCACCTCGCTGGTGGCCAGTGTGCTGGCCCAGGGCGGGCTGGACCCGACCTTTGTGATTGGCGGCAAGCTCATCGCCGCCGGTGCCAATTCGCGCCTGGGCTCGGGCGAGCACATCGTGGTCGAGGCCGACGAGAGCGACGCCTCGTTTCTCAACCTGCTGCCGGTGATGGCTGTCGTCACCAACATCGACCAGGACCACATGGAGACCTATGGCCACGACTTTGCGCGGCTGAAGGCGGCCTTTGTGGACTTTCTGCACCGCATGCCGTTCTATGGTGCGGCCGTGCTGTGCAGCGACGACCCCGGCGTGCGCTCGATCATGCCCATGGTGTCGCGCAAGATCATCCGCTACGGCCTGGGTGAGGACGCTCAGGTTCGCGCTGTGGATGTGCGCGCACTGCCTGGCGGCACCATGCAGTTCACCTGCGTGCGCCGCGATCTGGGGCCGGGCCCGGCCGAGGGCTCGCCCACCTGGCCCGATCTGCACATCAGCCTGAACCTGCCCGGCGTACATAACGTGTTAAATGCATTGGCGACGATTGCCGTGGCCACCGAGCTGGAGCTGCCCAATGCGCCCATCGCTGCCGCGCTGGCGGCGTTCGGTGGTGTCGGCCGGCGTTTTCAGCGCCATGGCGAGCTGCCCTGCCTGGCTACAAACGGTGGCGGCAACTTCACCCTCATCGACGACTATGGCCACCACCCGGTGGAGATGGCCGCCGTGCTGTCGGCGGCGCGCGGCGCCTTCCCCGGCCGGCGCCTGCTGCTGGCCTTTCAGCCGCACCGCTACACCCGCACCCGCGATTGCTTCGAGGATTTCGTCAAGGTCATGGGCCAGTCCGATGTCGTGTTATTGACCGAGGTCTATGCCGCCGGCGAGCCACCCATCCAGGCCGCCGATGGCCGCGCCCTGGTGCGCGCGCTGCGCCTGGCCGGTCGCGTCGATCCGCTGTTTGTTGACGACATCGCGGCCCTGCCCGAGGCCATACGTCAGCAGGCCCGCGACGGCGATGTGGTCATCGCCATGGGTGCGGGCTCGATGGGGTCGGTTCCGGCCCAGGTGGTGGCCTTGATGCAAGGGGTGGCCCCGGTGCAAGGAGCGCAGCCATGAGCGACATCCAACCCCAAGCCCTGGGCAAGACCGCTGTGCTCATGGGCGGCAGCAGCGCCGAGCGTGAGGTCTCCTTGATGTCGGGCGGGGGCGTGCTGCAGGCGCTGTTGTCGCGCGGTGTGGACGCCCATGCCTTCGATCCGGCACAGCGCGATCTGGTCGAGTTGAAGCGCGAGGGCTTTGCCCGTGTCTTCATCGCCCTGCATGGCCGCCACGGTGAAGACGGTACGGTGCAGGGCGCGCTGGAGCTGCTGGGCATCCCCTACACCGGCTCGGGCGTGATGGCTTCGGCCATCGCCATGGACAAGACCATGACCAAGCGCGTCTTCGTGGCCGAGGGCCTGCCCACGCCGCGCTGGGCCTGGTTGGGGGCGGACCAGCAAGAGCGCGAGCGCGTGCTGCGCGTGCCCGATGAGCTGGGCCTGCCGCTGATCGTCAAGCCGCCGCGCGAGGGCTCGTCGATCGGCATCACCAAGGTGCAAACGGCTGACCAGATGGCCACTGCGGTGGCGCTGGCCGCCCGCTACGACGCCGACGTGCTGTGCGAGGCGTTCATCACTGGTGAAGAAGTCACCTGCCCGGTGCTCGGCGTTGGCGCCGCGGCCTACGCCCTGCCGGTGATCCGCATCCGCGCCCCCGACGGTGCCTACGACTACCAGAACAAGTACTTCACCGATGTCGTTCAGTACCTGTGTCCGAGCGGGTTGCCCGAGGCCGAAGAGCGCGAGATTCAGCGCCTTGCTGTGGCGTCGTACCGCGCACTCGGCTGCCGCGGCTGGGGCCGTGCCGATTTGATGATCCGCGCCTCCGACCGCCAGCCATTCTTGTTGGAGATGAACACCTCGCCGGGCATGACGACGCATTCGCTGGTGCCGATGTCGGCGCGCGCCGTGGGCCTCGACTACCCACAGCTGTGCCTGCTGATCGCCTGCCAGGCGCGCCTGGACA
>JAYSSS010000094.1:0-9110 GCA_043720415.1 Ideonella sp.
AAGGCGCGCCGGTCGATGCCGCCGTGCACGTACTGGTCGAACAGGCGCATCACTTCGGGGTCGAATTCGGCGGCCGTGGTGTGAGTCGTGCGGGTCGCCACGGGTCGTTGCATTCAATACTCCAGGGTCGGCAACTGCCAGGGGAGCGACTTTGTACCGGCCCCCACAAGATCGTGCAGCGCAAGGGGTACTGGCCATGAAGATCACCGCCGCCCGCGTCATCGTCTGTTGCCCCGGCCGCAACTTCGTGACGCTGAAGATCGAGACCGACGAGGGCCTGACGGGCCTGGGCGACGCTTCGCTGAACGGCCGTGAACTGGCGGTCGCTAGCTACCTCAACGACCACGTCATTCCATGCCTGATCGGCCGCGATGCGCACCGCATCGAAGACACCTGGCAGTACCTGTACCGCGGCGCCTACTGGCGGCGCGGCCCGGTGACGATGAGCGCCATCGCCGCCGTCGACACGGCGCTGTGGGACATCAAGGCCAAGGCTGCCAACATGCCGCTGTATCAGTTGCTGGGCGGCGCCAGTCGCGAGCGCGTGCTGGTCTACGCCCATGCCAATGGCCGCGACATTGCCCACACCGTCGATGAAGTGCTGCACAAGGCCGAAGAAGGCTACCAAGCCATCCGCGTGCAGTGCGGCGTGCCGGGCCTTGAAAAAATCTACGGCGTGGCCATGGGCGCCGGCCCCTACGAGCCGGCCGATGGCGCCCTGCCCAATGAGGAAGACTGGGACAGCGCCAAGTACCTGCGCCACGTGCCCGGCGTGTTCGATGCCGTGCGCCGCGAGCTGGGGCCCGCCCACCACCTGCTGCACGACGTGCACCACCGCTTGACGCCGATCGAGGCCGCGCGCCTGGGCAAGGATCTGGAGCCGCATCGCCTGTTCTGGATGGAAGACGCCACGCCGGCCGAGAACCAGGAGGCCTTCAAACTCATCCGTCAGCACACCACCACACCGATTGCCGTGGGCGAGATTTTCAACACGCTGTGGGACTGCAAGGATCTGATCCAGAACCAGTTGATCGACTACATCCGCGCCACCGTGGTGCATGCCGGTGGCATCACCCATTTGCGCCGCATTGCCGATCTGGCCGCCATCCACCAGGTGCGCACCGGCTGCCATGGCGCCACCGACCTGAGCCCGGTGTGCATGGGTGCGGCGCTGCACTTCGATCTGTGGGTGCCCAATTTCGGCATCCAGGAGCACATGCCGCACAACGCTGCCACCGATGCGGTGTTCCCGCACGCCTACTCCTACGAGGGCGGCTACATGCACCCCGGCGAGGCCGTGGGCCATGGCGTCGAGATTGATGAAGACCTGGCCGCGCAGTACCCCTACCAGCGCGCTTATTTGCCGGTGAACCGGCTGCAACATGATGGAACGCTATGGCACTGGTGAGATGGATGGGCGCGCTGTCGCGCGGGTTGACTCGTTGGGTGCTGAGCGCTGTTGGTGGAATGCCGCTCGCCGCTGTCGGCTTGACGGTGATGTTAGGCATCCCGGCCGGGCTGGCGCAGGCCCAGGCCGGTGAAGAGGTGCCCTTCATCACCACACCGGATCACGTCACCCGGGTGATGCTTGAGCTGGCCGGTGTGAGCGAGAAAGACTTTGTGCTCGACCTCGGCTCGGGCGACGGCCGCATCGTCATCACCGCGGCCAAGCACCATGGCGCGCGTGGCCTGGGCGTGGAGATCGATCCGCAACTGGTCGAGCGCAGCCGCGCCAATGCGATCAAGGCCGGCGTGGCCGACCGCGCCGAGTTTCGCGAGCAGGATCTGTTCAAGACCGATCTCGGCGTGGCCAGCGTCATCACCATGTACCTGCTGCCGGCCGTCAACCTGCAACTGCGGCCACTGATCCTGAACTTGAAGCCCGGCACGCGCATCGTCTCGCACGACTGGGACATGGGCGATTGGCAGCCGGACCGCAGCCGCGTGGTCGAGGTGCCCGACAAAAAGGTCGGCCTGGAAAAGTTCAGCCGCCTGCACCTGTGGACGGTGCCCGCCAAGCTGCAGGGCGCCTGGTGCGGCGAGGGCGCGGCGCGCGGCTGGCGCTTTGAGTTTGTGCAGCAGTACCAGCAGGCGCAGGGGCGCTTGCTGGCGGTGCGCACGGCAGCGGCTGCCACCCCACCGCCGCAGGCCTTGCAAGGGCGCTTGCTGGGCGCTGAGTTCTTCACCAACAACGGCCTGGGGCTGCGGGTGATCGCGCCGGTGGCGGGCGGGTCTGGAAGTGGGACGCCCAGCGCGGTCAGCGCGGCAGCCGGGGGTGCACCTGGCGGTGGATCCGGCCTCGCCCATCGGCTCGAAATCACCCGCAGCAGCGGGCCCTGGGCGGCTCTGGCCGGCGCGCAATTCATCGCCGTGGGGCAGGGCGCTTGCACCCCTTGACCCATCGCTTGGGCGGCGCCGGCTGGCAAGCACGGCTGCCAGCCAGCGTGCGCCAGCCGCAGTTTGATCGCAGCGCCCTGCGCAGCGGCATCGTCCACCTGGGGCCGGGCGCTTTCATGCGCGCGCACTTGGCGGCGATGACCGACGACGCGATTGAGGCCGGCGCCGGCCCGGGTTGGGGCATCTGCGGCGTCTCACTGCGCAACCCCGCCACCCGCGACGCGCTGCAGCCGCAGCAGGGGCTATACACCCTGGCACTGCGCGATGCCGATGGGCAGGTCTTGCGCATCGTCGGCAGCCTGCGCGAGAGCCTGGTGGCGCCCGAGGACCCGGCCGCCGTGCTGCAGCGCATCGCCGCACCCGAAGCACGCATCCTCAGCCTGACGATCACCGAAAAAGGCTATTGCCGCAATGCCCGGGGCACGGGCTTGCAGCTCGATCAAGCCGACATCGCCCATGACCTGATCCATGCCGCGGCGCCACGCAGCGCCATTGGCTTCATCGTGCGCGGCCTGGCCCTGCGCCGCGCGCGCGGGCTGGGGCCCATCACTTGCCTGTCGCTGGACAACCTGCCCGGCAATGGCGACACCTTGCGCACGCTGGTGCTGGAGTTCGCAGAACGCGTGGACTCAACATTGGCCACCTGGATCGCCCGCGACTGCACGTTCCCCAACAGCATGGTCGATCGCATCGTGCCGCGCACCACGCCGGCCGATGTGGAGGGCATCAGCGCCGCCCTGGGCCAGCACGACGCCTGGCCGGTGCTGGCCGAGCCCTTTCTCGATTGGGCCGTGGAAGACCGTTTCGCCGCCGGTCGCCCCGATTGGCGCGCCGGTGGCGCACGCTTTGTGGCCGACGCCGCGCCCTGGGAGCGGCTGAAGCTGCGCATGGTCAATGGCGCGCATTCCGCCGTCGCCTACATGGGTGTGTTAGGCGGCTGGCCCACGGTGGATGTGGCGCTGGCGCAGCCGGCCATGCGCGCCCACCTGCTGGCCCTGATGCGCGACGAGATCGAGCCCACGCTGCGGGCCGGCCCCGGCGGCGATGGCCTGGCCGGGCTTGACCTGGCCGCCTACCGCGAACGCCTGCTGCAGCGCTTTGCCAACCCCGCCCTGGCCCACCGCTGTGCGCAGATCGCCATGGATGGCTCGCAAAAACTGCCGCAGCGCCTGCTGGCCACGGTGGCCGATCGGCTGCGCGCTGGTCAGCCCATCACCCGCCTGGCCCTGGGCCTGGCCGCCTGGCTGCTGCACCTGCGCGGCCAGGATGAGCAGGGACTGGCCTTCGCCCTTGACGACCCCTTGGCGCCCGAGCTGCAGGCCCTGGCGCAGGTGGCCGAGGCGCTGCCCGACGATCACACCCGCGCCGCCTTGTTCACGTGCTTCGCGCCGGTGTTTGGTGGGCTGCACGGCACGCCTGGCGTAACCGATGCGCTGGCCGATGCACTGGCCCCGGCGCTGACCGCGCTGCGCCGCCAAGGCGTGGCGTCGACGCTCGCAAGCCTGAATGCGTGAATCTCTGCAGACGACGACGCAAACGAATTCGCTTACCCACACGCCCAAGCCCATGCCCATAGAAATGAAGGATCGCCGCCTCGTCATCTTCGATTGCGACGGCGTGCTCGTCGACAGCGAGCGCATCAGCCACCGCGTGCTGTGCGAGATGCTGGCCGAGCTGGGCGTGGTGATGGGCTTCGACGAAGCGGTCGAGCGCTTCATCGGCTCATCCCTCCCCGGCATGCTGGCGCGCATCACCGATCTGATTGGCCGGCCCCTGCCAACAGGCTTCCTGCGCGACATGGATGAGCGCACGCGCGCTGGCTTTGCGGCCGGGCTGCAGGCCGTGCCCGGTGTCGAGACCCTGCTGGACGCGCTGACGCTGCGTTACTGCGTGGCCTCCAACGGCAACCACGCCAAGGTGAATTTCACCCTTGGCCACACCGGCCTGCTGCCGCGCTTTGCCGGGCGCATCTTCACCGCAGAAGATGTCGTGAACCCCAAGCCCGCGCCCGACTTGTTTTTGCACGCCGCACGCTGCATGGGCGCTGATCCGGCGATGACGACTGTGGTCGAGGACACCCCCACCGGCATCACCGCGGCCAAAGCCGCCGGCATGCGGGCGATAGGCTTTGCCGCGATGACGCCGGCGGCCAAGCTGCTCGCGGCCGGGGCCGATGCCATTGCCCACGACATGGCCCAGGTGGCCACCTTGCTGGCGCCGACCTGAGCCAACACCCTCGTCACCACCAACCGCCCATCACCCGCCCCAAGGAGCCCGCCATGCCCAGCCTCGATGCCATGCAAGCCCACATCGACACCATGTTCCCCGGCCTGATGGGCGTGAAGCTGCAGGACGTGAGCCCCGAGCGCGTGCTCGCCACGCTGCTGGTGCGGCCCGAGATCAGCACCGCCGGCAGCTCCATCCACGGCGGCGCGCTGATGGCCTTTGCCGACACCCTGGGCGCCGTCGGCACGGTGCAAAACCTGCCCCAGGGCAAGCGCACCGTGACCATCGATTCGAGCACCCACTTCATTGGCGGCGCGCAGGTGGGCACCACCATCACGGCCGAGTCTGTGCCTCTGCATCGCGGCCGCACCACCATGGTCTGGCAGACCTCGATCCGCAACGAGGCCGGCAAGCTGTGCGCGGTGGTGACGCAGACGCAGATCGTGCTGGACGCTTGATGGCGACGGTGGCGGTACCGCCAAGCCACCGCCGCGAACCCGCCTGCCGCCAACTCACCGCCGTCAAGCCCCTGCCTCCCGCCGTCAGCGCCCGTCCGATAAACTCGCCCCCCTTGCGCCCCGGGGCGCTTTGTCTTTTTTTGATCGCCAAAGAGCTGCCATGTCCACGCCCACCGAATCCCAGCTGCTTGATGCGCTGAAGTCCGTCATCGACCCCAACACCGGCAAGGATCTGGTCAGCACCAAGCAGATCAAGAACCTGCGCATCGAGGGCGACGATGTCGGCTTTGAAGCCTGGTTAGGCTACCCCGCCAAGAGCCAGATCCCGGCGCTGCGCAAGGCCTTGATCGAGGCCGCGCGCAAGGTGCCCGGTGTGGGCAATGTCAGCGCCACGGTGACCAGCAAGATCACCGCGCACGCGGTGCAGCGCGGCGTGCAGTTGTTGACCGGCGTGAAGAACATCATCGCCGTGGCCTCGGGCAAGGGCGGCGTGGGCAAAAGCACCACGGCCGTGAACCTGGCCCTGGCGCTGGCGGCCGAGGGCGCCACCGTGGGCGTGCTCGACGCCGATATTTACGGCCCCAGCCAGCCCATGATGCTGGGCGTCACCGGCCGGCCCGAGAGCGCCGATGGCAAGACCATGGAGCCCATGGAAGGCCATGGCGTGCAGGTCATGTCCATCGGCTTTTTGGTCGAGCCCGACCAGGCCATGATCTGGCGCGGGCCCATGGCCACGCAGGCGCTGGACCAGTTGCTGCGCCAGACGAATTGGCGCGATGTGGACTACCTCATCGTCGACATGCCCCCAGGCACCGGCGACATCCAGCTCACCCTCAGCCAGCGCGTGCCCATCACCGGCGCGATCATCGTCACCACGCCTCAGGACATCGCCCTCATTGATGCCAAGAAGGGCCTGACGATGTTCGAAAAAGTCGGCGTGCCCATCCTCGGCCTGGTGGAAAACATGGCGGTGCACATCTGCAGCCAGTGCGGCCACAAGGAGCACATCTTTGGCGAAGACGGCGGCAAGAAAATGGCCGCCGAGCATGGGCTGGATTACCTGGGCGCACTGCCGTTGACGATGTCCATACGCCAACAGGCCGATTCCGGCATGCCCACGGTGGTGGCCGACCCGGACGGTGATGTGGCGGCCATCTACAAGGCCATCGCCCGCAAAGTGGCGGTGAAGATCGCCGACAAGGCGAAGGATTTCAGCGGGAAATTTCCGACGATTTCGGTGAGCAAGAACACTTGAGGCGCGTGGCGGCTGGCACCTGCCACCCCGCTACGCCGTACACCGCTACACCGCTACACCGCCAAGGCCTGCAGCGTGATCGGCAAGCCGTCGCGTGGCTTGGCGATGGGCACCAGTTGGTAGGGCATGCGGTAGCCCGCTGGCACTGTGAAGCAAAAGCGCCGCAGCAGTTGGTGCATTACGCTTTTGACCTCCATGTCGGCAAAGTGCTGGCCGATGCACAGGTGGGCGCCACCGCCGAAGGGCAGGTAAGCGTAGGCGTGGCCGCGGTGCTCGGCACGCTCGGGTGCAAAACGCTCGGGGTCGAACTCGCTCGGCCGCGTCCACAGCGAGGGCATGTGGTGGGTGTGGATCGGTGAGATGCCCACCGGCGTGCCCTTGGGGATCTGGAAGCCACCAAACTCACAGTCGCGCTGGGCCCGGCGCGGGATCGAGGTGAGTGGCGGGTACAGGCGCAGCGATTCCTTCATCACCCATTCGGTGCGCACGCAGCCGGCCAGATCGGCGTACTGCAGTTGCACGTTAGGCAGTGCCTGCGCGTCCTGGCGCAGGCGCTCTTGCCACTCGGGCTGGCGGGCCAGGCAATAGACCATGGTGGTCAGCGCCGAGGTGGTGGTGTCGTGCGCCGCCATCATCAGGAAGATCATGTGGTTGACGACCTCGTCGTCGCTGAAGGACTCGCCATCCTCGCTGCGCGCGTGGCACAACTGGCTGAACAGGTCCGGCCCTTCGCTGGCGCGCTTCTCTGCCAGCTTGGATTGCATCAGCTTGACCAGCCAGCGCCGTGCGCGCACGCCGCGCCACATGGCCCAGGGCGGCAGCGGCTTGCGGATCAGCGCCAGCGACGCCGCCACGGTGTCGATGAAGGCCTGGTTCATGCGGTTGGCCTCAGGCCCCAGCGCCAGGCCCATGAAGACGCGCGCAGCAATGTTCAAAGTGAGCGACTTGACCTGGGGGAAGAACTGCAGCGTGCGGCCCGCGCCGCTGTCCCAGGTGTCGAGCGCGCCGGCGATCACCGGGCCCATGTCCTGCACGTAGCGCTCCATCGCCGAGCGCTTGAAGGCGGCCTGCATGATGCGCCGGTGCTGCCGGTGCTTGGGGTCGTCCATGGCCATGATGGCGCCGGGGAAAACGGCATCGATCCAGTAATACCAGCCACCGCGGCTGCTGAAGTTGCCCTCGCGGTCGTGCAGGACAAACTGGTTGGCGTCCGGGCCGAGCAGGGTGAGGGTCTCGAAAAAAGTGCGCGAGCGCACGACGTTGCCGTGCACCTCAAGTGACTGCGCGTTGGCCAAGGGGTCGCGCAGAAATTTGGGCAGGTTGCCGACCAGCGGCAGACCTTTGACCAGGGGGATGGCGTGGTAGGGCAAGGCGGGCATGGGGGCGTTGGCTGGCATGGGAGGGTTTCAGTTTAGGCAAGGAAGGTGCACACCTGCGCAGCGCCGGCGGCGGACGTGCGCGTCGATGGAGCGGCCCAGCGCCGTGCGCCGCAGCGGGTGGAGAGATAACGCCGCTTGTCAGCGGCCAGTTGCGATCACTGCGGCGCGATGCCGGCACCCTTCCAGACATCGCCCCAGCGCGGCGTGTCGCGCTTGAGGATGTCGACAAACTCGGCCGGCGTGGTGCCGGTGGCCAGCAGGCCAAGCTCGAGCATGCGGGCGCGGCCCTCGGGTGTCTGGATGATCTTGTTGATCTCTGCGCTCAGGCGCTCGACGATGGCGCGCGGCGTTCCCTTGGGCGCGATGATGCCGTTCCAGCCGACCAGGTCGAGCGGGTAGCCCAGCTCCAGAAAGGTCGGTACGTCGGGGAATGAGGGCCAGCGCTTCGGGCCCGTCACCGCCAGCAAATTGGCGCGTCCGCCCAGCACCTGTGGGCCGATGGTGGCGAAGTCGTGCATGCCCATGGTGGCTACGCCGGCAATGATGTCTTGCACGGCGGGCCCGGCGCCCTTGTAGGGCACGTGCACGCTGTCGAGCTTGGCGGCGCTCTTGAGCATCTCGCCGTACAGGTGCGAGCTGCTGCCCACACCAAACGAGGCGAACGATGTCTTGCCCGGATGGGCGCGCGCATGGCTGATGAACTCGCCCACGTTCTTGATGCCGGTGGCCGGTGCCACCACCATGCCCAGGGCGGCCATGCCGATCTGGCTGATCATCTCGAAATCGTCCAGCGCCTCGTAGGGCAACTTGGCCATGGCGAACTTGTTGATGATCAGGTTCGATGAATTGGCGTACAGGATGGTGTAGCCATCGGGCAGCGATTGTTTGAGCGCCACCAGGCCCACCACGCCCTGCGCGCCGGCCTTGTTGTCGATGACAAAGGTTTGGCCGAGCACGGCTTGCAGCTTCTCGCCCAACCAGCGCGAGACCACATCGGTCTGGCCGCCCGGAGGGTAGGGCACGATGATCTTGATCGGCCGGTTGGGCCAGGCCTGGGCCAGGGCGGTGTGGACAGGCAAGGCCAGCAGGCCGGCCAGGCCGAGGCAGCGCAAGAGTTTGGTGATCATGGGACGCATCCTTTGTGGTGAGCCATGATAGGTCGCGCCAGCAGCTTTTCGAAGGCGGCTGGCCCTGGGCTGGTGCGTAGGCAGCGCAAGAGAAGTCCCTGACGACTTTCGATCTGTCCGGCCGGAGCAGTCGGCCACGGCGGAAGTGGCGCTCATGAGGCAACCTACGTGCTTCGCACTTCGGTATTCGCCTTTCGGGCGGCCGGGCAGGCTCATCAGGCAACCTACGTGCTTCGCACTGCGGTATTCGCCTTTCGGGCGGCCGGGC
>JAYSSS010000095.1:0-29870 GCA_043720415.1 Ideonella sp.
TCCTGGGCGCGGGCTTCGTGCGCCGCTACGAAGGCCGCCTGCTCAACATCCACCCGTCCTTGCTGCCTGCTTTTCCAGGCCTGCTCACGCACCGCCGTGCGCTGCTGGCGGGCTGCCAGGCGGTGGGTGCCACGGTGCACTTTGTGACGCCCGAACTCGACCACGGGCCCATCATTGCGCAGTCGGTGGTGCCGGTGCGGCCCGAGGACGACGAGGCCACCCTGGCCGAGCGCGTGCTGGCCACCGAACATGTGATCTACCCACGCGCCCTTCGCTGGTTTGTCGAGGGCCGCTTGAGCCTGCAAGGCGGCGTCGTGCGCCAACTCGATGGCGAGGCTCAGCTGCTGGTCTGATCGTCGCGCTTGTAGCGCGGATTCAAGCGCGGCCTGAAGCGCGGCTGGCGCCGGCCCTCGCCAACGCGTCGTGCCGTGAAGCGAGACCGGATAATCCGCCCCATGCATCCTAATGCCCTGCTGGAACTGGCCTGCGAGCTCTTGCGCAGCGTCAACAAGCTCGACGCCCCGGCCGATGGCATCGTCTCCGAGTTTTTTCGCCGCCACCGCGAGCTCAATCCGCGCGAGCGCCATGCGCTGGCCGAAACCGCCTACGCCCTGCTGCGCAAGCGCCCGCTCTACCAGCACCTGGCGCAAAGCGGCACCGGTACGCTGGAGCGCCGCCTGGCCCTGCTGGCCTGGGGTGGCGACAGCAATTTGCTGCGCGGCGCCATCGGCCCGAATGAGCAGAAGTGGCGTGAAGAGATCAAGACCATGGACCGCAGCGGCATGGCCGACAAGCTGCGCCACAACCTGCCCGATTGGCTGGCCGGCGCACTGCGCGCGCAGCTCGGCGACGAGACCTTTTGGCCGCTGATCGAGGCCCTGGACCAGCCCGCACCGCTGGATTTGCGCGTCAACACCTACAAGGGCGGGCGCGAGTCGGCACAGGCTGCTCTCAAGCTCAGCGGCATCGATGCCAAGCCCACGCCGCATTCGCCCTGGGGCCTGCGCATCGAGGGCAAACCGGCGCTGAACAAGACCGAGGTGTTCACCTTGGGCGGTGTCGAGGTGCAGGACGAGGGCAGCCAGATGCTGGCCCTGCTGGTGGACGCCAAGCGCGGCGAAATGGTGGTCGACTTCTGCGCCGGCGCAGGTGGCAAGACCCTGGCCCTGGGTGCTTCCATGCGCAACACCGGCCGGCTCTATGCTTTTGATGTCTCGGGCCATCGCCTGGCCGCACTCAAGCCGCGCCTGGCGCGCAGTGGCCTGTCCAATGTGCACCCGGTGCAGATCGCCCATGAGCGCGACGACCGCATCAAGCGCCTGGCCGGCAAGATCGACCGCGTGCTGGTCGATGCGCCCTGCTCTGGCCTGGGCACGCTGCGCCGCAACCCCGATCTGAAGTGGCGCCAGTCGCCCCAGGCCGTGGCCGAGATGCAGGCCAAACAAATCGCCATCCTGACCAGCGCCGCGCGCTTGCTCAAATCCGGCGGCCGCCTGGTCTATGCCACCTGCAGCCTGCTGCGTGCCGAAAACGAAGAGGTGGCCGAGGCCTTCGCCCAGGCCCACCCCGACTTCACCCCGCTGGACATCGGCGCGGCCTTGACCGCCGCCCATGTCAACGACGCAACTTCCTTGCTCAGCCCGACTGGACATTTGCGCCTGTGGCCCCATGTGCATGCGACCGATGGCTTCTTCGCCGCCGCCTGGGTGCGGCGCTGATGTAAAGGGCCGCCGGGCCGGCTTTCGAAAATTCGGTCCGCAAGTTTGGCCAACAAGCCCGGCGCAAGAACCGCGAAACAGGGGTAGTCCTGTACGCATTTCCCTGTGTTCGCCAGCGGACGGCGCACCCCTACAATCCGCCACCCGCCTGTATGACCAGGCGATGAGGTACACACATGAGCGAGCTGATGAGTTTTTGGGACGCCCTGATCCACTGGGCGGCCTACGGCCTGTGGTCCAGCGCCACCTGGTGGCAGGTGCTGCTGGTCACTTTGGCGATGACGCACATCACCATCAGCTCGGTCACCATCTTCCTGCACCGCGCGCAATCGCACCGCGCGCTTGAGCTGCACGCCATCCCCTCGCATTTCTTCCGGCTGTGGCTGTGGCTCTCCACCGGCATGGTGACCAAGGAATTCGTCGCCATCCATCGCAAGCACCACGCCAAGTGCGAGACCGAAGACGATCCGCACAGCCCGCAAACCCGCGGCATCAAGGCCTTGCTGCTCACCGGCGTTGAGCTCTACCGCGCCGAATCCAAGAACAAGGAGACGATGCAGAAGTACGGCACCGGCACGCCCGACGACTGGCTTGAACGCAACCTCTACACCCGCTTCAGCTGGCAGGGCGTGGGCGTGATGATGGTGATTGACCTGGCCATCTTTGGCTCGATTGGCTTGACGGTCTGGGCCATTCAAATGCTGTGGATCCCGGTGATGGCCACCGGCATCATCAATGGCATTGGCCACTGGTGGGGTTATCGCAATTTCGAGAGCGCCGACGCCTCGGCCAATGTCTCGCCCTGGGGCATCGTCATCGGCGGCGAAGAGCTGCACAACAACCACCACACCTACCCGACCTCAGCGAAGTTCTCGGTCAAGCCCTTCGAGTTTGACATCGGCTGGGGCTATATCCGTGCGCTGGAGCTGATGGGCCTGGCCAAGGTGCGCAAGACCGCGCCGCAGCTGAAAATGGGCCCAATCAAGGCCGAGGCCGATTCGCACACGCTCGAAGCCATCGTCGCCAACCGCTACGAGCTCATGGCCAAGTTCGCCACCGAGCTGCGTGCCGCCTGCGCCGCCGAGATCGAGCACTTGAAGGCCCAGGGCCACCACGCCCGCCTGCCCGATTTCCAGATCGCCAAGCGCTGGCTGCACCGCGACGATTCCATCATCCCCAACGCCCTGCGCCCGAACCTGGCCAATGCCGTCAGCGGCAGCCCCAAGCTGGCCAAGCTGGTGGCCATGCGCGATGAGCTGCGCGGCCTGTGGACACGCACCGGCGTCTCCGCCGACCAGCTGGTGGTCGATCTGCAAAACTGGTGCAAGGCCGCTGAAAGCAGCGGCATCGTGGCGCTGGAGCAGTTCTCGCTGAAGCTGCGCGCAGCGCGCGCCTGAGGCAACCCGCAGCGCAACTGAAAAAGTGCCCAGAGGGCCCTTTTTTCATGCCTGTGCGGGCAGGCCCGCCGCAGTTTCAAGCTGCGCCCGATGCGCGGCTCATGAGAAAACGCCGGGCCGCTCCCAAGTTTTCTCATCCCCCGCGGGGGGCCTGACGCGAAGCGGCAGGTTTGGGGGCGCTCATGAGAAAACGCCGGGCCGCTCCCAAGTTTTCTCATCCCCCACGGGGGGCCTGACGCGAAGCGGCAGGTTTGGGGGCGCTCTCAAGGAAATGTGGCTTTGCCACTTTCCTTGATCCCCGCGGGGGGCGGCCGGCCCCGGCCGGCCTTGGGGCGCTCAGAACTTGCCGTCCACCAGGTACATCGCGATCCAGGGCTGCCAGATCACCACGCCCAGGCACATCACCATGAGGATGATGTAGGGCACGGCGGCCTTCACCAGCAGGCCAAAGGGCTGCTTGAAGGCCGACATGGCGACGATCAGGTTCAGCCCGACGGGCGGCGTCAGATAGCCAATCTCCAGGTTCAGGATCATGATGATGCCGAAGGTGATCTTGTTGAAGCCATAGGCCTCGGCCATGGGCGCCAGCAGCGGAGCCAGGATCAGGATGGCCTCGCCCGTGGTCATCAGGCAGCCCACGCCCAGCAGCAGCAAATTCACCAGCAGCATGAACATCACGGGGCTGGAGATGTAGCCCTGCATGAACTCGACCAATTGGCTGGGCACACGGTGCTCGATGAGCACGATGTTCAGGCTCAGCGCCACGGCCAACACCGGGAACAAGGATCCACCCAGCTTGGATTGCTCCAGCACCACGTTGTAGAAGTCCTTGGCCTTCATCTCGTGGTGCACGAACATCTCCACGCAGATGGCGTACACCAGGGCCACGGCCGCGGCTTCGGTGGCGGTGAAGTAGCCGCTGTAGATGCCGCCCAGCAAGATCACCGGCATCATCATGGCCCACACGCCCTCGCGCAGCGCGGTCTTGACCTCCAGCAGATCGAACTTCTGCACCGGCATGTGGCGGCAGACGATCATGGCGTAGATCGACATCACGACGAGGATGAAGATGCCCGGGCCGACACCGGCCAGGAACAGATCGGTGATCGAGGCCTCGGTGACCAGGCCGTAAATGATCATCGGGATGGACGGCGGGATGATGATGCCCAGGGTGCCGGCCGACATGATGGTGCCCAGGCTGAACTTGTTGTCATAGCCTGCAGCGCGCATCGCCGGGTACATCACCGTGCCAATGGCCAGCATGGTGACGATGCTCGAGCCCGAAATCGCCGCAAACACGCCACAGCTCAAGATGGCCGCCACCGCCAGGCCGCCCGGCAAGGGCCGGGTGAAGGCCGCCACCACGCGGATCAGGCGCTTGGCGGTGCTGCCCTGGGTCATCACATTGCCGCACAGGATGAACAGCGGGATCGACAGGATCAGCTCCTTGTCGAGCGCCACCCACATGTCTTCCAGGATGTAGTCGAGCTGGCCCTTGCCCCAGACGATTTGCACAAAAGCGGCAATCGCCAGCAGGATCACCACCAGCGGCTGGCGAAACAGCAGCAAACCGCCCACCAGGGCCAGGAAGGCGAGCAAGGTCATAGCGAGGCACTCATTCCTGAAACTCCGGCAGCGCGGGCCGCAGTGCCGGCCAGGCGGCGTAGAAGAAGTAGCGCACGCCGGCCGAGGCAAAGCCCAGCGGAATGGCCAATTGGAAGGGCCAGATCGGTATGGCAAAGGCCTGGGCGCGCAGATCGGCCGTCATCGACGATTGCACATAGACCCAGCCGTAATAGGCCACGCCCATCATGAACAGGCCCGAGACCAGATCAGCGACGCGGTCCACGCTCGGCCCCCAGGCCGGCGGCACCCACTTGAAGCCCACGCGCGGCAACAGGTGGCTGGCCGTGGCGGTGGCGATGCCCACGCCGGCAAAGCTGCCGATGACCAGGGCGTAGACGCTCATTTTTTGCGCCGCATAGACGCCGCCCGCGGCCTTGATGTTGAACGCCCGAAAGATTGGGCCGAGCAGCTCGCGCCCGACCACATCGGCGATCAGCACGGCGGCGATGAAGCCGAAGGCCAGCACCGCGATCCAGCACTCCACCCGGTGCCAGCCTTCGACGAAACGCCGCGCGGCCGGCGGTGCCTGGAGTGCTTGATCCATGCGTTAGCTCAATCTCTGTGCGTGTTGGCCATTGGCGGGCGCAGGCAATCTACTTCGGGCAAGCCTTGCGGCCGGCCTGGATGGCGGCCTGGAAGGCCTTGGCACTGCCGCCAAGCTCGGCCACCAGCAGGTCGTGGTTGGGCTCGACCGCCTTGCGCCAGACCTCGCGCTGCTCGGGCGTGAGGTTGACCACCTGGCCGCCGGCTTTCTCGTGCATGCCGAACAGCACGCCTTCGAAGCCAAAGATTTCGGACCGGTACTGCGAGGGCGGGATGCGCACGACGGCGCGCACCAGCGCTTCTTGCAGCGGCTTGGGCATGCGCTCGTAGACGCTCTTGTTGATCAGCGTCAGGCCGGGCGAGTTGACCAGGCCGGTGCGCGTGGCCACCGGTGCCACCTTGGTCAGGCCAGACGGCAGCGCATAGGTGATGGGCGTCTGCACGACCTCGGCCATGCCGGTCTGGAACGCCGGGATCCATTCCGGCAAGCCCAGCGGCGCGGGCGAGGCGCCGAGCGAGGTGTAGAACAACATCTGGTTCTTGTTGGCATAGGCCGCGGCCTTGACGCCATTCATGTCCTTGGGCGTGTTGAAGGCCTTCTTGCCGAACAGATCGACCGAGCCGACCTCGGTCCAGCCGAGGAATTTCACGCCTTTCTTGTCGAACAGGTCGGCGACCAGGGTCTGGACATGGTTGTCGAGCACGCAATCGCGCTCGGCCACGCTGGTGAAGGCACCGGCGGCATTGAGCAAGTTGATCTCCGGCACGATCAGTGCTGCGGCACCGGTGGAATAGCCACCCATGTCGATGCGCCCGCGCGCCACCTGCTGCACCGTGTCTTGCTCGCTGCCCAGGGCCGAGGCCAGGAAGGGCTGGATCTTCAGCTCGCCCTTGCTCTCTTCTTCCACCAGCTTGGCAAAGCGCCCGATCTGCATGGCCCAGGGGTTGCCGGCCGGCGGCGCGCCCGAGCTGTAGCGCAGCTCAACGGGTTTTTTGTCCTGTGCCAATACGGCGCTGGGCAGTGAGGCAAGGACGGCAAGCGCCGCAGCGGCGATCACCGAAGGGGCCAAAGCGGCCGAAGTGGCCGAAGTGGCCAAGGGGCGGGTCTGTTTCATGGCGGGTTCTCCAAGGGGTTGAGGGCGCCGCGCATCCACGCTCGCACGGTGCCAGCGCGGTGATGATCCAGTGGCGCCGCAGGCGCCGCCATCCAGATCGGCCCTAGTCGGGCCAGCCCTGATAGAGCACGGGTGTGCTCAGCGCGGCGCCATGCGAATCGCGCCATCCAGTCGCACGCTCTCGCCATTGAAGTAGCCGCAGGTGATCATGAATTCGGCCAGCGCGGCGTATTCATCGGGCTCACCCAGGCGCTTGGGGAAGGGCACCGAGGCGGCCAGGGCGCCCTTCACGTTTTCCGGCAGCCCGGCCAGCAGCGGCGTGCGAAACAGCCCCGGCAGGATGGTGTTGACGCGGATGCCCTCGCCCATCAAATCGCGCGCGATGGGCAGCGTCATGCCCACCACGCCGGCCTTGCTGGCCGAGTAGGAGGCCTGGCCGATCTGGCCATCCTGCGCCGCCACCGACGCGGTGTTGACGATGGCACCACGCTCGCCGCCATCGAGCGCGGCCAGACTCATCATGCCGGCCGCCGATTTGGCGATGCAGCGGAAGGTGCCGACCAGGTTGATCTGGATGATGCGGTCGAAATTCAGCGTCGGGAAGGCCTTGATCTCGCCCGTGGTCTTGTCGCGGCTGGCGGTCTTGATGGCATTGCCCGTGCCGGCGCAATTGACCAGCACGCGCTCCTGGCCGATGGCCGCGCGGGCCTTGGCCAGGCCGGCATCGACATCGGCGTCCGAAGTGACATCGACCTTGCAGAACACGCCGCCCAGCTCACGCGCCAGGGCCTCGCCGGCCTCGACGTTCAGGTCAAACAGCGCCACGCGCACGCCCTTGCCGGCCAGGCGCCGCGCGGTGGCCGCGCCCAGGCCCGAGGCGCCACCGGTGATGACGGCGGAGATGGAGGAATCGAGTTGCATGGTCGGGTCTTTCGTCGGTTGTGGATAAGGGGATGCGTGCACCATAGCGCCCCAGCCGGCGCGCCGCCATTGGCGAAACCGAGGGTGCTGCCTTCGACCTGTGCCTTCGGCTGTGGGCGCAAGCTGGCCTCGGTGCAGCCCGCACCGCGGCCGCATGCACGGGCAGACCGTGGCACAGTGCGCCCAGCTCCCTGCGCCCTGCTCCCTGCCCCGGGCCCCTTCGCCAGCCGTACCAGCCCACACCCCATGCTCGCCTACCGACACGCCTTCCACGCGGGCAACCACGCCGATGTGCTCAAACACACCGTCATGCTGCGGGTGCTGGAGCACCTGAACCAGAAGGACAAGCCCTACCGCTGGATCGACACCCACGCCGGCGCCGGCGGCTACTCACTGCAAGACCCTGCGGCGCAGAAAAAGGGCGAATACCTGCAAGGCATCGCCCGCCTGTGGGACATCCAGGACCCGGCGCGCCGCAAAGACATGCCGCCGGCCGTGGCCGATTACCTGGCCATGGTGCGCAAGTTCAACACCCACGGCGAGCTGACGCACTACCCCGGCTCGCCCGCCCTGGCGCACGCACTGATGCGCCCCGGCGACCACCTGCGGCTGTTCGAGCTGCACGCCGCCGACCACCGCACCCTGCAGCTCGGCTTCAAGGACGTGAAGAGCGCGCAGATCCAGAACGCCGATGGCTTTGCCGCCCTCAAGGGCCAGGTGCCGCCCACACCCCGGCGCGGCGGCGTGCTCATCGACCCCAGCTATGAAGGCGACGCCGACTACCTGAAGGTCATCCAATGCCTGCGCGACGCCGTGCTGCGCTTCCCCGAGGGCGCGTACCTGGTGTGGTATCCCCTGGTCTCCAAACACGGCGCCGTGCGCCTGCCCAAGCAGCTCAAGACCCTCTCCCCCAAAGCCTGGCTGCACGCCACGCTCACCGTGCAGCGGCCCGATGCCAAGGGCTTTGGTCTGGCCGGCAGCGGCATGTTCGTGATCAACCCGCCCTTCACCTTGTTTGATGAATTGAAGATGGTGTTGCCGTGGTTGGCCAAGACGCTGGCGCAGTACGAGGGGGCGAACTGGCAGCTGGAGCAGCGGGCGGTGTGAAGGCCGCAGGGGTGCCACATGTCCGACATTCAAGACCAAATCGCTGAACTGCTGGCCAGCGTACAAACGCCCGGCGACTTTTGCTGCGCCGGCATCAGCGATCTGCACCCGCCGCCACTTGAGGTGGATGGCATCGGCCGCATCGCCTTGCCGGTGCTGCCGGCGCAGGCCGCGCAGCTGATCGCCGCGGCCGAACAAGCGCCCTTTGGCCGCGGCACCGAGACCCTGATTGATACGCAGGTGAGGCGCACCTGGCAGATCGCTGCAGATCGCCTCCACATCGGCGGGCGCCACTGGCCGGCGACGCTGCAAGCCATCGTGACCAGGGTCTGCACCGGCCTGGGGGTCACCACCGCGGTAGTGCCCGAGCCGTACAAGCTGCTGATCTACGACCTGGGCGGCTTCTTCATCAGCCACCGCGATACCGAGAAATCGCCCGGCATGTTCGCCACGCTGATCATTGCCCTGCCCAGCCTGCACGCGGGTGGCGAGCTGCTGGTGCGCCACGGCGGGCGCGAGATGCGGCTGGATTTGGCCAGCAGCGATTCGGCCGAGCTGGCCTATGCCGCGTTCTACGCAGACTGCGTGCACGAAGTGCTGCCGGTGACCGAAGGCCACCGCGTGGCGCTGGTCTACAACCTGTTGCGCAAAGACAGCGGTGCACCGCCCCGGCCACCCAACTACGACGCGCAAACCGCCGGCCTGGCCGCCTTGCTCAGCGGCTGGCGTGATCGCCAGCGCGTGGCGGAATCTGAAGCTCAGCGCCTGGCGCGCGCCAGTGGCGCACACAGCGCTGCGACCCAGCAGCCCAGTCCGCCCGGCCTGCCGACCAAACTGGTCTACCCCTTGGCGCACGCCTACACCGAGGCCGAGGTCTCGTTCCAGACGCTCAAAGGGGAAGACGCGGCGGCCGCTGCGGTGCTTGCCGCCGCCGCCGACAGCGCCGACTGCGAACTGCATGTGGCACTGATGAGAATCGACGAATCCGGGTCGGCTGAACACAGCGGTTATTTCGGCCCGCGCGGCGGGGGCCGCCATCACGACGACGATGACGACGAGAGCGACTTCGAGATCGGCGAAATCTTCGAGCGCGGCCTGGTGTTGTCGCACTGGCGCACGCCAGGTGGCAGCCACGTGCCGCTGGGTGATTTCCCCTTCATCGACGTTGAGCTCTGCCCGCTGGATGCGTTTGAAGATGTCGAGCCCGACGAGCAGGAGTTTCACGGCACGACCGGCAACGAAGGCGCGTCCTTTGATCGTCATTACCAGCGCGCCGCCCTGGTGCTGTGGCCGCGCGCGCTGCGCCTGCAGGTGCTGGCCGATGCCGGACCGGCGGTGGCCCTGGGCGCACTGGCCCAACTGGCCGATCAATGCGACGCCGCCGCGCCTGATGCGCGCGCCGCGCTGTGGGCGCAAGCGCACGAGCTGGCCGGCCGCCTGATCGCGCTGTGGCCCGGCGGGCACGGCAGCAATTTGCGCGGCCAGGCGCTCGCCTTGCTGGCCCGCCTGAACGACACCGAGCACATCGCCCGCTTCATTGCCGACATCAGCGCCGCCGGCCGCGCCACCCCGGGCGATCCGCACGGCGAGGACGGCCAATACGCTGCCGGTGATAACGCCGGTTTGGTGGAGGCACTGACCTGCCTGCCAGCGCCGCAGGCTGGCGCGCTGGTCTTGCAACTGATTCAGGCCCGCGCCGGCATGCGCATCAAGGGCTGCACGGATTTGTTGGCCAGGGCCAGCGAAGCGCGCAGTGCCGTCACGCCAGGAGCTACATCAAGCGCTACATCAGGCGCTACATCGGGCGCCATGCCAGGCGCCGAGGCCAGCGCCAGCAAGTCACCTGCCGGTGACTCATCCGAGCGCCGGCAGCGCCCCGCAGCATCGCCCTGGCAGCCCGCCGCCGAGGCGCTGCTGCTGGCCCTGCCGGGCGATGCGCCACACCGTACCGCGCCACCGCACCACTGGCATCGCGAGACCATGGATGCCGCGGCGCTCACGGCCCTGCTGCCGGCGCTGGCGCGCATGCATGCCACGACAGCGCAGGCCGCAGCCGACCTGGTCCTGGCCTCGCCCGGCGTCTATGGGCTGGACGCGGTGATCGTCCCTGCCTTGCGCAGCCTGGCCCAGACGCGCGCTGACTTCGCCCTGCCGGCCCTGCAGCGCCTGCGTGCTGCCGGCGTGCAGCATCTCGGCAGCCGCATCGCACTGCCCCTGGCCCCGCCCGGCGATGAAGTGCGCGAAGCCCGCATCAGCTGCACCTGCGAGCACTGCCAAGGTCTGCGCCGATTTCTGCTCAGCGCGACCGAGTCAAGCTGGCGGCTGCGCGTCAGGCAAGAGCTGCGTGAACACGTGTTGGCTTCGATCCAAAGCGGCCACTGTGATGCGGACAGCAGCGTCGAGCGCAAGGGCAGCCCGCATGTGCTGGTGTGCACCAAGAACCAAGCGAGCTATGAGCGGCGGGTGAAGCAACGGCGGCAGGATCTGAAGGATTTGGAGTCGCTGGCATAACCGGTTATCTGGGCGAAAACTCCTGACAGGCCGATGGAAGCGGCGCCTCAAGTCGGTCTGGCGCCCTCTCCCAGATGCTGACGCAGCACTTGGTGCAGGCGCGCGCGGCGCTTGAGCAGGGTATTGCGGCTGCAGCCCAAGAGCTTGGCCACCTTGTCATCCGACAGCGATTCCTCGTGCTTGAGCAATTCCAGCTCGAACAGCTTGCTCAGCTCAGTCGGCAAGGTTTGAACAGCCGCGCGCAGCGCCTCACCCATCTCAGCCTCGGCCAGCAAGTCCTCCGGCGACGGTTCATGGTGGGGCATGTGCTGATCCAGCCAGGCCGCCGCATCGTCGTTGTTCGAGCCGCGCGCTTCACCCACGTCCCAGAGTGCGGGCGTGGCACTCAGTGGTTCGGCGGTCTTGCGACGCGGCACACGGGGTTTGCGCGCGCCGGCCGGCGGGCTGTCTGCGTTTGCTGATTCGCCTGCCGCATCGCCGGCCAAACCGACCGCCGACGAATCGTTTTCAGCGCCACCGAATTGCTGGTCGTACATATCGACCAGAAACTTCGAAGCCATGACGCTGATGAAGGTGTAGAGGCTGCCGCGCGTACTGTCCCAATCGTTTAGCAAACCAGTGAGCAGGGTTTCCCGGCGCCGTTGGTAGCGGTCCAGCCGCTTGCTCACAAGCAGTTGTTGCGCCTCGGCCGTCAGCTGCGTCATACCGTGAAAGCTCTTCACCAAACCATCGTTGGCGTGCCGCAGCGCCAGCTTCTTGGCTTCTGCGCGAAACACAGCTTCCAACGCACTGTCTCGGCGCATCAACGCCGGCACTGACCCGGCGGTGGATGCCTCGGGCTGCGCTGCGCCATCACCCAACGCGATGTCGGACAACAAATCAGCGTCGTCGTCTTCGGCCTCAGCGTGCATCACATCGTCAGCCACCACCTGCACAAAGGTGCCCATCAGCCGATGCAAGATTTTTTTGCGCAGCGCCACGCGCTCAGGGTCCACCTCCGGCAGCGCTGGTGCAGGCGACAAAGCCAGGTAATCGATGGCCAGCGATTCCAGCGTGGCCCAGGCGGGGTTGCTGGAGGGCTTGCGCGCCAGGGCGCGCCGGGCGCGGGGATCGGTATTCACATCGAGCTCAATGTAGGCGGCTTCACCGCGTGTTCCCTGTAGGCGGCTTCACCGCGTGTTCCCGATACGCGGCTTCACCGCGTGTTCCCGATACGCGATGTCGTCAGCGATGCGCAAGCTGCGAACACCCGGGCGGCCGCCGCGCTTGCCAGGGTCGAAGGTGATTCTGCTCATGGCGGCTCCGGCTTGCGGCCAAGCTGCGCTACGTCGACGCGGGAATGTACAGCCCCGCATCGCCGCGCAAAAAGGCACCAAAGCGACGCGAGGCCCCAAGGCGTGCCACGCCCAGCCTGGATACCCCTGGGCACACCGTTACGGCGTCAACTTTCACGTTGACGCCGTGCCAGCGTTGACTCCGGCGCGGCCCGTGGGCTGCGCCGCTCTGGCCGCGAAAGGGGATGCGGGCGACAAGACGGAAACCGATGTTGTTGTTGCGGTTGCCGGGGGTGTTCCTGTTGCGGTTGCCCAGCGCCAGCCTGTCGTCGGTGTTGTTGAACGACGCGCCGCGAACCACGCGAGGGAAAGACACCCCGGTCTGGAAGGCCGGGCTGGCACCAGCACGTGGCCTGGCAAGTGTTGGGCGGTCTGGGCCGCCGTGTTGCCACGCATTGGCCGGCGCAGTCTAGCCGCGCGCCCTGGGCCGCAGCGGCTCGCCCGCCGGCGCGAACCAGCCTGGCGCCAGCCAACGCTGGCGCAGCGCAAAGGTATCGGCATGGCGCGCATGGGCGAGCCAGCCATTCATGCGCTGGCGCACAGCGGCTTCATCCATGGCGCCGCCGGCAAAGCCCTGGCGGCAGGCCAGCAGGCGCTGCGCCGCACGTGCCACATTGTTGTTAGGCAAACGCCGCCGGCCACCCGGCCACAGCTCGAAGCCGAGGAACTTGGCGGGCTGCGTGCAGCGCAGCACCTCGGTCTTGCGCGGGTGCAGGCGCAGGCGGCGGCGATCAAGAAAAGCTTGCACCTGCCGCGCCAGCGCCCAGGCTTCATCCTCACTGCCGCAGAACAGCGCAAAGTCGTCCAGATAGCGCAGGTAGCCGCGCACGCGCAGCACCTCCTTCACCCAATGGTCCAGCGGGTTCATCACCACATTGCCCAGCCACTGGCTGGTGAGATTGCCCAGCGGCAGGCCGCGCCGGCGCTCGAAGGGCGTGAACAGATCGTCGCCCGGGAAGTAGCCGTTCACAGGCTCTTGCGGGTTCGAGCCATCAATCACCGCATCCAGCACCGCCAGCGTGCGTGGGCAGGCCACAAAGCGGCGCGCATCGGCCTTGGCCACGGCGTGATCGATGGACGGGAAGAAGCGGTGAATGTCGCAGCGCAGCACCCAGGGGTGGCTGTCGCGGAACTGCTCATAACGCGCCATCGCACGGTGCTGACCGCGCCCAGGAATGCTGGCAAAGCTGTCCGCGATGAAGCTTCGCTGCGCCAGCGGCCCGAGCACGCCGTGCAGTGCCTGGTGCAGCACGCGATCGGCAAACGGCGCGATGGAGATGTGTCGCGTCTTGGGCGCGTGCACCACCACCTTGCGGTAGCCACCGGGGCGCCAGGTACCGGCATAGAGCGCGTCGCTCAAGCGGATGAGTTCGGTCTCCAGGTGGAACATGAACGCGGCCGCATCCGGCCGCTCGCGCTTGCCCTGCGCCGCACGCTGGGCGGCGGTCAGGAGCGAAGGGAAGCTGGCGATGGTGTCGAACAGGTCACTCGAAGCTGGTGGCGGCATGGTTCATCCTGCGGGGCTCATCGTGATGGGCTCATCGACCCACCGGGGGGTCGCTTGTCACTGCGCTGACGCTAACATCGCCGCTGGTACTTCACTGGAGCCATCATGACCGCGCAAGTGCTGGAACTGGCTGCACGCGGCCGCACGCTCACCAAAGGCGAGCAAGGTCAATTGATTGACCTTTTGCTCGCCGGCCTGGATACCGCAGCGCAGGACGACATCGGCGCGGCCTGGGACAGCGAAATCGAACGCCGGAATTCGGTTCGAAAAACTCGCATCCGAGCAACCGATCCAAACTGCTTGGTTAGGCCGCACAAGCTGCCGCCATTGCGTTCGCCGAGTCGTTGCATTTAGATCACTCCTGATCTATCATGCGACGCCATGACGGGCAAAGAAGTCATCGGCAAGCTCAAGGCTGAAGGTTGGTCGGTCGACCGGATACACGGCAGCCATCACATTCTGGTCAAGAACGGGCAGGCCGTACCCGTCCCGGTACACGGTGCACGTGATATTGGCGTCGGTCTTCTTGCCGCTATACAGCGCCAAACGGGCGTTAAGCTGAAGTGAGGTAAAGACATGAACATCCGCTACCCGGCAACAGTCGAGACACAGGCAGACGGAACCTTCTTGGTTCAGTTTGTTGACCTGCCCGACACCTTCACCGAGGGTCAAACCAAGGAAGAAGCTTTGTTCAATGCGGCCGAGGTTCTGTCCGCAATGTTGGCGTGGCGCCTGGATGAAGTGAAGGACGTCCCGGCACCCAGCCAAAAGATCAAGGGTGCGCACTACATTGCGCCCGACGCAAAGACACAGGCAGCCATGCTGCTGCGCCTCGCGCGAGGCGAAAGAACCCTCTCAGACCTGGCGCGCGCGCTGGAAACTTCCTGGCCAGCGGCCAAGCGCCTCGAAGATCCAACGCATTGGCCTTCACTCAAGACTCTAGATCGCGCCGCCGCCGCTCTAGGGAAGCGTCTGGTGCTCACGCTGGAGTGACGAGCAGTGTGTCCTAACCCATCCTTCGAGCAGCCCGCCACGGTGGGTCACTCAACTCACGCGGCGCCTAAGCGCTTCATCCAGGCCCCCACGCGGCGGCCGATTTCATCGAACTCGCGGGCGGCGTGCTCGTAGCGTTTGACATCCGCGTGGCGCAGGTTGTAGGCCACGCGCCAGAGCAGGCGCTGCTTCTCAAGCAGCAGGTTGGCACGCTGCAGCTCGGCGCGCGGGCTGCGCTGGTATTGGGCCTCGATCAAGACCTCCAGCAAATCCAGCGCCAGGCTTTGCAGCCTGTCGCCCAGCAAGAAGCGCTGGCTGCGCGGGAATTGCTCGACCGCGGGCACCAGCCAGGTGATGAACAACAAGGTGCGCTCCAGCGCGGGGCCGGCACGCACGGCCGCCGTCTGGCGCGCCGGCGATGTGCCGGGCTCATCGGCTGATGGTGATGGCGATGATGACGGGGGCAAACTCATCGGTGGCTTGGGGCTTAGACTTGGCGCAGCAGCCTAAATTGGAGTCATCAGCATGGCACACACCCTTGAAAGTGCAGTGGTTGTTGCGAAGGCGCTGCCTGTCGAAGAGCAGGAAGCCTTGGCGGCGATCTTGATCGAAGAGATCACCTCTGAACAGCGTTGGACACGTTCATTCGCGGCCTCGCTGCCCGCGCTGGGTGCCCTGGCCGCCGAGGCGCTGGCCGAGCACCGTGCAGGCCAAACCCGGCCGCTTGATGAGCTGATGTGAAGTCGCAAACCACGGCCCGGTTCCGGTCGCTGTTGGCCACGGCCAGCGCGCAACGCCAAGCCAAGGTTCGCGCGGCCTACCGGCTGTGGCAGGCCAATCCGGAACACCCGTCGATTCGATTCAAAAAAGTACACCCCGAGCAACCGATTTATTCGGCCCGTGTTGATCTGAACTGGCGCGCGGTCGGCGTGTTGGACGGCGACACGCTGGTGTGGTTCTGGATCGGGCCGCACGATCAATACAACGCGCTGCTGAGGAGCTTGTAGGTCGCCGCTGCGCCCGGGGGCTGCCGCCCCCGGACCCCCGCTGGGCTTGGGCCTGCGTGCGCTTCCTGTCATCGCCTGAGCAAGGGGTAAAGGGGTAAGGGAGACAAGGGGTGACGCGCCATTTTCATGGCGCGATCCGGGCGACAAGACGGAAACCGATGTTGTTGTTGCGGAAGCCGGGGGTGTTCCTGCTGCGGACGCCCAGCGCCAGCCTGACGTCGGTGATGTAGAACGACGCGCCGCGAACCACGCGAGGGAAAGACACCCCGGCTGCAGCTTCGCGGCCGTTGCTGGGAATGGCGCGGCGCTTGTCCTGCCAAGCTGAGGCCGTCCACTCCCAGGTGTTGCCGATCATGTCGAACAATCTGTAGCCGTTGGGCAGCCGAGGTGGGCCGACCGGAACAACATCGCCGGGGCAGGCATGGACTTGCGCGTGTTTGCACTTTTCGGCATCGCTGGCGTTGTCATCCCACAAATACTTCTGCGCATAACGCCCACCCCGAGCAGCAAATTCCCACTCCAATTCACTGGGCAGGCCGATGCTTTCAATGCGCACCCCCAGCGCCGCGCCATGCTTTTTGGCGAACCAGCGGGCATAGGCTTCTGCATCGGGCACGTTGACGCAGCGCACGGGGTGGCGATCATCTTTGGCGTAGTCGCCGTCGTTCCAGTTGCAGTGGGTGTCGGTGGTTTTCACCGGCTGGTAATCGCGATCCGGCGCGTTCCAGAATGCCTTCCATTGCCCCACCGTGACCTCGGTCTTGCCCATCGCATAGCGGTGGCGGATGTCGACCGTGATGGCCTCGTTGTTGGCTACAGCGCCATTGCCCAGCGTGACCTTGCCGGGGTTGGGGATGACGATGAAGCTGGGGCAGGCGGCGCCGCAGTTGGGGACGCTGAGTTCGGTGAGGTCGGCGGGCGCGCCGGCAGCAGGGGACTGGACATGCACGGTGACATAGGTGGGGGCCGATGCCGGCAGTGCCCCGGAAGTTGAAGGCGCGGGGCCGGTGGACGATGGTGGTGGCGCCGCCGTCGCGGTCTGGGCCGCCAACGCGGCTGCCGCCGTGCGCGCCGCAGCGTTGGCCTGGGCGCTATCGCGTGCTGATTGGGCCAGGGCTTTGTCCTTGTCCACCACCTGGCCGCGCAAGGTGGCAATCGTCTGCTGCTGGCCGCTGTTCTCACGCTTTAGCTTGTCACGCTCATCGCGCAGCGCGGCGTCCTCGCTGGCGCTGCTTTGCGCTCGCTTGAGTTGGGACTGCGCCTCTCTCAGCTGGGCCTGCAATTGGCCAAGTTGGGGTTTGAGATCGCGGGCCTCGGCCATCGCCGCGTCGCGTTCGGCGCGTGCGCTGTCGCGCTCTTTTCGCGCCGCCTCCAGTTGCTCGGGTGGCACGCCTTCGGGTCTGGATATAAGCGCCAGGGCGGCTGCTTTGTTGGCGTCTTCGGCCGTCTTGGCGCGTGCCAGCGCGGCTTTGAGTTCACCGTCCTTGGCTTGCAGATCGGCGAGGGCTTTTTTCGTCGCGGCCTGCGCCTCCAGCAGCTTGTCGTTGGAGACCAGCCCCGGCGGCGCGGTGCCCAGCGGCTGGGCCCCGGTGATGGCGGGAAGCATCGACAGGGCCAGCAGCACGGCGCAGGCCAGCGACGACAGGGCGGGCGGCGGCGGGCGATTGAGTGGCTTGATTTTGAGCATGTTGTTTCGATGTTATTAAACAGCGTGGTCGATGCGGCAACGGCGGGTCTCAGGCACCGGCTGCCGGCGCCAGCAGACACAGCGGTTGGCCTTGGTTCAGCCGCGCTTGCACTGCCTCGGCAAAGGCCAGGTAGTCAGCGCGGCTGGGCGTGCCCGCCGGCAAGGCCATCAGCGCCGCCAGCGACGGCGCGATGCCTGGTTGGCCTGCGGCCGGGCCGTGGCAGGCCATCAAATGCGCGTGCAGCAGCGCGGCCAGCGGCAATGTGTTTGGTTCCAGCTCAACCAGCCGGGCCAGTGCAGCAAAGGCAGGTTCAGTGCCGGCGCCCAGCGGCGCGAGCGGGCGGGCCGGCGCGTTGGCAGAGGCAGTCTTTGGGGGGGAATCCAGGCGATTTCCGGAGTTGTAGATGGCCAGCAGTAGGCGCGCTGCTATCGCGTTGACATCGGTAAGGCCCAAGGTCACGTCCGGACGATCAGTCAGTTGCACCAATGCGCGCAAATGGCTGTCCCGCGCAGCAGCCAAGGCGGGGGCCTAAAGCGGCATGGCGCTGTCGAATTGTGGTGACTCAGCCAAGGTAGCCAGGGTGATGGCGTCGGCTTGACCGGGCTGAAAGGTGTCGGCCATAGCGAGCCAGGTGCGGGCCAACCAGCGCGAGGTAGACGCGCCGTTTACGTGATATGTTTTCAGCTCCATCGCCGCCTGTCGCTGACTGATGGACAGCGCAAAGTTTGCCGCTTCGGCCCGCCATGACCAGGCCAGGGCGGGCAGCGCCACCAGCGCGGCCAGGGTGAGCGCAGGGGCGCGATAGCGGCCCAAGGCCCGAGCTGCCTGAACCCCAGTGTCTGCCACGCCTCGACCAAATCGACGCGCGGTTTCGCGCACCCGTTGGTCGAAACCCCGCCAGGCCAACGGCCACTGTGATCGGCCGGCCGGTGGCGATGCGGCCTTGGGCTCGAAGGCCGCGCCCGTTGCGCCAGCAGCCGGGCGCGCCGTGGGCGCGGCTGTGGGCCCTGGCGCTGGGGCTGGGGCTGGGGCTGGGGCAGCGGCAGCCAGCGCCAGATCTTCGCGGCCGGGCGGAATTGCGGGGTTAAAGAAATTCAGCGTCCGCACGCTGCTGGCTGCGCGCTCGCCCAAGTTGGGGAACAAGGTTTGAAGCTCGGTCCACAGCCGCTGGTGTGGGTGATCGGTGCGCTCGGCGAGCGTGAGCTGACCTGCTTCTGCCACGCTGCGCTCTTGGTCCTTGAGCCGCTGTGCAAACTGCAGCAGTTGGCCGCACTGCTGCAGCAAGCCGGCCAAGGACTGGTCAGCAAACTGGTGTTCGAGCGAGCCCTGGCCAAATGCTTCGCTGAAGGCCGCGCCATAGGCGGCGATGAAAGCCTTGGCTTGCAGGGCGTATTGCTCCAGCATGTCGCCCAGGGCCCACAGGTCGGCACCCCAGTCGATGGCCTCAAGACAGCTTCGCACGTCGCGGGGTTGAGCCATGGCCATCGCCGCGCGATGGCAGGCATGCACGAAGGGCGAGAAGTTGGCGTTGTATTCCAGCGCCTGGCCGTCCACCAGCCGCGGCGGCCGCAGCGGGATGACACGCCTGGTGAAGTCCTGGACAAACGAAAACTCAAAGTCGATCAGGCGCAGTGGCAGGTGGCGCAAATCCCAGGTGCCGCTGATGAGGGGCGCACTCGAGTCAAGCCCTGGCGGCAGGGCCAGGCAGAGGTTGCCGGGTTTGAGATCACCGTGCACCAGCTTGACCTGTGCCAGCGCCTCCAACGCTATCAACGTCTGGCGCGCGATAGCGGCCAGGAACACCGGCTGCGCAAATAGCGGCAGCGGCAGCGCGCCCTGGCCGGTGCCGACGCAGGGCGCGAAGTCCTGCCACATGTCCAGGTTAGGCCCGGCATCAAGGGTCTCAACCTCAGGCAGTGATGTGCCCCGACCACCGGAGCGAATCTGGCGGAACCAGCCGACGTGCTGGTTCAAGTCGACGTTCGCCGAGGCTGCCGCACGGTCCAGCTCCAGCAGCACATGGTGCTCGTTGGACTGTAGGTGCCCGTAGGCGGCGGCGTAGACCTTGCGCCAGTAGTAGCGGTGGTCGCCATCGGGGCAAAACCAGGCCAGGCTGCTGCGCTCGCCGCTGGGCGCGGGGTTGCCGTTTTCAAGGCGTGTGGCGATGCGCCAGCGATGCACCACTTCGGCGTGCTGCTGCTGTTGCCGCTGCGCCATCAGGGCGTCGCCCAAGTCCAGCAGTTCGTCTTCGCCATCGCTGCCCAGCGGTACGGCACTGAGCACCAGTTGTCGGGCCACGCGCAGGGCCCAATGGCGCAGGCCTGGCGCATACAGCGCATCGCCGTCGGCGCGGGCCATCACCGGGCCAGCGGCGCCGCCAAACGCGTCAACCGGCGTGGCTTGCGCAGCGCGTTGGGCGTTGACAACCGAGGTCTGGCGGCGTTTCATGCAGCGGATCCTCCTCTTGGGGCGGTGGCCTGGCTGCCGCGCGCCACCGCCAGCACGGTGATGTCGTCCTCACTGCCGCGCATGACGGCGGTTTGTAGCAGATCGGCGAGCAGGGTTTGCAGCGTAGCTACCGGGGCCATGCATGCCTCCACGGGGCCGGTGTCGCTTGAGCCGCCATGAGGCCCCAGGTGGCGCTGCAACACGCCGGCCCAATCGGCGGGCGTGAGGGCGGTGTGCAGGCCGTCGGAGGCCAGCAGCAGCAGCTCGCCCGGGGCCAGGTGCAGTTCGACCCACTCGGGCTCGCCCAGGCTGCCGCAGCCGACCATGCGGGCGGGTTGCTGGGCGTTGGCATCGGCATCGGCGATGGCCTCGGCCTCGGCATCGCTGAGGGCATCGCACGCCGGCGTTTGCGGGCACGGGTGCGGGCACGGGTGCGGATGCAGATGCGGGTAGATCAGCGCATAGGTTTGATCGGCCATCAAGGGCGTGACTTGCCAGGTTGGCGCCTCATCCGTCGAAGGTGCTGTGCTGCTGATGGCTGCACCCTCGTCACATGCAGCGGTTGCTGCGGCCGCTGCACCACGGCCGAATGCTGCCCGCAGCACCTGGCAATCCCCCACCCGCGTGGCCCAGCCGTGGCCGTCCGCGCCCAGCCAGCAGGCCGCGCCGGTGGCGGCGCCGGGCTCGGGCGTGTGCTGGCGCAGGGCGTTGGCTACGGCGTTCTCGGCGGCGGACAAGAAATCCCTGCGTTCGCCGCCGGCGCGAGGCCCCGCCAGCCAGTGCTGGCACAGGGCCAGGGCGGCCACATCGCCGGCGGCGCCGTGGGTCACGCCGTCCGCCACGGCCAGGGCCAGACCTTGGCTTGATTGGGCGCTTAGGTCGGTTAGGCAAGTTGGGGCGGTTGGGCGGGATGTGAGTGGGGCGGGAGCCGCTGGGCTGGGCGTCGCCGCCATGGCGGTGGCCGACTCAAGCACGGCCGGCAGCCAGCGCGCCCCAGCGCAATCCTGATTCAAGTGGTGCGGGCCGGCACGGCTGATCCAGGCCAGCGCCCAGGCGCCGTGGCCGCCGGAGCCCGCGGCCTGGCCCGGCGGCGGCAGGGGCTGGCGCGCGGAGGGGGCCAGCGGCTGCCCCTGCCAGCGCGGATAGCTGGCGTGCCAGCGCCGCAGCGCGCGCAGGCCGCGCATCAAGGCCAGGCGCAGCCGCCGCAACGGGCGCAGGGGGCGCAGCCCTGCAATGTGTGCTGTCATCACAAACCCCCGGCTCACGACAGGCTGGTGCTGCGGCGCTGGGCCGCCGCAAACTGGGCCGGCGCGGCGGCAGGGTCGGTAGCCAACCGGGTGACACGGCCGCGCGAGCCTGGCGCCGCCTGGGCCGGTGCGGGCGGTGCCGCGGGCGTGATGTGGATATGCAGCAGCGGGTCGTCCGGCAAGGGGCCCAGGCGCAGCACGCCTGCGGGCGGCAGCGGGCGCAGCACATGGGTGGGCAGGGGCGTCTCAGTGGCGCCCTCGGCACTGGCATCGAGCAAGTGGCTGCCGTTGCGGCTGCGATCCACCACCTGCCAGCGGCCATGCTCATCACACGTTAGCTGCAAATGCTCACCGCTGACGTGGTGCTGATCGACGCACAAGGTGGCTTCGTAGTCGGCACCCACGTTCACCGGGCCGGCCGTGAAGGCCCAGCGCTGCACTTGTTTTTGGCCGGGCAGTTGGGCCCACAGCAGCAGCACGTCGGTGGGGCCGGGGTGGGTTGTGGGCGGGGTTGTGAGGGTGGATGCGGGCGTGGCGGCAAGCGTGTTGATGGCTGCGCCGGTTGCGGCGCCTGCGGCTGCGGCCGGCGCGACCATCGCAGCCGCGATGGCTGGATGCGCTGATAGCGCGTTGACGCCAGGGCGCTGCGCGCCGGCCGGCAGCACCTCGATCTGCCCGCTGTAGCCGAACTGCAGCGGCACGCCGGTGCTGCCGCTGCTCATCAGCACCTCAGCGGCATCGTCCAGGCGGGCCTCGCTGCGCTTGAATTCGATCTTCATGCGCTGGGTGTTGAGCCATGGTGCGGCACTGGATTTGGCGAAACCGCTCTCGACCAAGGTCTTGAGCACGCCATCGTCGCGCTGGCTCAGCGACATCGGGTTGCGCAGCGCGGCCTCATTGGCGGGGCTGACATGAAAAGTGAGCGTCCAAATCTGGAAGCCGAAATTCACGCTGCCTTGCATCTCGCGCAGATCGCGCACCTCGTCGCCGATTTTCTCGGCGATGAGGGGGAGTGAGGCCATCCATTGCGATCCGGGGCTGGGGGGTGCGCGGGTGCCGATGGGCTCAAGCGTGGGCGCCTCGTCGTGCGCAGCGGGTGCATCGGCCGGGGCGTTGGGATTGAACAGTTCGGTCAGGCCGAAGAGGTTTTTGAACGACATGGTGCGGGCTCCTGGGGTGGGTTGTGGGACGGGTTGTGGGGACGTGGCTGAAGCGGGTGCGTCGCGAACGGCGGCGGCTGCGAAGGCCGCTTGGCCGGCGGCTGTGACGGCAGCGCGGCCGGCGGCTGTGACGGCAGCGCGGCCGGCGGCCGCGGGCTGCAGATCGGGGTGCGGCCGTGCAGCGACGGGCCGGTGTTGGCGGGCCGCCATCGGCGCCTGCGGCCCAGCCAGCCAAGGCGCCCAGCTCAAGCGCAATTCGGGCCGCTGCAGGCCGGGCACGACGAGCACTTCCACCGGCGCGCCGTTGATCGCCAGGCGGTCCATCAGCCCGCGCACGTGGGCGCGGCCGCCGCTGGCCTGCGCCCAGCCGGTGCCCACACACAGCCGCGCGCGGGCCACGCGCTGGCGGCCCGCATGCAGGTGAATCTGCTCATGAAAAGTGCTGAGCGCGGCTTCGGCCAGGCCCTGCCATTGCTCGGGCGCGACGTGCAGGGCATCGATGGTGGTGGGCTTGCGCTTGGGCATGGGCGGTGCGGGCATGAGCGGCCTTTCGGGGGCTGAGGTGAGGGGTGGGGCTTGAGGGCATCGGGCTGGCAGCCTGGCTGTGAGCGCCCGACAAACAGATGTACGGATCAAGCGCGCCGCGTGTTCACGCCCGCCGCCGCGTGGTGGGTACGGCGTTGGCCGCTGCGCCCGGCGCTGGCACCGCCGCCCAGCGGTGGGCGTGCAGCAGCAGCGCGGCCTCGGCGGCGACGTTGGGGCTGCGGTCATCGCCGGCATCGAGCTGGCCATCGCTTTGGCGGCTGTTGCGCTCGACCAGCACCACGGTGAGCAGCGCCTCACCGCCAGGCCGCGCGGGCTCGATCAGCACCGCCCACTTCATGGGGTAGAGCGCGCAGTACAGCGCCTCTTTGGCCTGCGCGCCGGGCAGCGCGCGCTGGCTCTGTCGCAGGGCGTCTTGCTGGGCAAAGACACGCTGACAGTGGGCGGCACGATGCGCCACGGGCATGGCGTGGTGCGGGAACAGGCTGGTTCCGGTTTTCATGGCCAGGCCCAGGCCTTCACAACCCGCGCGGCCACGCACGCTGGCGCAGGCGGATCGGGCCGTGCCGACCAGGGGCGTGCGGCGCAGCCCCTCCAGGATCAGCTGGGCATGGCTGGGCGCAAAGCCGGCCTCGGTGCTGGGCCCGGGCGTGGCCAGCAGGTGCGGCAGAGGCACTTGCGTATCGCCCCGCGTGTCGCCGCGCGCCGAGGCCACCAGGCGCAGGTACAGGCTGCCCACCGCCAGCGGGCTGCTGCGTGCCCCGCCCTGCCCCCACAGTGGCGCCACCAGGGCCGCGAGTTGCTCGCCTTCACAGGCGCGCCAGCGCTGCTTGTCGGGCTTGGCATGGCAGCGCTTGGCCGCCGCCAACTCGGCACTGGCGTGCGCGCCTTGCGGCGGCCAGGCCGGCAGCTCGAAGGGCAGGCCGGGCAGCAGCAGCCGGGGCGCGACTGGGGCGGCATCGGCCAGTCCTGCGTTGGCCGGCTGCGCATCAACCAGCCCTGCATTGGCCGGCCGCGCACCTACCAGCCCTGCGTTGGCAGGCCGCGCATCGCCGCCCGCGCCAAGCACATCGATGGGCTGCGCCAGCTTCAGCGCCAGCGCGCGCTGGGCCAGCACGGCCGGGCGCGGGCAGCGGGCCGGGTCGGCGCCGGGCTCGAAGCACAGCAGGTGATCGATGAAAAAGCCCGTGTCAGAAGCCGCCAGAGCGCGCAGCATTTGCTCGCGCGGCGCGCCGCTGAGCCAACGCTGGCCGCCCGGCGCACTGAGCATGGCATCGGCCAGCAAGGGCTTGATGACCGAGGCCACCATGTCGTCAGCGCGCAGTGCCTGCTGCGCCAGCCGGCCGGGCCGGGCCATCGCGCGGGCGGCTTCGGGCGGGCAGTGCGCCGCCCGGGGCGTATTGGCCATCTGCGCTTGCGAACAGGCGCTGCGGGCATGGGCCGTGGCGACGATGCTGCCGTCACTCTGGCGCAGCGTGATGGTGCTGATCGAGCGCACGGCGGCGGCTTCAAAGCGAAGGGCATAACGCGCTTGCAACGCGGCCGGGATCAGGCCTTGGCAGGCGGCGGCCGTGGCGGCTGCCGTGGCGGTGGCGGTGGCGGTGGCGGTGGCGGTGGCGGTGAGGCAGGCGACCAGGCGCTCGTTGCGGTGTTGCAGCGCGGCGTCCAGGCTGGTGCGCAAATCCTGGCGGCGCGGGATGAACAGGCCGTCTTTCTCAATCGGCTCGGCCAGCGGCTGCCGCTGCGCCAGGCGCAGCAGGGCTTGGCGCAGGGCGTCGTCGTCGGGCAGCGCGGGTTGATCGGGAGCAGCATCGGCTGCGACCTTGGCTGCGCCACCCGCCTGGCACAGCGCCTGATGCCAGCCCTTGGGCAGCGGCAACCCGCCGTGGGCCACACCACCGGCCGAGCGAACACAGCCCATCACCGGCAGCCAAGGGTTGGCGCGGCCGCTGGCAAGTTGGGACGGTGCCGCCTGCAGGTAGCGCTGCGACAGGCCCGACGCCACCAACGCCAAGCCCAACACGCTACCGAACGCAGCCACGGCGCCGACACCGCGCCACAGGCTGCCCAGCGGGCCGCCTGCCGTGGCCGAGAGCGCCGTGTGGGCCGCCACCACACTGGGAGCACCACCGACAACGAACTGACCCCAGGCCGGCCGAGGCAGCACGCAGGCCATGGCCAGCGTGGCGCTCATCAACGAGGCGCCGCCCCACGACAGCATCGGCATCGTCACCCCCGTGAGCGGCAGCACGCCGACATTGCCCAGGCAGGTGACGAACAACTGCGACAGCAGCAGCAGCGCGTACAGCGCGCCCGCACTGGCGGCCAGGCTGGCAGCATCGATGCCATGGCGCGGCCGCGGCGCCAGCGCCGCCAGCCGAATCAACACCAACAACCACAGCGCGCAGGCGGCCACCAGGGCCCAGGCGACGAAGGGGCCTGTCAGGCCAGCCAGGGCGGCCAGGGTGTAGTCGCTTTGTGTCTCGGTGGGCATGCCCAGGCAGCGGCCCAGCAGGCTGCCCATGTGGCCGCACCAGGCGGTGTGGCCGGCGCCGCTGCCGGCCCAGCCAGCGTGCTGCAAAAACCAGGTGATCTGGGCCAGGTAATCGAGCCGGCTTTTGAAGGGCTGTTGCCAGGCTTCAAGGCGATCGGCCGGCGTCACCAGAGGCAGCAGCGCCATCAGTGCGGCCAGACCCGTGGCTGCGGTGCCCAGGGCCAATGCCCAGGCCAGCGCCGTGCGGCCGCTGCGCAAGCCGAGCTGCAACAGCACCCCTGCGATCAGGCCGATGGCGGCGATGGCGATGACCAGCATCGGGCCCTTGTCCTGGCTCATCCACAAACCCAGGCCCAGTGCCGCCACCACGGCCACCGCCATCGCCAGGTGGGCGCGCAGCGACAGCCCCGCGTGTTGCCAGCGGTACAGGCACCAGGCCAGCAACAGGCAGGCCGGCAGGCGCAGCAGCTCTACCGTCAACGATGGCCGAAACGGGAACAGCCCCGTGCCCAGCGCTGCCGATGACAGCCACTGCGCCGCGCCGTGGGCCGCACCGGGCAAGCCCGGCACCTTGGGCAGCTTGTGCGCCCAGTGCAGCGCGCCGATCAGCGCTGCAAAGCCCAGCAGCGCCAGGCTGGCCACCACTGTGCGCTGGCGCACCGGCAGCGCCTGCCAACGGGCCAAGGTGCGCAGAGCAGCCAGCATCAGCGCATCGCGCAGCAGCCACACGACGAAACCGAGCACGGCGGACAGGAGCAGCGACCTGGCCTGCGCGCCGCCAAACCGCGCGGCAAAGGCCGGGCCATGCTGGCCCCAGTCACCGAGCCACCACAGCGAGATCGCGCCGAGGCTGCCGTAAAGCGCCAGCGCAAGCACGGTGTAGGTGAACACTTGCCGGCGCCGGGCAGGCGCAGGGCGGGCGGTGGAACGCGGCCGGGTGGGTGGCGTAGGCGTCGCGGGTGCTACGGGTGGGGCGGGTGGGCGGTTCATGGTCATCACTCCAGTGGGGGATGACCAGATCTACGGATCAATTCGCGCGCGTGTTCACACGGCCGGTGGGTATCGATTCGCTACCGCTCAATTCACAGCCGCCCCGCCATGCGATCCGCAAAGCACTTTCGGCACGGCCGCAGCCAGGCCGTGCGCCTGCCCAAGGAATTTCGCTTCGATGGTGTGACCGAGGTCTACATCGCGCGTGAGGGCGACCGCGTTGTGCTCAGCGCGGGCCGGCGCGCCCCCAGTGAGAACTTGATCAAGGCCTTGGCCAAGTTCGAGCACTCTCCTGATCGCGATCAAGCCACTGCGCCCGACGAGCGTGCAGCGTTCTGAAGCTCAGGCCTGCCATGCGCTTCACGCGCAACACCCACATCGGCATCTCCGCCATCACCGTCGTCCCATCGCCGCCACACCACCACCCCAAGCTCACCGGTGCGTGAACTCCCAGCTCGCCGTCGTCGCCGCATCCTCGGTGCTGCCCACCAACGTCAACTGGCCCGGGCTGTAGGGCCCGCTGCCTGAGGCGTACTGCAGCAAGAAGCCGTTCATCTGCGTCACCACATCGGCCGTGCCCGGGCAGGACGCGGTGACGGTCGTGTTGATCAACTGCTGCGCTCCAAAGGCATAACTCGGTGGGCCGAGGAAGGGGTGGTTGAAGATGGCCAGGCGGCTGGGCATCACGGCGTCTGGCGTGATGGCGAAGGTGCGCGGTGACAGCGCATAGGTGCAGCCGTTCGAGCTGTTGAAGGCGACATCGACGCTGCCCGCCGTGGCCTTGTAGTAGGTTCCGAAGGGGCCACTTTGCTCGGCGTCGTAGGTCCAGGTGATGTTGGTGCGGGTGGTGATGTTGTCCGTGGGCAGGCTCGGCGTCTTGGCGACAAAGTTGACCGTGCCGACCCAGGCGTCCTCACAGGTGTTGACGGCGCTGCGCCGTGGGGCCAGCGCATCCACGCTTGTGGCCGTGCCAGCCGCCGCGGCCGCCTGGGCGCGTCGGCGCGGCGCGGCCTGGGCTGCCGCCCTGGCCGCCCCCATCGCCCCTGCGGAGAAGCAAAGCACCTCGACCTTCTGGATGGAATCCGGCGCAATCTCCAGCAAGGGCGTCAGCAGCTGGGTGTTGACGAACGCGGCGAACTCGTGCTTGCCGACGTCGGCGGCCTCGGTGCGCCACTGGTAGTTGAAGGTGGTCTGCTGGCTGGCCAGCATGGGCATGGATTTCCAGGCCTTGAACTCGTCCTCGCCTTCGCGTTTGCGGTAGAGCTCGATGCCGGTGATGTTGTAGCCCAGCAGGTGGTAGTCGGCGGTCTTGGGATCGATCACCACCTGGAAATCCACCGGCGCGCCCACGGCCACGCGGGGCTGGCTGACGCTGAGCCGGCCCTTGGGCGACTCCGACAAATCCTTGACCAGGCCGGCCTTGAACTTCACGCTGGTGGAGGTGTCGCCTATGACTTTCTCGATGGCGGCTTGCAGGGCGTCGCCGGGCTCGACCACGGCTTCGAGCTTGAGGTCGTAGCTGGCGGCGTAGTCGCGGCGCGCGGCCTGGTCGTCCTCAAAGCCCAGATCGAAGGATTGCTTGGGGCCGACGCGGGCCTCGATGACCTTGGCATTGCCCAGGCCGGCGAAGAGCGACAGATCCAGCCCGGCGAGCACATAGAACTGGCCTTCGATCTTGACCTGCATGTCGTTGACCGAGGGCATCTTCGAGCGCGACTTGAACTCGTTGATGGGCGTGACCGCATCCAGGCCGCGACATTCCGGCGTGGCGCCGCCACATTCCCAGCCCAGCGCTGCGGCCAGGCCGACCTTGCCCTCGACGCCGAGCTCACCCTGCACCAGGTGCAGTTTGCCTTCCAGCGCCACGCCGACACCAAAGCGCACCGCCGGCATGACGATCAGGCTGACCCAGCCGAAGGCCGGAATCTTGAACTGCTTGGCGGCCTCGCACTTGCCCTTGGCCTCGAAGCCGGCCTGCAGCGTGAGCTTGACGCTGCCGCTGAGCGTGGCCGTGCCCTCCAGCACCTGCTTGCTGTGGCCGGGCAGGTTCTCGACCACCAGGTTCAGATCGATCTGCGGCGCCAATTGCACCTTGGCATCGATGAACTCGGGCTTGAGCGAGGCCTCGCAGTCGATGGCCTTGAAGGGCTCGAGCGCGTCCAGGCGGCGGCGTGGCGGGGCTGCCGCAGTGGCCGCAGTGGCCGCAGTGGCCGTTTTTGCCGGCGCCGCCAAGGCGCTGCGGCGCAGGCCCGCAGCACCGCGCAAGGGCACGGCTTCGAGTGGAAAGGCCGACAGCGCGATGTTCCAGCGGATGTCGTAATCGCTGAACAGCTCGGGCAGTGGCGCCAGGGCCAGGGTCACGGCCAGGCCGGCCGCATCCTGGCGCGTGGCCAGCACCTTGCCCGCCACCAGTGCGGTCTCGGCGGCCAGCACCACCGTGCCCAGGGCCGGCGCGGCCACGCCCTGCAGCAGCACCTCATAGCGCGTGCCGACGCCGCCCGCTGCGGCAGCCGAGGCCGCACCGGCCGGCGGCAAGAACGCACCCACGGCCAGCACCTGCGCATCGCTCACCAACAGCGCCCCGGGCTTGGGCACGGCCACCACCACAAGCGTGGGCGCCGAGCGCACCGAGCCGACCTGGGCAAAGACCTGCGCCGAGCCCACGCCATGGGCGGTGAGCAGGCCGGCGGCATCGATCGAGACTTTGTCCGGCGCGGTCGAGCTCCAGCTGGCATTGGCCGGCAGGCTCTGGCCATTGGCATCCAGCGTCTGCGCGCTCAGCCTGGTGCTGTGGCCGGCACCTGGGAAGAACACGCCCGTTTTATTGATGACCACGGCCAGCGCGGGTGGCGGCGCCACCGGCGTGATGAAGGCCGACAGCGGGCCGACGAAAAGCGGCTCGTTGCCGAAATCCCCACCCATCACATAGACACCGTTCTCGGCGTAGCCCATGCCAGCGGTCACGACCACGCCCAGGTAGATGCCGGTGGCCGGGTAGTAGCGATAGAGGAAGGGCGGGAAGGACTGCGTCGCGGGGTGGCTGGGGAAGTAGACGGCGTAGTGGACCTGCGCAAAGTCCATCAACTGACGCGCGGCCTCCTCGGGCGAGACGGCCGCTTCGGCCAGCGCCAGGGCCTTGGCGCGCAGGCGGGCGACGGTGGCCGCTGGCGTGGCGGTGGGTGCGGGTGCAGAGGCGGCGGCGGCGGCCGCGGCGCTGGGCAGCGCCTGGCTGGCCGCGGCGGCTGCGGCAGCACCGCCGCCGCTGGCACCGCCCTCATCACCGCCACCACAGCCCGTGCCCACCAAGGCCAGCAGCACCGCGGCACCCGCCGCTATGGATCGACCGATCATTTTTTGCCCCCGCTGCGCCGAGCGAGGCTCGGCAGTCGGGCTCAGCTTAGGGCGCGCTCGCTGACGAAACCCATACCGATGCCGCCCTCAGCCCTCAGCCCTCAGCCCTCAGCCCTCAGCCCTCAGCCCTCAGCCCTCAGCCCTCAGCCCTCAGCCCTCAGCCCTCAGCC
>JAYSSS010000096.1:0-29681 GCA_043720415.1 Ideonella sp.
CGCGGTGGATGCGCCTACGCTCTTGGTTGAATATTCACCCGAGCTGCGGGCGATTGAATCGAACTGGCCGAAGATCAAGTTCCATGCGCTGCGCGAGCATGCGGGGCTGGTGTTTCAGCGGCGGCTGGAGGGGTGAGATTGGTTGGCGTCGACAGGTCGGCATTGACTTCCTTCTGCCGGTGTGTACGATACACACGATGCAAAGCGCTGAGCTGATACGCAGGCTTCAGAAGGCGGGATGGGTGCTTCGCGCAAGCAAAGGGTCGCATCACATCTTCATCCACCCACAGCGGCCCGGCCACCTCAGCGTGCCGCATCCAAAGAAGGATTTGGGCGTTGGCCTGGTGGAAAAGTTGCTGAAGCAGGCGGGGCTGAAGTGAACAACGGTAATAACCCATGAACTACGTGATCGCCATCGAGCCCGGTGACCGCCGCCACGCCTTTGGCGTGGTCGTTCCCGATTTGCCCGGCTGCTTTTCGGCCGGCGACACCTTGGACGACGCGCTGGCCAACGCCCGCGAAGCCATCGAGCTGTGGCTGGAGACGGTCATTGACGATGGTCAACCCGTACCGCAGCCCAAAGCCCTGGCGCAGCATCAGGCCAACGCCGACTACGCCGGCTGGGTGTGGGCCGTCGTGCCCGTCGATTTGGCCTCGCTGTCGGACAAGGCCGAGCGCGTCAACATCACCCTGCCAGCGCGTGTGCTGCGGCGCATAGACCAGGCGGCCAAGGCGGCCGGCGAGACGCGCTCGGGGTACATCGCGCGGCGTGTGCTGGCGGCGTGATCCGGCCGCTCGACCAAGCGTAGCTGTCCCCGGCACCTGGCCCGGCCGGCTCATGGAAGCTGCACTGGTTCGCCGCTGGATCAGACCGCAGCACCCTGCGTCATCGCCAACTGCACCGCCACCCCCGCCGCCAGCCGCGCGTTGTTCAGCACCAATTGCACATTGCTGTTCAAGCTGTCGCCGCCGGTGAGCGCATTGACGCGGTCCAGCAGGAACGGCGTGATGGCTTTGCCGCTGATGCCTTGCTGTTGGGCATCCGCCAGGGCCTGCGCGATGGCCGCATCGATACGCTCGCGCGGCAACGCGAATTCATGCGGAATGGGGTTGGCGATGAGCAAGCCGCTGCCCCAACCCAAGGCCCAATGTGAGCGCGTGATCTGCGCCAGCTCGGCCACGTCATTCACGCGGTAGTCCACCGCGAAGCCGCTCTCGCGGCTGAAGAAGGCGGGCAGCTCGTCGCACTGGTAGCCGAGCACGGGCACGCCATGGGTTTCCAGGTATTCCAGCGTCAGGCCGATGTCAAGGATGGCCTTGGGGCCGGCGCAGACCACGGCCACCGGCGTGCGCGCGAGCTCTTGCAGATCGGCCGAGATGTCAAAGCTGGTGGCCGCACCTCGGTGCACGCCGCCGATGCCGCCGGTGGCGAAGACGCGGATGCCGGCCATCGCCGCGATGAGCATGGTGGCGGCCACGGTGGTGGCGCCGCTGTGCCCGCGTGCCACCAGCACCGCCAGGTCGCGCCGGCTGGCCTTGGTGATGCCGGGGCCGGCTTCGGCACTGGTGGCTTCGGCATGGGCGGGCTGCGGCCGCCCGATGTGCTCAATTTGCGCCAATGAAAGGCCGGCGGTGAGCCGGCCTGCGATGACCGCAATGGTCGCCGGCACGGCGCCATGGGCGCGCACCTCGGCCTCGACGGCCAGCGCGGTTTGCACATTGCGCGGCCAGGGCATGCCGTGGGAAATGATGGTCGATTCCAGCGCCACCACGGCAGCGCCAGCGGTCAAGGCGGCTTTGACTTCGGGCGCGACATCAAGGGCTGGGTTCATGCCGCGGGATCATGCCTGAGGCCGCCGGCCCGGCCCATCACGCGGGCCAGGCGATCAAAGGCAGGGCAGTCGCTGCAAGCAGCCCGGGCAGGCGGCGTTTTGCCAGGCGCCAGAGCTGGCGTTGGTCGCGCCAAACAGCATGTCGCCCATCCAGTCCTTGAAGGCCACGCCGGCCGAGTTCTCGCTGTAGAACTGCGGTGTGGCCAGGATGGTGTGGTAGGTGCCACTGGCCAGGTAGTGGCGGTAGTTGTCCAGCTTGCGGGCGTAAGACTTCATGGTGCTGACCATCTGCCGGTTCCAGTCCAGCGGCAAGTTGGCACAGCTGCTGGGCGATGGGTTGGTCAGCTGGGTGAGGCCATAAAAGCCGATCTGCACATCGTCAAACTGCGTGGTGAATTGCGCCATGCGCGCATTGGGGAATGCCGCCGCACCGACGCGCAGCACCTCGGGCGAGGGCACCTGGGACGGGTCGCTGCCAAACACCCAGGGCGCGGCCTGCGGGTTCCAGGAGCCACGGCCCGGCGTTTGCACATCGAAGGCCGACGTCAACACGCCCTGGCTGCCATCGGCCAGCACCGACAAGCGCGCGCGGGGAAACGTGCGCTGCAGCCAGGGGAAGTTGAGCGCGGCGCCATAGCCGCCGGCGCTGGAGCCCGTGATCAGCAGGCGATCGGGCGCATCGACATGGCGCTTGATCCAGTCGAGCACGACCATGAAGTTGTCGAAGCCCTGGTGTCGGATGTCAAACACCGAAGGCAGCGGCAACACCGGGTGGCCGACATTGGCATAGCTGCGGGTGGCCGATCCCGAGTGCACATCGCCCGTGCAATAGGGGATGTAGACAAAGTTCCAGTCCTTGACGGGGTTGGCCGGGTGGGCCAGGTTGAAGATGCCGTCATAGTGCGCCGGGTTGATCTCGGCGCCAATGTTTGGTGTGTAGAACTGCGGCACCTCGACCGGCAGGCCGGCCAGTGCGGGGAAGGTGCAGCTCAGGTTGTTCCAGCAGGCGCCGCCGCCCTCAAAGAACACGACCAGGTTTTTTGACGTGCCACGCCGCGCCCAGAAGTTGAAGCGCGCATCGGTGCCTGGCAGGGCGGAACAACTGGCGCGGTGGGTCTTGCCGTCCGCACCGAGCACGGTGTTGGGCGTGCTGACTTTCTGCCAGCCTGGGGCGGCGTGCTCGCCCGCCGCGGCGGGCATTGCCGCCGTCAGCGCCAGCGACATCGTCACTGTGGTCAGCGACAGCCACCGTGTGGCCAGGCCACGCCAATCCTGTTCACGCCCGGCCGATTTGATTTCTCGTTGCATGTTTGACTCCCTGTTGTGGTGCGGGCCGGACCCCCAACCCGCCGGCGCCACCCTAATCCTGACGCGCCTTCACCACAAGCGGGCTGGCTCGATGTCAAGACCATGCCGTCACTTCGTTCTAGGGGGTCGTGATAATCCGCAGGATGAGCCTGCGCCCGCAGCCCGGATCGCGCCTTGCGCTGTACCTTGACCTGATCCGTTGGGATCGGCCCGCCGGCTGGCTGTTGCTGCTGTGGCCGACGCTCAGCGCCCTGTGGATCGCCGCCGATGGCTTTCCGGGCTGGCATCTGCTGGCGGTGTTTGTGGCGGGCACGGTGCTGATGCGCAGCGCCGGCTGCTGTGCCAACGACGTGGCCGACCGCGAGTTTGATCGCCACGTCAAGCGCACCGCGCAGCGGCCGGTGACCAGCGGCAAGGTCTCGGTGCGCGAGGCGCTTGGCCTCGGCGCGACCCTGGCCTTGGCGGCGTTTGCGCTGGTGTTGACGACCAACCCGGCGGCCATTGCCTTGTCCTTCGCGGCCCTGGCCATCGCCCTGCTCTACCCCTATGCCAAGCGCTGGCTGGCGATGCCGCAGGCGGTGCTGGGCGTGGCCTTCAGCTTTGGCATCCCCATGGCCTTTGCGGCCACGCTGGGCGGGCGCGAATGGGGCCTGGGCGCGGTGGCCGCCGCCGTGCCCGCCGCCGCCTGGTGGCTGCTGCTGGGCAACCTGTTTTGGGTGCTGGCCTATGACACCGAGTACGCCATGGTTGATCGCGATGACGACCTGAAAATCGGCATCCAGACCTCGGCCATCACCCTGGGCCGCCTTGATGTGGCAGTGGTCATGGCCAGCTATGGCCTGTATCTGGCCAGTTGGGCCTGGCTGGGCCGCGGGCTGGGCCTGGGCGCATGGTTCCTGTGCGGCATTGCCGCGGCGGCGCTGCAGGCGGCGTGGCACTGGGGGCTGATTCGGGATCGCTCACGCGCGGGCTGCTTCAAGGCCTTCCGCTTGAATCACTGGTTAGGCTTTGCCGTGTTTGCCGGCGTGGCGGTGGATCTGGCGCTGCGCTGAGCGCGGGGGCAGCGGCGCCCGCGGGCGCGGGCTCAGGCGCCGAACTCGTCGCCCAATTCCTTGGCGCGCTGCTGCGCGGCTTTGAGGGCACGAATGAAGGCCGCCTTGACGGCATCGTTCTCCAGTGATTGCAGCGCGGCGTAGGTGGTGCCGCCCTTCGATGTGACGCGCTCGCGCAGCAGCTCGGGCGGCTCGGCCGATTGCGTGGCCAGTGCGGCCGCACCATCGAAGGTGGCGGTGGCCAGGCGCTTGCCCTGCTCGGCACTCAGGCCCATCTCCACCGCCGCGACGGTCATGGCCTCGATGAAATAAAAGACATAGGCCGGGCCCGAGCCGGACAGTGCGGTGACCGCATCCAGATCGTCTTCGCGCGCCACCCACAGCGTCTGGCCGGTGGGTGCCAAGACACGCTCGACGCGTTCGCGTTCGGCCGCCGTGACGGCCGGCATGGCAAACAGGCCGGCGATGCCGCGGCCTATGAGCGCGGGCGTGTTGGGCATGCTGCGCACGATGCGCTTGCTGCCCGTGGCCCGGGCCAGGGTGTCGCAGCGGATGCCGGCCATCACGCTGAGGTGCAGGGCAGCGCCCACATGTTGGGCGCAAGGCTCGGCCGCGAGGCCAAACAACTGCGGCTTGACGGCCCACACCACCAGGCTGGCCTGCGCCAGGCGGGCATCGGCTGCGGCCTGGGTGCGCACGCCGAATTCACGCTCCAGGCGCTGGCGCTGTTCGGCGCTGGGCTCGACGGCGGTGATGGCCGCGCCGGCCACGCCGGTCTTGCGCAAGCCACCGATCAGCGCGCTGGCCATGTTGCCGCCGCCGATGAAGGCGATGGATTCGCTAGGGGATGTCATCACGGCAGTTTACGATTCAGCGCACTGCGCCCGCACCCTTGGGCCGGCACGGCCCGGAACCGCATCCGTGACCCGGGCACCCCCGACCACTGGTCAGTCAGGCCAGCCCACCAGGAGACGCGCCATGAGTTTGTCCTACGTCCACCCGACCCCCGACAGCCCCTGGGGCACCTACCTCTCGCAGGTGGACCGTGTCATCCCCTACCTGGGCCGGCTGGCGCGCTGGTCCGAGACCTTGAAGCGCCCCAAGCGCTCGCTCATCGTCGATGTGCCCATTGAGCTCGACGACGGCAGCGTCGCGCACTTTGAAGGTTATCGCGTGCAGCACAACATGTCGCGCGGGCCGGGCAAGGGCGGCGTGCGCTACCACCCCGATGTCACGCTGGAGGAGGTGATGGCGCTGGCGGCCTGGATGTCGATCAAGAACGCCGCGGTCAACTTGCCCTATGGCGGCGCCAAGGGCGGCATCCGCGTCGATCCGGGCAAGCTGTCAATGAAGGAGCTGGAGCGCATGACGCGGCGCTACACCAGCGAGATCGGCATCATCATCGGCCCCAACCAGGACATCCCCGCACCCGACGTCAACACCAACGCCCAGGTCATGGCCTGGATGATGGACACCTACTCGATGAACGTCGGCGCCACGGCCACCGGTGTGGTCACCGGCAAGCCGATCCACCTGGGCGGCTCGGCCGGGCGCGTCAAGGCCACGGGCCGGGGCGTCTTCGTCACCGGGCGTGAGGCGGCACGGCGCATTGGCCTGGACCTGAGCGGCGCGCGCGTGGCAGTGCAGGGGTTCGGCAATGTCGGCTCGTCCGCCGCCGAACTGTTTGGCCAGGCCGGCGCCAGCATCGTCGCCGCGCAGGACCACAGCGGCACGATCTTCAATGACCATGGCTTTGATCTGGCCGAGCTCGTGCCGCATGTCAAGGCCACGGGTGGCGTGGCCGGCTTCACCGGCGGCGACGTGATGACGGCCGAGGAGTTTTGGGACGTGCGCTGCGACATCCTCATCCCCGCCGCCCTGGAAGGCCAGATCACTGCAGACCGCGCCCGGCGCCTGCGCTGCAAACTGGTGCTGGAAGGGGCCAACGGCCCGACCGTGCCGAGTGCCGATGACATCCTGGCCGAACGCGGCGTGCTGGTCGTGCCCGATGTGATCTGCAATGCCGGCGGGGTGACGGTGAGCTACTTCGAATGGGTGCAGGATTTCTCTTCGTTTTTCTGGACCGAGGACGAGATCAACCTGCGCCTGGACAAGATCATGGTGGGCGCGCTGAAAAACATCTGGGACACCGCCGACCGCCACCGCATCACCCTGCGCACAGCCACCTTCGCCGTGGCCTGCGAGCGCATCCTCAGCGCGCGTGAGGAGCGCGGGCTCTACCCCTGAGCTGCGGGCCGCGCGCGGCAAACGCGGCGAGTTGCCGGTGCGCGCCGCGCTCAGCGCAGGCCAAAGATCGCTGTGCCCACACGCACCAGGGTCGCGCCCTCGGCAATGGCCGCTTCCAGATCGGCGCTCATGCCCATCGACAGCGTGTCCAGGCCCAGGCCATGGGCGTTGAGCCGATCCATCAGCTCACGCAAGGCGCGGTGCGGCAGGCGCTGCGCTGCCAGCTCCGCAGCCGGCTCGGGGATGGCCATCAGGCCACGCAGGCGCACGCGCGGCAAGGCCACCACGGCCTGCGCCACGGCCAACACCGCCTCGGGGGCCAGGCCGCTCTTGCTGGCTTCGCCGCTGATGTTGACCTGCAGGCACAACTGCAGGGGCGGCAAATCGGCCGGGCGCTGTTCGGACAAGCGCTGGGCGATCTTCAACCTGTCCACCGAATGCACCCAATCAAAAGCCTCGGCCACAGGCCGCGTCTTGTTGCTTTGCAGCGGGCCGATCAAGTGCCACTGCAATTGCGCGCGCACATCGGCCAGGGCCGCAATCTTGTCCAGCGCCTCTTGCACATAGTTCTCGCCAAAAGCGCGCTGGCCGCCAGCATGCGCCTGGCGTACGGCATCGGCCGGGAAGGTCTTGGAAACCGCCAGCAACGTGACACCCTGCACGGCCCGGTCAGCGTGGCTACATGCCGTCGCAATACGACTTTGGACGCGCTGCAAGTTGTCGATAACGCTGGTCATAATGCCTTCGGCCTAATGGCTTGAGCGTAACCCAGGGATCCCATGGACATCACGCAACTGCTCGCCTTCTCGGTGAAGAACAAGGCCTCCGATCTGCACCTTTCGGCCGGGCTGCCGCCGATGATCCGGGTGCATGGCGATGTGCGCCGCATCAATGTCGAAGCGCTGGACCACAAGGCGGTGCACGCCATGGTCTACGACATCATGAACGACTCGCAGCGCAAGCACTACGAGGACACGCTGGAGTGCGATTTCAGCTTCGAGATTCAAGGCCTGGCGCGCTTTCGCGTCAATGCCTTCAATCAAAACCGTGGTGCTGGCGCGGTGTTCCGCACCATCCCGAGCAAGATCCTCACGCTGGAGCAACTCGGCACGCCCAAGGTCTTTGCCGACCTGGCACTCAAACCGCGCGGCATGGTGCTGTGCACGGGGCCGACGGGCTCGGGCAAGAGCACCACCTTGGCGGCGATGGTCAACCACCTGAACGAGAACGAATTCGGCCATGTGCTGACGGTGGAAGACCCGATCGAGTTCGTGCACGAGAGCAAGAAGTGCCTGATCAACCAGCGCGAGGTCGGCCCGCACACCCTGAGCTTTGCCAACGCCCTGCGCTCGGCCCTGCGCGAGGACCCGGACGCCATCCTGGTGGGCGAAATGCGCGACCTGGAAACCATCCGCCTGGCGCTCACCGCGGCCGAGACCGGCCACCTGGTGTTTGGCACCTTGCACACCAGCAGCGCGGCCAAAACCGTGGACCGCATCGTCGATGTCTTCCCCGCGGGCGAGAAAGAAATGGTGCGCGCGATGCTGTCGGAATCGCTCATCGCTGTCATCTCGCAGACGCTGTGCAAGCTCAAGGATGGTTCGGGCCGCGCCGCCGCCCACGAGATCATGATCGGCACCTCGGCCATCCGCAATTTGATCCGCGAGAACAAGATCGCGCAGATGTATTCGGCCATCCAGACGGGCCAGAACCTGGGCATGCAAACCCTCGACCAGAACCTGGCCGATCTGGTGCGCCGCAACATCGTCTCGCCGGCCGAGGCGCGGTCCAAGGCGAAGTTCCCAGAGAACTTCCCAGGCTAGATGTTGGCCCCCTGCTCACTTCGTTCGCTCCCCCCGAGGGGGGCGCAGGCCGCTTGGGAGCGGCCCGGCGCTGGCCTGCCTCGACCGCTGCTGAAAGGGGCGCCGCTGGCGGACCGGCAAAGCCGGCTCCGCGGCGGCGGCTTGAACGCCTTGCCTGCCCTTGACAGGCTTTGGCTTGTGCCTGCCGACGGCGGATCTTGCATAACGACATAAAGGAGTGGCCATGGAACGTGATCAAGCCTCGAAGTTCGTCAACGATCTGCTGCGCCTGATGGTCTCGCGCAATGGCTCGGACTTGTTTCTCACCGCTGACTTTCCGCCGGCCATCAAGGTGGACGGCAAGATCACCAAGGTCTCGCCCCAGCCGCTGACCAGCCAACACACGCTGGCCTTGACGCGGGCGGTGATGAACGACAAGCAAGCGGCCGAATTCGAGCGCACCAAGGAATGCAACTTCGCCATCGCGCCGCAAGGCATTGGTCGCTTTCGCGTCAACGCCTTCGTGCAGATGGGCTCGGTGGGCATGGTCATGCGCACCATCCCGCAAACCCTGCCGTCCATCGAAGGCATGAACCTGCCGCCCATACTGCGCGACATCTGCATGACCAAGCGTGGCCTGGTCATCATGGTGGGAGCCACGGGCTCGGGCAAGAGCACCTCGCTGGCGGCCATGGTCGATCACCGCAACGCCAACTCATTCGGCCACATCATCACCATTGAAGACCCGGTGGAATTCGTCCACCCGCACAAGAACTGCGTCATCACGCAGCGCGAGGTCGGCATCGACACCGATGGCTGGGAGCAGGCGCTGAAGAACACGCTGCGCCAGGCGCCCGACGTGATTTTGATGGGCGAGATCCGCGACCGCGAGACCATGGAGCACGCCGTGGCCTTTGCCGAGACCGGCCACCTGTGCATGGCCACACTGCACGCCAACAGCTCCAACCAGGCGCTGGACCGCATCATCAATTTCTTCCCCGAGGAGCGGCGCCAGCAGTTGCTGATGGACTTGTCACTCAATCTGAAGAGCATCGTCTCGCAGCGCCTGCTGCCACGCGAGGAGGGCAAGGGCCGTGTCGCTGCGGTGGAGATCTTGCTCAACACGCCGCTGGTGTCGGACATGATTTTCAAGGGCGAGGTGGGCGACATCAAAGAGCTGATGAAGCGCTCGCGTGAGATCGGCATGCAGACCTTCGACCAGGCCCTGTTTGATCTGTACGAGGGCCGGCTGGTGACCTATGAAGACGCGCTGCGCAACGCCGATTCGGTGAACGACCTGCGCCTGTCGATCAAGCTCAACAGCGATCGCGCCCGCAACAAGGACCTGTCGGCCGGCACCGAGCACCTGTCCATCATGTAGGCTCGCGGGTTGTCCAAACCGCCCGTGCCGCGACTGGCCAGGCCCCAACCGCAAGGCCAGCATTGACATGAAAACCTACGACCCCATTGCCTCGCGCCGCGTGGCCTTCATCGGCCTGGGCGTGATGGGCTACCCCATGGCCGGCCACCTGGCCCGCGCCGGGCACTCGGTCACTGTCTACAACCGCAGCGCCGCCAAGGCCACAGCCTGGGTGGCCGAGTACGGCAGCACTGGCTCCGGTAAAGCCGCAGCCACCCCGCGCGAAGCCGCGGCTGGCGCCGAATTCGTGTTCGCCTGTGTCGGCAACGATGACGATCTGCGCTCGGTGGTGCTGGGCGCCGATGGCGGCTTTGCCGGCATGCACGCCGGGGCCGTGTTCATTGACCACACCACGGCCTCGGCCGAGGTGGCGCGCGAGCTGCACGCGCTGGGCGCGCAGCGTGGCCTGAAGTTTGTCGATGCGCCGGTCTCGGGCGGCCAGGCGGGTGCCGTCAATGGCCTGCTCACCGTGATGTGCGGCGGCGATGCCGAACCCTTTGACGCCATGAAGCCCGTCGCCATGGCGTTTTCCCGCGCCGTCACCCGGGTCGGCACCAGTGGCGCCGGGCAATTGGCCAAGATGGTCAACCAGGTGTGCATCGCCGGCCTGGTGCAAGGCCTGTCCGAGGGCATCGCCTTTGGCCAGCGCGCCGGGCTGGACATGAAGCAGGTGCTCGAAGTCATCGGCAAGGGCGCGGCGCAAAGCTGGCAAATGGACAACCGCGGCAGCACCATGGTCGATGACAAATTCGACTTCGGCTTTGCGGTGGACTGGATGCGCAAGGACCTGGGCCTGGTGCTCGATGAGGCCCGGCGCAACGGCGCCAAGCTGCCGGTGACGGCGCTGGTGGACCAGTTCTACGGCGACGTGCAGGGCCTGGGCGGCAAGCGCTGGGACACCTCCAGCCTGATCAAGCGCCTGCGCTGAGCAGCCAGGGGCCAAGGCCCCTGGGCGTGTTACTTTTGCGCGTTATTTTGGTCCCTGCAGCTTGGCCAGCTCGGCCTCGCTGATCACCTCGAACACGCGCACCACTTTTTGCACCCCGCCGATGCCGCGCGCCACTTCGGTGGCGCGCCCCGCTTCGCGCTCGGTGACGCGGCCCATCAGGTGCACCACGCCGCGCTCAGTGACCACTTTGAAGGCCGGGGCCTGCAGGTCGCTGGCATCAATGAAGCTGGCCCTGACTTTGCTGGTGATCACCAGATCACTGGAGCGCGAGCCCAGGCTGGTGGCTTCCATCACCGCCAGCTCGTTGACGATGGCGCGCACGTTCTCGATCTGCTTGATGGCCTGCTCGATGGCCGCGCGGTCGGCCTGGGTGCTGGCTTCGCCGGTGATCAGCACCAGGCGGTTGTAGCTGCTGACGCTGACATGGCCACGGCCTGCCGTGACCTCGCGCACCCGGTTGAGGGCCTTGAGCTCGATGCCCTGGTCTTCCAGCTGCGTGCCCGAGGTGCGGCGATCCACCACCACCAGGCCGCTCATCACGGCGCCGCCGACGATCAAGGGCGCGCAGCCGCCCAGGGCCTGCAGGCCGGCGATGGCCGCGGCCATCATGGCGGCTCGACGGGCGATGCCGGGGCCTGCACCGGAAAGCGCACCAGGGAGTGCCTCAGTGCGTGCCTCAAGGCGTGCGTCAGGGCGTGCGTCGAGTCGTGCAGCAGATCGCGCGTTCATCATGTGGATTCCATTTCGCCGAGAAGTTGAAAGTCAACGGCGTCGCACAGGCAGTGCAGCGCCAACAGTTGCGCCTCCAGCACGCGCGCACGCCGATCATGCGGCACCGAAATCACGACATCCGTTTCACCCAGGGCCTCGCGCAGCATGCTGCCGTTGCGACCGGTCAGGGCAATCACCGTCATGTCCTTGCGCTGTGCGGCCTGTGCGGCGGCGTGCAGGCCGAGCCTGTCGCCATCGGGATCGATGAGCAGCAGCAGATCGCCGGGTTGGCCCAGGGTTTCAACCTGCCGGGCCAGGGCAGCGTCCAGGTCCCCGGTGCCGGCCAAGGCCGCCAGGGAAACGCCGTCGCAGCCCAGCACAAGTGCCGCCAGGCCCGGCCGCTCACGCTCAAAGCGCCCCAGCAACTGACTCGCCAACACCTGTGCCAGGCCCGCGCCCGGGCCAAAACCGGCCACATACAGCCGGCCACCGGCAGTGAATGCGGCCACCACCGCCTGGGCGGCATCGGCAATCGGCCGCGCCAGCAGATCGGCCGATTGATATTGCAGATCGGCCGTCTCAAAAAAGTGTTGCTGAATGCGCTGTTCAAGCATGCCGGCCATCATACGGGGCGGCTTGTGGCGCCCACGGGTGGTGTGGCCCTCGGCCTGCACCGCATTGCGGCCGGCTCAGCTTGTGAATGCTCCGCGCAACCACAGCAGCTCCTCACCATCGATGGCAACCACATCAAAGCGGCAGGGCGGCGGCGAAGTTGCATAACGCATCAAGTAGTGGGAGGCGGCACGCACGATGCGCCGCTGTTTGACGGCCGTGACACTGGCCGCTGCGCCGCCGCGCGAGCGATCTGCGCGTGCCCGCACTTCGCAAAAGATGAGCGTGCCATCGCCGTCGCGCAGGATCAGATCGATCTCGGCGCCGCGCACCCGCGGCCCACCGGCCAGCCGATAATTGCGGCACTCGAGCTTCAGGCCCTGTCGCAGCAAATGGGCCAGGGCGCGCTCTTCGCCCGCATCGCCCACCGCTTTGGTGCTTATCAACGGCTTGCTGCCCAGCACACGCGCCTTGAAAATCGACACCACTTTGCTCCTGCAAGCCGCGGCCCAAGCCGCGGGTGCCCAGCAGTATCCGGCCGCAGCGCTGTACATCGTGGCCACGCCCATAGGCAACCTGGCAGACCTGAGTTTGCGCGCCATCCATGTGCTGGCGCTGGCCGATGCTGTGGCCTGCGAGGACACCCGCGTCAGCGGCCAACTGCTGCGCCACCTGGGGCTGGATAAGCCGCTGCTGGCGCTGCACGCACACAACGAGCAGCAGGCCGCGCAGGCGGTGTTGGCGCGCCTGGCCGGCGGCCAGCGTGTGGCCTATGTCAGCGACGCTGGCACGCCGGCCGTCTCCGACCCCGGCGCGGCGCTGGTGGCCCTGGCCGCTGCCGCCGGGCACCGGGTGCTGCCCATCCCGGGGGCCAGCAGCGCGGTGGCCGCGCTCAGTGTGGCCGGCGATGTGGCCGCCGAGGGTTTTGTCTTCAATGGCTTTTTGCCTAACAAAGGACAAGAGCGACAAAGCGAGCTGTTGCGCCTGCTCGCTCAAGCCGGCAGCCAGGTGCTGTTTGAAGCGCCGCACCGCATCGAGGCCCTGCTCACCGCCCTGGCCGCCGCCGCGCCGCAGCGCCGCTTGACGATTTGCCGCGAGCTGACCAAGCAGTTCGAGAACGTCGTTACCCTGCTCGCGGCCGAGGCGCCCGCCTGGCTGGCGGCCGACACGCACCGGCAGCGCGGCGAGTTTGTGCTGGTGCTGCATGCCGCAGCGCCCGAGGCCGCCGCGCCGGATGCGCTCAGCGCCGCGGCCGAGCACGCGCTGCTGCAGTTGCTGCAGTCCCTGCCCCTGAAACAGGCCGTGGCCCTGGCGGCCGAGCTGACCGCAGCACCACGCAATGCGCTCTATGCGCGCGCCTTGGCCATCAAGGCGCAGGCGCGTGGCGAGGCACAGGAACCGGGCGACTGAAGCTGCCCGGGCCGGGGTCAACGGCGGCCGGGGATGTCGCGGTGGTCGCGGTGGTCGCGGTGGTCGCGGTGGTCGCGGTGGTCATGGTGATCGTAGTGATCGTGGCGATCGTGGCGACGGTCATGGCGGTGCTCATGGCGCAGTGGGTGACGGCCCTGCTGGCCATAGGCCTCGTGCCGGCCATGGCGATCAGCCTGCCATGCAAGGTATTGCACGTGCTGGGCCCAATGCGGCAGCGCCTGATGGGCCAAGCCGACGGCGGTATGCGGGTGGCCAGGCATCGGCACCATCACCGTGGCTGGAGCGTGATTTGAGGCGTGACCGGGCGCGTGATGTGGCACGTGGCTGGGTGCATGGCCGGGTGCATGAACGGGCGCTTGGCCGCGGTAAGCAGGTGCCTGGCCGTGGCGAGTTTGCGCCAGCTCACGCGACAACTGCCGCGCTTGCTCCGGGGAGATTTGGCCGGTCTGCAATTGGTAGTCAATGCGGTGCTGCTGTTGCGCACGCTGGTCATCGACGCGCGGCGCGCCATGGAAGGCCGGCTGGGCTTGGGCTGACACGGCTGCCAGCGCCAGGGCGCAGATGGCCAGTGTGTGTTGTGCGGTGCGGTTCATGGCGGCTCCTTGTGGGTGGGGGCGACAGGCCTTGCCTGGGCCCGCCCACAACGGCGGCGCGGTGCACAAAGGGGACTTCAAGCCGCGTAAATTAAGGTGAAGGAGGGTGGAGCAAGATCAGCCCCACCCCGGCTCCTAGAATCAAACCATGATCTCTCGCGAACCCACCCTCGAACGCCTGGCCACCGCCCAACGCCTGCTGCTCGATCCCTTTGATCTGGACGAGGCCAAAATCGCGCAGGCCCTGGCCACCATTGGCGAGCACCGCATCGACGACGCCGACCTGTACTTTCAGCTCACCCGGCATGAGGGCTGGAGCCTGGAGGAGGGCATCGTCAAGAGCGGCAGCTTCAGCATCGACCAGGGCGTGGGCGTGCGCGCCGTGGCCGGCGAGAAAACGGCGTTCGCGTACTCTGATGATTTGTCGGTGGCCTCGCTGCTCGACGCTGCGCGCACTGTGCGCAGCATTGCCGCGGCCGGGCAAAACCGCAAGGTGAAGGTGACACCGAAGCTGCGTGTCGCACCCAGCCGGGTGTTATATGCGCCGACCGACCCGATCGCCACGCTCGACAGCGCGCAGAAGGTGGCGCTGCTGGAGAAGATCGAGAAGCGCGCGCGCGCCAAAGACCCGCGCGTCAAGCAAGTGATGGCCGGCCTGGCGGCTGAATACGACGTCGTGCTGGTGGCCCGCGCTGACGGCACGCGCGCCGCCGACGTGCGCCCGCTGGTGCGCGTGTCCATCACCGTGATCGCCGAGCAAGACGGCCGCCGCGAAATGGGCACCGGCGGCGGCGGTGGGCGCTTTGGCCTGGGCTACTTTCAGGATGCGGTGCTCGACACCTATGTTGACCAGGCCGTGAACGCGGCGCTGACCAACCTGGAAGCGCGCCCCGCGCCGGCTGGCCAGATGGCCGTGGTGCTGGGCCCGGGTTGGCCCGGCGTGCTGCTGCACGAAGCCGTGGGCCATGGCCTGGAGGGCGACTTCAACCGCAAGGGCTCATCCACCTTCGCCGGGCGCATTGGCCAGCGCGTGGCCTCGAAGGGCGTGACCGTGCTCGACGACGGCACGATTGCCGACCGCCGCGGCTCGCTCAACATCGACGATGAAGGCCACGCCACGCAGCGCAACGTGCTGATCGAAGACGGCATCCTGAAGGGCTACATCCAGGACTCGATGAATGCCCGCCTGATGGGCGTCAAGCCCACCGGCAACGGCCGGCGCGAAAGCTACGCCCATGTGCCGATGCCGCGCATGACCAACACCTACATGCTCAACGGCACGCACACGCGCGACGAGATCATTGCCAGCATCAAGCGCGGCCTGTACGCCACCAACTTCGGCGGCGGCCAGGTTGACATCACCAGCGGCAAGTTCGTGTTCTCGGCCAGCGAAGCGTTCTGGGTCGAGAACGGCAAGATCCTGTACCCGGTGAAGGGCGCCACACTCATTGGCAACGGCCCCGAGGCCATGACCCAGGTGAGCATGATCGGCAACGACATGGCGCTTGACACCGGCGTGGGCGTGTGCGGCAAGGAAGGCCAGAGCGTGCCGGTGGGCGTGGGCCAGCCCACGCTGCGCATCGACGCCATCACGGTGGGCGGCACGGCCTGAATTTTCGCCGCGGGGCGGGTCTTGTCATCCGGCGCCGGCCTTGCAACGTAGAGTGGCGGCCGCATCTTTTGCAGTCTGCATTGGCGGCATGTTCAAGGAAAGGCGGCAAGCATGTTCAAGCGTATCTCGGCCCTGTGGCTTTTGGTTCGTGGCGACGCCAAACGACTGTGGCATGCACTGCGGCACCCGCAAGCGCCGCGCTGGCTGAAGGCCGGCACGGCGCTGGTGCTGCTGTACCTGTTCTCGCCGGTGGATCTGATTCCCGACGTGGTGCCGTTCTTCGGCGTGCTCGACGACCTGGTGGTCGTGCCGGCGGCGATTCGCTGGATGCTCGGCCGCTTGCCGCCCGAGGTGGCCAATGCGGCGCAGGCCCGCGCGCAGGCTGGCCGCACCGTAGACGAAGTACGCTGAACAGCCCGCCGCTCAGTGCATTTTTTCGGGCGGCGCTCAGTGCAATTTTTTGGGCGGCTTGCCGAACTTTTCAGGCCGGTAGACGTTGCCATCGTGGTCGACGCGGCCGGTTTGGCTGGCGCGACGAATCAACTCCTCGGCCGCCTGTGCGGCATCGTCGGGCAGCGGCTTGGCCTTGCGTGGCGGCCGCTTCATTAAAAAACTCAGCCGCTGGCGCAGCCGCTGCGCCGCGGCGCGCAGGCGCACGTCGAGCCGCACCCGGGCGTGCGGTTTCAGCGCCAGGCGCATGAGCATCAGCACGCACGTCAACACGGCCAGGGCTGCCAGGGTTTTTTCGATCATCGTCATGCCTTCGGCCAGCGCCAGGTTTTCTTAAACCAGACCACGCACTTCGCGCACAGCCAGGCTGAGCAGCGTCAGGTCGGGGCTTGGCGCATCGGTCAATTCACCCAGCAAGCGTCGCGCGCGCTGCAGTTCACCGGCTTGGGTTTGGGCCCACAGCGCCAGGCGCTCGGCGGCGCTGCCCGAGCCCAGCGCCAGCACGCGCAGCGCCAGGCCGCGCTGGGCGGCGGCCAGGTCGTCACTCAGTGCCAGCCTGGCCTGCACCGGCCAGTGGCCTTCGCCGGCCAGGGCGGCGATGCCACCTTGCAGGCGCGCCAGCGGCAGGTGGTCATTCAGGCCCTCGAACACCTCGGCAGCCAGCGCTGGCGCGCAGCCGGCGGCCGCGGCGGCTTCGGCAATGTCCAGCGCCGCGAACAGCTCGTCAGCGCGGTCGACCTGGGTCGCCAAGGCCGCGGGCACGCCGTTGTGCTGCCAGCGCAGTGCGCGCTCCGGTGGCGCAGCGCTGCCGGCCAGTGCGCGGCTGCGCAGCAGGGCCACCACCGGCGCGAAGCGGCTGATCAATTCATCCAGCGGCTGCGCCAGGCGCTTGCCGCGCAAAAACCACATCGTGGCGCGTTGGCCCAGGCCGCCCAGGGCGCCGATCAGCTCGGCCTGCACCGCGTCGGGCACCAGGTTGTCCAGCGCGTCGATCTGCTGCCACAGCGGCACATAACCAAACACTTCACGCGCCGCCAGGTAGGCGTGGGTGATACGCGCCGGCGCCTCGCCGGTGGTTTCGCTCAGGCGGTGCACGAAGGTGGCGCCGACCCGGTTTTGCATGCTGTTGACGACATGCGTGACGATGATCTCGCGCTTCAGCGGGTGTTGGGCGATCCACTTCGCAAAGCGCTCGCGGATCAGCGCCGGGAAGTAGCGCTCCAGCGTGCGCGCCACCCAGGGTTCTTCGGGCAGCGGGCTGGCGATCAACTCGTCATACAGCCACATCTTGCTGTAGGCCAGCAGCACCGCCAGCTCAGGTGTCGTCAGGCCCTGGCCGGCCGCCTTGCGCGCGGCGATCTCGTCATCCGCCGGCAGGTATTCAATCGCGCGGTCAAGCTGGCCACTGCGTTCCAGGTGCCGCATGAAGCGCGCCTGGCGCTCGAGCAGGCTCACGCCCTGGCGCGCCGCCAGGCTCAGCGCCTGGGTCTGGAAGTAGTTGTCGCGCAGCACCAGGGCGGCCACATCAGCGGTCATGTCGGCCAGAACCTGGTTGCGCTGCGCCAGGCTGAGTTCGCCCGCGGCCAGCGCCAGGCCGAGCAGGATCTTGATGTTCACCTCGTGGTCCGAGGTGTCCACGCCGGCGGAGTTGTCGATCGCGTCGGTGTACAGCCGCACGCCATGCTGCGCGGCCTCGATGCGCGCGCGTTGCGTCAGGCCCAGGTTGCCGCCTTCGCCCAGCACCTTGCAGCGCAGCTCATGGCCGTTGATGCGCAAGGCGTCGTTGGCCCGGTCACCCACATCGGCCTGGCTTTCGCTGCGCGCTTTCACATAGGTGCCGATGCCGCCGTTGTAGAGCAAATCAACGTTTGACTTGAGCAGCGCGCTGATCAGCTCGGTGGGCGTCAGCCGCTCAGCCGCGATGCCCAGCACCGCGCGCGCTTGTGGCGACAGGGGCACCGACTTTTCAGAGCGTGCCCACACCCCGCCACCGGCCGAAATGAGCGCGCCGGTGTAGTCGGCCCAGGACGAGCGCGGCAATTTGAACAAGCGCTCGCGCTCGGCGAACGACACCGCGGCATCGGGCTCGGGGTCGATGAAGATGTGGCGGTGGTCGAAGGCGGCGAGCAGCCGCGTGTGGCGCGACATCAACATGCCGTTGCCGAAGACATCGCCCGACATGTCGCCGATGCCCACCACGCTGAAGGGTTCACGCTGGATGTCGCGGCCGAGTTCGCGGAAGTGGCGCTTGACGCTTTCCCAGGCGCCGCGCGCGGTGATGCCCATGGCCTTGTGGTCATAACCGGCGCTTCCACCGGACGCAAAGGCATCGCCCAGCCAATGCCCGTATTCGGCCGAAATGGCGTTGGCATGGTCTGAAAACGTCGCCGTGCCTTTGTCGGCAGCCACCACCAGGTACGGGTCGTCGCCGTCGTGGCGCACCACGTGGGGCGGCGGTTGCACCACGCCGCCGGCGAGGTTGTCGGTGAGGTCGAGCAGGGCGCGCAAGTAGTCTTGATAGCAGGCGATGCCTTCCTTCAGGGTGGCCTCGCGCTCGCTCGGCGGCGGCGCCCGTTTCAGCACGAAGCCGCCCTTGCTGCCCACCGGCACGATGACCGTGTTCTTCACCATCTGCGCCTTCACCAGGCCCAGCACTTCGGTGCGGAAGTCTTCCGGCCGGTCGCTCCAGCGCAGGCCGCCGCGCGCGACCTTGCCGCCGCGCAGGTGAATGCCCTCGAAACGCGTGGCGTAGACGAAGATTTCCACCCACGGTTTGGGCGCCGGCAGGCCCGGCACGGCGGCGCAATCGAACTTCAGGCTCAGGTGCGCGCGGCGCGGCCCGGCCGCGCCGGTGTGGCCCACGCCGGTGCGCCAGAAGTTGGCGCGCAGCGTGGCCAGCACCAGCGCCAGCAAATGGCGCAGCACGCGGTCTTCATTCAGGTTGGCCACGCGCTCCAGCGCCAGGTTGACGGCCCGGGCCTGCGAGGCCGCGCCTTGCTCGTCATGGCCGGCAGGGTCGAAGCGCAGCTTGAACAGGCCCACCAGCATGCGCGCGATGCGCGGGTGCGCGGCCAGCGCCGCTTCGATGCTGGCCTGCGACAAGGCGAAGCCGATCTGCCGGCAATAGCGCGCGTAGGCGCGCAGCACGACGATGTCTTCGCTGGCCAGGCCGGCCAACAGCACCAGCCGGTTCAGGTCGTCGTTCTCGATCTCGCCGCTGGCCGCGCGCACGAAGGCCTGCTCGAACAGCGGCGCCAGGCGCGCCGGGTCGAGCTCGTCGCTGATCTGGGCCAGCAGCTCGAAGTCGTACAGCCAGACTTCGGCGCCGCCCGCGACGTCGATGCGGTGATGGTCCTCGCCCAGCACGCGGGCGCCCAGGCGTTCAAGCATGGGCAGACTTTCGGACAGCGCCAGCGCCGGGCCTTGGCGATACACCTTGAAGCGCACCGGCGCACCGGGCGCAGCGGCACCGTCAAGCAGCAAGGCCGCGGCCAGCGGCTGGGTCGGGCTCAGTGCGGCGAGCTTCAAGACGTCGGCCACGCCTTGCGCGGCGCTGTTGCGTTCGCGGTAGTCGCCGGGCAAAGCGGCGGCCCACTGCTTGAACAGTTCCAGGCCGCGGCCTTCGCCCAGGGCGGGCAGCAGGGCGTCACGCAAGCCGTCTTCCCAGCGCCGCGCGGCGGCGGCCAGGGCCTGCTCCAGCGCGCGCTGGTCGACGTTGGCACCCTGGCCCGCGGGGACACGGATGTTGAAGTGCACGCGGGCCAGCAAGGCATTGCCCAGGCTGACATCAAAGTCGGCCTGCGTGCCGCCATATGCCGCCATCAACAGCGCCTGGAACTTCACCCGCAGCGCGGTGGCATAGGCCTCGCGCGGCACGTACACCAGGCACGACACGAAGCGCTCGTACGGGTCGCGCCAGGTGAACAGGCGCAGCCGCTGGCGCTCGCCCAGCGCCAGGATGCCCAGCACGGTGTCGTAGAGATCGTCGTCGCTGATCTGGAACAGGTCGTCGCGCGGATAGGTTTCCAGCACATGCACCAGCGCCTTGGCCAGGTGCCCGCCCGGCGCGAAGCCGGCGCGCTGCGCAATGGCGCGCGCCTTGCCGCGCAACAACGGCGTTTCGTCCACGCGCGAGCGATATGCGCTCGACGTGAACAGGCCGATGAAGCGGTGCTCGCCGATCACCTGCCCGCTGGCGTCAAAGCGCTTGACACCCAGGTAGTCGGTGTAACCCGGCCGGTGCACTTTCGAGCGCGTGTTGGCGCGCGTGAGCAGCAACAGCGGCAACACGCTGCGCGCCTCGGCGCGGGCGCGCGCGGGCAGTTCGGCAAAGCTGGTCGAGGGCGCCTCATGCTGTGCGCTCAAACTCAGCACGCCCAGCGGGCTGCCGGGCACCACGTGCAGTTGCGCATCACCGCCCTGGGCCACCAAGTCGTGCTGCAGGTAACCCAGCAAGGTGAAATGGTCCTGCGCCAGCCAGTGCAGGAAGGCAGCGCTTTCGCTCAGGGCGTCTTCAGGCAACACCGCGGCGCGTGCCAGCAGCTCGTCGCGCGCGGTGTGCAGGCACGCGCGCATGGCCGGCCAGTCGCGCACCGCTGCGCGCACCTCGGCCAGCACGCCGGCAATGCCGCCGGCCAGTTCGCGTTCGGCGGCCTCACCGATGACCCGGTCGACCTCGATGCGCATCCATGATTCCAGCGTCGCCCCGGGTGGCGCGGCGTGGCGGCTGTGCAGGCCCAGCAATTCGCCGGCCGCGTTGCGCTGCACCGCCAGCACGGGGTGGGCGATCAGGTGCAGCGACAGGCCCTGGCGGTTGAGCTCCATGGTGGTGGAATCAACCAGGAAGGGCATGTCGTCGTTGATCACCTCCACCACCGTGTGGCGCAGCGCCGCCGCGGCTGTGCCGGGCGCGCCTTGCACCAGGCGCAACTGGGCTTGACCGGGCGGGCGGCTGGCGCCGGCCTGCAGCAGCGAGGCCAGCGCGGCCAGCAAATCGTCGTCGCTGCGCGCCGCCAGGTCGTCGCCGTCGAGCCGGGCCAGCACCTCGCCGGCCAAGGTGGCGAACAACGGCTGCTGCGCCGGGGGCAACTGCGCCGCGGCCAGGCTTATCACGCGGGCCTGGCGCTGGCTGCGCGCTGCGTCATTGCTCATGCGGGGCTCTCCTTGCCGGGCCACGAATGGCGGCAGTATCGCCCCGCAGCACGCTTCATCCGCTGCCGGCCGCGGCCGCGTGCTGGCTGAACCCCGGTGCGCCGTGGGCGCCGCCGGCGGCGCCCGGCCTGCGTGCTACATTCGCCGCCATGCACCGCGCCAACGTCTTCTTTACGAGCTATGCGTTTACGGCCCCACCTGGCGGCTGGACACGTTGGCGCATGTAGACAAGGCAGCGCAGCAAACCCAGAAACCGCCGGCCCACCCGGCGGTTTTTGTTTTTCTGCCTCTCATTTGCATCGCATCCAAGGAGCCCCGACATGAACAGCAAGACCAACCCCCAAGAGCCCTGGTATGTGCCCGGCGACAAGACCGGCGAGACCGACGACCAGCGGATCAAGGACGTGACCCCGCTGCCCCCGCCGGAACACCTGATCCGCTTCTTCCCCATTGCCGGTGGCGCGGTGGAAAAGCTGGTCGGCAGCACGCGCCAGGCGGTGCGCAACATCCTGAATGGCCAGGATGACCGGCTGCTGGTGGTGATGGGGCCGTGCTCGATCCACGACCCGGCCGCGGCCCTGGAATACGCCCGGCGCCTGCGCGAACAACGTTTGAAACATGCCGGCACGCTGGAGCTGGTGATGCGCGTGTACTTCGAAAAGCCGCGCACCACGGTGGGCTGGAAGGGGCTGATCAACGACCCTTACCTGGACGGCAGCTACCGCATCCACGAAGGCCTGCGCATCGCGCGCCAGTTGCTGGTGGAGATCAACCGCCTGGGCGTGCCCGCGGGCAGCGAGTTCCTGGATGTGATCAGCCCGCAATACATTGGTGACCTGATCGCCTGGGGCGCGATCGGCGCGCGCACCACTGAAAGCCAGGTGCACCGCGAGCTGGCGTCGGGCCTGTCGGCGCCGGTGGGTTTCAAGAACGGCACCGATGGCAACGTGCGCATCGCCATCGACGCCATCCAGGCCGCCGCGCGGCCGCATCACTTTCTCTCGGTGCACAAGAACGGCCAGGTGGCGATCGTGGAAACGCGTGGCAACACCGACTGCCACGTCATCCTGCGCGGCGGCAAGGCGCCCAACTACGACGCCGCCAGCGTGGCCGCAGCCTGCCAGGAGATTGAAGCGGCCAAGCTGCCGTGCAAGTTAATGATCGACTTCAGCCACGCCAACTCGGCCAAGCAACACCGCAACCAGATCGAGGTGGCGCGCAGCGTGGCCGCGCAGGTGGCGGCGGGCAGCCGCTGCATTTTTGGCGCCATGGTGGAAAGCAATTTGCAAGACGGCGCGCAGAAGTTCAGCCCCGGCAAGGACGACCCGATGGCGCTGGAATACGGCCGCAGCATCACCGACGCCTGCCTGGGCTGGGACGATTCGCTGCAGGTGCTGGACACCCTGGCCGCGGCGGTGAAGGCGCGGCGCGGCTGAGGCGGTAGGCGGCCAACGCTTGTCTGACGGCACGGCGGCACGGCGGCGCGCCAGGCGTGCAACGCCGTGGGCGCGGCCGGCTACAGCGTCTTACGCTGTGCCAACGGCACCAGCGCCCCACCCCCGGGTTGCGGGTCAACGCCGGATCCATGAGCCGTTGCGCGCGGCGGGTGTGCGTAGGTTGGCGTGGACGTGTTCCACATCCACCCACCACCTGGGCCCCTGCGCCACGCCTCTTACCGGAGTTTCAACCATGTCTACGCACCCCTGTCATCCCGGGCCCCATGCGGCCGCAGCGGCCCGGCGTTCGCCGCGCCGCTGTGTCGGCAAGCTGCCGCAATCTGGCCAGCGCCTGGCGCGGCTGGCGCTGGTCTTCATGGTCGCCGCACTGGCCAGCGCCTGCGGTGGTGGCGATGACGCAGCACCATCGGCAAACGAGCCGCCCGGGCCCGTGCTGGGCACGGTGGCGGTGAGCGCATCGTTGGGTGCGGTGGTGAATGCCGAGGTCAGCGTCACCTGTGCGCTCACCGGCACCGTGCTGGGCACGGCCAACACCGGCAGCACCGGGGCGGTGAATGTCAGCACCAGCGGCGCTTGCGCTGGCCCGCTGCTGGTGAGCGTGAACGCGCGCGCCGACGGCACAAGCACCTACTTCGACGAAGCCACGGCCAGCGCGCTGGCCTTCCCCGCCGGCAGCAGCGTGCGCGCCGTGGCGCCGAGCTTCAGCACGGCGATGAGCGTGGCGGTGACGGCGCTGACCGAGATCGCCGCGCGCCAGGCGCTGGCCAATGCCGGCAGCCTGGCCGCACTGAATGCGGCGCAGGTGGCAGCGGCCAATGCCGCCGTGGTGGCGCAGGTGCTGGGCGCCGGCGTGACGCTGGATGTGCTCAGCCTGCCCACGATGTGGAACGCCGCCACCACCCTGGGCAGCCTGGGCACCGGCACGGCCGATCGCCACGCCTTCTACCTGGCCAGCCTGGCCCGCGCCGGGCAGGGCAATGCCGCGCCGGCGTTGGCGGTGTTGGCGGCGCTGGCGGCCGACCTGGCCGATGGCACGCTGAGCGGCAGCGCAAGCGGCTTTGTCTACACCGCCGGCAGCCTGGCCGCACAGCTCACCGCGGCGCGCAATGCGATGGCTGCTTACGCCAGCCCGGCGCTGCAAAGTGCGCTGGGCGTGACGCCGCCGGCCGCATTGGCGCTGACCGGCTTCTCACCCACCAGCGGCGAGGCGGCTGCCACCATCACGCTCACCGGCACCGGGTTCGACCCCGACCCCTTCCACATGCTGGTGAAGTTCAGCAACAACCTGACGGCCGAAGTGGTGAGCAGCAGCGCCACCAGCCTGGTGGTGAAGGTGCCGGCCGGCGCGGTGAGTGGGCCGATCGTCGTGACCCACACGATCACTGGGCAGAGTGTGACTTCGGGCACCGGCTTCACCGTCACCACGGCTGGCGGCGGCGGTGGTGGCGGCGGCGGCGGCGGTGCCGGCACCTGGTTGTCGCGCGCGTCGCCCAGCACCGCGCTGCTCAACGGGCTGGCTTATGGCGGCGGCCGCTTTGTGGCCGTGGGCTTCATCCGCGCGCTGCTCACTTCGGCCGACGGCCTGAGCTGGACCGCCGCCACCGCGCCTGATACCGGCTACTACAGCGCCAACGCCGTGGTCTGGAGCGGCAGCCAATTCGTGATGGTGGGAGACCAGGACTTCGGCTCGCCGCTGCCACCGCTGATCGCCACCTCGCCCGATGGCAGCGCCTGGACGCGGCGCAACTGGACGCACGGCTTCGAGACGGCCCTGGTGGACGTGGCCGTGGGCGGCGGCAAACTCACCGTGGTGGGTGCCAATGGCCGGGTGGCTTCGTCCAGCGACGCCGGCCTGACCTGGAGCACCGAAGCCACCAGCGGTGTGGCGGCCTTCACCGGCGTGGCCGGCAACACCGGCACCCGCGTGGCCGTGGGGCGCGACGCGGGCTTCAACGGCGTCATCCTTGTTGACACCGGCAGTGGGTGGCAAGCGACCAGCGGCGTTGCCGACTTTTACCCGGCTGATGTCACCTGGACCGGCGAGCAGTTCGTCGCCGTGGGCGGCAGCTTCGCCGGCATCGGCGCCAATGCCGTGGTCATGACCTCGCCCAACGGCATCAACTGGGCGCGCCGCGCACTGAGCATCACCGAAGCCCCGGCCGGCTTCAGCTTGCGCGCCGTGCTGGCGTTGGGCAGCACGCTCTACGCCACCGGCGACAACCAGCAGACGCAGCATGTGATCGTGAAATCCTCCGACGCCGGCGCCACCTGGAGCATTGCGTACCAGGGCCAGACCAACGGCAATGCGATGCTGGCCGGCATTGCCGCCTCGGCCGAGCGCGTGGTCACGGTGGGCGGGGTGAAGTCGGTGACGTTGCCCTGAGTGGGCGGCCCCGGTTCAGCGCTGCGGGCATGGCGCGGGAATGCCGCGCCGCGCCCGCCGCATGCCGCATGGCGCATGGTGCACGGCGCACGGCGCCTGCCGGGCGGCCACTGAAGTCGCGGCCTACTGTTGCGCCAAAGCCTGGTCGCGTTTTTGCCAGCGCGCGTACAGGCCCGGGGCCTGCCCGCCCGGCGCGGCGCGCCAGGTGTCCAGCGCGGCGCGTGCGGCCTGGTGCATGGCGGCGGGTTCGCCCAGTGCGGCGTGGGCGGCGGCTTGTTCGCCCAGGGCTTGCGCCAGCGCCCACTGGCGCACGGCGTTTTCACTGGCTGCGGCGCCGGCAGGCACGGCCATCAAGGCCGCAGCCTCCTTGGCGTGGGCCAGTGCCGTGGCCGCCTGTGGCTGCGGCAGGGCGCGGGCCAGCCACAACAAGGTTTCGGCGCGCAGGCGGTCCAAATAGAAGTCCGCACCCGGGCGGGCGGTCATGTCGGCCAGCATGGGTTGCAGAGTGCGGCGCGCCGCGTCGTTTTGCTGCGCGGCCATCAAGGTCCGACCCAGTGCCAGGGGTAGCAGCATGACGTCGCGCGCGGCAGACTTGTTGGCCGGATCGCCGGCCACCGTCTCACGCGCAATCGCCTGCGCCTGCGCGTAGGCGGCCAGCGCTTCGTCGTGCAGGCCGTTGAACGACAACGCCTGCATCAGCATGAAGGCGGCGGTGGCGCGTTGGTGGCGGTAATGCGTGTTGCCTGGCTCGCGCCGCGCGGCCTCGTCGCGCAGCGCCTGGGTGCAGCGCGCCCAGGGCAGCGCTTCTTCAAACGCGCCGGAAAGCAGCAAGGAGTTCGCCAGGTTCTGGCAGCCCCAGGCCGCCTGATGTGCCCACAACGCGACCTCGGGCGCGCGCTCATGCAAGCCGGCCAGCAAGCTGGCTGCCCGGCGCAAGTGAACCTGTGCCTCAAGCGGGCGCCCCAGGTTGGCACTGATGCCGCTGCCCCCCAGCACCAGGCCGATGTGGCCTTCCAGGGTGGCCAGGCGCGACAGCGTGTCCATGCTGGTCGGGTCCGGCTTGAGCGCGCGTTCCACCAGCGCGCGCGCCTGTGTCAAGGCGTCCAGGCTTTGCGCCAGGCGCTCGCTGCGCACCATGAGCGTGCTGCGCAGAAACCACATGTCGGCCGCGCCGAGCAGGGCCGGCGCCGGCAGCCCCGGTGTGGCCACGTAGCGCGGCTGCAGCGCCAGCGCCTTGGCCAGGTTGGCCTCGGCCTCGCGCAAACGTTCCTGGCTGGGTGAGAACTGCTCGCCTTGCAGCACGGCCACGCGAAAGTAGCTTTCGGCCACTTCGCGCGCCAGGCTGGGGTCCAGCACCGCGTCGCCTTGCGCGCGCAAACCATCCAGGTAACTCACGGCGTCGTTCAGCAAGGCTTCGCGCGTGGCCAGCGAGCCAGGCAGGTGGGCGATCTGATCGTGGTACTTGAACACCAGGCCGTTGGCCAACTGGCGCACCTGCGCAAAGCGCGCTTCGGCCAGCGCACGCGAGCGTTCGGCCGCCTGGGCCTGCCACAGCGCGGCCACCAAGGCAGCCACGATGCCGGCCAGGCCCAATGCCGCAATCACCGTGCTGGCGCGGTTGCGTGCCAGGAAGCGCGCCAGCAGATAGGCCAGGCTGGGCGCGCGCGCGCTGATCGGGTAGCCGCGTTGGTAGGCGCGCACATCCGCGGCCAGCGCATCCACGCTGAGGTAGCGCTGCTCGATGGGCTTTTGCAGCGCCTTCATCAAGATGTTGTCCAGGTCGCCCTGCAGCTTGCGCCGGGCGTGCAGCCAGCCGGGGTCCGCGACCACGTCGGGGCTCAAGGCGCTGGGCCGGGTGGGCTGCTCGTCGAGCACGCTGCGCGCAGCGGCTGCGGCCGTGGTGGCGTTGCGCCCGGTGGGGCGCACGCCGGTGAGCAACTGGTACAGCAGCACGCCCAAGGAATAAATGTCGGTGGCGGTGGAAACGGGCTCGCCGCGCACCTGCTCGGGGCTGGCGTAGTGCGGGGTGAAGGGGCGCTGCGAGGCCAACGTTTGATTGGCGTCGGCACCCTCCAGCGGGTCCACCGCCTTGGCAATGCCGAAGTCGAGCAGCTTGACCTGGCCGTCTTCGCTGACCAGCACGTTGCCGGGCTTGAGGTCGCGGTGCACGAGCAGGTTGCGGTGGGCGTGGGCCACGGCGTCGGCGAGTTGCAGAAACAGCGCCAGGCGGGCCTCCAGCGCCAGGGGCTTGGCGGCCAGGTCAATGGGCACGCCGCGCACCAGTTCCATCACGAAATACGGCGCGCCGTCGGCCGACAAGCCGGCGTCATACAAGTGGGCAATGTGTGGGTGGTTCAGGCGCGCCAACGCCTGGCGCTCCTGGGCGAAGCGCTGCAGCACGAGGGCCGAATCCATGCCTTGCTTGAGCAGCTTGACCGCGGCGCGGCCCTCGAAGGCGCCATCGGCGCGATGCGCCTCGAAGACTTCGCCCATGCCGCCCGCACCGAGCGGGGCGACGATCTGCCACGGCCCCAGGCGCTGGCCAATGCGGCCCGCGGTGTCGCCGTGCCCGCCCATGCCGGCCGGCTGGCCGAGGAACCCGCGCTCCCCGGTGCTTTGGGCGGCATGCGCCAGCAGCGAGCGCACCTCGCCTTGTACCGCGGTGCTGGCGCCGCAGGTGTGCAGCGCCGCTTCGCGCTGCGCCGCCGGCAGCTCCTGTACCTGCTCGAACAGGGCCTTGATTTGCGCCCAGTGGGCAGGGTCGTTGGTGCTCATCGGGATGCGTCTGCCCAGGCGGCCATTCTGGGCCCGCGGCCCGTGCCGGGATCAACACGTGCCGTGGGCTGCGCAAAACTCACGGCGGCAGTGCGCGGGCACAATCCGGCCATGGCCAGCCCGGACCCCGACGCCATTCAACCCGGCCCCGCGCCCGAGCTGAACCGTGCCGCGGTGACGCAGTGGCTGGCGCAGTTCGAGCAGGCCGACCCCGCCGTGGGCAACAAGCTGTTCGAACTGTTGTACGACGAATTGCGCCGCATGGCACGCAGCCACCTGCGGCGCGAAAACCCCGGCCACACGCTCAGCGCCACCGGGCTGGCGCACGAGGCCTGGTTTCGCATGGCCGAGCAAACGCGCACGCAGTGGCGCAACCGCAGCCACTTCCTGGCCGTGGCCTCGACCATGATGCGGCGCATCCTGATCAACCACGAACTGGCCCGGCGCGCGGCCAAGCGCGATGCCGAGCTGGTGCCGGTCACGCTGACCGGCCTGGAACAACTGGCCGGCGCACCCGACCGCGATCTGATTGCCGTGCATGAGGCGCTGTTGGCCTTCGAGCCGGTGGACGCGCGCGCGGCCAAGGTGGTGGAGCTGCGTTTCTTCGGCGGCCTGGAAAACGAAGAGATCGCGCAGGTGCTGGGCATTTCGCTGGCCACCGTGAAGCGCGACTGGACGCTGGCGCGCGCCTGGCTGCACCGCGAACTGGCCAGCCGGTCTTAACGTTTGATTTCAGCCTGGTGAACGGGCCAGCCGTTCGGGCATCAGCCCGTTGAACGGGCCAGCCTCTCGAGCATCACTCGGGCGAACGGGCCAGCCGCTCGCTGTGCCAATAAACATCATCGCCACCCAACCCGTCGAGGTTGGCGCGGTTGAGCACACGCGACAGCACGAACATCAGGTCTGACAGGCGGTTCAGGTAGTGGCGCGGCGCGTCGTTGACACGCTCTTGCGCGGCCAGGGCGACCAAGGCACGTTCGGCGCGGCGCGCGATGGTGCGGCTCATGTGCGCCAGCGCCGCGCTGCGCGTGCCCGCAGGCAGGATGCATTCCTTCAGCCGCGGCAGCTGCGCGTTGTGTTGCGCCAGGGCCTCGTCGAGCCCGGCCACGGCGTCGGCCTTGAGCAGCTCATAGCCCGGAATCGACAACTCCCCGCCCAGGTTGAACAACTCATGTTGCACGCGCACCAGCAGCTCGCGCACATCGGCCGGCAGTTGTTCAGCCAGCAGCACGCCCAGGCTCGAATTCAGCTCGTCCACATCGCCCATGGCCGCCACGCGCAGGTGGCTCTTGGGCACACGGGTGCCGTCACCCAGGCCGGTGGTGCCGTCGTCGCCGGTGCGGGTGGCGATTTGCGTGAGTCGATGGGCCATCGCGCGATGGTAGCGCCGGCCAGCCGCCGCAGCGGTAGCTGGCGCTGGCGCCTCAGGCGTGCGCCGAAACGAAGCTGCCTTGCTTGCCGCGCAGCAGGTGCAGTGTCAGCAACCGGGCGTGCACGCGGTGCACCGGGCCACTGCGTCGGCAGGCCACCACCCATGCCAGGGTGTCGAAACTGGCGGTGACCAGGCGCAGCGCGCTGCCCTTGGCCAGGGCCGGCGCGCACAACAGTGACAGGCCGGTGAACGACAGATCCTGCAAGCGCGCGGCCAGCACCGCGGCCTGGCCGGGCAGGTGCAGCCGTGCGTCTTGTTCGCGCGCGAAGCGCTCGCCGCGGCGCCGGCCAAGGGGCTCGGTGTTGGCGCGCTCGCCGGCCGGCGCCGGCGTCAGCGGGCTGTGGCAGCGCGTGCAGCGCGCTTCGTCGCGCGGCGCCGCCGTGAACGCGGCGGTGCAAAACGGGCAACACCTGTCGGCCAACCAATGAGCGGGGTCGCTGGGCGCGGCCGCCGGCGCCGCGCGG
>JAYSSS010000097.1:0-89460 GCA_043720415.1 Ideonella sp.
CTCGGGAAGTTCCGGTGCAGCGGGGCCGAGGATCAGAACATCAGCCAGCGTCCGCTCGAAGTCGACATGCGCGGCTGACGGGTCGGTTGCGTAGGCAGCGGCTACGTGGCTCATATGCGCGATCGCCGTCCATCGAGCTGCGGCCCGCGTTCTCAGCGCGCAACTGAGCATCAGCGCGACGGCGTGCAGGTGGGTGCGGATTTCGCCTCCCAGGACCATGGCGTGCTTCAACCAGCGACGCTGGTCGAGACCAACAACCGGCTGAGCGTGCACTGAGCGAGGGTTGAGCGGCGGCGTCGGCTGGTGCTGGCGGAGCGAGAGGGATTCGAACCCTCGATGCAGGTTTTGCCCACATACTCCCTTAGCAGGGGAGCACCTTCGGCCACTCGGTCACGACTCCAGCACTCTTCAATCGGAAACGACCGCGATTCTATCGCAGCGATTCTGGGGCCCGGTCAGGCGGACCCGGCCTGCCGCCTTCACTCCACGCTGGCCGGGGCATCCAGGTCAAACGCCCGGTGCAGGGCGCGCACGGCGAGCTCCATGTATTTCTCGTTGATGACCACCGAGGTCTTGATCTCGCTGGTGGTGATCATCTGGATGTTGATGCCCTCTTCGGACAGGGTGCGAAACATCTTGCTGGCCACGCCCACATGGCTGCGCATGCCGATGCCGACGATGGACACCTTGCAGATCTTGTTGTCGCCGGTGATCTGCAGCGCGCCTGTGGCGGGCAGCACGGTGTTTTGCAGCAACTCCTGGGTGCGCTGGTAGTCGTTGCGGTGCACCGTAAAGGAGAAATCGGTGCGGCCATCGTGCGAGACGTTTTGCACGATGACATCGACATCGATGTTGGCGTCAGCCACGGCGCCGAGGATTTGGTAGGCAATGCCGGGCTTGTCGGGCACGCCAACGACTGTGAACTTGGCTTCGTCGCGGTTGAACGCGATGCCGGAGACAACGGCGGATTCCATCTTCTCGTCTTCCTCAAAAGTGATCAGGGTGCCCGAGGCGGCTTCCTCGGCGATGTCGATGTCCCAGGGCGTGAAGCTGGACAACACGCGCAGCGGAACGCGGTACTTGCCGGCGAATTCGACCGAGCGAATCTGCAAGACCTTGGAGCCCAGGCTGGCCATCTCCAGCATCTCTTCAAAACTGATGGTGTGCAGGCGCTGGGCCTCGGGCACGACACGCGGGTCGGTGGTGTAGACGCCATCGACATCGGTGTAGATCAGGCACTCGGCGGCCTTCATGGCCGCGGCCACCGCCACCGCGGAGGTGTCAGAGCCACCACGGCCTAACGTGGTGATCGAGCCGACAGCATCGATGCCCTGGAACCCGGTGATGATGACCACTTTGCCTTCCGCCAGATCGGCGCGCACACGCTCGTCGTCGATGCTTTCGATGCGTGCCTTGGTGTAGGCCGAGTTGGTCTTGACCGGCACTTGCCAGCCGGTGTAGCTGACCGCGGGCATGCCCTCGGCCTGCAGCGCCAGGGCCAGCAGGCCCACCGAGACCTGCTCGCCGGTGGCAGCGATCATGTCGAGCTCGCGCAGGGCGGCGTCGTCCAACCTGGCGGGCTGCAGCTCTTTGGCCAGGCCCAGCAGGCGGTTGGTTTCGCCGCTCATGGCCGACGGCACGACCACCATGTGATGGCCAGCGCGGGCCCACTTGGCCACGCGCTTGGCGACGTTGCGAATGCGCTCGGGCGAGCCCATTGAAGTGCCGCCGTATTTGTGAACGATCAGTGCCATGGGGAATTGAAAGGACGAGGCTCTTGTAGGCGCGCGGCCGCGGTGCGCAGCGCGGGATTCTAGCTGCTGCAGTGCAGCAATTCGGTTGCGGTGCAGGCCTTCAATCGGGGTGCCAGATCAACTCGAATTGGGGCAGGGTCGAAGCCGCCCAGCACCGCGCATCCATGCCCAGACCGGGCGCAAAAAGCAGCTGATCCCCTTGCCAGACCAGTGGGCCACTGCGGTCAAATCCGCCTACGGCGGCGGCCTGATATTGCTTCTTCAAGCTGCGCGGCATGGAGCGCAAATCGAACTGGAAGCGTTCGCCACCGGCGCGGGGCCGCAACTCGACCTCAGCCAGCGTTTCAAGGGCAACCCCTTGCGCCACAACAGGCCGAGTCTCGAAGGCGCCGCGCCAGCTTGGTACCTGGCAAAACCCAGGGCGAGAAAGATCCAAATGCAGCGGCTTCTGCAGCAGCTTTGGTATCGGCAGCGGCAGCGCTGCCCCCGATGGCTTGCCAGCACGTGCGTCTGTCCCGACATCGTTCGTCATCGCTCGCCAGCTGAGCACACCGCGGTACAAGACGAGTCTGCCCTCGGCCGCCTGCCAGTTGCCGGCGCGACACGCCGGCAGCTCAAGCAGCAATCGCTGCACCAAGGCCTCGCGGGCGCCACGCCCCAACACCTGCCGCAACCACTGGCGCAAAGCGTTGCCGCGCCGCGCTGGCGAAAGCAGTGACCAGGGCTGCGTTTGCAGCCCGTCGGTGTTGGCGCAAGCCAGAAGATCAAGTGCCGCCAGCTCGCGCAAGACGGCGTCGGCCTCTTGCGAGCGCTTGGCCACCTGCGCCAGTGCCGTGTCCACACCGGGGAAGGCTCGGGTCAACGCCGGCCAAAGCTGCAGCCGCAGGCGATTGCGCGCCCAGCGCTCATCCAGATTGGACGGGTCCTCGATGGCGCGCAGCCGGTGGCGCAACACATAGGCCTCAATGGTCTCGCGCGGCATCGACAACCAGGGCCGTGCCCAGACCAGGCCGTCGCGCTCCAGGCAGACCGGCATGGCCGCCAGGCCCCGCGGGCCGGCGCCGCGCAATGCCTGCAGCACCACGGTTTCGGCTTGGTCACGCTGGTGGTGGGCCAGCAGCAGCAGCGACGCGCCCTCCTCGCGTGCCATCTGCTCGAGCGCGGCGTAGCGTTCGCGCCGCGCCCAGGCCTCGACGCTTTCACCTGCGTCAGGCTTGGTGCTCACCCGGTGGCCGCGCCAGCGCAGCGGCAAGCCACGCCGGCGCCAGCGCTGGCACAGGCTTTGGGTGGATTGAAGCCAGGCGTCGGCCTGTGGCATGAGGCCGTGGTGCACATGCAGTGCGACCACCTGCAGGTCCAGGCCCAGGGCCGCACGTGCGGTGGCATGCAGCAGGGCCAAGGAGTCGCGACCGCCGCTGAAGGCCACGGCAACGCAAGTAGTTTGGGCGGCGGCGCCCAGCGCCGCCAGCGGCGCGGCGCGGCGCATACGGCTCAGCGCTTCTTGGTGTCGGCAAAGCGCCCATAAGACTGCAGGCGGTCATAGCGCCGTTGCAGCAAGGCGGCCGGCTTCAGATCGCTGACCTGGCGCAGCGCATCGACCAAGGCGCGCTTGAGTTGCGCGGCCATGTGCCGCGGATCGCGGTGGGCGCCACCCACGGGCTCGCTGACGATCTTGTCGATCAAGCCCAGGGCCTTGAGGCGGTGAGCGGTGATGCCCATGGCCTCGGCCGCATCGGAAGCACGCTCGGCGGTGCGCCACAGGATGGAGGCGCAGCCCTCGGGCGTGATCACCGAATAGATGGAGAACTGCAGCATCAAGACCTGATCACCGACGCTGATGCCCAAGGCGCCGCCCGAGCCGCCCTCGCCAATGATGGTGGCGATGATGGGCACCTCGAGCTGGGCCATCTCGAAGATGTTGCGGCCTATGGCCTCGGACTGGCCACGCTCCTCGGCGCCGATGCCGGGGTAGGCGCCGGGCGTGTCGACAAAGGTGAACACCGGCAGGCCGAACTTCTCGGCCAGCTTCATCAGGCGCAGCGCCTTGCGATAGCCCTCGGGCCGCGACATGCCGAAATTGCGCAGGCCACGCTCTTTGGTGTCCCTGCCCTTTTGCTGGCCCAGCACCATGCAGGCCTGGCCATTGAAACGCGCCAGGCCACCGACGACTGAAGGGTCATCGGCAAAGGCGCGGTCGCCATGCAGCTCCTGGAAATCGGTGAAGATTTCGGCCACGTAATCCAGGGTATAGGGCCGCTGCGGGTGGCGCGCGATCTGCGTCACCTGCCAGGGCGACAGGCTGGAGTAGATGTCCTTGGTGAGCTGCAGGCTCTTTTTGTCGAGGCGGTCGATCTCTTCGGAGATGTCCACCGCCGCCTCGTTTTGCACATAGCGCAGCTCTTCGATTTTCGATTCGAGATCGGCAACCGGTTGCTCGAACTCGAGGAAGTGACGTTTGCTCATCGCGGCTAGTACTCCACAGGCAATGGATCGAGGCTGCGCCAAATGTACCAAGTCGCAACCGACCGAAATGGCGCCCAGGCTTCACCCACTTCACGCGCCTCGGCGCGCGACACCGGCTCACCACTGAAATAGTTCAGGCTGATGCCTTTGAGCAGGCCAAGGTCATCGAGTGGCAGGATGTTGGGTCGCATCAGGTGGAAGATCAAGAACATCTCCGCCGTCCAACGGCCAATGCCGCGGATGGCCACGAGCTCTTCGATGATGGCCTCGTCGTCCATGTCCTGCCACTGCTTGACATGCACGGCGCCGCCGTCGAAGTGCTTGGCCAGGTCGCCCAGGTACTCGGCCTTGCGCGCTGAGAGCCCTGCGGCGCGCAAGGCCGTCGTGTCCAGGCGCATCACGGCGGCGGGCACCAACTTCTTGGCCGGAACGCCGACGGCAGCCACAAAGCGCTCCCATACGGCCTGAGCGGCCTTGACCGAGATTTGCTGCCCGACGATGGACCTGGCCAAGGTGGTGAAGGCATCACCGCGGTTTTGCAGCCGCCGTTCACCAAACTGCGGGATGAGCTTTTTCATCACCCGATCACGTTTGCTCAGGTGTTTGCAGGCCTCGTCCCAAAACGCCGGTGTGATCTCGGCCACCGCATGGGGCTTCAAGTCCGCTGGCAGCGGTGTGGCGGCAGCCGCCGCACTGCTTCGCACCACGATCAGGCCCGCACCCAGGTGGTGCCCGAGGGCGAGTCCTTGAGCTCGATGCCTTGCGCTGCGAGATCACGGCGGATGCCGTCGGCGGCGGCAAAGTCGCGCCGTGCCTTGGCTGCCGCTCGCTGCGCAATCAGACCCTGGATGCTGGCCTCATCCAGGCCCGCGCCGCCCTGCAGGTAATGCTGCGGCGCTTGCTGCAAGAAGCCCAGCGTGGCCGCCAAGGCGCGCAGCAGGCTTGCAGATTCGGCGCTGCGGCTGCGATTGAGCTCATTGGCCAGGTCAAACAACACGGCCAGTGCAGCCGGCGTGTTGAAGTCGTCGTCCATCGCCGTGCGGAATTTGGCCGCTGCGGGCAGTGACCAATCAATGGCAGGGTCGGCTACGGGCAGGTCCACGCCGCCTAACGCGGTGTACAGCCGACGCAGTGCCGAGCGCGCATCGTCCAAGTGCACATCGCTGAAATTGAAGGGGCTGCGGTAGTGCGTGCGCAGCATGAAAAACCGCAGCGTCTCGCCGTCGTAGCGTTCGAGCACCTCGCGGATGGTGAAAAAGTTGCCCAGCGATTTGGACATCTTCTCGTTGTCGATATTCAAAAAGCCGTTGTGCAGCCAATAGTTGACAAAGGGCTTGCCCAGGGCACCTTCACTTTGCGCAATTTCGTTCTCGTGGTGCGGGAACTGCAGGTCCATGCCGCCGCCGTGGATGTCAAAGTGCTCGCCCAGCATGGCGCAGGCCATGGCCGAGCACTCGATGTGCCAGCCCGGCCGGCCCGGCCCATAGTGGCTGGCGTACTTGGCATCAGCAGGCTCGTCCGCCTTGGCGGCTTTCCAGAGCACGAAATCCAGCGGATCGTCCTTGCCCTCTCCCACGACAACACGCTCACCCGAACGCAAGTCGTCAATCGATTTGCCCGACAACTTGCCGTAGCCGGGAAACTTGCGCACGGCAAAGTTGACGTCGCCATTGCCAGCCTGGTAGGCCAGGCCTTTGGCCTGGAGTGTGTCGATGATCGACACCATTTGCGGCACGAAATCAGTGGCGCGAGGCTCATGCGTGGGTGTGGCCACGCCGATGGCGCCGATGTCCTGGCGCATCGCCACGATCATCTCGTCGGTGAGTGCGCGAATCGTGATGCCGCGCTCGACCGCGCGCTTGATGATCTTGTCCTCGATGTCGGTGATGTTGCGCACATAGGTCACGCGGTAGCCGCTGGCCTGCAACCAGCGGTAGATCACATCGAAGGCCATCATCATGCGCGCATGGCCCATGTGGCACAGGTCGTAAATCGTCATGCCGCACACATACATGCGCACATGGCCTGGCTCAAGTGGCACAAAGGTTTCGACGCGACGGGACAGCGTGTTGTACAGGCAGAGGGGCATGGGTGTGGGTTGGCGAGAGCCACCGCGCAGTGGCGTCAAATCGAGCGGATCATGGCCACCAAACAGGTGCCCAGCAGGTGCTCAGTCGGGGCCAAAGGCCCTGGCCCGACATCTCGGATCGATACAATCGAGGCAGTATAGCGGCGCACTTTGCGCACAAAGTCTGCGCAAATCAGCGCCTCGCACAGTGAATTTCAAGCGCATCGATCACCTCGCTTTTCGCCTCATTTCGCCCCTGAAGGCCGCCCTGTTGGCCACCGCATTGACATTGGGCAGTGGATTGGCGATGGCGGCCACCGAGCTTGAGCAAAAGCGCCTGGCGATCGAACGCTTGTTTCGCGCCGGCCAAACATCGCAAGCCCTGGAGCACATCGAGCGCATGGTGGGCAGCGAGCCCAACGATGCTGGAGCGCGCTTCCTTCAAGCGACGGTGCTCACCGAACTCGGCCGCGCCACCGATGCCATGGCGGTGCTTGAGCGCATGACGCAAGACTTCCCCGCCCTGCCCGAGCCCTTCAACAACCTGGCCGTGCTGCATGCCGGCCTAGGCCGCCTTGACAGTTCACGCGAGCTGCTGGAGAAAGCCCTGCGCAACGATCCGGACTACCGCACAGCGCACCAGAACCTGGGCGACATCCTGGTGCGCTTGGCGCTGCGCGCCTACGAGGCCGCTGCTGGCAATGAGCGCGGCGACGACGTATTGCAGCGCAAGCTCAAGCTCACGCGTGAGCTTGCGGGCGCGCCGGCAAAGCCCTGAGCACCCACCATCCACCGATACGAGAAGCACGATGAACAAGTTTGTGTTTTGCAGCCTGGCCGCGGCGCTGATGATCAACCTGCCGGCCTGGGCGCAGAAGGTCCGCTTGAGCACCAGCATGGGCGATGTCGTGCTGCAGCTCGACGCCGAGAAGGCGCCAAAGACGGTCGCCAACTTTGTGCAGTATGTGAAGTCTGGGCATTACGCCGGCACCGTCTTCCACCGCGTCATCGATGGCTTCATGATTCAGGGCGGCGGCATGGATGCCGACATGAAAGAAAAACCCACGCGCGCGCCCATTCCGCTGGAGGCCAAGAATGGCCTGAGCAACCAGCGCGGTACCGTGGCCATGGCCCGCACCATGGTGCCCGATTCGGCCACCGCCCAGTTCTTCATCAATGTGGGTGACAACCTGATGCTCGATGCCGCCAATTCACGCGATGGCCATGGCTACGCGGTGTTTGGCAAGGTGATCGACGGCATGGATGTCGTCGACAAGATCAAGAACCAGGCCACGGGCAACAAGGGCCCGCACCAAAACGTGCCGCAGCAGGCCATCACCATCAAAAAAGCAACCCTGGAGAACTGATATGCCCAAGACCATCACCATGAACACCAGCGCGGGCGCACTGCGCATCGAGCTCGACGACGCCAAGGCGCCCATCAGCGTCGAAAATTTTCTGGCCTATGTGCGCAGCGGCCACTTCAACGGCACCATCTTCCACCGCGTGATCAAGGGCTTCATGATCCAGGGCGGCGGCTTCACCCCCGACATGCAGCAAAAGCCCACGCTGGCGGCGATCACGAATGAAGCCAACAACGGCCTGAAGAACGACAAGTACACGCTGGCCATGGCGCGCACCAATGCGCCCCACTCGGCCACGGCACAGTTCTTCATCAACGCCACCAACAACGGCTTTCTCAACCACAGCGCGCCAACGCCCCAGGGCTGGGGCTATGCCGTATTTGGCAAGGTCGTGGAGGGTCACGCCATCATCGATCAGCTCGAGACCGTTGCCACGGGCAACAAAGGCGGCCACTCCGATGTGCCGGTGCAGGACGTGCTGATCCTCGACGTGACCGAAGTGTCCTGACTCAGCCAGGTCACTCGCAGCCACCGCCGTGCATGAGGCGTTCACCCAGACATGAACGCCTCGCCATGGCAGGCCGGGCCAAACTGGCAGCGCATTGACCTGCTGTCCGATGTGCACCTTCACGCCGGTGCGCGCCGCACCTTCCTAGCCTGGCGCGATCACCTCCTGACCACCCCCGCCGATGCGGTGCTGATCCTGGGCGACTTGTTCGAGGTCTGGATTGGCGATGACGCGCGTGTGGGCGCGTTCGAGCAGGAATGCGTGGCCACATTGCGCGCTGCCGCCCGCAGCAAGCTTGTGGCCTTTATGCCCGGAAATCGCGACTTCCTGCTGGGCGATGCGATGCTTGGCGATTGCAGTGTGCAGCGGCTCATGGATCCCACCTTGGCCCAGGCCTGGGGCCAGAAGCTGCTGCTGACGCATGGCGATGCGCTGTGTCTTGAAGACGTCGACTACCAGCGCTTTCGCAGCCGGGTTCGCAGCGATGAATGGCAGCGGCAGTTTCTCGCCCAAACCCTGGATGCTCGCCGCGCACAGGCGCGTGGCATGCGTGAGGCCAGCGCGGCCCATCAAGCCGGCCGGCCCGCCGCCGGCTGGGCCGACGTGGACGCAGCCATGGCCCAGACGTGGTTGGCTGCCGCTGACACCCGCGTCATGGTGCACGGCCATACCCACAAGCCGCGCCAGCATGAGCTGCCCGGTGGACGCGTACGCCATGTGTTGGGAGACTGGGACTTTGAGGCCACCCCGCACCGAGCCATGGCGCTGAGCTGGACACCCGCCGGACTGGTGTCGCTGAACCTCGCCCGCCCGTGATGGGGCTGTGGCAGCGCTGGCACCAGTGGCGCGAGCAGCGCGTGCTGCTGCGCCGGGCGATACCCGATCGGCTTTGGACCCTGACGCTGGCGCGCCTGCCCTTTCTGGCGGACAGATCCGAGCCGGACTTGATGCAGCTGCGCCGTCTGGCGACGCTCTTTCTTGACAGCAAAGAGTTCACAGGCGCCGGCGGCCTGGTCGTCACTGACGAGATGGCCGTGTGCATCGCTGCCCAAGCCTGTTTGCCCGTGCTGCATCTGGGCCTTGAGCCCTACCGTGGCTTCGTCGGCATCGTCGTTCACCCGGATGAGGTGATCGCCCGCCGCAGCGTGACCGATGACGATGGCCTGGTGCACGAGTACGACGAGGTGGTGACCGGTGAGGCCATGGAGGGCGGACCGGTGATGCTGTCGTGGCGCGACGTCAGCGACTCAGGCGCCAGCGCCGAGTGGGGCTACAACGTCGTCATCCATGAATTCGCCCATGTGCTGGACATGGGCGATGGCGCGCCCGATGGCATTCCACCCTTGCCTGGGCCGCAAGAGCGCCTGGCCTGGGCCGACAACATCGGCAGCGCCTACCAGCGCTTCTGCCAGGAGGTCGAGGCCGGGCAGGACACCTTGCTCGATCCCTATGGCGCGACCGGCGTTGATGAGTTCTTCGCTGTCGCCAGTGAGAGCTTCTTTGTCACGCCCAAGGCGATGCGCGATGAGCACGCTGCGCTGTACGCGCTACTTTCGGGTTATTACAAGCAAGACCCGGCCCTGTAGGCCAAGGCGGGTCTGCTATGTGGTGTGGCGCTCAGGCAGTCGCTGGCCTTCAGGCCGGTGTGGCCTCGGCCTTGAGCTTGTCGCTCTTGCGCGGCGGCTGGATATCGAGCTTGACCTCACCTGAGTCGTCCACATCCACCGTCAAGCGCCCACCATCGACCAGGCGGCCGAAGAGCAATTCATCGGCCAGGGCGCGGCGAATGGTGTCTTGAATCAAACGCTGCATGGGCCTTGCGCCCATCAAAGGATCGAAACCCTTCTTGGCCAGGTGTTTGCGCAGCTTGTCGGTGAAGGTGACATCCACCTTTTTCTCGCCAAGCTGGCTTTCCAGTTGCAGCAAGAACTTGTCCACCACGCGCATGATGATGTCTTCATCGAGCGCGCGGAAGCTGATGGTGGCATCCAGGCGATTGCGGAATTCAGGCGTGAACAGGCGTTTGATGTCGGCCATCTCGTCGCCCTGCTGACGCGCGGTGGTGAAGCCGATGGTGGACTTGTTCATGGTCTCGGCACCGGCATTGGTCGTCATGATGATGATGACATTGCGGAAGTCGGCCTTGCGTCCGTTGTTGTCGGTCAGCGAGCCATGGTCCATCACCTGCAGCAGCACGTTGTAGACGTCCGGGTGGGCTTTCTCGATCTCGTCGAGCAACAGCACACAGTGCGGCTTCTTGGAGACCGCTTCAGTCAGCAGCCCGCCTTGATCGAAACCGACATAGCCCGGGGGCGCACCAATCAAGCGGCTGACCGCATGGCGCTCCATGTACTCGGACATGTCGAAGCGGATCAGCTCGATGCCCAGGATGTAGGCCAATTGCTTGGCCACTTCGGTCTTGCCCACGCCCGTGGGCCCACTGAACAGGAAGGAGCCAATGGGCTTGTCGGGCCTGCCCAGACCTGATCGCGCCATCTTGATGGCCGCAGCCAAGGCATCGACCGCGGGTTCTTGGCCAAAGACCACGCTCTTCAGATCGCGGTCCAGGCTCTTGAGTTTGCCGCGGTCGTCGTTGGACACCGAGGCTGGCGGTATGCGGGCGATCTTGGCGACGATGTCTTCGACTTCGGCGCGGGTGATGGTCTTCTTTTGTTTGTTCTTGGGCAGGATGCGCTGTGCCGCACCGGCCTCGTCGATGACATCGATGGCCTTGTCGGGCAGGTGCCGATCATTGATGTACTTGGCCGACAACTCGGCCGCGGCCTGCAAGGCGCCCAGCGCGTACTTGACGTTGTGATGGTCCTCGAAGCGCGATTTCAGGCCCTTGAGAATTTCAATGGTCTGCTCGACAGAGGGCTCGACCACATCGACCTTCTGGAAGCGCCTGGAAAGTGCCGCGTCCTTCTCGAAGATGCCGCGGTACTCGGTGAAGGTGGTCGCGCCAATGCACTTCATGGCCCCTGTAGACAGCGCCGGCTTGAGCAAATTGCTCGCATCCAGCGTGCCACCCGAGGCGGCGCCGGCCCCAATCAAGGTGTGAATCTCGTCGATGAAGAGGATCGCGTTGGGCTGGTCTTTCAACTGCTTGAGCACGCCCTTCAAGCGCTGCTCAAAATCGCCGCGGTACTTGGTGCCAGCCAACAGTGCGCCCATGTCGAGCGAGAACACGCTGGATTGGGCCAGGATTTCGGGCACATCGTTTTGCGTGATGCGCCAGGCCAGGCCCTCGGCAATGGCAGTCTTGCCAACGCCGGCCTCGCCAACCAACAAGGGGTTGTTCTTGCGCCGACGGCATAACACCTGAATGACGCGCTCCACTTCGGCCTCGCGGCCAATCAAGGGGTCAATCTTGCCGTCGCGCGCCAGCTGATTCAGGTTCTGTGTGAACTGGTCAAGCGGCGAGCCCTTGGTGTCAGCGGCTTCTTCCTTGTCGCTCTCGCCACTGCCTTCGGCCGGCTTGGCGGGCTCGGGCGGCTCGGTCTTCTTGATGCCGTGGGCAATGAAGTTGACGACGTCCAGGCGGGTCACGCCCTGTTGGTGCAGGTAGTAGACGGCGTGCGAGTCCTTCTCACCAAAAATGGCGACCAGCACGTTCGCGCCGGTCACTTCCTTCTTGCCTGAGCCGGTGGACTGCACATGCATGATGGCGCGCTGTATGACGCGCTGGAAGCCCAGGGTCGGCTGCGTGTCGACCTCTTCGCTGCCCCCAACCGTGGGCGTGTTCTCTTTGATGAAGGTCGTCAGGCTCTTGCGCAGATCATCGATATTGGCTGCACAGGCTTTGAGCACTTCGGCCGCCGAGGGGTTGTCCAGCAAGGCCAGCAGCAAGTGCTCGACCGTGATGAACTCATGCCGCTGTTGGCGGGCCTCGACAAACGCCATGTGCAGGCTGACTTCAAGTTCTTGCGCGATCATGTGGCCTCCATAACGCACTGTAGCGGGTGCCCGGCTCTTCGCGCAGCAGCCTGGACAAGCTCAACCTTGGTGGCCGCGACATCTTTGGTGTAGACACCGCAGACACCACGCCCTTCGTGGTGAATCATCAACATGATGTGCGTGGCTGTTTCCAGATCACGCTTGAAATACTCTTGCAGCACCATGACGACGAACTCCATCGGTGTGTAGTCGTCATTGAGCAGCACCACCTGGTACATCTGCGGCGGTTTGGTGCGCGCCGTCTTGCGCTCAGCGACCACCACACCGGCGTCATCGGGACGCGGTCGCAACACCGGCCGATCAGGCGGCGGTGCCGGGGGCTTGGAGGGGTCGTCCTGAGGCATGAATCATTCTATCGACTTGGACCACGTGCCAAGGCAAGTACGAATATCCCCCAAGCCTGCTTGCGCCAGCCGCGCGAACAAGGACCCCTTGCCGGTGCTGATTTGCCGGTGCTGACTTGCGCTACGGGCAAGTTATCACACCGGCGCGGCCGCTGGGATCACATGTTGTCGATCATCACCTGACCAAAGCCCGAGCACGACACTTGGGTCGCGCCCTCCATCAGGCGCGCGAAGTCGTAGGTGACCTTCTTGCTGGCAATGGCTTTCTGCAGTGAGCTGATGACCAGATCGGCAGCGGCCGTCCAGCCCATGTGGCGCAGCATCATCTCGGCGGAAAGAATCTGCGAGCCCGGATTGACGTAGTCCTTGCCGGCGTACTTGGGCGCCGTGCCATGGGTGGCCTCGAAGCAGGCCACCGAGTCGCTCATGTTGGCGCCCGGTGCGATGCCAATGCCACCGACCTGCGCGGCCAGCGCGTCAGAGATGTAGTCGCCGTTGAGGTTGAGCGTGGCCACCACCGAATACTCGGCTGGACGCAGCAGGATCTGCTGCAAAAAGGCGTCAGCGATGGAGTCCTTGATGGTGATGGTCTTGCCCGTCTTCGGGTTCTTGAACTGGCACCACGGGCCACCATCGATCAACTCGGCACCAAACTCTCGCTGCGCCAGTGCATAGGCCCAATCGCGGAAGCCACCCTCGGTGAACTTCATGATGTTGCCTTTGTGCACGATGGTCAGATTCGACCTGTCGTTGTCGATGGTGTACTGAATGGCCTTGCGCACCAGACGCTCGGTGCCCTCGGTCGACACCGGCTTGATGCCTATGGCCGAGGTGTTGGGAAAGCGGATTTTCTTGACACCCATTTCGTCCATCAGGAACTTGATCAGCCTCTTGGCCTTGTCGCTCTGCGCCTCGTATTCGATGCCGGCGTAGATGTCTTCCGAGTTCTCGCGGAAGATCACCATATTGGTCTTTTCGGGCTCCTTCAATGGCGAAGGCACGCCCTTGAAATACTGCACCGGGCGCAAGCAGACGTAGAGGTCAAGCTCTTGACGCAGCGCGACATTGAGCGAGCGGATGCCACCACCCACTGGCGTGGTCAAGGGGCCTTTGATCGAGACCACGTACTCGCGCAGCACGCCCAGGGTTTCCTCGGGCAACCACACATCGGCGCCGTAGACCTTGGTGGCCTTCTCGCCGGCGTAGACCTCCATCCAGTGGACTTTCTTGGCGCCGCCATAGGCCTTGGCCACTGCCGCGTCGACGACCTTGATCATCACCGGGGTGATGTCAAAGCCGGTGCCATCGCCCTCGATGAAGGGAATGATCGGCTCATTCGGAACATTCAACGAGAAGTCCGAATTGACGGTGATCTTCTGGCCTGAGGCTGGGACCTTGATGTATTGGTACATGAGGTGTTTCTCCGCGCTCTGCGCTCGATTTTTGGAAAAATGCCCGCGATTTTATGCCGCGTGCGGCTCGCCAGAACCTGGCTCATCAGGGGTGATCGCCGCAGCAAAGTCGGGTCTGCAAGCATGCCGATAATCGCCCGCAACCCTTCGGAGTGCCCATGATCACCAAAGCCGCAGTCGCCCTAACCTGGCTTGAACGACTGGCCCGACCGCTCGTTGCCTGCGCCTTGTTTGCGGTGGGTCAAACGAGCGCGCAAAACCTGCCGCAGAACCTGGCGACGGTCACGCTCAACGCCGGCATGCACAACATCCGCGCTCAAGTGGCCGCCACGGGTGAGCAGCGCCAGATGGGCCTGATGTACCGCAGCTCCATGCCAGCGCATGAGGGCATGCTGTTTATTTTCGACAGCCCCACCCAGCAGTGCTTTTGGATGCGCAACACGCCCCTGCCCCTGTCCATCGCGTTTTTGCGCGACAACGGCAGCATAGTGAACATCGAAGACATGAAGCCGCAGACCGACGACTCGCACTGCTCGGCCGAGCCCGTACGCCATGTGCTTGAAATGCATCAAGGGTGGTTTGCCAAGCGCGGCATCAAGGCGGGGAGCGTGATCCAGGGTCTGCCCACACGGCGATGAGATCGATGTTGGCTATAGTCCACCGCTCAATTTTGTCCACAACGAGGAGCTGAACAATGGGTGCTATTTTTCAATCACTGGGCCGCACCGTGACCGCGGGTGTCGTGCTGATGGTGCTGTTGGTGCTGGCCTTGGGTTCGGGCAAGTTCGACCATGCCTGGAGCACCTTTGCGATGCGCTGGCTGCACGTGATGTGCGGCGTGATGTGGATCGGGCTGCTGTGGTACTTCAACTTCGTGCAGATCCCCTCCATGCCGAAGATTCCCGATGAGCAAAAGCCTGCCATCGGCAAGGTGATCGCCCCCACCGCCCTGTTCTGGTTTCGCTGGGCCGCGCTGGCCACGGTGGTCACGGGCCTGCTGTTGGCCTGGATGAGCGGCTATGTGATGCAGGCCCTGATGGTGCAAAAGCCTGTCGTGGCCATCGGCATCGGCATGTGGTTGGCGCTGTTGATGGCCTTCAATGTGTGGTTCATCATTTGGCCTAACCAGCAAAAAGCATTGGGCATGGTGACTGTCGAAGCCCCGGCAAAGGCCGCTGCGGCCCGCATGGCGATGCTGACCTCGCGCTTCAACACCATGCTGTCGATCCCGATGTTGTTCTGCATGGTGGCGCAGCAAAACGGCGGTCTTTGAATTCAGGCCTGCGCTGCAGGCCTTTGAACAACGCCTCGACGGCTTCAATCGTCGAGGCGTTTCACATTTCGCGCCGTTAATTCAGCCTGGCCGTGGGCGAAGCGCAGACGCAGCACCTGGCCGGTCTTCAACTGTGCGTGCGTCATGAGCACCTCGCCGCTGGCTGTCTCCACCAAGGAATAGCCGCGCGCCAACACCTGTTTGGGGTCAAGCAGTGCCAATTGCTGGGCCAGGCCAAGGAGCGGGCGCTGCCGTCGTTCAAGGTCCTGGCGCTGCGACCGGGCCCAGGCTTGTTGCGCCTGCGCCAGGGCTTGACGGCCCAATTGCAAACGGTGAGCCAGCGCCGCACGCACGCGCTGCGCCGTCGACACCAGTTGCTGCCTGTGACCCATCAATGATCGGGCCGTGTTCGACCAACGCACGGCCAGAAGATCGAGCTGCTGGGCCATGCCATCAAGCCGATGGCGCTGCATGCGAAGGATGCGCCGCTCCAGCCCCACCAGGCCGGCCAGCAGCTCAGATTGCGCCGGGGCGGCCAACTCAGCCGACGCGGTCGGCGTCGAGGCCCGAACGTCGGCCGCCAAATCGGCCAGGCTGAAGTCGGTCTCGTGGCCAATGCCGCAGATGGTGGGCAGTCTGGAAGCCGCAATGGCTCGCGCCAGGTGCTCGTCGTTGAAGGCCCACAGGTCTTCCATCGACCCCCCACCGCGGCAGATCAGCAATGCATCCACTTCGCCGCGTGCGTTGGCACGCCCTATGGCTTGCACAACTTCTTGGGCGGCCTGGGCGCCTTGCACGGTGCAAGGGTAGATCACCAACCGCACCTGCGGCGCGCGGCGCGCGAGGGTGGTCAACACATCGCGCAATGCGGCTGCTTGCAGCGAAGTGACGATCCCCAAGGCGCGTGGATGCGTGGGCAGTGGCCGCTTGCGCGAATCGTCAAACAGGCCCTCGGCTGTGAGCTTGGCCTTCAGGCGCAGAAAGATCTCAAACAAGCTGCCGGCGGCCAAGGGGCGCATGGCCTCGACCACACACTGCAACTCACCGCGCGCCTCGTAGACCGTGACCCGGCCTTGAAGCTCAACCCGTTGGCCATCGCTGGGGCGGAAATCCATCAAGCCGGCTGAGCGGCGAAACATGGCACAGCGCAGCATGGCACTGGCGCCATCGCTGTCCTTCAAATTGAAGTAGCAATGGCCACTGCTGGCACGGTTGAAGCCGGACAACTCGCCGCGCACCGTGACCGCGCCCAGGCGAGCTTGCAAGGCATCGCTGGCGGCCAGCAGCAGGGCTGCCACACCCCAGGCCGGAGGCCGAACCATTGCGTCTTTCGAGGCCATATCGATCATGTCTGAAGGCCCTGAATTGACCCATGGGGGTGACGCCATAATCGGCGCCGTTGATGTCGTGCCAACCTGGGGCGACGCTGCTGCAAGAGAGCTCGATTTGATTTCGATCATACAAGCGGCCGGTTGGCCCATTTGGCCCTTGATCCTGTGCTCGGTGGTGGCCCTGGCGCTGGTCATCGAACGAATGATGAACCTGCGCAGCCGGCGCATCGTGCCCCCCACCTTGCTCGATGAAGTGCTGGCCGTAACGCGCCACAGCCTGCCCGCACCCGATGTGGTGAGCAAGCTGCACGACAACTCGTTGCTCGGCCAGGTGTTGGCGGCCGGGCTGCGGGCGGTGATTGCCGAACCCCGCATTGTCGAGACGGCCTTGCGCCAATCTTTCGAAAGCGCCGGTCGCGGTGCGGTCCATCAACTTGAGCGTTATCTGAACACCCTGGGCACCATCGCCGCCACGGCGCCGCTCTTGGGTCTGTTCGGCACCGTGGTCGGCATGATTGAGATCTTTGGCTCGCAAGCCCCGACGGGGACAACGAATCCTGCGATGCTGGCCCATGGCATCTCGGTGGCGCTGTACAACACCGCCTTTGGCTTGATCATCGCCATCCCGGCCCTGATGTTTTACCGATACTTTCGCGGCGTTGTCGAGCAGATTTCTTTGTCGCTTGAGATGGCCGCTGAGCGCATGGTGCCGCACCTGATGCGCTTTGCGGTGCGCACCGCACCGGTGGTGGCCTGAGCCTGACGCCCCATGAAGTTTCGACGTCGCACTGCAGAAGAGCCGGAGATCAACCTGATCCCGTTCATCGATGTGCTGTTGGTGGTGCTGATTTTTCTGATGCTCTCGACCACCTACAGCAGATACTCCGAGCTGCAGATCAATTTGCCAACGGCCGATGCCGAGCGGCTGAAAGAGCGCCCCACCGAGATCCTGGTGTCGGTCACCGCCGAAGGGCGCTACCTCATCAACCACAAGGCACTCGAAGGCCGCAGCGTTGAGCTGGTGGCGGCCGAGCTGCGTGCCGCGGCCAGCACCGGTGCGGACACCAGCGTGGTCATCATCTCGGCCGACGCCATGGCGGCGCACCAAGCCGTGATCAATGTGCTCGACGCTGCACGTCGCGCTGGATTGCCGCGCCTGACCTTTGCCACGCAATTGCCCGGCACCAGCCGCTGACGCGGAGCGTGGCGCAGGTGCCGAAGTGGCAGGCCTGGCTGGTGGCGCAGTGGCAATTGCCAAGGCCCACGCCCTGGATGCGGCTGCTGCAGCCGCTGTCCTGGCTCTACGAGGCCTCGGCGTGCTTGGACAAAGCGCTCTTTGATCGGGGATTGCGCCGGCGCCCTGTGCTGTCGCGCCCGGTCATCGTGGTGGGCAACCTGATGCTTGGCGGCGCTGGCAAGACGCCGGCTGTGATGGCCTTGGTGCGTTTGCTGCGAGCCCAAGGCCATATGCCCGGTGTGGTGTCGCGCGGCTACGGCCGATCCGGGCGTGGCTTGGTGGAAGTGCAGCGATCCAGCGACGCGCAAGAGGTGGGCGACGAGCCCTTGCTGATTCACCTGCGCACTGGTGCCCCCGTTCTGGTGGGCGAGGACCGCACCGGTGCAGTGGCCAGCTTGTGCCAGCGTCACCCCGAAGTGAGTGTTGTCATCGCCGACGATGGCTTGCAGCACCATCGCCTGCTGCGCCAACTGGAGGTGTTGGTGTTCGACGAACGCGGCGTTGGCAACGGCCTGTTGTTGCCAGCCGGCCCGCTGCGACAGCGCCTGCAAGTGGCCACCGCAGCCCATCAAATCGCGCTTTACAACGCCCCGCAAGCGTCCACTGTACTGCCAGGTTATGTGGGTCAACGCCGCCTGGTCGGTGTCTTGCCATTGGCGCAGTGGTGGGCAAACCCCTTGGCCACGGCGCAAGAGGTCACCGTGCTGGCCGGCCGGCCCGTGCTGGCCGCGGCAGGCCTGGCCAAGCCTGAGGCATTCTTCCGTATGCTTGAAGCGCATGGCCTGCAGCTGCACAAGCTGGCGCTGCCGGATCACTGCAGCTTTTCGCCACTGCCCTGGCCGGCGACCACCGTCGAAGTCATCGTCACCGAGAAAGATGCCGTCAAACTGCGGCCCACCGCCGTGGGCGACACAAAGGTCTGGGTCGCGACGCTAGACTTCGAGCCCGAGCCGGCCTTCGGTGACGCGGTGAACAGGCACATGACCGCACTCACGACTGCAAACACAAGCCCATGGACCATCGATTGATCGACCTGCTGGTGTGCCCACTGTGCAAGGGCCCCCTGCGGGCATTGCGCAACGCAGAAAACCGCTTGGCCGAACTTCATTGCCGGCCAGACCGGCTGGCCTTCCCGGTGCGCGATGGCATCCCCATCATGCTGGAATCCGAGGCCCGCGTGGTGACCGACCCTGAGGACGCTCACGAGTGAGCGCCCCGACCACCACGCCACTGTCGTTCACGGTGCTGATCCCGGCGCGATTGGCCAGCAGCCGGCTGCCCCATAAACCCCTGGCGAACATCGCCGGCCTGCCCATGGTGGTGCGGGTGGCACAGGCGGCGGCGCGCAGCACGGCGGCGCGCGTGGTGGTGGCGGCGGATTCGATCAGCATCGTGCAGGCTTGCGAACAACATGCCGTGCAAGCCATCCTGACGCGAGAGGACCATGCCAGCGGCAGCGATCGGCTCGCTGAGGCCTGTGGCTTGCTCGGGCTCGATGGTGATGACCTGGTGGTCAATTTGCAGGGCGATGAGCCTTTGATCGCAGCGGCCATGATCGAGCAGTGCGTCGGGCTGCTGAGCAAGCGCCCCGATTGCGTCATGGCCACGGTGGCCCACGCCATAGATGATGTGGCGGAGTTCCACAACCCCAATGTCGTCAAGGTCGTGCTCGATGCGCAATCGCGGGCGCTGTACTTTTCGCGCGCGCCCATGCCCTGGTGGCGCGATGGCCACGGCAATGGCGTCACTGCCCTGCCCGATCCCAAACCGCTGCGGCATGTGGGCCTGTACACCTACCGCGCGGCGTTTCTGCGGCGTTTCCCCAGCCTGTCACAGGCCCCCCTGGAGCAGATCGAAGCCCTTGAACAACTGCGCGTGCTGTGGCACGGCGAGCGCATTGCCGTGCACGTTAGCGAGCAAAGACCCGGGCCGGGGGTGGACACCCCTGCTGATCTGCAGAACGTGCGCGCGATCTGGGCCAAACTTCACAACACTTGAAATGAGGATGCGATGCGATTAATTCTTCTTGGCGCCCCTGGCGCCGGCAAGGGCACACAAGCCACCTTCATCTGCCAGAAGTACGGCATCCCACAAATCTCAACCGGGGACATGCTTCGCGCCGCCGTCAAGGCCGGCACGGCCATGGGTGTGGCCGCCAAGAAGGTGATGGACGCCGGCGGCCTGGTCAGCGACGACATCATCATCGGCCTGGTGAAGGAACGAATCGCCCAAAGCGATTGCGCCAATGGCTTTCTCTTCGATGGCTTTCCGCGCACCATCCCCCAGGCCGAGGCCATGAAGACGGCCGGCGTCAAGCTCGACGTGGTGCTTGAAATCGATGTTCCCGACGCCGCCATCATCGAGCGCATGAGCGGGCGGCGCGTGCACCCGGCATCGGGCCGCAGCTACCACCTCAAGTTCAATCCACCCAAAGTGGCGGGCCAGGACGATGTGACGGGCGAGCCACTGATCCAGCGCGATGATGACTCTGAGGCCACTGTGACCAAACGCCTGGAGGTCTATCAAAGCCAGACGCGGCCGCTGGTGGCCTATTACTCAAACTGGGCGAGCAGCGGGGACGCTCATGCGCCGCGTTATCGGTGCATTGCGGGAAGTGGCAGCGTTGAGGAGATCAAGGGGCGGGCGCTGCAGGCGTTGCTGGCCTGAAACGCGTTGGAATGAGTTTGGTCAGGGGAAATGAATCCCATGAATACTGATTCAAGGCTGCAAAAGGCCAACACACATGCCCAGAGGGGCGAGGTGTTGCAAGCCGAAATGCTTTATCGCGCGGTACTTCTGGACCACCCTGACTGCGCGTTGGCGTCTCGTGCGATTTCGGCATTTGCTGTCAATCGAGGCGACCTCGAACTCGCTCAGCAACATCTCTCGGCGGCCGTGCGTCTGTCATCACAGGATGCGGCCTTGAGCTTTGATCACTCCCAGGTCCTGTGGCAGCTGGGTCGCATAGACGAGGCCGCCGATGCCGTCAGATCGGTACTTGCACTCGATCCGGCGCATCACGTGGCGTGGCTGTTCCTGGGTGAATTGTGCCAAGCCAAGGATGATCGTCTGGGCGCACTGCGGGCCTGGTTTCAAGGCGTGACGCGAGCGCAATCGGCCGGAAAGTGGTTGGGGCCAGAGACCACTGATCCGGCCATCCTTGACGCCGTTCTGAAGAACATCGAGCGACTGCGTCTGGGTCGCCGTGAGTACTTGTTCGAGTCCTATCGCCAGGTGCGTGACGCCTACGGCGGACCGGCGATGGCCCGTGTTGATCGGGCACTGACGGGATTTCTTCGAGAGTGGGATGCCACGCCACCCGATCCTCGGCAGCGCCCCAAATTCCTGTTTTTCCCTGGCCTGCCACAAGGCCCCTATTGCGACCCCTACTTGCAACCCTGGGCATCAAAGTTGCGCGATGCGTGGCTGGATATCCGCACCGAGGCGGCAGCCTTGTTGATCGAGGACCGCGATTTCGAGAGCTTTCTGGGGCTCAAGCCTGGTCAGCCCAGCACAGGCTACGTTTCTGGTGCCAACCCGAATGCGGCTTGGGATGCCTACTTTTTTTACCGACACGGGACGCGCTTCGATGATCACCACGCACGCTGCCCAATGACCAGCGCGATGATCGAGTCCCTGGATTTGTGTCGCATCGGCAATCAGGCACCGGAAGTGTGCTTTTCGGTGATCCGTGCGCAGTCAAGCATCGTTGCGCATTACGGTGTCACCAACACGCGCATGGTCATGCACCTGCCCTTGATCGTGCCCAGCGATTGCGCACTGAACATCGTTGATGCCGGCGAGCATCATTGGAAAGAAGGTGAGCTGATGATGTTCGATGACACCTTCAAGCACGAGGCCTGGAACAACTCAGACCAGCCCAGACTCATCTTGCTGATGGATTGCTGGAATCCGCACTTGACGCTACCCGAACAAAGTGCAGTCAAACTGCTGGTCGAGGCCATCGACAGTGTCGAGAACTGACCAGTCAACGAAGTGCCATAGGCTTGAGGAGCTACTTGATTCGGCGCACCCTAACCAGGTGATTCTGACCCTCAATCTGAAGATACAACGCGCCAAAAACTCCAGTACTGACGGTCACCTTTGGATTGGTCATCGGCTTAAACCACGCACTGGAGCCATCCACCACGCGCCAGATCTGGCCGTTCGCCAGGGTGATCGTTGCGCCGGCGCTCCAGCCTTCGAACGCACCAACAATGTGGCTGCGCAACACATCGGCCTCTGCTGGAGAAACCAAGCCGCTGATGACGGCGAATGCGCCCGTGGCTTGCGGGGCTGCCGGCAATTTGTCGTCGAGCTTGTCATAACAACTCAGGCGGGCGCCCGCGTCGGCAATGGCACGGCAGCTGCGAAGTTGGTCCTGCAAGGGTTGGGCACTGACCAGCGTCGAGCCCGTGCACAGCAACACCAGCAGGCCGTTGGCCCGTGGAATGGTCAGTTTTTCGATCATCGATTGAGCCCCTTTGTCATGGTCATCACTTCGTGTGCCGCGCAAGAAACCGTTCAACACGCGACCAGAAATCCACCCGGTTCTTCTCAAGCAGGAAACCGTGGCCTTCTTCCTCGTACTCGACCCACTCGACGTCGACCTTGCCCGCAGCCTTCAAGGCGTCGCGCATCTTTGTGCCGTGCGGCAGTGGTACACGCAAATCCTTGGTGCCATAGGCCATCAGCACGGGTTTCGTGATTTCGGCGGCTCGCTTCAGCGGCGAGGTGGCATCGAGTTGCACCTTGTCCGCCACCCGATCGCCGACCAAACGCGGCATGCCATAGCGCTGCCAGGTTGAGCCGTCGAAATCGCTCCAATCGATGGAGTACATCAGGTCAATGTCGGTCACGCCGATCCAGTTGATGCCCGCGCGGTACAGGTTGGGCTCCTTGACCAGGCCCATCATCGTTGCGTAGCCGCCATAGCTGGCACCGGCAATCACCAAGCGTGTCGGATCTGCCAGTCCCTTGGCAACCGCCCACTTCGTCGCATCGGTGATGTCGTCCTGCATCTTCAGGCCCCATTGCTTCCAGCCTGCCAGAAACAAGCGGGCACCGTAGCCGGTGCTGCCTCGAAACTCCGGCTCGACCACCAGGTAGCCACGGTTGGCCAGAAACTGCGCGTCGGCGCTCCAGCCCCACACGCTGCCGCGAGCATAGGGACCGCCGTGAATCAGCATCACCGTGGGCCACGGGCCTTTGCCCCGCGGCTTGGTGAAATACACCGGAATCGACAAGCCGTCGCGGCTCTCGAATCGAGCCACTTCTTGCTCAGCCATTGCGGCCGAATCCAACCACGGTCGGCTGGCGCCGATTAAGGACAGGCTGTCCTTGCCTTGCTTGGTTTTCTCGAACAGGAAGTACACCGGGCTTTGACGGTCTGAGCTTGCCGTGACGACAAATCGCACTTGAGTCGAGCAGGCGTGTCCGCAGGTCAAAACATTGTTGGTGTTCGGCAGCAAGGCATCGACCCGGTCCTGAAGCGCTTGAAGGGATGTCTCCAGCCATGCCGTGCCGGCGGCGTCGGACACGTAGTTGGCCGCGACCAGCTTACGGCTGGGCTGGTCAAACACTAGCGTTCCGTTGAAGTCGTAGCCCTTCAACGCCAGGAACGGTTTCTCTTCAGGTTTGCCAGTCCGAACATCGAGGCGATAAAGCGCACTGGTTCGCTCGATGTCGCTGCGCACGGCGCTCACGATCAAACTGCCTTCGGCGTCAACCGCTACCGGCATGAAGCTGTCTGCCTTGGGATCAAAGATGTTATGGCTGGCGACCTCGTCCCATCCGCGCTGCCCTGCCTTGCGCCGAAGCACACGCGCTTGCCCCTGCAAATCAATCGACATCACTGCATGTGGCACGCCTGCCCGGTCGAAAACCCAATTGTTGGCGTTATCGGGCGCGTCGTTGATGATTTCTTTGGTGCCACGGGTTCGTGTGTTCAGACGCAGCGGCGTTGAGCTTCCAGCCTCGTTGCGGTGGCGCAAGTTGTGACGCAGCACAAGCACGTCGTCCGATCCGTCTCGAAATGTTCCTGACAGGACATGGTTCCAGCGCAGCGGCCGAATGGCCACGTGGCCCGTGCTTTCGAAGTTGCGACCGCGGCCGACCAGAAAGACGAAGTCGCTGCCGTCGACATCTGCCGCATACAAGCCAGCACCAAACTGTTCGCCCAGTGGGGCTTGGTAGTCGATGGCCCGGAAGACCAGGCGACGGTCGTTGACCCATTGAAAGTCACGCACGTCGCCATCCTCGAAGCGCGCCACCACCACGCGGTTTTGCGGCGTCTGCGTGTCCGCGACGGCGAGCTGGGTGCGGCCGTCCTTGATGCTGACGAGCATCGCAATGCGCTTGCCGTCCGGTGACAATTGCGGCGACGCAATCTGCGGCCGACGAAAGAAGTCACTGATTTGCGGCAGCGTCGCCGATTGCGGCCATACGGGCAGTGAGATGAATAACGAACCCACAACACTTGTGCAACGCAACAGTGCCTTGACGATAGATTTCATGTCTTGCGCTGGTCCTGACAATGGGTCGCCCAGTGTAGTGGCAGGCCTGTCGCCGGCCTCAGCAACTTGGGCTCGGCCGGCGTGGCCAGAGAGGGTTGAATCCAATGAACCGCAGTGAATCAGGTGACGATTCCGGCACCTTGACAACACCCGCCACGGTGCACGATGCCTGGTCAAGATACTGGGCTCAAGGAGTGCCCCATTCCTGCATTGGCAGCTATGGTGACTGTTACGGTGGGGCCATAGCCGAGTTCTGGTGTGAGGTCTTCGGTGAGCTTCAGGCCGGCGCACGCGTGCTCGATGTGGCCACGGGCAACGGCGCTCTGCCCCGCTTGCTGCTCAAGCACTGCCCCAATCCAGAGGTGAGCTGCGACGGCGTTGACATCGCCAGCATCGCGCCCAACTGGTTGGCAGCGGCCTTGCCAAATGACCGCAACCGAGTGCGTTTTCATGGCCAGGTCGATGCCGGAGAGCTGCCTTTCGGTGATGGCTGCTTCGATCTCGTTATCAGTCAGTACGGCTTCGAGTACACGGATGTCGAGCGCAGCCTGCCTGAGTTGCTGAGGGTGCTCGCTCCGTCCGGATCAGTCGCGCTGGTGTTGCATCACTCGGGCGGCCGCCCAGCCACCTTGGCGCTTGCAGAACTCGCCCATCTTGACTGGATGATGAAGCTTGGAGGGCTGCTCGATGCTGCTGCTGCCATGGTTGAGCCGATGGCACGTGCAGCTACCGCTCAAGGCCGAGCCAGCTTGGACAAAGACACAAGTGCCCTTGCCACACGTGAGCGCTTCAATGCGTTGTTGAGCGAGTTGGCGTCCCGTGCCGAACGCGTGGATGGCGCGGACATCCTGTTTGATGTACGCAATGCCGTCATGGCGGTACTTGCGGCTGCCGGCAAACAAGGCAAGGCCACAGCCGATGACAGGTTGCTCGTACTGAAGCATGAGTTCGCCCATGCCTCAACGCGCCTGCGTGATCTGCTGGCACACACCGTCACCGAAGCGGCGGTCCTGGCTCTTCAGACTCGTTTGAACGACGCCTTGCACTCGTCGGTCATGCTGGACGAGTTGCGAGAGCAAGGTCACTTGATGGGCTGGACGCTGCGCAGCTCCAGGCCATGAGGTCACCTGCAACGCCAGGCCAAAGCCAAAAAGGGGCCCAATTGGGCCCCTTTGTGATGAACCGAAGCTCGGCGATCAGAACTTCATCTCGACCCGGAAGTAATACTGGGCACCATAGGCGTCATACAGGTTGTAGCTGAACGGTTTGGTACTGTTGGTGATCAGCTCAGGCAATTTGCCAGCCGCATTGACCGCACCCAAGGTCAGCTTTGCACCCTTGATCGGCGTGCGATAGGCGAGCTGTACATCGTGGGTCACGTAGGACTTCACGAAACCAACATCGTCATCGCCATGGGCGCCGATCATATTGACATTCCAAGAGGCGTCGAACGAGCCCAGCGACCACTTGGTCGCCAGCGTTGCGCGATTGCGCGGCACCTCGAAGATGCCGTTGTCGCTGACGCCATCGAGCGAGGACTTCAACAGGTGCGACCAAGTCAACTCATGGCGCAGCTTGCCAAAGCCGCCGGCGTTGTATGACCCGAGTACAGCACTCAAGTCAATGCCGCTTTTCCTCAACAGACCCTCATTGGTCGAACCCCGAACGATCTGTTGAATCGCACCGGTGACCGGATCGCGTGTGATCGACAGCCCAGCTGGGATCGGACGTGGATCGGTCCTGTTGTCGCGGTTGATGATGGTTTGCGCCGAGACATTCGAGATCACACCGTCGATCTTGGTGTTCCAGTAGTCGGCCTTGACGCTGATCTGAGGCGTTATGTCCCACACCCCACCAAAGGCGTACTGCGTGGATTTCTCCGAGGTCAACGCCGGGTTGGAGATCACCAAGCCATTGATTTGGAACGGTGGCCTTTGTGCTGCGCACGCAGCGGGCGTAAAACTGCCATCGGCGATGCAATGACGCAGATCAATCGCATCGTCAGCCGAGAACGCCGGCTTGGCCGTCAACTGGGGCAAGGTGGGCGCCGAAAAGCCCTTGCCGAATGACGAACGCAAGGTCAAGTTCTTCATCGGCTGGAACCGCATCGACACTTTGGGTGAGAAGTCGCTGCCGTAGTCGGAGTACTGCTCGAAGCGACCGGCCAGTGTGACTTCCAGCTGCTTGGTGATCGGCATCACGAGCTCGGCGCTGGCGGAGTCCACCTTGCGACTGCCCGCCGCCGAATTGCCTGCGCTGCCCAGTACGACGCCCGCTTCGGACAGCGAGTCGTAGATGTCGGCATAGACTTCCTTGCGGTGCTCGACGTTCACAAACGCGCGCGACGAACCGCCGCCCAGCTTGAACAGGTCGAACTGTGCGTTGGCATAGAAATCACTCGACGCAAATTTGGAATCGCGGCCGACAGTGGTGGTGAACGATTGCAATGCAGCCTCGGTCGCTGCGAAGGGGTTGAAGATGTTGTAGCGGCCCTCAAAGATGGCCTGGCGGGCAAGCGTCTCGATCACGTAACCGCGGCCGACTTCGGTGTAAGTCGAGTTCGAGCGGCGCGCGCCAACCTCAACATCGGCTCCCATCAACTTGCCTTGAAAACCCAACAACACATCGTACAGATTGGTGTCGCTTGAGGTATCGCGGTTACCACCGGCGGCGAAGCGGTGAGCCACATAGATGGTCTCATTGGGCGCGACCCGAGCACGGAACTGTGCCCGGGTTAAGCCCGCCGTGCCAGCTGCTGGTACGACATCCGGAAAATTGGCGTGCCATGGGTGCGCAGGGCTGCCGGGATCGATCTGCACGTCGCCTGGGACCGGTGCGTAGCGGCCGAAGCTGGTGACGCGGTTGACCGAGCTGGTCATGAACGCGGACCAGTCCGGCGCGATCTTCACTTCACCGCGGGCAAAGAACGAGCTGGTGCCGATCGCTGCTTCGTCAGCCGCCACCAGGTTGAAGTTGTAGCGGCAGCGCCCCGGCGTTGCCTGGAAGTAGAACCCGGAGCCATTGCAGGCCGTGGCGCTGGGCACTGGCGCGATGAAACCGCCGCCGCTGCCAAACCCTGGGCTCCTGAAGTAGTTGTTCGCGTATGTCGACGCACCCCGGGCAGCGCCCCAGGGGTAGTCGCGTACAAAGATGATGTCGCGCGAGGTCTTCGAAGCGCCGAGAATCATGCGGCCTTTTTCGCCGACCAAGCCCATGATGGCCGACGCCTCAGTGCGGTCGCCGCCAACGACGTCAGGCTTGGTCTCGCCGTAGGTGACCGCCACGCCTTCGAAGTCCTTGCGCAAAATGATGTTGATCACGCCGCCGATGGCGTCTGAGCCATAGATCGCCGATGCGCCGTCGAGCAGGATTTCGATGCGCTCAACCGCCGCCATCGGGACCGAGTTCATGTCCACCGCATCGCCCACGATGGGCGACTTGGCAATGCGCCGGCCATCCACCAGCACCAGCGTGCGGCGGCTGCCCAAGCCCCGAAGATTGGCTTCGGAAAAGGCTTGCGCAGAACTACCAGACTGCGGCCTGAAGTTGCCCGAGGTCATGGCCGACACGTTGCGGATAACGTCTGCAATGGTCGTCTGGCCGCTGGCCTCGAGGTCGGCGCGCGTAATCACCTGAATGGGAAGCGCCCCTTCGGCATCAGCACGCTTAATGCGCGAGCCGGTGATCTCAATGCGCTCTTGCGCCAGCACGCTGGGTGCAAACGACACCGCAATGGCGCCCGTCATGGTGCCCGCCAGGATGGCTGAACTGATCTTGGTTCTCTTGAACATGTGTTTGACCCCGTCAAAGTAATGAGTTGATCGTTAGACCGAGAGTCCAGTACTGACTGCACAGCGGCCCTCGTAAGGCCAAACCCGCAGCAATCTGGAAGCCAGATCGATTCTCTTTTAAGGCCCCACCCTCCGTCCTGTCGAAAACCCGGTTTCGCCGTGGGTGTGGCTTTTGCGCATCAATTGGGTCGGCCTGATCGATGAATTTGTATGCGGACATGGTCCGACTTCCGACTCCGTTTCCCCTCTGCGCGGCAAGTCAAAGTGCTCCAGCTCAAGCATCCGGACAGCATGGCGGCGTCGATGACAAATTATTGACCCTCTGTGGGCTAAGTGATTACCCTGGGTGGACATACCCAGGCGATCAAGCGCCGAGTTTTCGTCAATAGGGCTACGGCAACACGGCGCGCTGTGCATTCGAACATGTCACGACAAGTCCGGGCCGGGCTGGCCAGCTTCAGCAAGCCGCAAATCAATTTGTCATGACTTGGCGCTGTGATCGGCATCGTGCTGCAAGCATGCCGTTCAAGTGGCACCGAGGCTTGGTTTGATGATCGGCACTTCGCTGTCAAGGGTTTTCCCGGCTCAACCGGCCTGCCAAGCTTGAATGACCTGAGCAGCATTGCGCTGAAGACATTGGCGGCATCGACGCACACGGCCACAGCCCCGTCGGTGTTCTGGAGCAGACACCGTTTGTGAAGTCCGGTGCACTAAGCACTAAGAAGCGGTCTGTGCGCCCTGCTGTGATCCACACCTCTCCTTCAATGTCTGGGCGTTGACAGCCAAGGCTGGTGTTTGGTGGCCCGATTGCATGCAGGCTCTGCCGTGGGCCGCTCAAGTCTGCCTGGCGGGCCGCAGCTTCAGCATCGCCCCGTGGCCAAAGTCGCAGCCACACCAATTCGTCCGAACCTGTCGTGGGCTTCTGACCACATTGCGCCCACTGAAGGCTTGGGGCATCGGGGTTTCACCAACTCGACTTTCGTAGCGTTAGGTGACACTTCTGGCCACTTGGCAACGATCTGGCTTGCGCTGACGATGGGCCGTTGCTGCAACCCATTCCTTTCAATTTCACTTGGAGAACTCATGCTCAGACTGAACAAGATTGCTCGTGCTGTGACGCTGGTGCTTGGTGGTAGCACCGTGCTGCTGACCCCAATCGAGGCCATGGCGCAAGACTCGCAACGCGTCGAAATCACGGGCTCAATGATTCGTCGCATCAGCGGCGAAGCTGCACTTCCAGTGACGATATTGAGCGTCGACGAGCTTCAAAAGGGCGGGCGTGACGAACGCCGAGCAAGCGGTTAAGTTCATCACCCAGCAACAAGGCGGCACGGTGACCTCCGGGTCGGTGAGCGGCACCAATGGCGCGGCGGCCTATGCGGATCTGCGCTCGCTCGGTGCTCAACGCACGCTGGTATTGCTCAATGGCAAGCGGGTGGCTGCGAATCCATTTGCTGTCGTTGGCACGGACCTGAACACGCTGCCGCTGTCGGCTGTTGCGCGGATCGAAGTCCTGCCCGATGGCGCCTCTTCCATCTATGGCGCTGACGCCGTTGCCGGTGTCATCAATTTCATCACGCGCAAGGATTTTCGCGGTGGCTCCATCGGCGTCACGACTCAGGTCACACAGGCCGGTGGCGGCGATGTCACCACGGGCACGGTGCTTGGCGGTTTCGGTGACATGAGCAAGCAGGGCTGGAATGTGCTCGGCGGCCTGAACGTGCGCAAACAAAAACCCATGGGCGGCACTGAGCGGGACTTCTCCGTCACCTCCTACCAACCTGCCAATGGCTTTAACGGCACGAGTCCGACGACGTTTCCTGCAAATTACAGCCAAACGGGAACGGTGACGAACGCCAATCCGACGTCCCCGACCTGTTTGCCACCAAGCTCGATTTCGGTCCCAGAAGTCAACGGCACGCGCATTCGCTGTTTTGCTGACACGCAGGTGTTCACCAACACGGTGCCCATTCAAGACCAGCACTCCTTGTTCTTGAGTGGCAGCTTGGCTTTGGGTAACGACCACAAGGCTACGCTGGAGTATTTCAAGTCCTACAACCATGTCCAGACCCGGATCGCGCCTTCGCCCGAGGGTGGCCTGACGATGAATCCGACGAGTCCGTTTTATCCGGGCAGGGGCATCACCCCTGCCAACCCGGCACTGGATGTGACGCGCCCGATTTCCATTGCCTGGCGGACCACCGCACTTGGCTCGCGCGAAGGCGAGCAAGAGAACAACACCCAACGCTTGGTGGCATCGATCGAGGGCTGCTAGCGGGCTGGGACTACCAGGCCAGCGCACTGACATCCAACGCCAAGGTTGAGAACTTCTTCCTCAATGGCTACCCGATGACGCAACCGCTGCGCAATGGCGTGGCAGGCATCAACGGCGTTGCGCCGATATTGAACCCATTCGGTGATCAGACTGCGGCCGGTTTGGCCTATCTGCAAGCCAACCAGGTTCTCGGCAAAGTCCAAGACGGTGAATCGAAGGCCACAGCTCTGGCGGCGACCGTCAGTCGTGCGCTGACTCAACTGCCAGGCGGCGCACTGTCATTGGCCATCGCTGTCGAGCATCGCAACGAGGAAATGATCTACAACACCGACATCGCGAAGGTCAGCCAGGCGGCCAGCTCTGGCTTGGCGGGCGCCGGCGCTTTGCGCCAAGGCGACCGTGACATTACGGCTTTGGCTCTGGAGTTGAGTGCGCCTGTCATGAAGGGCCTGGAGTTTGGTTTCTCCCTGCGCGGTGACAAGTACAGCGATTTCGGCAACACGGTGAATCCGAAATTGTCGGTGCGCTACCAGCCCAATGACATGGTGCTGTTCCGAGGCTCGGTCAACAGGGGTTTTGCTGCTCCTTCGCTGTATCAGCTGTACCTGCCCAACTCGACGACCTTCACGGGCACCCGCTACAACGATCCTGTGCTGTGCCCGAACGGAGTGCCGACTGCAGCAGCAGTACCTTCGCGTGACTGCGGCATTCAATTCCAGCAACTGCAAGGCGGCAACGCGGGTCTTTCGCCCGAGAAATCCAAGGCCTATACCGTCGGCTTGGTATTGCAGCCTTCGCCAAGGTTTTCAATTGGCCTGGATTTCTGGAATTACCACCTGAAGACGCAGATCAGCACGATTGGCGAGCAAACCATCTTCGCGGACCCAGTGAAGTACGCCAACCTGTTCGTGCGTTGCAGCCAGGCGCCTGCCGCTCGCCAAGCGGCCATCGGTGCTTGCCAGACCCCAGGCGGCGATCCGCTGGCCTACATCATCAACACCTTCCTCAACCTGGGCGACACCAAGACCACGGGCGTTGACCTGCAGATCAACTGGAACAGCGGCCCGACCGCCTACGGTCGCTTCACCAGCTCGATTCGCGGCTCCTACGTGAACAAGTACGAGTTTCAGGTCGAACCCAGAGGTGCCTGGTTCAACCCGAACGGCAACTACAACGCCCAGTTCGGCGGCCCGGTCATCCGCTATCAGCAGATGAGCACGGTGGGTTGGGAAGCTGGTGCTTGGTCGACGCTGCTGGTGAACCGGCACGTCAGTGGCTACCGCGACCAGAACTCCCAGGGCGCACCATTCAACGTGGCACCGTTCAACACCAATCGGGTCGACCAGTACTCGGTGTTTGATATTTCGGTCAGCTATACGGGCATCAAGGGCCTGACATTGCAGGCCGGGCTGCTCAACATGCTCGACAAGGATCCGCCGTTTACGAATCAGGTCAGCCGATTCCAGGCCCGCGGCTATGACGACCGATTCGCCAGCCCGCTGGGCCGCACCTATCAGGTGTCTGCAAAGTATCAGTTTTGACGCCCAGCCCTGTCTGATTTGCGCCCAGAGCGTAACGGCCAGTTCGACCTTTTGGTCATTGTCAGGACTGGCACCGGCCTGAGCTGAAGCGCAATGCAAAGACCGACAGGGGCCCGCACCCGCAAGGTGCGGGCTCTTCTTTTTGATCCAGCTCACAAGCCACAGGCCCGGCAAGCGCAGGAGCCGAAACGGCGATCCAGGCTCGGCCGGCGGCCGCTCACCTCATCGCGCAAGCGCAGGCATGACCACCGGCAGCCGCGGCACCGCACCGAGCAGCTCGCGCGTGTAGTCGCTTTGTGGGCTGCCCAGAACCTGTGCCGCCCGGCCCTGTTCGACGACAACCCCCGCCCGCATCACCGCCACCTCATCGGCGATGTACTCCACCACGCCTATGTTGTGGGTGATGAACAGGTAGGACACGCCAAGCTCGCGCTGCAGATCGCGCAGCAGGTTGAGGATCTGCGCCTGCACCGAGACATCCAGCGCTGACGTGGGCTCATCGCAGATGATCAATTTGGGCTCGACGGCCAGCGCACGGGCGATGGCGATGCGTTGGCGCTGGCCGCCGGAGAATTCATGCGGGAAGCGTTGCAGCGCGTCCTGTCGCAGGCCGACCTTGTCGACCATCTGGGTGACGCGCTGGTGGCGCTCGTCGGCGCTGGTGTGCGGCTGCAGGGCGGCGATGCCTTCTTCCAGGATTTCTCGCACCCGCATGCGCGGGTTGAGCGATGCGAAGGGGTCTTGAAAGATGATTTGCACATCGCGCCTGGCCTGGCGCAAGGCCTCGCCTTGCAGGCTGAACAAATCCTGGCCACGCCACAGGGCCTGGCCGCTGGTCACGGCCTGCTGACGCAGCAGTTGCGCGATGGCCTTGCCGATGGTGGTTTTGCCACAGCCGGATTCGCCCACCAAGGCCAGGGTCTTGCCGGACTCGATCCGAAACGACACGCCGCACACGGCCTCGAAGTGCTGCTTGGCACGCTGAAGCATGCCGCTGCGGATGGGGAAGCGCACCCACAGGTGTTGAACCTCGAGCAAGGCGCTGGCGTCAGGGCTGGCGCTGGCATCGGGGCTGGCGAAGTTGCTCGGCATCGAAATGGCGGCCGCGATCACCTCAGGTCGCGCCCGGGGGGATGCCGCACTGGCGACATTCGCCTTGTCCGTCGCGTCCACCCTAGACGCTGCGTCGACCGCGACCACTTTCGTCGCCGCGCCCGCACCAACCGCGCCACCCGCGCCATCCACCGTCAACAAAAAACACCGCCCCAAACGCCCACCCAGATCCGTCAACTCCGGCACCTGTGCCTCGCACCTTGGCTGCACCCACGGGCAGCGCGGCGCAAAACGGCAACCCGTGAAATCGGCGGTCAAGGCCGGCACCGTGCCGGCAATGGCCATCAGCGGCTGGCCACGCCGTGCCGAATCCGGCAAGGCCTGCAGCAAGGCCTTGGCATAGGGATGCTGCGGCGAGCTGAAGAACTGATCGGCGGGCGCCACCTCGATGATCTGCCCGGCGTACATCAGCGCCACCTGCTGCGCCATGCCCGCCACCACAGCCAGATCGTGGGTGATGAGCAGCAGGCCCATGCCTTGCTCGCGCTGCAGGTCTTTCAGCAGATCGAGGATCTGTTTTTGGATGGTGACATCGAGCGCCGTGGTCGGCTCATCGGCCACCAGGAAATCGGGCTCGGCAGCCAAGGCCATCGCGATCATGACGCGCTGCTTTTGCCCGCCACTCATGCGAAAGGGGTAGTCGTCGATGCGTCGCCCGGGCTCGGGGATGCCCACGCGTTGCAGCCACTCGATGGCCTTGGCACGGGCCGCCGCGCCTCGCAGGGCGGTGTGGGTTTCGATGGCCTCGATGATCTGGTCGCCCACGCGCATCACCGGGTTCAGGCTGGTGCCGGGCTCCTGAAAAATCATGCCGATGCGTGCGCCGCGCACGCCGCGCATGCTCGATTCCGGCAAGGCCAGCACGTCGATGTCGTCAAGGTGGACCTCACCTGCCGTGATGCCGCCGTTCTCGGGCAGCAGGCGCATCAGCGCCAGGGCGGTCATGCTCTTGCCGCAACCCGACTCGCCCACCAGGGCAAAAGTCTCGCCGCGTTTGATGGCCAGGGCCAGGCCGTCGATGGCCTTGACGACGCCGGATTCCACATCCAACTCGACCTTGAGCTTGCTGATGTTCAACACGGCGGGCTCAGATGGAGGGACGGCGCAGGCCCAGGCGCGGCCTCAGCGCCCGTGCCCGCGGATCAAAGGCATCGCGCACGCCATCGGCAAACAAATTGGCCGCCAGCACCAGGGCCACCATGAAGCCAAAGGCCGCGGCAAAGGACCACCACACCACCGGATCACGGCTCATCTCGCTGCGCGCCAGATTGATCATGCCGCCGAAGCTGCTGGTGGTCGAATCCACACCCACGCCCACATAGGTGAGCACCGCTTCATAGAGGATCAGATCGCTGAAGTTCAGCACCGTGGTGATGAGCACCAGGTGCATCACATTGGGCAGGATGTGCCGCCCCATGATGCGTGGCGCGCTGATGCCAAAGGCGGTGGCGGCCTGCACGAATTCGAGCTCTCGCAGCTTGAGCGTTTCGGCCCGGATCAGCCGGCACAGCGTGGCCCAGCCGGTGATGCCGAGGATGGCGCAGAGCAGGAAGACCTTCAGATCGGCGCGCTCGGCACCGGTCTCGAACCAGTCCGGGTGCTGATCGAGTGTCACCTGCACCATCAGCACGCAGGCGGCGATGAGCAGCACATTGGGCACGGATGAGAGCGTGGTGTAAAGGTACTGCACCAGCTCGTCCACCCAGCCTTTGAAGTAACCGGCCAGGATGCCCAGGGCGATGGCGATGGGCAGGGTGGCCACGGTGGAGAGCATGCCGATGACAAAGGCGGTGCGCACGCTTTTGAGCGTCTGCACCAGCACATCGTTGCCGGTGCGATCCGTGCCGAACACGTGGTAGTGGCCCATCAGCGCCAGCACCGGCCCGGCCAGCGCGAAGAACACGGCGGCGGTGATGAGCAAGGCGCGCAGCGGTAAACGCGTGCGGTCACCCAGGATGTCGCGCCCGGCCTGCATGACGCCACCGTGGTGGCTGCGCAGTGCGGTGGCCATGGCCCATAGCAGGGCGACGGCCAACAGCAGGCCCGCCGCCAGGCCGATCAAGGCGCGTTGCCACAGATCGGCCTGCCATTGCTTTTGCGGATCCGCCAGGTGCGCGCCGCCGTGCAACAAGCGCGGAAACTCACGCAGCGTCTGGCCGTCGCGGGTGACGGTTTGCTTGGTGTTGGCCAGGTAGGCCAGGGGCTCGGAGTAACTGGTCTCGCGCATGGCCAGCGGCCGCGCCAAAACCACATCCAGCAGTGATTCGGTGCGGCTGTCGTAAAACACCTTGCTACTGCCCTGCCCCGCTGCGGCCGGCAGCGCACGCCGAAAGTGCAGGCTGTCGAGCATGGTCACCGCCACAAACACCAGCAGCACGCCGCCCGCGCTCAGCGCCGTGGCGTCTTGCAAGACCTTGCGCCAGGTGGCGCGCAGGTGCTCATGGCGCATCACCCGCCACGCATAGGCGGCAATGCCGAAGAACATGGCCCACAAGGCGGAATCGGTCCACAGCAAGACGAATTTGAAGGACATGCTATTTAGTTGCTATTGATCGTCCATCGGTCGCGCTGAATCGTCCTGCCCGCTCAACCCAGGCGCACCCTGGGGTCGGCCCAGGTGTAGGCGATGTCGATGAGCACATTGCTGGCGATGTACAGCGCCGAGCCCAGGAACACCATGGTGCGCACGATGGCGAAATCCTGCCCGCCAATGGCCTCGATGATGAAGGCGCCCAGGCCCGGGATGCCGAAGAAGCTCTCGAACACCAGGCTGCCCAAAAACACATAAGGCAGGTAGGAGCCGGCGCTGGTGATGATGGGGATCAGGGCGTTGCGCAGCACATGGCGGAACAGCACCACCTGCTCGGCGAGGCCTTTGGCGCGCGCCGTGCGCACATAGTCCTTGCCAATCTCCTCCAGAAACATCGTCCGATACAACCGCGCTTCGCCGCCCAGGCGGGCGAACAGCGACAGCAAGATGGGCAGGGCCAGAAAGCGCACGGCATCCAGCCCGGGCGCAAAGCCCGAAATCGGCACCAGGCGCAGCACGCGCGAGAACATGAACTGGCCGACGATGATGTAAAAAAGGCTGGAAATCGACAGCATCAGCACACACAGCACCACGCCCCAGAAATCGATGCGCGAGTGCCGAAAGAACACCAGCATCAAAGAGAAGCTGACGCTGACGATGAGCTGCAGCAAGAACAGCGGCACCGCCAACTGCAGGCTCACCCCCATGCGGGTGGCCACCTCGTGGCCGATGTCGGTAGACCGCGCCGAATCGCTGCGGCCAAAGTCCAGCAGCATCAGTGACACCGAGCGCTCCCAGAGCACGGTGCGCGTCAGCTTCTCGCTGCCTTGGGCCTGGGCGTTGAAGTACAGCGGCTTGTCATAGCCGCGCTCGGCCTTCCATTTGTCGATCTGCTCCTGCGCGATGCGCTTGCCGCCGATGTTCAGCCGCGCCATGTCGTCAGGTGTGTTGACGGTGAAGAACAAAAAGAAAGTGAGCAGGTTGACGCCGATCAGGATCAGCAGGCCATAGCCCAGGCGGCGCAGGATGAAGGCTCCCATGGTGGATGTGCTTTGGCCTAACCGGTGGGTCAATGAGGCGCCGGGCGGCGCGCCGTGGCGGCCTCACGCGCGCGAAAACTGCGCCGCGTGCCCCACACCAGCGCCACCGCGGCCAGGGCCAACAGCGCCAGCGGCCAGTGCACCGGCTGGTTCCACTGCGCTTGCTTGCGCGCGCGCAGCTCAGGCTCGATGCGGTAGTACTTGGCCATGTCCCGAATCATGATGCTGGGCTTGCCGTTGTGCACCCACTGCTGGAAGGCCAGGCCGCCCCAGGGAAAGTAGCCAAAGCTCCAGGGCGAATCCTCTTGCACCATGATCACCATGGCATCGATCACGGCCTGCTTTTGCGGGCCGTCTTCCAGGGTTTGCAGTTGCCGGTAGAGCTTGTCGTAGGCCGGGTTGTCGTAGTTGGCGTAGTTGTCACCCTGGTGCTTGGAGCGGCCGATCGGGCTGTACATGAGGAAGAGAAAGTTCTCGGCATCGGGGTAGTCCGCCAGCCAGCCGCCCCAGAAGATCTGGTGCTTGCCCTTGAGGGTCTTGTCCTGGTACTGATTGAAATCCGTGGCGCGCACTTCGAGCTGCAGGCCGATCTTGGCGAACTGCTTGACCATCCAGTCGTTCTCGCTGCGCGACTCCGGTGTCAGCGCGCGCTGGTAGTCGTAGTTCAGCACCAGGGGCTTGCCACTTTGCGCGTCGCGGCCATCGGGAAATCCGGCCTCGGCGAGCAGGCGTTTGGCGTCCTCGATGGGCCGGCGCGCCGCCTTGCCGTTCACCCAGCGGTGGGTGACCGGATTGTGAAAATCCCCTTTGCCATCGCGCCCGCCAAACAGGCCCGGCGGCACTGGCCCATGCGCGGCCACGCCGCCCTTCTTCTTGAAGATGCGGCCGTAGCCCTCTTCCCAATCGATGGCAATGCTGATCGCCTGGCGCAGCTTGCGGTTCTTCAACTGTTGCTCGGCCGTGTCGCCCTTGCCGACCACAGGATCGAGCATGTTGAAGCCCAGGTACCAGTTGGAGATGTCGGTCATCAGCGGGAACTTGAAGCCGCGCTCATCGAACAGGCGCTGCACCGCGTCGGAGTCGTCGGCGTCGTTGCGGAAGTCGACACCCCACTCCGGGCGCTCGATCTCGGGCACATCGAAGTAGCCTTGCTTGAACTTCTCCTTGCGCGGCACACTTTCCTTCTCGATGGTGACGTACAGCGTGTCGATGAAGGGCATGGTCTTGCCGCAATCGTCCAGCAAACCCGCGGCGCGGTCTTCGGCCTCGCCTTCGCAGGGGTAGGGCTCGCCGCGGAAGTTGGGGTTGCGCTTCATCACGTGGCGGCGGTCGCGCACAAACTCCGCCATCATGTAAGGGCCCGTGCCCACCGGCCACTGGTTGAGTGAGAGGCCGTTTTCGCTCATGCCGGGCTGGGCGTAGAAGGCATCGGCCTCCCAAGGCATGGGGGCCAAAAAGGCCAGGGCCATCCAGTAGCTCCACTGTGGGTACTTGCCCTTCAGGCGGATGCGCCAGGTGTGCTTGTCGGGCGCGCTGGTGCCGGCCAGCGGCCATTGGCGGAAGTCCAGAAACGGTTTGTCGCGCACATCGTCGGGCAGGCCCTTGAGCAGCTTGGCATCCTCGGCCTTGATCTGCTCGGCGTATTCTTTGAGCCCCATCACATAATCTGCAAACACAGCGTACACCGGGGCTTCGATGCGGGTGGTGGCGTGGCGCTTGAGGGCATAGACAAAGTCCTCGGCCACCAGCTCGCGCGTGCCCTGGTGCTCAAAGGCCCAGGGCGAGCGCTTGGTGCCGAGCTGCTCACGCGTCAACCCCAGGTAGCGGTGCTGGCCTTGGGCATCCAGCGCAAAGGCCGGGTGCGGCTGGTAGGTGATGCCAGGCCGGATCTTGATGTCGTACACACTCTCGGCGATGGCCTCGGGCGGCGCATCGTCGGGCAGGCGCTGGCCTTCCTTGCCCAGGTAGTAGGGCTTGGCCACCTCGCTGGCGGCCTTGGGGACCAGGGTGTAGGGCCGCTTGAGGTAGTGATAACCGTAGGGCGGCTCGTAGATCTGCATGGTGTAGGCAGACTCCGGGTTGCTGTAGGACGCTGTCGGGTCCAGGTAGCGCGGCGAGCGCTCATCGAAGGAGTAGTACAGCGTGTTGTCGCGCTCGGCCCCCACCGGATAGGGGCTGTTGTTGCAGCCCGCGAGCAGCACCGCCGCGGCAAGAAACTGCAGCCATCGAGTCACGGTGTTGATCAAGCCCATGCCACACATTGTGGGTGCTTCAACTCAAGCGCCTACCAACCCAGCAGCACATCGCGGCCCTGCACCACCAACTGCACGCGCCGCCCCAGGGGCAGGCACACCTTGGTGGGCACATGGCCAAAGGGCAGGCCGGTGAGCAGCGGCGTTTTGCACACCGAGCGCAACTGCGCCAACACGGCCTTCAGCCCATAGCCACGGTCCAGCGGCGATTTGCGCCAATCGCTGAAAGCGCCCAGCAGCACCGCCTTCTGCGACTGCAAAACACCCGCCTGGTGCAGCTGCAACAGCATGCGCTCGATGCGATAAGGGTGCTCGCCCACGTCCTCCAGCACCAGGATGCCGCCCTTGACCCGGGGCCAATGCGGTGTGCCCAGCAGCGACAACAGCATCGCCAGGTTGCCGCCCCAAAGCAGCCCGCGCGCCTGCAGGCCATCGAAGCCGGCCTCGCTGCGAAAGCCCACGGCTTCCAACTCGCCGCCCATGGCCTCGACAAAGCAGTCGCGCGTCACCTCGTCCATGCCGCCGGCCTCATCGCTGCGGCCAAAGTCGTCCCCGGCCATGGGCCCCAACCAACTGCCCGCGCCGGTGTGCGCCAGCAGGCCCATCTGCAAGGCGGTGATGTCGCTGTGGCCCACCCAGCGCGTGCCCTGCTCCACGCTGCGCGCCAGCAGCGGCCAGTCGATGCGCGCCAGCAGGCGTGTCATGCCATAGCCACCGCGGCTGGCCAGGGCGATGCTGGGGGCGGCGGTGGCGATGCGGTGCACGGTGGCCAGCCGCGTGTCGTCGTCGCCGGCGAAGCGTTGGCGGCGGGCTTTGAGGCTGGCGTCTTGCGTGACCTCAAAGCCCAGGGCTTTGAGACGGCGGCGGGCCAGCTGCATGGCGCTGGCGCGCAGCTCGACGCCGGATGGGGCAAAGATGTGCAGTGTGGTCATGTCGATGGGGTGCGTGTGTCAGGGGTTTGTTGTGCAGCCCGCTGCTCACGCTGCTCGGCTTTGTGCTGCGCCCGACGCTGCGCAAAAAACTCGCGCAGCAGCGCCGCCGCCGGTTCAGCCAGGACACCGCCGACAAGCTCGGTGTGGTGGTTGAGCTGGGCCTGATCAAACAGATTGAGCACCGATCCACCAGCGCCGGTCTTGGGGTCGAAGGCCGCGAACACCACGCGTTTGAAGCGGGCATGCATCAACGCCATGGCGCACATGGCGCAGGGCTCCAAGGTCACGTAGAGCTCGCACTCGGGCAGGCGATAGTTCTCCAGCAATTGCGCGGCATGGCGCAGGGCGACGATCTCGGCATGCGCAGTGGGGTCGTGGGTGGTGATCGGCCGGTTGTAGCCGGTGGCGATCACCTGGCCGGCGCGCATGATGACTGCGCCGACCGGCACCTCGCCCACGAGTTGGGCGTTCAATGCCTGGTCCAAGGCCAGGCGCATGGCGGCCTGCATGGCCGCCTCATCGGCATGTACTTTTATCATGTTATCTGAGCGAGACCGATACGCCGGAAACAGCCGCCCTAGGGCCGCCGTCGGCGCTTGGGCGGCATGGCCTGGGCCATCTGCAAGCCCATCAGTATGTCGCCCAGATCGTCCATGCCGTCGCTGTCCTGGAACCCGTTGTCACGCTCCTCGCGGGCAATCTGCTTCAAGCGGACCAGCAGGGTTTTCGGGTCGGAAAAGGCCGCGGTGTCGCTGCGCAAGGTTTCCAGGGCAAATCGCAAATCGCCGAGATCCTCATTGAAGGCCTCGCTCACGTCGACCAGGCTCAGGCTACCGCCCCAGGCGGGCATGCCCAGCATGGCGCGAAACGGCGCCAACAGCTCGTGTTGCTCCAGCTCAAGCTGCTTTTGCTGCTCCATCAACACCTGGTTGTAGTGCGCCAGGCGCTCGGCCGAGACCTGGGCCAGGTGCTCACTGTCGATCTGCTCGATCTCGATCTGGATCGACAGCAGGGCCAGCAGATCATTGCTGTCATAGGCCTGGTTCACGCGCTTCATCATGGCCGTGCGGCGCTCTTGATCGGCGGCATCGCTGGCCCGGTCCGGATGCAAGGCACTGGCCAGCTTGCGATACACCTCGCGCACCGATTGGCTGGCCTCTTTGGCCGCCGCCTGTGTCGCCTGCAGCTTCTTGTCCTGCGCCGCCTCGGCCTTGCCGGGCGCGCCGCGCTTGTCGGCGCGGGCGGCGCGCCGCCTGGCCTTTGAGGCCTCTTCTTGCTCGGCCTGGCGCTGCATCTCCTGGGCGGCCTGTTGCAGCAGATCGGCGGCGGTGCTGGCACCATGCCCGCGCAGGGCATCGCGGCCCAGCATCTCGGCCAGCAGCACCTCGGTGATTTCCAGCTCCTCGCGTTGCAGCTCGGCCTGCGACACCGGGCTGTAGCGATCGAATACCGCCGCGAGTTCGGCATCTGGCGCATCATCAAGCAGCGTCTCCAGCAGGCCCAGCAGCAGCCGGCTGAGCTGTGTGCGCGGGCCCCGGCCCAGGGCCTTGTCGTGGGCCGCACTGCCGCGCGGGGCCGTCAACAGCCCATCAATGCAATGCACCAATTGCCGCTGCGCCTTGGCCACTTCACGCTGCAAGGGCAGCATCTCGGTGGTCACGCGCTGGTGATGGTGGCGCTCGAAGGCTTGCCACTTCTGCAGGCTTTCGCGCAGGCTTTGGATCTTGCTGACGCGTCGATTGAACAGCAACTGTGCTTTGGACAGCGGCGTGCGCTGAGCGGCGATCGTCAAAATGGAATGGTCTGGCATGGGCGGCAAGGGGTGGGCTGCGCGTGCTGCTGGCGAGGCTGCGCATGGTCAGGTCGGCCAGCATCCGGCGGGTCGGCAAGCAGTCGGCAGGCGTGCAAGGGCGTGGCGGCGCATTGTCGCTGCGCAAGCCGAGTCGTCCTGCACCAGTCATCCTGCCCACCCACCCAAGGCAGGCCAGCGAAGCCACGTCGATAATCGCGCGGCCCGCCGCAGCCCACACCCGCGCCGCGCGGCCGGCACGCCACCACCCATGCCCACCTTGCTGCAGCGCTTCGCTCGCATCGCGCCCTACTTTGCCCAGGCCCGGGCCGGCCTGGGCGTGGCCCTGCTCGGCGCCGTGATCGGTGCGGCCACCGAGCCCATGATTCCGGCGCTGCTCAAACCCTTGCTCGATCTGGGTTTTGGTGCCGGCCAGTTGCCGCTGTGGGCCATCCCGCTGGCCATCGTGGGCCTGTTCACGCTGCGCGGAATGGCCGGCTTTGTGGCGCAATACGCCCTGTCCTGGGCGGCGCAGCGCGGTGTGCAGGATTTGCGCCAGCGCCTGTTTGAACGCTTGCTCGATGCGGGCGGCGCGATGTTTGGCCAGCACACCGCCAGCAGCCTGACCAACACCGTGGTCTATGAGGTGCAGACCGGCGCGGGCATGCTGATCAACTCGATCCAGACCCTGCTCAAGGATTCGCTCACGCTGCTGGCCCTGCTGGCCTACCTGCTCTGGCTGAACTGGCAGTTGACACTGTTCGTGGCGGTGCTGTTTCCGGCCGTGGCCCTGGTCATGCGCATCGTCGGCAAACGCCTGCACCGGCTCACCCGCGAGGGCCAGACGGCCACCGACGAGTTGGCCTATGTGGTGGAAGAAAACGTCCTGGCCTGGCGCATCGTGCGCATGCACGGTGCCCAGGCGTCGCAAGCCGCGCGCTTTGAGCGTCACTCATTGGCGCTGCGCCGGGTGTTGCTGAAGATCGTGGCCTCGGGTGCGGCGATCACGCCCTTGACCCAGGTCTTTGCGGCGCTGGCGCTGTCGGCGGTGATCATGGTGGCGCTGTGGCAATCACAAGCCGCCGCCGCCACCGCGGGCGGCGCCACCGTCGGCGGCTTTGTCGCCTTCATCACCGCCATGCTGATGCTGGTGGCACCGATCAAGCACCTGTCGGATGTGATGACGCCCATCACCCGCGGCCTGGCGGCCATAGAGCGCGGCCTGGAGCTTTTGGCGGAGAGCCCGGCCGAACACGGTGGCCGCCACGCCCCTGGCCGGGCCCGCGGCGAGATCACGCTGCGCGATGTGGTCCTGCGCTATCCCACGGCCCAGGGCAATGCCCTCGATGGCCTGTCGCTGGCCATTGCGCCGGGGCAGATCGTGGCCCTGGTGGGGCCCTCGGGTGCCGGTAAATCCTCGCTCATCAACCTGTTGCCGCGCTTCATTGAGCCCGACAGTGGCGAGCTCTTGCTCGATGGCGTGGCCCTGGCGCAGTGGGATGTGGACGCGCTGCGCCAGCAGTTCGCCCTGGTCAGCCAGGATGTGGTGCTGTTCAACGACAGCGTGGCGGCCAATGTGGCGCTGGGCGCCGCGCCAGACCGCGAGCGCGTGTTGGCCGCGCTCAAGGGTGCCCATTTGCTTGATTTCGCCCTCGGCCTGCCGCAGGGCATAGACACCCTGGTGGGCCACAACGGCGGCCAGCTCTCAGGTGGCCAACGCCAGCGCATGGCCATCGCCAGGGCGCTGTACAAGGACGCACCCATACTCATCCTGGATGAGGCCACATCGGCCCTGGACAGTGAATCCGAGCGCGCCGTGCAGGCCGCACTGGATACCCTGATGCGCGGGCGCACCACCCTGGTCATTGCCCACCGCTTGTCGACCATCGAGCATGCCCACCGCATCGTCGTTCTTGAGGCCGGCCGGGTTGCCGAGCAAGGCAGCCATGCCGGCCTGCTCTCGGCGGGTGGCTTGTATGCGCGATTGCATTCGATGCAGTTCCGCAGCCCGACTTGAGCTGTTGCTTCGAACGGCTGCGCGCGCCAGCCGCGCCGTGAACTGCGTCACGCCGCGCAAACCCGAGGTGAGGCCACGATTCAAGTTCAAGCGCGCCTGGCCGACAAATGAGGGGTCCATGCCCTCGATCTCATCGCCGTGAACCGCGCCACCCAAACGCTGCCTGCTTGCACCCGCTTCGCCCCCGTGCGGCGCGGCGCGGTTTTGCCTCCAACGCGGGCCCTTCATGCGCCGGCTGCTTGATCGGCTTGCCCGTGCTTGCGCTGCGGCCGTGGCTGCATTGCGCGCCGCGCTTGAGCCGCGCGAGGTGGCGCCCTGGCGAGATACCGCGCCCGACCCTGCACCCGCCGCAGCCCCCTTGCCAGGCACGCTGCCACTCAAAACGGACCAGCGCTTTCAGCAGCTCTTCCAGCACTCCAGTGAAGGCCTGTTGGTCTGTGCGGCGGACGGTCGCATATTGGCTGGCAACCCGGTCGTCAGCCATTGGCTTGGGGCCGAGCGCCAGAGCTACCTGCTCAGCCCGCTGGCGGCGCACTTGAAGGCCAGGTCCGGCGACGACGGCACACCCCTCCTGGCGCCGGGCCACAAGCGCTGCCATCTGCACACTTTGCGTGGCGAGCCCATGGCGGTGGATGTGTTCGTCAGCGCCGCAGTGCACAAGGGTCAAGCCCAATGGCTGGTGCACCTGCGCGATGCCAGCGACCGCGAAAAGGCCGATGACCGGCTGAGCTACCTGGTCAACTACGACAGCCTCACAGGCCTGCCCAACCGCAGCCTGTTTCGGGATCGGCTGCAGTTGGCGATGGAGCGCAGCAAGCGTTCGAACCAACCGATGGCCTTGATGTGTTTGGGTCTGGACCGCTTCAAGCTGGTCAACGACAGCCTGGGCCAGGATGCTGGTGATCGATTGCTCAAACATGTGGCGCACACCCTGACGCAGTGCCTGCGGGCCACCGATTCGCTTTCGCGGCCCACCGAGGCCGATGCCTACACGCTGTCGCGCCTGGGTGGTGACGAGTTCACGGTGATCGTCGAGCCCATGCACAGCGCCGAGGACGCCGCGCTCATCGCCCAACGCTTGCTGGACTCTCTGGGCGCGCCGTTTCTGATCGGCGAGGACGAGGTCTTTGTCTCGGCCAGCATAGGCATCGCCAGCTATCCGGCCACGGGCACGGACATGGACGCCTTGATCAGCCAGGCCAACCGCGCCATGACACGATCGAAGGTGCGAGGTCGCGGTGTCTACAGCTTCTCCAGCGACGACCTCAACACCACAGTCTCGGCGCGCCTGTCATTGGAGAGCAGCTTGCGCCGCGCGCTGGAGCGCAATGAGTTTCGCCTGGTCTACCAACCCAAGGCCGATCTGCGCAGTGGCCTGGTCACCGGTGTCGAGGCCCTCATCCGCTGGCAGTGCCCGGTGCTGGGCATGGTGCCGCCTGACCAATTCATTTCCGTGCTCGAAGAGACCGGGCTGATCCTGCCGGTGGGCGCCTGGGTGATACGCACCGCCTGCGCCGATCTGGCGGCCTGGGATCGCATGAAGCTGGGCCCACTGCACATGGCCGTGAACCTCTCGGCGCGGCAGTTTCATCACCAGTTTCTGGCCACCCTGGTGGAAGACACGCTGCGCGAGAACGACATCGAGCCGCAGCGCATCGAGCTCGAGCTGACCGAGAGCCTGCTGATGGAAGACAGTGAGCAAAACCGCGGCACCTTGAGCCACTTCGCCCGCATCGGCGTGCGTGTGGCCATTGATGACTTCGGCACTGGGCACTCATCGCTGGCCTACCTCAAGCGCTTCAACATCGACACCCTGAAGATCGACCGCTCCTTCGTCAAGGACCTGCCCGGCAACAGCGACGACGCCGCCATCGCCACGGCCATCATCGCCCTGGGCCACAGCCTGCAGATGAAGATCGTGGCCGAGGGCGTCGAGACCCAGGACCAGGCCGACATGCTGGCCGATCTGGGCTGCGATTCAATGCAAGGCTATTTGCTGGGCCGCCCCATGCCCAAGGAGCAATTCGTCATCTGGCTGCTGGCACAGCGCAGAAAGCGCGCCCAGCTCGAGCAGGACACCGCCTTTGGCAACGACACAGAAGTCATGCCCTTGCTTGATTTGGCCGAGCCGCCTGCGCTCACGCCGCGCCAAACTTCGGTCTGCGTTTTTCCTTGAACGACAGCGTTGCCTCACGGTGATCGTCGGTGGCGAAGGTCACCTGCTCCAGCGCCATGGAGGCCTCGAGCAGGTGGTTCACGCGCTCCTTGACGATCTGGTTGATGGACAGCTTGGTCCAGCGTATCGCCCAGGTCGGGCCATCGGCCAGCTCTTGAGCGATGGCCTGGGCCTTGGCCAGCACCTCGGCCGCCGGCACGCAGTGGTTGACCAGGCCGATGCGCTCGGCCTCGGGGCCCTTGATCAGGGTGCCACGCATCAAATACTCTTTGGCCTTGTTAACACCGATAAGAAGCGGCCAGATCACCGTGCTGCCGTCGCCCGCCACCAGGCCGGCCTTGTTCACATGGCTGTCACCGATGCGCGCGTCCTCACTCATCACGGTGATGTCGCACAGCAGGGCATGGGTGGCGGCCAGGCCGACACAGTCGCCATTGATGGCGCAGACGATGGGCTTGTCCAGCTCCAACTGGCGGGTGACGATGCGCCGGCTGATCATGGGGTCATGCACCTCGCCTTCTTCGAGCACATCGCCGCCGGGGCGCTCTGACATCATCTTCACGTCACCGCCCACGCTGAAGTACTTGCCGCTTCCCGTCAGCACCACGGCGCTCACGGCCATGTCGTCGGCCAGGTCGTCCCAGATGCTGCGCAGCTCGCGGATCAGGCGCTGGTTGATGGCGTTGCGCGCCTCGGGGCGGTTCAGGGTGACGGTGGCCACCTTGTTGGTGACTTCAATTTTCAGGTCGTGGTACTTGGCATAGCGGCTCATGGGAGGGGTCTCGGTTGGGTTGCAGGTCAGGTTGTGAGTCGGGTTTCAAGCCGCAGCTACTGCGCGCTGATGTTGTTGTCGCGCACCACCTGGCCCCAGCGCGCCGAGTCTTCGGCGATCAGGCTGCCCAGTTGCGCGGGCGTCATGGTGCGCACCTGCTGGCCCAGGGCGCTGAACTTGTCAGCGATGTCCTTGGTGGCCAGGATGGCGTTGATCTCGCTGTTCAGCCTGGCAATCACATCGGGCGGCGTGCCCGCGGTGGTGACCCAGCCGAACCAGGTTTCCGCCACATAGCCGGGCAGCACGCTGCCCACCGTGGGCACACCGGGCATCTGCGCCGATGGCGCGGCCGCGGTCACACCCAGCAGCTTCAGCTTGCCGTTGTCGATGAACCCCTTCATGGCGCCGGACATGCTGGTGATGAGCAGCGCCACCTCGCCGCTGACCACGGCGTTGGTGGTCGGGGCCTGGCCACGGTAGGGCACATGCGTCATCTGCAGACCCGCTGCCTTGAGAAAAAGCTCACTGGCCAGATGGCCGAAGGAGCCGACGCCGGCCGAGGCATAGGCCGCGGGCGTGGTCTGCTTTTTCATGTGCTCGATGTAGCCACGCAAATCACTCACCGGCAGGTTGCCCGGCACCAGCACGAACAGTGGCGCCATGGTGGCCAGGGCAACAGGCGCAAAGTCCTTGACGCCATCAAAGCCGGCGTCCTTTTGCACATGGGGCGTCACTGCGACGATGCCGCTGTTGATGAACAGCAGTGAGTGCCCGTCGGGCCTGGCGCGGGCCACCTCGCGCGCCGCCAGCACGCCCGAGGCGCCCGATTTGTTCTCGATGACGATGGCCTGGCCCAAGGCCTTTTGCATGGGCTCTTGCAGCGCACGGGCCATGACATCGGTGGTGCCGCCCGCGGGGTAGGGCACCAGCATCTGGATGTTGCGGCTGGGGAAGGTCTGGGCCAGGCTGGCGCCTGCGGCGAGCAGCCCGGCCAGCGCAACAAGGGTCAAACGTCGAATCATGGGCGTCTCCGCAACAGATGGGTTAGGTTCATTTCGGCGGACTCATTTCGTCAAGTTCACTTCAACAGCTCGCGCGCAATCACCATGCGCTGGATCTGGTTCGTGCCCTCAAAAATCTGCGCCAGCTTGGCGTCGCGCATCATGCGCTCGACGGGGTAATCCTGGGTGTAGCCGTAGCCACCGAAAACCTGCACGGCATCGGTGGTGACCTTCATCGCCATGTCGCTGGCGAAGCACTTGGCCATGCTGGCCAAGGCGTTCAGCCGCTTCCAGTCACCCGCATCTCCAGCGCGGGCGCATTCATAAACCAGGGCGCGCGCGGCCTCGATGTTCATCACCATGTCGGCCAGCATGAACTGCACGCCTTGAAATTCACCAATGGCCTGCTTGAACTGCTTGCGCTCCTTGGCGTAGGCCACGCTGGCCTCCAAGGCGCCCTGCGCCAGGCCCACACACTGCGCGCCAATGGTCGGCCGGTTCAGATCGAGCGCGCGCATGCAGGCCTTGAAGCCCTTGCCTTCCTCGCCAATCAGGTTCTCGGCCGGCACGCGCAGCTTGTCCAGAAAGATCGGTGTGTTCGGCGCGCCGCGCCAGCCCATCTTGCGCTCGTGCCGGCCAAAGCTGATGCCGGCCATTTTCTTGGGCTCGACGACAAAGGCGCTGATGCCTTCGGCGCCACGCTCACCGCTGGTGCGCGCCATCAGCACCAGGTAGTCGGCCACCACGCCATAGCTGCACCACTGCTTGCGGCCATTGATGACATAGGAGTCGCCATCGCGCACGGCACGCGTCGTCATGGCGCTCACGTCCGAGCCGGCTTGCGGCTCTGAGATGGCAATGGCGGTGACCACGCCGCCCCTGGCCACGGCGGGCAAGAAACGCTGGCGTTGTTCTTCAGTGCCAAAGTGCAGCAGCGGCATGATGAACATGGTGTTCAGGCCGGCGATGGAGCCGCAGGAAGGCGAGAAGCGCGAGACCTCCTCGCGGGCCATGCACATCATGGTGAGGTTGCCCTCGGGGCCGCCGTATTTCTCGGGGATCCACAACTGCATCAAACCCATCTCACCGAAGCGCTGGACCAGCTCGGTGGGGAAGCGGTCGGTGGCGTCGATCTCGGCGGCAATCGGCGCCACATGCTTCTCGGCCATGCGCCGCACGCTGTCACGGAAGGCGAGCTGTTCTTCGCTGAAATTCATTGCTGCATCCTGGGTGGGTGGCCGAAAGTCGCACGGCCGAATGTCGCACGGCCGAATGTCACACGACCTCTTGGGCCCGCACCCAGTGCTCGGCGCGCGCAAGCGGTTCAGCGGCTCGGGCTAAGCTGTGCCCACACCATCACCCAGGGGCCGGCCCGCCCCCATCGCCATGACGACCTCGCACCCGCAAGACCGCGCCCTCTCAGGCCTGCGCGTGCTCGATTTCTCCATCATGCTGGCCGGGCCCTACTGCGGCCGGCTGCTCGCCGATCTGGGCGCGGATGTGATCAAGATCGAAGCGCCCGAGGGCGATGACATGCGGCTGAGGCAGCCGCTGCGCAGCGATGAAGGCGGCCAGCGCCACAGCAGCTATTTTGGCCAGCTCAACGCCGGCAAGCGCAGCCTGGTGCTGGACCTGAAGCAGCCCGAAGCCATCGCCCTGATCAAGCAGATGGTGATGCAGGCCGATGTGGTGCTGGAGAACTTTCGACCGGGCGTGATGCAGCGCCTGGGCCTGGGGCCTGAGGTCTTGCGCGCCCTCAACCCCAAGCTGATTTACTGCGCCATTTCAGGCTATGGGCAGACCGGCCCCGAGGCCGGGCGCGCCGCCTACGCCATGATCGTGCAGGCCGAAAGCGGCTATGAAAAGACCCTGGCGCGCTACGCCGGTGACCGGCCGCGCCCGGCCGCCACCGCCACCTTTGTGGCCGATCTGTTGGGCGGCATCTTTGCCTTCTCGGCCATCCAGGCGGCCCTGGTGCAGCGCAGCCGCACGGGTGTCGGCCAAGAGCTCGACGTGGCCTTGATGGACTGCATGGCCAACCTGTTGATCTATGAATTGCAGGAGGCGCAATTCGCGCCGCCTGACGCGGGCGCCGTCAAGCGCCCGACCTACGGCCCGGTGGCCGCGGCCGATGGCGATGTGCTGATCGTGCCCATCACCGCGCGCAACTTCGAGGCCATGGCCGAGGCCACAGGCCTGACCGAGCTGCGCAGCGATCCGCGATTCGCCAGCGTGCCCGCCCGCGCCGCCCACTGGACGGCCATGATGCAGTTGGTGGAGCAATGGACCCGGCAGCGCAGCGTGGCCGAGTGCCTGCGCGTGCTTGAAGCCGCCGGCGTGCCCTGTGCCCACTACGCCGAGCCCGGCGCCAGCCTGCACAGCCCGCAACTGCAGCAACGCGGCCTGTTCACCCCGGTGGCCGATGCCGCAGGCGCCTTCACGGGCGTGAATGCACCCTGGCAAATGTCGGGCAGCCGCTCGGTGTTGGGGCCGCGCGTACCAGGCCTGGGTGAGCACCATGACGAGGTGCTGCAGGGCTTGCTGGGCCTGGGTGGCGAAGAGATCGCGCGCTTGTGCGCGGCGGGGGCATTCGGCAAGCCGGGTTGAGTGCGGTCTGCGCTCAGCCGTTCACCATGACCCACCCTCACCCACCTTCACCGCGCACCTTCACCGCCCAGCAAACACCGGCCGGCGCTTCTGGCCAAAGGCGCGCAGGCCCTCGGCAAAGGCTTCACCTTCGATCAGCTCGCGCTGGCGGGTGGCCTCATAGCCTAACTGCGCTATCAAGGGGTGGGTCTGGGCGTGCTGCATCAAGGCGCGCGCCTCCACAATGGCATCGGCCGGCAGCCCCGCCAGGCGTGTGGCCAGGGCCTGCGCCTCGTCGTGCAACCGGGCGTCGTCCACACAGGCCCAGATCAGGCCCCACTGCGCCGCCTGCTCGGCGCTGAGCTTGTCGCCCAACAGACTCAAAGCCAGGGTGCGGGCATGGCCCAGGCTGCGCTGCATGAACCACACACAGCCCATGTCCGGCACCAAGCCCAGCGCCGGCACAAAGGGCAGGTAGAAGTAGGCCGAGCGCGCGGCGATGACGATGTCGGCCGCCAGGGCGATGCCCACACCGCCGCCTGCGGCCACACCATTCACGGCGCACAGCACCGGCACCGGCAGCTCGCGCAGCGCCAGCACCAAGGGGTTGCCCCGCTGCTCCATCATGTGCCCCACCGTCTGACCCAGACCACCGGGCGCATCAGCCGATGCCGTGCCGGTGGCCAGGGCGGTGAGATCGGCGCCCACACAAAAACCGCGGCCGTGCGCCGTCAACACCAGGGCCCGGATGCTGCGGTCATCGCGCACCCGCTGCAAGGCCCGCAGGCTGTCGTCGAGCAGACCGTCTGATAGCGGGTTCAAGCGCGGCGCATCGTTAAAACTCAGGGTGGCCACGCCGGCCTGCACAGTCAACAACACCAGGGCTTCGGTCATTGGGTTTCGCTTCACAACAGGGCATCAAAGGTGTGCCCGCCCAGCCGCCTGGGGCGGATGCGGCAGTGCACGGAACAGGGGTGAATCATGGTGGCAATGAACATCGCTCAGCGACGCTCGGCAATCATGGGCATCGCAGGCGATGGAGTGTCACTGCAGCGCGCCGCAGTGCTTTGGAAATGTCTGACATTTCTTGGCATTGGCCATGCAGCAGGCCTTCTAGACTGCGTCGCAGAGGCCGCGGATTCTTGCCCTGTGCCTCTGCCCAAGGCCGTCGCCCGCTGAGCCCGAAGTGTGCCGCGGCGGTCGACATCAACAAGGATTGACCTGCCCCCATGTTCGCCCTGCCCTTCGCCACCATGACGTCATTCATCGCACCCTTGCCACAGCAGACACCGTCCCTTTCCGAAGCACAAGTGACCCTGGCACTGCAGAGCGACATGGCGCGCAATCTGCGTGCACTGCAGCTGCAATCGCTGCGCACCCAGGTGTTCGATGCTGCCTCACTGGAGCGCTTGGCTGCATGGTCGGTCAATGGCTTGGGCGCCGTGAACCGTTTGAGTCCACAGCCTTCCAGCGGCGCAGACGGCCCCGGTGGGCGCATCGCTGTGGCGCAGCTCCTGGCGGAGTTTGGTGACGAGACCATGGTCTTCAAGCTCAGTGCACGCCGCTGGTCGTTGGGCTGGCGGCTCGACACGCGACTGGCGGCGGTGGCCTGGTTGCAGTTTCATGATCAGCGTGATGAGCTCAGTCAGATCGAGGCCGACTGGATACGCAGCCTGTGCAACGCGGCCATGCATGCGCAACGCGCACTGTCGGCCCAAGCGGCGCCGCCCATGCGGCAGATGGTGATGACAACGGGCGCGGACGACACCTGGTGGCCCAACAGCGACCAGCCCTTGCCGCACTCGGCACCGCAAGTGTCCTGAGCCGCTTGAACGGCCTCTGCCGCGACCGCCCTCACATGCGCTTGGCCCTGGCTGTTCGCCGGCAGTGAGCTGGCCGGCCAGCGAGCCGCGATCGTCAGGACCTTGGTGCAATCGGCCAAACTCAGTGGCCACGATCCGTGGGCCTATCTCACCGACGTGCTGGCACGCCTGCCCACCCATCTCAATAGCCGCATTGATGAGCTGCTGCCGCATCGCTGGAAGCCAGCGCCATGACCCGTGTGACCCGCCGCATCACACCGGTGGGTTGATCTCGTCAAGGGTGGAATCGCTGGCCGCTTACGTCCATGCTGCCTACGTGCAAACCCAAGGCTACGCTCATGACACAGTAAGACTAGCCGGGCTGTCGCCGCAGCGACAAGCGCCGCGGCGGCGTTGGCCGCATCACGCCCTGCGGCGCTCGCGCAAGGCAATGGCCTCATTGACCAAAAGGGCGGTGATCACCAAGGCGCCGCCGAACAAGGCCGATTGGCCGGGTGCCTCGCCCGCCCCCACCCAGGCCAGGAGCACGCCGAAGATCACCTCCAACAGGCCGATCAGCGATACCTCGGGTGCGGGCAAAACCTTGGCCACCTGGATCACCAGCAGGCAAGGCACGGCCAGCTGCACCACGCCCAGCAAGGCCAGCAGGCCGAGGTCGTGGCCATTGGCAGAAAACGGCAAGGCCAGGGGCAAGGTGACGAGGGCCGAGCCGATGGCACCCAGCAGCACGGCCGGCAGCATGTCGGGTGCGTCGATGTCGGGTTGCTCGCGGTGGCGCTGCTGCAGGTACTGCAGCAGGGTCCAGTTGGCCGCGCCGGCCAGCGGCACGCCCAGGGCCACGGCAATGCCCAGCAAGGAGCCCGGATCGGCCAGCGCCTGCGCGCCAAACATCCAGGCGATGCCGGCCCCGGCCACGGCAATGGCCAACCAGGTGCGCAGGGGCAGGCGGTGCTTGAGCCAGGCGCGCGCAAACAGTGCCGTCACCAGGGGCGCAATGGCCATGGTGACCAGCACCGTGGCCACGGTGGTGAGGGTGATGGCCAACATGAAATTGGTGTACATCACCGTCCAGCACAGTGCCGAGGCCCACAGCGGCCAGCCACCCTTGATGCCACGCCAAAAGTCCGGCCCGCGCAAGGCCAGCAAGGCGCCGGTCAAGGCCAAGGCATTGAACAGGCTGCGCCAGAAGGTCACCTCAAAGCTGCGCGCCGCATCCAGGTGGCGGGTGACCACGCCGGCAATGCTCCACAGCAGGGTGATCAGCACCATCAGCAAGACGGCGCGGGTGTGGGTCAGGCGCACGGCGGGCGGGTATGCGGTCGGGTGAGCGGCAGGGGTGAGCGGATGGGCTCGCTATGGCCGATCAAGCGCCTTCGCGCGACGCCCGCTTGCGGTCGTGTTCCTTCAGGTGGCGCTTGCGGATGCGGATCGACTTGGGCGTGATCTCGACGAGCTCATCGTCGGCGATGAACTCCACCGCGTACTCCAGCGTCAGGTCAATCGCCGGGGTGATCTTGATGGTTTCTTCCTTGCCACTGACGCGGAAGTTGGTGAGCTGCTTTTGGCGCACGGCGTTGACCACCAGGTCGTTGTCGCGGCTGTGGATGCCGACCAGCATGCCTTCGTACACCGGGTCGCCGGCGCGCACGAACATGCGGCCGCGGTCATCGAGCTTGCCCAGCGCGTAGGTGACGATTTCACCGTCGTCCATGCTGATCAGCACGCCGCTCTTGCGGCCTTCGATCTCGCCCTTATAGGCCTCGTAGCCGTCAAAAATGTTGCTGATCAGGCCGGTGCCCCGGGTCAGGTTCATGAACTCATTCGAGAAGCCGATCAGGCCACGTGCCGGGATGCGGTACTCCAGGCGCACACGGCCTTGTCCATCGGTTTCCATGTTGACCAGCTCGGAGCGGCGCTCACCCAGGGCTTGCATCACGGCGCCCTGGTGTTGGTCTTCCACATCGGCGGTGACCAGCTCGATGGGCTCGTGGCGCTCGCCCTCGACATCGTGAAAGACCACGCGTGGCTTGCTCACGGCCAGCTCATAGCCCTCGCGGCGCATGTTTTCCAGCAGGATGGTGAGGTGCAATTCGCCGCGGCCGGAGACCTCGAAGATGCCGTCTTCATCGGTGTCCTTGACGCGCAGCGCGACGTTGCTTTGCAGCTCGCGGTCGAGGCGGTCACGCAACTGGCGGCTGGTGACGAACTTGCCCTCGCGCCCGGCCAGGGGCGAGTTGTTGACGCAGAAATTCATGGTCAGCGTCGGCTCGTCAATCACCAGCATGGGCAGCGGCACGGGGCGCTCGATTTCGGTCAAGGTCACACCGATGCCTATGCCCTCGATGCCATTGATAAGCACGATGTCGCCGGGGCCGGCCGACAGGGCTTGCTGGCGCTCCAGGCCTTCGAACTTCAGCACCTGGTTGACACGTGCCTTGAAGGGCACGCTGTCGGGGCCGCTGTACACGGCCACTTCCTGCATGGGCTTCAAGGTGCCCTGGTTGACGCGGCCAATGCCGATGCGCCCGACGTAAGTGGAGTAATCCAGCGAGCAGATCTGCAACTGCAGTGGCGCATCGAGCTCGCCCTCGTGCGGCGGCACGTGCTCGAGCATGGCATCGAACAGCGGCGCCAGATCGGTGCCGACCACGCCCTGCTCCAGCGTCGCCCAGCCGTTCAGGCCAGAAGCAAAGACCACAGGGAAATCGAGCTGCGCTTCCGTGGCGCCGAGCTTGTCAAACAGATCGAAGGTGGCGTTGATGACGTAGTCCACGCGCGAGCCCGGGCGATCCACCTTGTTGACCACAACGATGGGCTTGAGGCCCAGGGCCAGGGCTTTTTTGGTGACGAAGCGGGTCTGCGGCATCGGGCCTTCGACGGCATCGACCAGCAGCAGCACGCTGTCCACCATGGACAGCACGCGCTCGACCTCACCGCCGAAATCGGCGTGTCCGGGCGTGTCGACGATGTTGACGTGGGTGCCCTTCCAGGTGACGGCGCAGTTCTTGGCCAGGATGGTGATGCCGCGCTCGCGCTCGAGGTCATTGCTGTCCATCACGCGCTCGGCGATTTGCTGGTTCTCGCGGAAGGTGCCGCTTTGGCGCAGCAGCTGGTCCACCAGGGTCGTCTTGCCGTGGTCGACGTGGGCAATGATGGCGATGTTGCGGATCTGTTGGTGCATGGTTTTCTCTTGGGGTGTTCAGGCGGCCAGCGCGATGGCGGGCGGCGACGCTGGCAAAGCCGCTGGCGACATCGGTGACGACAGCGGCGGCGACAACGACGCCAGCAGGGACTGCAGCTCCAGCGGGCTGAGCAGGCGGTCCGGGATCAATTCGCAGGCGGTGACATGGGCCGTGCCGAGCAAGGCGCCGGGCTCGGGGCCATAGACAACCACGGCGGCAGCATCGGCGTGCTGCACCCTGCGGCGCAAGCCGCTGAGGAAGCGCCCAGCGTCATTGCTATCAAGGCAAAGACGCGGCCAATCGGCCAGCAGGGCATCGGGCGCCAGCAGGCGCAGCAGGCGCTGGTCTTCGGTCATGGCTTCGAGCTCGGCCAGCGTCACCGCCGCGGCCAGCGACAGGGGCCCGCTGGCGGTACGGCGCAAGGCCGACAGATGGGCGCCACAGCCCAGCGCGGCGCCGATGTCTTCGGCCAGGGTACGGATGTAGGTGCCTTTGCTGCAGCGCACATCGATCACCAGGGTGGGCGCCTCAGGGCTGGCGTCCCAGGCCACGACATCGATGCCGTGCACCTGTACCTGGCGTGTGGGACGCTCGACCTCGATGCCGGCACGGGCGTATTCGTACAGCGCCTTGCCGTCCTTCTTCAGCGCCGAATGCATGGGCGGGCACTGCGAGAGCAGGCCAGTGAAGCGCAGACACACGGCGTCGATGGCGGCGCGGTCCACGGCCACGGGCCGCTCTTCGATGACTTCGCCCTCGCGATCGGCGGTGCTGGTGCGCTGCCCTAACCGAACGGTCGCACGGTAGGCCTTGTCGGCATCCAGGCTGACCTGGCTGAACTTGGTGGCCGCGCCAAAGCACAGCGGCAGCAGGCCCGTGGCCAGGGGGTCGAGCGTGCCGGTGTGGCCGGCCTTTTCGGCGCGCAGCAGCCATTTGGCCTTTTGCAGCGCATCGTTGCTGGACAGGTGCAGGGGCTTGTCGAGCAGCAGCACGCCATGCAGCGGCCGGCGCGTGATGCGCGTGCGCTGGCCCGGCTGCTGCGGCATGGACATCTCAGTCCTTGGCACGCGTGGCGTTGGCCTCGCGGATCAACGCACTGAGCTCGGCAGCATGCTCGGTGGTGCGGTCAAACTGGAAGTGCAGGGTCGGCACGGTGTGGATCTGCAGTCGCTTGAACAGGCCATTGCGCAGGTAGCCCGCGGCCTCGTTCAAGCCGGCCTCGCACTCGGCCGGCTCGCCCACCAGCAGCGAGAAATAGATCTTGGCGTGGGCATAGTCGGGTGTCACCTCGACGCTGTTGATGGTGACCATGCCGATGCGCGGATCCTTGAGCTCACGGATCAGGTCGGCCACATCGCGCTGGATCTGGTCGGCGACGCGAAAGCTGCGGTTGGGGATGGCTCGTTTGTGGCGCATGGGGTGTGCTCCTTGGGCTGCCCGTCAAAACACAAACCCCGCCTACTTTGCAGAAGGCGGGGTTTGCAGCTGAGGGCAAATCCGCCTTACAGCGTGCGGGCGACTTCCTTGACTTCGAAGAACTCGAGTTGATCGCCCTCGGCGATGTCGTTGTAGTTCTTCAGCTTGATGCCGCACTCGAAGCCTTCCTTGACCTCGCGCACATCGTCCTTCATGCGTTTGAGCGACTCCAGCTCGCCGGTGTAGATGACGACGTTCTCGCGCAGCAGGCGGAAGCGCGCATCGCGCTTGACCAGGCCGGCGGTGACCATGCAACCCGCCACCGTGCCGATCTTGCTGGCCACGAAAACGGTGCGGATCTCGGCACCGCCGATGATCTCTTCGCGCTGCTCGGGCGCCAGCATGCCGGTCATCGCTGCCTTCACATCATCAACGGCGTCGTAGATGATGTTGTAGTAGCGGATGTCCACGCCATTGCCCTCGGCCAGGCGGCGGGCGTTGGCATCGGCGCGCACATTGAAGCCGATGATGACCGCCTTGGACGCAATGGCCAGGTTGATGTCGCTCTCGCTGATGCCGCCCACCGCGCCGTGCACGATCTGCACCTTGACCTCGGTCGTGCTGAGCTTGACCAGGGATTGCGACAGCGCCTCTTGCGAGCCCTGCACATCGGCCTTGACGATGAGCGCCAGGGTCTGCGCCTGGCCTTCGCCCATGCCATCGAACATGGTCTCGAGCTTGGCGGCCTGGCGGCGGTTGAGCGTGACCTCGCGGTACTTGCCCTGGCGGAAGGTGGCAATTTCACGGGCGCGGCGCTCATCGGCCAACACCATGAATTCATCACCCGCCTGGGGCACTTCGGTCAGGCCTTGAATCTCCACCGGGATGGAGGGGCCGGCTTCCTGAATGGCCTTGCCGTCTTCGTCCAGCATGGCGCGCACACGGCCAAAGCTGGAACCCGCCAGCACCACATCACCACGCTTCAAGGTGCCCGATTGCACCAGGATGGTGGCCACCGGGCCGCGGCCCTTGTCGAGCTTGGCCTCGATCACCAGGCCCTTGGCCGAGGCATCCCTGGGCGCGCGCAGCTCAAGCACTTCGGCCTGCAACAGCACCTGCTCGAGCAACTGATCGATGCCCTGGCCGGTCTTGGCAGAAACAGGCACGAAGGGCGTCTCGCCGCCAAACTCTTCGGGCACCACCTGCTCGGCCACCAGCTCGCTCTTCAGGCGCTCCAGGTTGGCATCGGGCTTGTCGACCTTGTTCATGGCCACGACCATGGGCACACCGGCGGCCTTTGCGTGGGCGATGGCTTCCTTGGTCTGCGGCATGACGCCGTCGTCGGCCGCGACCACCAGAATGACGATGTCGGTGGCAGTGGCGCCGCGGGCACGCATCGCCGTGAAGGCGGCGTGGCCTGGCGTATCAAGGAAAGTGATCATGCCGCGCGGCGTTTCGACGTGGTAAGCGCCGATGTGCTGCGTGATGCCGCCGGCCTCGCCCGCAGCGACGCGGGTGGTGCGGATGTAATCGAGCAGCGAGGTCTTGCCGTGATCGACGTGGCCCATGATGGTGACCACAGGGGCGCGGGCAACCGCTTCGGAATGCGTGGCCGCATGTTCTTCTTCTAGGAAGGCTTCCGGGTCGTCGAGCTTGGCGGCGACCGCCTTGTGGCCCATTTCCTCGACCAGGATCATGGCCGTCTCTTGATCGAGCTGCTGGTTGATGGTGACCATCTGACCCAGCTTCATCAACTGCTTGATGACCTCGGCGGCCTTGACGCTCATCTTGTGTGCCAGATCGGCCACGCTGATGGTCTCGGGCACGTGCACTTCTTGCACCACCACCTCGGTGGGGGCCTGGAAGGTGCTGGGGCCGCTGTCGCGCTCACCCTTGCGACCACCGCGCGGCGCGCGCCAGCCTGGGCGGCCTGCGCCACCGCTGTCACTGCGGCCCTTACTGGCGGCGGCGCGCTTCTTGGCGGCGTCGTCGGCCCAACTCGATGAAAGCTTTTCGGACTTGACGGATTTCTTGTCGCCGGGCTTGGCTGCGCCCGGTGCTGCAGGAGTGGCGCCCGGCGCGGCCTTGGGCTTGTGAATGGTGCCGGAAATGCCTTCCTTGGAGGCCGCTGGTTTGGCCTCCTCGGGCTTCTTGGCCATCATCACCTTTTTCGGCGCATTCATCATGGCGCGAATGGCGGCGGCTTCGGATTCGGCCACTTGGCGGCGCTTGGCCAGGTCAGCGGCGCGCTGCTTTTCGGCGGCCTCAGCCTCACCGGCCTTGACCACACGCAGCAGCGGCTTGGGCGGCTCGGGAGGCGGCGGCGCGACAGCCGGTGCAGCCACCGTGGGCGGCGCCGCTGCGGCCGGCACGGCAGGTGCTGCAGGTGTCGTAGCGCCGGGCTTGGCCGACGACGCTTTGTCAATGGCGGCGGCGGCAGCGGCCTTGGCCGCGGCCTCTTCGGCTTCGCGTGCGGCGGCTTCGGCGGCGGCTCTGGCAGCGGCCAGTGCGACCTCTTTGGCGCGCTCGGCGGCCAGGGCGAGCTCGCGCTCGGCTTGCTCGGCTTCCTGGCGCCGCAATTGCTCAGCGGCGGCTTCGGCTTGCGCCTCACGCTGGCGCAGCTCTTCGGCAGCGGCTTCGGCTTGCGCCTCGGTGTCGGCGTCGCTGGCGTCGGTGGCAACGGGCAAGTCGTCGCGCTTGATGAACACACGCTTCTTGCGCACCTCCACCTGAATCGTGCGTGCCTTGCCCGAAGCATCGGCCTGCTTGATTTCACTGGTGGACTTGCGTGTCAGCGTGATCTTCTTGCGCTCGGCGCCAACCGTACCGTGGGCGGTGCGGAAGTAATCCAGCAGGCGTTCCTTGTCGGTATCGGTCAGCGCGTCGTCAATCGACTTCTTCGCGACACCGGCAGATTGCAGCTGCTCGAGCAAGGTCCCCGCGGGACGGTTGAGCTCGGCTGCGAACTGGGCGACGGTCGTCACGGCCATGTGTTGTGTTCCTTGCGTAACTTCTGTACGTGAGCGATGCGTGGCGGTCGCGGTGCTGCGGCGTGGCGTGGGGAATTGGCGCGGCGATCAAGCCGCGAACCAATGCTCCCGCGCCTTCATGATCAAGGTCTTGGCAGACTCTTCATCGATTTGCGTCATCTCGACCAACTCGTCCACCGCCAGGTCGGCCAAGTCGTCGCGGCTATGTACGCCGCCATCGGCGAGCTTGCCGATGAGATCGGTGGACAGGCCTTCGAGGTCGCGCAGATCTTGTGATACTTCTTCGACGTTTTCTTCGTGCGCAATTTCCATGGTGAGGAGCGCATCCTTGGCACGGGTGCGCAGCTCGCTGATGGTGTCCTCGTCGAAGGACTCGATCTCGAGCATTTCCTGCAGGGGCACGTAAGCAATTTCTTCCAGGCTGGCAAAGCCCTCGGCGATCAGGATGTCGGCGACTTCCACGTCGACATCGAGTTTCTCAACGAACAGCTTGCGGATGGAATCGCTCTCGACCGCTTGTTTGGCGCTGGACTCGTCGGCCGTCATGATGTTGATGCGCCAGCCCGTCAGATCTGACGCCAGGCGCACGTTCTGGCCGCCACGGCCGATGGCGATGGCCAGGTTCTCTTCGTCCACGACCACATCCATGGCATGGCGCTCTTCATCCACGACGATGGATTGCACATTGGCCGGGGCCAGGGCACCGATCACGAACTGCGCCGGATCATCGGACCAGAGCACGATATCGACGCGCTCGCCGGCGATTTCATTGGTCACGCCATTGACGCGCGAACCCCGCACACCGACGCAGGTGCCGATGGGATCCACCCGCTTGTCGTGCGAGACGACAGCGATCTTGGCGCGCGAGCCCGGGTCACGGGCGCAGCTCTTGATCTCGAGCAGGCCCTGTTCCATTTCGGGCACTTCCTGGGCAAAGAGCTCGATCATGAAACCCGGCGCCGAGCGCGACAGCATGATCTGCGCGCCACGCGCCGTGGGGTCGACCCCGGCGATGAAGGCGCGCACGCGGTCGCCGATGCGCAGGTTCTCCTTGGGGATCATTTCGCTGCGCTTCAGGCGCCCTTCGACACGGCCGCTTTCGACAATGATGTCGCCCTTGTCCAGCCGCTTGACGGTGCCCACAAAGACCTTGTCGCCACGCGACATGAAGTCGTTGAGCAAGGTCTCGCGCTCGGCATCGCGGATCTTTTGCAGGATGACCTGTTTGGCTGCCATGGCGCCGATGCGGCCGATGGGCACCGAATCAATCGGCTCTTCAATGAAGTCGCCGACTTCAATTTCGGAGATGCGATCCAGCGCATCGCTGAGCATCTCTTCGGCATCCGGGTTTTGCAGTCCGGCTTCTTCCGGTACCACCAACCAGCGGCGGAAGGTCTCGTAATTGCCGGTGTCTCTATCGACCGACACACGGATGTCCACCTCGCCACCATTGAGCTTCTTGGTGGCCTGTGCCAGGGCGGCCTCTACGGCGCCAAACACGACATCGCGATCAACATTCTTCTCGCGAGAAATGGCGTCGACGAGCATCAACATTTCGCGGTTCATGGGTTCAAACCTCCGTCTTGCTTTGTGGCGTCGCCCTGCACATGGCGCCGCCCTTTGAAATCGACCACCGGCACCAGTCGGGCGTCACGCACTTCGTCGAAAGTGAAATCCAGTGTCTTCTCGATGGCGGCTTCGCCCTTGCCTGGCTTGCCGGACCGCGCCTTGCCGGCCGCGGCGGGCTTGGAGCCTGGGGCTTGTGCACTCGCGCCCTCGGCCGGCAGCACCAGGCTGAAGCCGCCCTCACGCGCCAGCAATCGGCCACTCCACTTGCGCCGGCCCTGAAACGGCTCGCGCAACGCGAGCTCGACATCGTTGCCAGCGAAGCGTTCGAAATCGGTGACGCGCCGCAGAGGCCGGTCCAGGCCGGGCGAGGAGACCTCCAGCCGGGCGTAATCGACCGCATCCACCTCCAGCACATACTGCAACTGGCGCGTCACCAGCTCGCAGTCCTCGACGGTGACAAACTCGCCCGGGCCGGTGCTGTAGGCCGCACCGGGCAGCCTATCAATATAAACACGCAGCAAGCCACCCACCGTGCGTTCGGTGTCCACCATGTCGTAGCCCAGTCCCTGGACGGTGCGTTCGATCGCGGACTGCCAGCTCATCGTGTGCGGGGTAACCTCGGTATAGCGTTGCAATAGTTGAACGGCCAAAAAAAATGGGCTGGATGAATCCGCCCATTCGGCTGTACAGCGAAAGCGGGATTATAGCTCGCGCGACAGGCCCTCGCAAGGGTTAGGTATGAACCACGCCTGTCTGCGCCCACCATGCATGCCAGAATCCGCCCCCCAAAACCGGCCCGCTGGGCGGCGGCCTATTCGGCCCGGTAATGTCATCCATTCCACGAGGAATTCGCCATGGGTTTTCTTGCCGGCAAGCGCTTGTTGATCACCGGGGTGCTGAACAACCGCTCCATCGCCTATGGCATCGCCAAGGCCTGCCACCGCGAAGGCGCCGAGCTGGCCTTCAGCTACCAGGGCGATCGCTTCCGCCAGCGCATCACCGAATTCGCCGCCGACTTTGGCTCCAAGCTGGTGTACGACTGCGATGTGTCGGATGACGCCCAGATCGAGCGCCTGTTCGCCGATCTGGGCCAGACCTGGGAGCAGTTCGACGGCTTTGTGCACGCCATCGCCTTCGCGCCACGCGAGGCCATTGCCGGGGACTTTCTCGATGGCATGACGCGAGAGAACTTCCGCATCGCGCACGACATCTCCAGCTACAGCTTCCCGGCCATGGCCAAGGCCGCCCTGCCCCGCCTGCGCCCCGGCGCGGCGCTGCTGACACTGACCTATCTGGGCGCCCTGCGCTATGTGCCCAACTACAACCTCATGGGCCTGGCCAAGGCCTCACTTGAAGCCAGCGTGCGCTTTCTGGCGCAAAGCCTGGGGGCGCGTGGCGTGCGGGTCAATGGCATCTCCGCCGGCCCGATCAAGACACTGGCTGCCTCGGGCATCAAGGATTTCGGCAAGCTGCTCAATGAGTTTGCCGCTGCCGCACCCATTCGCCGCACCATCACGGCCGACGACGTCGGCAACGCCGCGGCCTTCTTGCTTTCCGATCTGGCGGGCGGCGTCAGCGCCGAGATCATGTATGTCGATGGCGGCTTCAGCCAGGTGGCGATGGTCGGCAACCCTGCGGCCTGATTCAGCGCCTAAAGCTGGATCAATCACGCACGCAGTCCATCGCATAGCGGCGCTTGCCGCCACCGAGGTCTTCCTCGACCAGGCCGTGGACATCGGTGTCAAAGCCTGGGAAGGTGGCATTGAATTCGCGCACGAACTTCAGGTATTGCACGATCTTGCGGTTGAAGCGCTCGCCCGGAATCAACAGCGGGATGCCCGGCGGATAAGGCGTCAGCAGCGAGGTCGTGATGCGGCCTTCCAGCTCGTCGATTTCCACCCGCTCGGTGCGCCGCCTGGCAATGTGCGCGAAGGCGTCGCTGGGTTTCATGGCGGGATGAAGGTCGGACAGGTACATGTCGGTGGTCAGCCTGGCGATGTCACTGGCCGCATAGGTCTCATGAATGGCCTGGCACAGGTCTCGCAGGCCCATGCGCTCGTACTGCGGGTGAGCGGCGCAAAACTCCGGCAGGATGCGCCACATCGGAGCATTCTTGGCATGGTCATCCTTGAACTGCTGCAAGGCGGTGAGCAAGGTGTTCCAGCGGCCCTTGGTGATGCCGATGGTGAACATGATGAAGAAGGAGTACAGACCGGTCTTCTCGACCACGACGCCATGCTCGGCCAGGAACTTGGTGACGATGCCCGCCGGGATGCCAGTCTTGGCGAACTTGCCCGACATGTCCAGCCCCGGCGTGATGATGGTGCTCTTGATCGGATCGAGCAGGTTGAAGCCTGGTGCCAAATCGCCAAACCCGTGCCATTTGTCTTTGGCCTTGAGAATCCAACTGTCTGAGGTCCCCATGCCCTCAGGGACCAGGCGGTCAGGGCCCCAGACCTTGAACCACCAGTCCTTGCCGAACTCCTTGTCCACCTTGCGCATGGCACGGCGGAAATCCAGCGCCTCTTTCAGACTCTCCTCGACCAGGGCGGTGCCGCCAGGCGGCTCCATCATCGCGGCGGCGACATCGCAACTGGCGATGATGGCGTACTGCGGCGAGGTGGAGGTGTGCATCAAATAGGCCTCATTGAAGAGATGCCTGTCGAGCTTGACCGTCTGCGAATCCTGCACCAACACCTGCGAGGCCTGCGACAGGCCCGCGAGCAACTTGTGCGTGGACTGCGTGGCGTAGACCATCGCCTCTTTCGGCCGCGGGCGGTTGCGGCCCATCGAGTGAAAGCTTGAGTAAAACGGATGAAAGGCCGCGTGCGGCAACCAGGCCTCATCGAAGTGCAGGGTGTCGACGTAGCCGTCGAGCATGCCCTTGATGGTCTCGGTGTTGTAGAGCACGCCGTCGTAGGTGCTCTGCGTCAAGGTCAGGATGCGCGGGCGCACCTTTTTCGGGTCCACGCCTTTGAGCAGGGGGTTGTTCTTGATCTTGCGCTCGATGGCCTCGCGCGTGAACTCACTCTGCGGGATCGGCCCGATGATGCCGTAGTGGTTGCGCGTGGGCGTCATGAACACCGGCACGGCTCCGGTCATCACGATGGAGTGCAGGATAGAGACGTGGCAGTTGCGATCCACCACCACCACGTCACCCGGCGCGACGGTGTGGTGCCAGACCATCTTGTTGCTGGTGGAGGTGCCATTGGTGACGAAGAAGCAATGGTCGGCGTTGAAGATGCGCGCTGCGTTCTTTTCGCTCTCGAACACCGGGCCAGTGTGATCAAGCAACTGGCCGAGCTCTTCCACCGCATTGCACACATCGGCGCGCAACATGTTCTCGCCGAAGAACTGGTGGAACATCTGGCCCACCGGGCTCTTGAGAAACGCCACCCCGCCCGAGTGCCCCGGGCAGTGCCAGGAATAACTGCCATCCTGAGCGTAGTCGATCAGGGCCTTGAAAAAGGGCGGCGCCAGACCGTCAAGGTAGCTCTTGGATTCACGAATGATGTGGCGCGCCACGAACTCCGGCGTGTCCTCGAACATGTGAATGAAGCCGTGCAGCTCACGCAGGATGTCGTTCGGAATATGCTGCGAAGTACGCGTCTCGCCGTACAGATAGATCGGGATGTCGCTGTTCTTGAAGCGAATCTCCTCGATGAACTTGCGCAGGTTGAGCACGGCCGGATCGAGCTCGGGCCCGGGGGTGAACTCCTCGTCGTCAATCGACAGGATGAAGGCGCTGGCCCGGCTTTGCTGCTGGGCAAACTGGCTCAGGTCGCCATAGCTCGTCGCGCCGAGTACTTCAAAGCCTTCTTTTTCTATGGCCTGGGCGAGCGCGCGAATGCCCAATCCGGAGGTGTTTTCCGAGCGGTAGTCTTCGTCAATGATGACGATGGGAAAGCGAAAACGAAGCATCGGAAAAGCTCCTCGGAGCGATGGCTGAAATTCGGGGAGGGCGAAGTGTAGGCGTGAATGAAACGGTCGCTGTCGGCGCAGCGGCCCGTGCGCCCTGGCTACACTGCCTGCGCATCCACAGCGGAGATTGCGATGGAATTGAACGCGTCGACATGGTGGTGGTTGATTGCAGGCGCGCTGGTCGCCATCGAGCTGGCCACGGGCACGTTTTACCTGCTCATGCTGGCCATCGGGTGCGTGGCCGGCGCCATGGCTGCGCATCTTGGCCTGGGCATAACGGGTCAGTTGTTTGCAGCGGCATTGCTGGGCGGTGGTGCCGTTGCGCTGTGGCACATGCGCCGCAGCGAAGTGCCCAAACCTGCCGCCGACGCGCACAACCCTGATCTACACCAAGACATCGGCGCTGAAGTCGTGGTCGAGCGCTGGGCCGACGATGGCACGGCGCGCGTGACCTACCGCGGCGCCGGCTGGGACGTGCGCTATGCCGGCGACGATGCACCCATGCCAGGCCACCATGTTGTGCGCGCCATGGACGGCAGTCGCCTGCTGGTTGACCGAGCGCCCTCGCACTGATCTCACCGGAGAACGAAATGGACATCGTTGCATTGCTGTTGTTGGTCGTGGCCGTGATCTTTGTGGTGCGATCCATCAAGGTCGTGCCGCAGCAAAACGCCTGGGTGGTGGAGCGCCTGGGCAAGTACCACGCCACACTCACACCGGGCTTGAACTTCCTCGTGCCCTTCGTCGACCGGCTGGCCTATCGCCACTCGCTCAAAGAGATCCCGCTGGATGTGCCCAGCCAGGTGTGCATCACCAAGGACAACACCCAGCTCACCGTCGACGGCATCCTGTACTTTCAGGTTACCGATCCCATGCGTGCAAGCTACGGCGCCTCAAACTACATCGTGGCCATCACCCAACTGGCGCAGACCACATTGCGCAGCGTCATCGGCCGCATGGAGCTCGACAAGACCTTTGAGGAGCGCGATCACATCAACGCCTCGGTGGTGTTGTCGCTTGATGAGGCGGCGCTGAACTGGGGCGTAAAGGTGCTGCGCTATGAGATCAAGGACCTGACGCCACCGGCGGCCATCCTGCACTCCATGCAGGCGCAAATCACGGCCGAGCGCGAAAAGCGCGCGCTGATTGCGGCCTCAGAGGGCCGGCGCCAGGAACAGATCAACATCGCCACCGGTGAACGCGAAGCCTCCATCGCTCGCTCGGAAGGCGAGAAGCAGGCCGAGATCAACAAGGCCTTGGGTGAGGCCGCGGCCATCACCGCCGTGGCCGATGCCACCGCCGATGCCATACGCAAGATCGCCGCGGCCATCGAGCAGCCTGGCGGTGCCGACGCGGTGCAACTCAAGGTGGCCGAGCGCGCCATTGAGGCCTATGGCCATCTGGCCAAGACCACCAACAGCATGATCGTGCCGGGCAACATGACCGAGGTGTCCGCATTGATTGCCACGGCCATGTCGGTGATGAACCGTCCCAAGCCGACACCGCCCAAGGCCTAAGCGCCGTATGGATGCATCGCCCTGGCGCATCGCCTGCCTGTGCCAGACGCAGCAATGCCGCTTGTTACGCCAGCCAGCGCGTGCATTCATTGCGCGCAGACCCGCCGGCTAGAATGGCGCCCGCTGCGCACCGGCTGGACTGATCGAAGTCCACGCCCCCTGGAGGGATGGATGAGCGGTTTAAGTCGCATGCCTGGAAAGCATGTGTGGGTTAACAGCCCACCGCGGGTTCGAATCCCGCTCCCTCCGCCAGAACGACTCGGTTTGTAGCGGCCACATCAGGGCGCCGGCCCCAAATTGACGATGAAGGTATCTCGCTCGCGTGACAGCGCGGCACCCTCGCCGCCACTGGTGGCCCAGCCGGCATAGGTTTGCGCCCATTCAACAGCCTTGGCATGTGCTTGAGCCGCACCGGGCTGATCATCCTGCGCGCGCAATCGCCGCATGCGCTCGGCGTACAGCTCGGCAATCGACATGGCCGCCCCGAGGTGCGGTACGGCGTCACGCACCAGGCGCTCGGCCTGTTCCAGTTGACCGGCGCGCTCCAGGGCTTGAGCGCACTCCCACCAGCTCGGGTTTGGCGTACCGGGCTGATCTGGTTGACGAGGCGGCGGCTCATCACCGCGAAGCCAGCGCAAGTGCACCAGAATCAGTTGACCCAGGTCCAGGGCCCACTTGGTGCGCTCCGGCACTGTGGTGACCCTTGCCCGTATGGCCTTCCCCTCCATGGGCGTGGCCATCAGCAGATGGAACTGCTCCAGCGCTTGATCGCCGTCGGTGATGCCACGGACGCCGAGCGCCACCATGTCGCCTTGTGCCATGCGAAATGTCTCGATGGCTGCGCCATAGTCGGCGCGGGCTTGCGACTCGATTTCATCGAGTTGCTGGTTCAGGTTGTTGCCGGGGGCATCCAGCAGATGCAGGTGAATTTGCACCTCGCCTGAGGGGTCAAGCAAGCGCAGACGTTGGCCATCGTCGATCGCGTGCCAGCCCAGCGGCACCCACAGCGTGGCCATCAAAGCCATGCTGGCCAGTTGCGCCTGGCCATGTGGCTCATCCAGCGCCAGCAGGCGAGGCACGAAACCCTGGCCCGATTCACGCAGGTTGCGATTGATCAGGTTCTCCGGATCCAGCGTGCTGGCCGAGCCCAGCGCATAGGCACTGAGGTCGGGGCCCAGCGATGGATCAAGGTGGGGCTGGGCGTCATCCTTTGCGCCCCCCTCGGCCGGCGCTTCAGCCACCGATACGTCGCCACTGCTGGCGACTGGCGTTGGCGCTGGCATTGCGCTGTTGCCGATCACAGGCACCGTCGCCTCGCTGGCCGACTCCAGCGTGAACGACTCGGTCACGGCCTGCCAGGCACGAAAGACCTGGGCCTGCAGTGGCTCCGGGCCCGTCACGCTGACATGCAGCAGGCGGCCACCATCTTCGGCGAAGGCAAAGAAGGTGAGCATGGGCCCCAAATCACCTTCGCTGACCAGATTGCCCTGCACCGCCGCCAGGGTCCCAAGCGTGCCGGGCCCGATGGCGCGTGGTGCCAGGCCATTTTGTTCAATCAGCCACAGCGCCCAGTCGTGCACGCTGCCGCCATCAAAGGCAGGACGCGCAGCTGCAGCAAACACCAAGGCGGCATAGGGCGCTGCGGCAATGGCCAAGGTGAAGAATTGGCTCTGCTGTTCGAAATTCGGCTCCTCTTCAGGCAGGTCGTGGAGTTTCCAGTCCCTGGGCAATTGGACGGCAAAGCCCAGGTTTGCAATGCGTGATGGCACCTGGTGGCTGGTGAATTCAAGGTCTTCGCTCATCGGTTCATTCCAAGTTTAGACAGCTCACGAGGCCGCCGTGTTGTGCTGAGTGGCGGCCGCACGGGACCCGCAGCCCCAATGTGCTGGGCCGAGGTATCACCGTCGTTTCAGCCCCATCGCGCGATGGGTTTCAATCGTTGCAGGCGCCTCAATGCGGCGCCACAAACACAAAGGGCGCCTTGCGGCGCCCTTGGCAAATCACAAACCCGGTGGGGTTCAGTTCAACGGAATCTTCTTGCCGTCTTTGTAGTTGTACAGCGTCATGGCCGGGTTCTTCAGCTCGCCGTCTTTGTCGAAGCCAATCTTGGCGGTGACGCCTTGATAGTTGGAGTCGGCCAGCTTGGCGATGTAGACCTTGGGGTCGGCCGATCCGGCGCGCACCATGGCATCGACCAGCACATGGACCGCGTCATAGGTGTAGGGCGAGTACACCTGGAACTGCTTCGGGTATTTGGCGTCGTAGCGCGCCTTCCAGGCATTGCCGCCGGGCATCTTGCCCAGTGAGGCGCCGCCTTCGGCACAGGTCACGTTGCCCAGGGATTTGGCGCCACCCGACAGCTCAATCAGCTTGTCGGTGCAGATGCCGTCACCACCGAAGAACTTGACGTTGGTCATGCCGAGCTGGTCCATCTGGCGCAGCATGGGGCCGCCTTGTGGGTCCATGCCGCCGAAGAACACGCCGTCCGGCGCCTTGGCCTTGATGGCCGTGAGGATGGCCATGAAGTCGGTGGCCTTGTCGTTGGTGAATTGCTCATCCACGACCTGCATGCCCAGACTCAGGGCCGTCTTTTTGAAGACCTCTGCGACGCCTTGGCCATAGGCGCTGCGGTCATCAATGATGGCGACCTTCTTGAGCTTGAGGTTGTTGGCGTGCATGGCCAGGCCGGCACCCAGGGCGTTGTCGTTGGCCAGCATGCGGAACGTGGTCTTGTAGCCTTGCTGCGTCAGCTTGGGGTTGGTGGCTGAAGGCGTGACATGGGGGATGCCACACTGGTTGTACACGGTGGACGCGGGAATTGTGGTGCCCGAATTCAGGTGACCGACGACACCATTGACCTTGGCATCGCACAGCTTCTGTGCAGCCGCCGGGCCTTGCTTGGGATCGGCAGCGTCGTCTTCCGCCGCGAGCTCGAGCTTGACCTTTTTGCCGCCAATCGTCACGCCCTTGGCGTTCAGATCTTCGATGGCCATGCGTGCGCCGTTTTCATTGTCCTTGCCGTAGTGCGCCTGGGCGCCAGAGACCGGGCCGACGTGGCCGATCTTGACGACCATGTCCTGCGCCATTGACGTGCTCGCCAGCATGGCCGCCGCGGCGCCAACGATCAGGTTGAGTTTGAATTGCATGTTAGTAACCTCCTAAGGGTTGAGTTGAGCGTGCGCGACGCCGAATGCTTGCGCTGGTGGGTTTCTCAACGGCCGCGACATTACCCCTAAAACCTATGGTTTCGCCATGGGGATTCCTCGGGGCGCCGGCTGTCAACCGCCAGCATGACAGTCAGGATGGATCGGCGCCAGCCTCTTGCCCGATGGCGATATTGACCGGCGTCACGCCCTTTGCCAGGTACGCCCGCCACCGTTGCCGGCCGGACTGCAATTCGGCCTCGCTGGTGGAGACGACCTCAATGACCCGCTGATATTGGTCCTGCCCGTCCTGCGCGTCCAGCCCCAGGTTGACCAACACCGTCGCCTGGGCCAGCCCATTGCCGGGATCAGCGCCAGGGTCAATCAGCCAAATTGGCGTGCGGCACTGATCGGCAGGCACAGCGGCCGCCGATCGGCAGCGGACATGTGGAACGAATTCGTCCTGCTCAAAGACCCACAGCATCAGGTCCAGCCGTGCCAGCTCGGCGGCATCGGCCGTGACCGCCACGCGCGCGCCTTGACGCCAGGCCTTGCGCAACAAGCGGCAGGTGTAGGCCAGCTTGTCGGGCACGCCGGTGTGAAAAGCGACCTCGGTCAATTCGCCCGCGACAACACAAAGTGCGTGAGTAATCCCACGGGTCTGCCTGTGGCGCCCTTGGCCGCGCCTGACTTCCAGGCTGTGCCGGCGATGTCCAGGTGCGCCCAGCGCAGCTTGCTGGTGAAGCGTTTGAGGAACATCGCGGCGGTGATGGCGCCTCCCGGCCGGCCACCAATATTGGCCATGTCGGCAAAGTTGCTCTTCAAGGCATCGTCGTACTCGTCGTCCACAGGCATGCGCCAGCAGGTGTCGAGCGCGGTATCTCCCGCGGCCAGCAACTCGGTGGCCAATTCATCGTCGTTGCTGAACAGCCCAGACCGCACGGCGCCCAGGGCCACGACGCAGGCGCCGGTGAGTGTGGCGATGTCGACGACTGCGGCAGGCTTGAAGCGCTCGGCATAGGTCAGCGCGTCGCACAGCACCAAACGCCCCTCGGCGTCAGTGTTGAGAATCTCTATGGTCTGGCCCGACATGCTGGTGACCACATCACCGGGCTTGACGGCCTTGCCACCGGGCATGTTCTCGGTGGCCGCAATGATGCCGATCAGGTTGACCCGGGCCTTGGTTTGCGCCACCGCGCGCATCGTGCCAAGCACACTGGCGGCGCCACACATGTCGAATTTCATCTCGTCCATGGCGTCACCGGGCTTGAGCGAGATGCCACCGGTGTCAAAGGTGATGCCCTTGCCCACCAGCACGATGGGCGCTTGCTTCTTCGCGCCGCCGCTGTATTGCATGACGATGAAGCGTGGCGGCTCTGCCGAGCCCTGGGCCACGGCCAGGTAGGAGCCCATACCCAATTTTTCTGCCGCCTTGCGGTCCAGAACCTCGACCTTCAGTCCATGGGATTTGCCCAAACGCCGGGCCTCGTCGGCCAAATGGCTGGGTGTGCAGTGGTTCGCCGGGCGGTTGCCCAGCTCGCGCGCCAGCGAAACCCCGTCGCCAATGGCCGAGCCGCGGGCCAGGCCCAGGCTGGCCTGTGAGGCATCATCCTTGTGTGTGACGAGTACGGTCACCTTGTCCAGTGCCGAGGCGGCCGCCGCGCTGGGCTTGGTCGCGCGATAGAGGTACACCGCATCACACACCGCCGCAGCCAAGGCTTCAGCATGCTCGGCGCGCATGGTCTCCAGGCCAAGGCATTGAATGGCCACGTGCTTGATGCCTTTGGACTTGAGCATGACCAGGCCGGCGGATGCCGCGCTCTTGATGGCCTTGGCCGTCGATTTGCCGGCGCACACCACGGCCAGACGCGGGCACTTCATGCCGGCCGGCTTGTGCAGGTAAATGGACTTGCCGGCTTTGAGCTCGAGGTCGCCCGAGGCGACGGCTTCGTTCATGGCGGCCGAAAGAGCGGCGTCCATACCCTTGGGCATCAGCTCACCGCACAACACCACCAACAATGCATCGGCGCTGATGCGGCCAGCGGCGTCAGGCGCAATGACCTGGGTACGGAAGTCCATAATTCGTCCTCTTTATAAGCAGCCAAAGATGTTATTCGATTCCACTGTGCGCCGAGAGCTGGCCCGCGGCTTTGGCGCCACCTTGGTGGTGATCCTGACCATCGTCATCACCAGCATGTTGATCCGCACCCTGGGCCTGGCTGCAGGTGGCAAGGTCGCACCTGAGGATGTCGTGCTGTTGCTGGGTTATTTCGCCCTCGGTCACTTGCCCACCATGATGGCCCTGTCGCTGTTCATTGCCGTGGTGGTGTGCCTTGGGCGCATGTACCGCGACAGCGAAATGGCGATCTGGTTCACCAGTGGCATTGGCTTGCGCCGCTTTGTTCGGCCCGTACTGAGCATGGCCTGGCCGGTGCTTCTGGTGGTGGGTGTGCTGCTGGTGTTTGTCTGGCCCTGGGGCAACAAAAGCAGTGCCGAGCTGCGCCAGCGCTACGAGCAGCGGTCGGATTTGTCGCGCATTGCGCCGGGCGTGTTTCAGACCTCACGCGATGGCAGCCGCGTGTTTTTTGTGGATCGCGCCAGCCATCAAGGCGTCGACGGCCACAACGTCTTCATCCTGGCGCGCAACAAGGAAGCCGAGTCGGTGACCTCGGCCCGCAGCGGCCGCCTTGAGACCCAGGGTGCAGATCGGCTGTTGGTGCTTGAGCATGGCCAGCGCAATGAGGCCGACGCGGCCGGTGGCCGGCGCACCTTGACCAGTTTTGACGACTACCGTGTCATCGTCGATGAGCGCAATGTGCGCCATGCCGAGGCCGTGCCGCCGCGGGCCATGCCCACGCTGGCGCTGATCAAGGAGGCCACGCCGCGTCAGCAAGGCGAGCTGGCATGGCGCTTTGGTCTGGCGCTGGCCTCGGCCAACCTGCTGTTGCTGGGCGTGGGCTTGTCAGCGTCCAACCCACGCCGCGCCAGCAACTGGAATTTGCTGTTCGCGCTGCTGGCGTTTTTCGTCTATTTCAACCTGATCAACCTGAGCCAAGCCTGGGTCGGTGGTGGCCGATTTGCACTCGGTCCTGTCATGCTGGTCTTGCATGGCGGCGCCTTCATCCTGGCCATGCTGTTGCTGTGGTGGCGCGACCATGGCACGGTGCTGCGTTGGACGAAGCGCAGGTCTGCGTCATGAGGACCGTGCGGCGGCTGCTGTACCGCGAAATCATCTGGTCTGTGGCCTTCGTGGCGGCGGCCTTTCTGGGGCTGTTTTTCTTCATCGACTTTGTCGACGAAATTGAGCAAGTCGGCCGCGATGGATTCTCTTTGTGGCACGCCGTCGCACGCAGTCTGCTGGCCTTGCCCGGGCACTTCTATGAGCTGTTTCCCATCTCCGTGCTCATTGGCAGCATCTACTCGATGGCGCGTTTGGCGCAGTCGTCGGAGTTCACGATTTTGCGCACCGGTGGTCTTGGCCCTGGACGCGCACTTTGGTTGTTGGCCATTCCTGGTCTGGCCTTCGCTGTCTTGACCTTCGTGGTCGGCGATTTCGTGGCACCCGCCACCGGGCGTGAGGCCGTGCTGGTCAAGGCCGGGGCGGCCGGCCTGCCGCTTGGCCGCAGTGGCGCCTGGCTGAAAGAACGCCGCTCACCTGGTCAAGCCGAAGAGCGCAGCATCACCGTGAACGTGGCCGCCACTGGCCCGGGGAGCCAGCTCAGATTCGTGCGCATCTTTGAGTTCGACGCCAGTGGCCGCCTGCGCACCCGCATTGAAGCGGCCCGTGCCAGTGTCGGTGCCGACGGCCATTGGGAATTGAGTGCCGCACGCCGTACGGACTGGCCCACACCCGAAGGCGCGCGCAATGGCGAGGTGTTGACCTCCAAGGCCCTGGCCAACATGCGCTGGCCAAGCTCGCTGGACTCAGGCGTTGTGGCCGCAGCATTGCTGCCAGTGCAAACCATGTCCACCGCAGAGCTGTGGCGCTACAGCAGCCACTTGGCCGACCAGGATCAGGCCGCCCAGCGTCACGAAATCCAGTTCTGGAAGAAGGCCCTGTATCCACTGGCTTGCGTGGTGATGATGGCCTTGGCCCTGCCCTTCGCCTACTTGCATGCACGTGCGGGCGGCGTCAGTTTCAAGGTGTTTGGCGGCATCATGCTGGGCATCAGTTTCGTGCTCTTGAACAATGTGTCGGGGCACCTCGGCCTGCTGCGGGACTGGACGCCCTGGATGGTGGCGGCCGCGCCCAGCACGCTCTACCTGTTGCTTTCCATGGCAGCGTTTTCCTGGCTGGTGCGCTACCGATGAGTGCGCTAGCGATGCGGGCGACGCCCCGTGGCCTGCTCTTGTTCGCGCACGGCGCGCGCGACCCGAACTGGGCCCTGCCCTTCGAAGCCATTGCCCGGCGCTGCACAGCGCTGGGGCAGCACCAACATGTGGTGCTGGGATATCTGGAATTCATGTCACCGAATCTGATTGATTGCGGGGTTAGCCTACAGGCACAAGGCTGCACCGTGGTCGATGTGATACCGCTCTTTTTGGGCGCGGGCGGCCATGTGCGCAAGGACATTCCGATCCTGCTTGGGGAACTGCGGCAGCGGTATCCAGCTGTGGACTGGCGATTGCAACGCGCCGTTGGCGAAGCCGACAACGTGATTGAAGCCATGGCCCTCGTCGCCAGTGGCCTGACATCCCCCAGCTCCACAGGTACACCCGGATGAACCTGCATCAGTTTCGCTTCGTGCAAGAGGCCGTGCGCCGCGACCTCAACCTCACCGCGACCGCCAAGGCCCTGCACACCTCGCAGCCCGGTGTCAGCAAGGCCATCATCGAGCTGGAAGAGGAGCTGGGCGTTGACATCTTCGTGCGCCACGGCAAGCGCATCCGTCGCCTCACCGAGCCCGGCTTGCAAGTGCTCAAGTCGGTGGAGCTGATCATGCGAGAAATCGCCAACCTCAAACGCATCGGTGACGAGTACTCCAAGCAAGACGCTGGCACCTTGTCAATTGCCACCACACACGCCCAGGCGCGCTATTTCATGCCGCAGGCCGTGGCCACCTTGCGCCGGCGGTTTCCCAAGGTGCAGGTCGTGCTGCACCAGGGCACACCGGCCGACGTCGCCCGCATGCTGCAAGACGATGTGGCCGAGATCGGCTTGGCGACCGAGGTGTTGACCGATGTCGATGGCCTTGTCAGCCTGCCGTGCTACGAATGGCAGCATGTCATCGTCGTGCCACCGACGCATGTGCTGGCCGGCGTTGAGCGCCCCACGCTGGAGCAAATCGCCGCCGAGCCGCTGGTCACCTACCACCGCAGCTTCAGTGGCCGCACGCGCCTGGACGCGGCCTTTGCCCGGGCCCGCCTGACGCCGACGATTGCGCTCGAAGCCATCGACGCCGATGTCATCAAGACCTATGTGCGCCTGGGCATGGGCGTTGGCCTGGTGGCCGAGATGGCGGTGCGCGAAGACCCGCGCGATGGCGACCTGGTGTCGCGTCCTGTGGGCCACCTGTTCGGTTTCAACACCACACGTGTGGCCTTCAAGCGCGGCGCCTATCTGCGGCATTTCGTCTTTGCTTTTGCTGAATTGCTCTCCGATCGTTTGACCCGCCCCTTGCTGGAGCGCGCCTTGGCGGGCTCGCCCGTTTCCTATGACCTTTGATGCCATGACCACCCACCGCACCCCCTTGCCGCCCAGCCGCCTGCCCAAGGTTGGCACCACCATCTTCACCGTCATGTCGGCCTTGGCCGCCGAACATGGTGCCGTCAACTTGGGACAGGGCTTCCCCGATTTCGAAGGCGATCCGGCATTGATTGCCGCCGTCTCCGGCGCCATGACCGATGGCCTCAACCAGTACCCGCCCATGGCCGGTGTGCTGCCCTTGCGCCAGGCGATTGCGGACAAGCTTGAGCAGCTCTATCAGCACCGCTACGACGCCGACAGCGAAATCACCATCACCGCCGGTGCCACGCAAGGCATCCTGACCGCGGTGCTGGCCATCGTCTCGCCGGGCGACGAGGTCATCGTGCTCGAGCCCTGCTACGACAGCTATGTGCCCAACATCGAGTTGGCTGGCGGCGTTGTGGTGCGCGTGGCACTGCAAGCCGGCAGCTTCAGGCCCGACTTCCCCAGCATCGCCGCGGCCATCACGCCACGCACACGCGCCATCATCGTCAACTCGCCGCACAACCCAAGCGCCACCATCTGGCGCGCCGCCGACATGCTCACCCTGGCCGAGCTGCTGCGGCCCACCGACATCGTCTTGATCTCGGACGAGGTCTACGAACACATGGTCTACGACGGTGAAACCCATGCCAGCGCCGCGGCTCTGGCGGAGCTGGCGGCACGCAGCTTTGTGGTCTCCAGCTTTGGCAAGACCTATCACGTCACCGGCTGGAAGATCGGCTTTGTGGCGGCACCAAGCGCCTTGATGGCAGAGTTCCGCAAGGTGCACCAATTCAATGTGTTCACCGTCAACACGCCCATGCAGCACGGCCTGGCGCGCTACATGGCCGACCCGGCGCCCTATCTGGGCCTGCCGGCCTTCTATCAGCGCAAGCGCGACCTCTTCCGGCAAGGCCTGGCCAGCACGCGATTCAAGCTTTTGCCCAGCGAAGGCAGCTACTTTCAGTGCGTCGACTACAGCGCCATCAGCAGCCTGAGTGAGGCCGACTTCTGCAAATGGCTAACGGCCGAAATAGGTGTAGCGGCGATTCCGCTGTCTGCGTTTTACGATGACCAGCGCGATCAGGGTCTGGCCAGGTTTTGCTTTGCCAAACGCGATCAGACGCTCAACGCGGCGCTGGCTCGACTTGCCACTCTATGAAGCTCGGCCACCCGTGGGCCGCGTGCCGGCGCTGCGACCGGCGGGTTCGGTGACCAGCTCTGGCAAATCCGCCAATCGACTGTCGAGCTGGGCATGCAGTTCGGTGAAGGCGGCTGGTCGGGTGGCATCGGTGTTGAGCTCGCCAAGTTGACTCAGGTCAAAGTCGATGGGCAAAAATTCGGCACTGCCCAGCACTGATACCTCCAGGCCAAGGGCCTGGGTGTCATCCATGGCAACTGGTTTCACCAAGGGGCGCACCGCATAGGGTTGTGCCAGGTCCAGCGGCAAGAGCAAATCGACGGGTGCCACAGTCTGCGCGCTGCTGTCGAGCAAATCGCGCGCCAGCGAATACAACAGCAGCAGCTCCCGATAGGCCGGCAGATCAAACAATTGGCCGCCGTCTTTGCGAAAGAGCAGCGCTTCGAGCTCGGCCATGGCATCCATGGGGCTCGACCATGCGGCCTGGATGGGCTGCAGCACGCCTGGGTAGGCGTCCAAGGCTTGACCACCCTGGACATCGCCCGCCCACTGCGGCGCGTAGGCATTGAATCTCTGGTTGAAACGTGCGCGCGTGCGCTCGTAGCTCTCCTGCTCGCCACGGCGGTGATAGATCTCCAGCAGCTTGAGATAGGGCAAGGGGCTGATGCCACCCGACGTGCGAATGTGGCCCACCAGCAAATCGATGGCGGCCTCGTCTTGACCGAGCACGACAAAAAACTCAGCCTGCTGCTCCAGATCGATAAGCTCCTCAGCCGACACCGGACGGGGCGGCGTGATCGTCGTCCAGCCTGGCTCGAGTGTGGCCGGCTCGGCCAGCGTGGAGACCCCTGGGTTGGGCGCAGCCAATGGCGCCATGCCTCGTGTTGCTGGTGCCGCTGGCGATGTCCCTGGTGCGCTGCTTGACGTGGCTGCTGCGGCAAGCTCCTGGCCGGCGACAGGCGCCAGCGGCGCGGTCACCAAGCCCATTGGCTCCCTGCCCGTCCACTCATCACCGGCCTGCGGCTCGCCGAGGGCCGTCACCGCAGCGTCCTGGCTTGCTTCCTGGTGGGTGGCATCCTGCTGCGACACTTTCCACCAATAGGCCTTGGCCAGCATTTGCGCCCGGCGCAAGCGCCAGACCAGCCACAACACGGTCAACAGCAGCAGGGCTGCAAGCCCGGTCAACCAGACCTTCCATTGGCCACCGGACTCGGTCTCTGCCAGTCGACGACGCAGTTGCTGGTTGTCTGCGCCTTGCTGCCTGGAGCCGGCGATCAGGCCCTCGACCTGGGCCTCCAGGGCCTGGATGCGCTGCGCGGTGGCCGATGCCGCCGCTGCGGCTGCACTGGCAGCCGCGGCCATGCTTTGCGCCTGCAGCGCCGCTTGGTTGGCAAGCATCGCCACCTGGGCCGCGCTGGCTGCACTCGCTGCGCTGGAAAGAGCGGCCGGCGACTCGGGCGCCTCAAGCGTAAGGCGCGGCCGCACGGTGGTCACCTTGGTCTTGCCAGGCCTGCTGGCCAATGCCTGCTGCGCCGCATCGGTCGGCTTGCCGGCGGGTCGAGCGCTGGCACTGGCAAGGCTGCGGCCTGGCTGGCGTGCAGCAACACTGCGCTTGCGCTTTGCTGATGTGGCCTGGGGTGCCTGGCCTGCACTCTGGGCGGGCACCTCGGCAACTGGCTGCGCCTGAGCCTTGGCGACAACGGCGCCAGTCTCGGTTGTGGGCTGAACTGCCGTACTGACCTGGGCCACGGCGCCAGTGGCATTGCCCGCGGGCTGCGCCTCGGCATAGGCTGGAGCGGCCAGCGCCACGGGTGCGGCGGCCAGCATGGGTGGATCGGCAAACAGGGTGAAGCGTCGCGTGATGCGCGTGCCACAGCCTGCCGCCAGTTGCATCGACACCACGGGCTCATCAATGCTCACCGTCGTGGCGATGCGTATGAGCCGCTCCCGGGGGTGGGCGCCAGGTTCCACCTGGGTGCGCACGTTGAACGGCTGAACGCGCCGGTCACCAACCCAGACATCGGCAGCAATGCAATCGGGCTCGACAGCGCCCGATTCGTCCAGGTGAAAGGCAACGGTGACTGCCAGTGGCGCACCCATGGCCACACTGCTGGGTGGGGTACCAAACCCGGCGGCCTCGGTTTGCGCAGCGGCCAGCACCAAGCCCAGCAGAGTGCCTAGGGCCAGTGGAGCAATTTGCATGCGACGCGTGTGCTTGTTGAGGCAGCCCGAAAAGGGCTGCGGGCACTCTAGCATCAGCCTAACTGCCGCCGAACGCGGCGCCTTGTGGATCAAGCCGACATTGCGGCATCTTTCCTCGCCTGGCTTGATCCCATGCCAAGCGCATGGCGGCCGGTCAATCCTGAAGGCCAGGCAGCCACCTGTCCAGACGCCGCAACAGGCCTGGCCAGGACAGCATGCCACCCAAGCCAAGCGTGGCCCTGGAGGACTGCTCCCGCGCTGTGGCAGTGGTCTGATCCGGGCACGGCATTGAGCGCGCCACCATCCCGCGTGCGCACTTGAATCGCGCAGATGGCCTCAACAGCGGACACGCCCAAGCGCCAGTGGGTTGAAGGTGGTGGAGAATGAACTTTGACATCATCACCGGCTGTCGCAGTCGGTACAAGGCATGAACATACCGGTTCTCACTGTTGAAGAGCGGCAGAACATCGAATCTGGCGCGTGGTTTTCGAAACTGTCGCTGCCCCTTCGACAGGCCATCCTGTCGCGCGCCCAGGTGCGCCGCTTGACCGACTCCAGCCCACTGGCTTCGCGCGGCATGCCGCCCGAGGATTGGTGTGGTGTGGCCAAGGGGGCCGTGCGTGTGTCGTTGGTTTCGCTCGCCGGCAAGCAGGTCACCTTGACCTACTGCGAGCCCGGCACCTGGTTTGGCGACATCTCGCTGTTCGATGGCCTGCCACGTACCCACGATGCCGACGCCCATGGCGAGACCACCTTGCTGGTCATTCGCAAGGCCGACTTCCGCGAGCTGCTGGCTCAGCACACCGAGCTCTACGAGGCCTTGTTGCGCCTGAATTGCCGCCGTCTGCGCCTGATGTTCAATCAATTCGAAGACCTCAACACGCGGCCTTTGGCAGCGCGCCTGGCCAAGCAGATCATGCTGCTGGCCAAAAGCTACGGCATCGTGCAAGGCGACGAGGTGCGCATTGGCCTGCAACTGGCCCAGGAAGACCTGGCACAGCTGCTGGGCGCCTCACGCCAACGCGTCAATCAGGAGCTCAAGGGATTTGAGCGCGAAGGCGCTGTGCGCGTCGAGCCCACGCGCCTGGTGGTGCTGTCGCGTGAAAAACTGCTGGCGATCGCCGACAGATAGCCGCAAGCTGCCCCCTGCGACTGGCCCGCTGGTTGCAAATCACTGCACTCTGGGTCGAGACACCCTTCAAGGATTTGGCTCATGGATCAGTACACCGGCACGCGCAGCATGTCGTCCAAACATGCGTTTGATGTGGCCGCACTCGAAGCCTGGCTGTTGCCTCGCTTGGCCGACTTTCGTGGCCCGCTCACGGTCGAGCAGTTCAATGGCGGTCAATCCAATCCGACTTACAAACTGGTCACGCCAGATCGCAGTTATGTGATGCGCAGCAAGCCCGGCCCGCTGGCCAAGTTGCTGAAATCGGCACACGCCATCGAACGAGAGTTTCGCGTCATGAGCGCGTTGGCGCTGACGCCCGTGCCGGTGCCCGGCATGCACCTGCTGTGCGAGGACGAGTCGGTCATTGGTCGCGCCTTCTACATCATGGAGTGCGTCAACGGCCGGGTGCTTTGGGAGCAATCGCTGCCGGGTTTTGACCCCGCCACACGGGGTGCGATCTACGACGAGATGAATCGCGTGCTCTCGGCCTTGCACAGTGTTGATGTGCGTGCCATAGGCCTGGCTGACTTTGGCCCGCCTGGGAACTACTTTTCCCGACAGATTTCGCGCTGGTCCAAGCAGTACCTGTCATCGATCACAGAGCCCATCGCTGAGATGGACCGGCTGATCGAGTGGCTGCCGGCCCATCTGCCGGCCAGCGCTCTGGACGACAGTCAACTGTCGGTCGTGCATGGCGACTATCGCCTGGACAACCTCATATTTCACCCGACTGAGCCCCGCGTCGTGGCGGTACTCGATTGGGAGCTCGCCACCCTAGGTCACCCTTTGGCTGACTTCAGCTATCACGCCATGTCCTGGCACATCGAGCCCGGGATATTTCGAGGCATCGGCGGCTTGGATCTGGCCGCTCTCGGGATTCCCCTGGAACGCGACTACATCGACCTGTATTGCCAACGCACGGGCCGGGGCGACGCCTCCGAACTTTTGCCCGATTGGGATTTCTATCTGGCCTACAACCTGTTCCGCCTGGCGGCCATCACCCAGGGCATCGCCAAACGTGTGGTCGATGGCACGGCAGCCAGTACTCAGGCGCGTAGCACTGGCGCAGCGACCAAGGTGCTGGCTGGCCTGGCTTGGGAGTTCGCTCTGAAAGCGCGTTAGCCGTTGGCTGGCGGCACCGGTGTGCCGAGGCCGCGCCGGCAGTCCGCTCAGCGCGTGCTGTCGCCTGTCAGCTCGGACTTCGACCACGCCGCAGGCTGGGTGCTGTGATGGCCATCGGCGCTGTCGCTCCATTCGCGTGCCAGGCGCCGTGCCTCGCGCTGGCCATGCTCAAACACCGACAGCCACATGGTCAGGCGCTGCGCATTGACCACAGGCATCGGTGTACGCAAGGTCAGCCGCGCTCGCGAAACGGTCATGACCAAGGTCAGGGAATCGTCCATCACGGGCAATGTCGCCGCCAAGGCATCGCTCAAAGCGCCGGACAGCCATTGCGTCATCCAGGGCTTGACACTGCTCACGGCGGCATAACGGTCTCGCAGCCGACCCAGCTCGTTGGAGCTGAGCTTCGGATAGAGCACCAGCCAGCGCATTTCTGCCGGGGTTTCGGTGTCCAGGCGCGTTTGCACGTCCTCGACGTACTGCTCGAACACCTGCTTTTCCATGGCCTGCATCAGCAAGCGCGTCAGCACCATGGCGGCCAGATCTCTGGGCGTGCCCACCTCACCGATGATGCGCAGCTCGGCGCCCTCGATATAGCTTCGCTGCGACGCGCCCCACTCCATGCGCCACGCCGGTGGATTGCCCGAGGGCTCGATCAAACAGCCATCGGTTTCACGCACAGGCCGGAAGTTCAGTTGGCGCGACTCGGCCCATGCGCGCATGGGCCCCAGGTCCATCGGCTGGTGCCCCCGTTTGAACAATCGCCGCAGTGCGCTCAGCATGATTTAGAGTGGTGCGGACCAATTCAATGTGAAGCCAATGACCATGATCGAAGTGTATTCCTGGGCCACGCCCAACGGCCACAAGGTGCACATCATGCTGGAAGAGTGCGGCCTGCCCTATCGGGCACACGCCATCGACATCGGCGCCGGCGCGCAATTTGCAGCGGATTTCCTGGCCATCAGTCCCAACAACAAGATTCCCGCCATCGTTGACCCGGACGGACCCGATGGCCAGCCGTTCAGCCTGATGGAATCCGGTGCAATCTTGTTGTACCTGGCCGGCAAGACCGGCCGGTTTTTACCCAGGGGAACGGCAGCCAAGTACAAGGTCCTGGAGTGGCTGATGTTTCAAATGGGGGGCGTCGGGCCCATGCTCGGCCAGGCCCATCACTTCAGGATTTATGCGCCAGAGAAATTGCCCTATGCCATTGATCGTTATTCGAACGAGGCCAAGCGCTTGTACGGCGTCATGAACAAGCGGCTGGGCAGCTCAGCCTACCTGGGCGGCAAGGAATACTCGATTGCTGACATGGCCGTGTTTCCCTGGCTGCGATCCTGGCAAAACCAGGGCATCGATTGGAACGATCATCCGCGGCTCAAGGAGTGGTTCGATGAAATCGGCGCCCGCCCGGCCGTGCAGCGCGGCGTTGAAGTCTTGGCCAAGTTGCGCAAACCCATCACCGACGATAAGGCGCGCGAAGTGCTGTTTGGCAGCACACAGTACAAGCAGCGCTAGGGGATTTGCTGGCCGCTTGGGTGCAGCCGGCGGCCATTGTGCCTGGACAATGGGCAGGCTCCTAGAATCGACCGACTGCCCGTAGCTCAACTGGATAGAGCACCAGCCTTCTAAGCTGGGGGTCGGGGGTTCGAGTCCCTCCGGGCAGGCCAATAGCGGCGTCAGTGTGCCGAGCCTTTGAAGGCCGCCGGCATGGGCAAGGGCACAGCCTCTATGCCCTCCTCTGCCAAAGCGGCACGCTCATCGCTCGTGGCCTGCCCACGGATGCCGCGGTGCTGCGCTTCACCGTAGTGGATGCGCCTGGCCTCTTCGGCAAAGCGCGCGCCAACGTCCTCGGTGTTGGCCACGATGTGCTGCACGGCGCGCAGCCACATGGCTTGTAGCTCCACAGGCGCCGGATTGACCACTGTCACCGCGGTTGCGGCGGATGCGTTGGCCGCGTCAACCTGAGCCGCCGGCGCCTCGTCTCGCACCTCGCTGCGGGTGTGGCCAAGGTTGAGCCGCGGTGCGCTGGGCATGCGCGTGATGAGCTGATCGGCGCACATGGGGCATTCAATGTGTCGACTGCCGTTCTGAGCCAGGAAGTCGTCTTCGGAAGCGAACCAGCCTTCGAACAGGTGCCCGTTGGCGCAGCGCAGGTCGAGTACCTTCATCGCAGTTCAAAGCCTTCAGTCGCGGCGACTGAGGCGTCCGCCGCCTCAGCGACGGTTCGCCCTTCAGCCAAGGGCGCACGCCAATCCAGGGGCCACTGTCCAGCCCGCCAGCGTTGCAGCCACAGCAGGCCGACCAGGGTCTTCGCGTCGGTCACTTCACCTCGCCCGGCGGCGGCATCGAGCTCCGACTCGCCGAGCTCGACCAAATCAATGAACTCGCCCGGGTCAAGTGCGCGTGGACCCGCACGCAGCCCTTGGGCAAACCAGATGTCGATCAATTCTGTCGCATAGGCCGGGGCGTTATGCATGCCACCGGCGTGGGCCCACTCTGCGGCCCGATACCCGGTTTCTTCCATCAACTCGCGCTCAGCGCAGGCTTGACCGGATTCACCCGGCTCGCGTTTGCCAGCAGGAAATTCGAGCAACACCACCGCTATGGGGTAGCGGTATTGCCGCTCCATCAGCAAGCGACCGCCCTCGAGCAAGGGCACGACCATCACCGCGCCGGGATGAACGATGTACTCGCGGGTCGCTTGGCCACCATCGGGCAATGCCACACGGTCGCAGCGCACATCGAGCAGCGCGCCGCGGTACACCTGTTGGCCATCGATGCGCCGTTCAACAAGGCCTGTATCGGTCATGTCTGGCCCCCACCCTGCCGGCGGAGGTGGCGCCACACAAAGCCAGGGAATGCGAAGGTGAGAAACAGGCACAACACCGCCGCGTAGAACGGCCAGGCCTGGGGGTGGCGCTGGCCACTGCGGGCCTCCACCAGCATGCCCAGCAGCACCGTTAAGGCAGCCATCAACAAGAGCTCGACCAGTCGCCATGCCAAACCTTTGCTGGGGCGACGCGGCCCGACCAAGAGCATGCGATCACTGAGGAAGGGCAGGTTGGCGCAAACAAAGCCAACGATCAACAGCAGCCAGACGCTTGCTGAACTGCTCATCACGGGGTCAGGTGGCCAGGGCTCTGAGGATGGCGTCGCGGCACAGTGCCATCAAGCCACCAGGCAGCAGCCCGAAGACGAGCACGGCGGCGCCATTCAAGGCCAGCAAGGCAGTCACGCCCGTGGCCTGCACGGGTCGCGCCTGATCATTGGGCTCATCAAAGTACATCACCTTGACGACGCGAAGGTAGTAGTAGGCGCCAATCAGCGACAGCACCACAGCAACGACCGCTAGAACGATGTAGCCCGTGGAATTGGTCGTGATCAGCGCCTGCAGCACGGCCAATTTGGCGTAGAAGCCCACCATCGGCGGCACGCCTGCCAGCGAGAACATGAACACCGTCATCACTCCGGCCAGCCACGGTGCACGCTTTGCCAGGCCGGCCAGATCAGCGATCTCTTCGCTCTCAAAACCCTTGCGCGACAAAAACATGATCAAGCCGAAGGTGCCCAGGGTGGTGAGCACATAGGCCACTACATAAAACAAGGCCGAGCTGTAGGCATTGCCGGCAGACAAACGATTGCCATCAATCACCCCGGCAGAAAGGGCCAGCAGCATGAAACCCATTTGCGAAATCGTCGAGTAAGCCAGCATGCGCTTCAAGTTGGTCTGCGCAATGGCCGCCAGGTTGCCCACCACCAGTGACGACACCGCCAGCACGATGAGCATCTGCTGCCACTCGACGGCCAAGCCGAGCATGCTTTCGACAAGCAGGCGAATGGTGATCGCGAAGGCCGCCAATTTGGGTGCGCCACCAATCAACAGGGTGACCGCTGTTGGCGCACCCTGGTAAACATCAGGCACCCACATGTGAAACGGCACGACGCCCAATTTGAAGGCCAGTCCAGCGACCACGAAGACGACGCCAAAGGTCAACACGGTGGCGTTGATGCGACCGCCAGCAATGGCCTTGTAAACCTCCTGGATGTCCAGGGTACCGGTTGCGCCATACATCATCGACAGGCCGTACAACAAGAAGCCCGAGGCCAAAGCGCCAAGCACGAAATACTTCATCGCGGCTTCACTTGATATGCCGTGATCACGCCGCATTGCCACCAAGGCATACAGCGACAGGCTCATCAACTCAAGGCCCAGATAGACCACCAGAAAGTTGTTGGCCGAGGTCATGACGTCGATGCCCAGCAGCACAAACATCGAGAGTGAATAGAACTCACCCTTTTGCAGCTCGCGCGAGCCGATGTAGGGTTGTGCGTAGGCCACTGTGATCAACATGGCGATGCAGGCAAAGAACGCCAGCAGATGCCCAAGCGGATCGGCCACAACCATCTGCTGCATGCCGTAAACCGTGAAGGCGCCGTCGAAGTAAGCCAAGTGCATGGCAGCCACGATGGCGATGCTCATCTGCGTGAGCCAGAAGGTCGGCCGGCGCTCGGCATCGGTGACGAACAGATCGAGCAAGGCCACCGAGCATGCGGCCAGCAACAGCAGGGCCTGGGGGTAGGCGACAAGCCAGTTCATCGAGTTCATGTTGTTGTTCTCCTGGCCATCACTTGAGCTTGGAGACCGAGCTGTGCTTGATCAGCGCTTCGACCGACACATGCATGACATCGGTCAAGGGCTTTGGATACACGCCTATCCACAGCGTGGCCACGGCCAGGACCGCCATGATGAAGAACTCGCGCGCGTTGAGGTCGCTGAGCTCGCGCACATGTTCATTGGCCACTTCACCGAAGTAGACGCGCTTGTACATCCACAGCGAATAGGCCGCGCCAAAGATCAAAGCGGTAGCGGCCAAGGCCGCCAGCCAGAAGCTGACTTTGACCGTGCCCAGAATGACCATCCATTCGCCCACAAAACCGCCCGTGCCCGGCAGGCCACAGTTGGCCATGGTGAAGAACAGGGCGAAGGCGGCGAACTTGGGCATGGTGTTGACGACGCCGCCGTAGGCCGAGATGTCACGCGAATGCACGCGGTCGTACAACACGCCGATGGCCAGGAACATGGCGCCGGAGACAAAGCCGTGCGAAATCATCTGCACCAGGCCGCCTGAAACGCCGAGCTCACTGAAGATGAAAAAGCCCAGGGTCACGAAGCCCATGTGGGCGATGGACGAATAGGCCACGAGCTTTTTCATGTCCTGCTGCACCAGTGCCACCAGGCCGATGTAGACCACGGCGATGAGGCTCAAGGCAATGATGAACCAGGCGTACTCATGCGCGGCATCGGGCGTGATCGGCATGGAAAAGCGCAGGAAGCCATAGGCCCCGAGCTTGAGCATGATGGCCGCCAGCACCACCGAGCCGCCAGTGGGCGCCTCGACGTGGGCATCAGGCAGCCAGGTGTGCACGGGCCACATCGGCACCTTGACCGAAAAGGCGGCAAAGAACGCAAAGAACAGCAAGGTCTGCGCGCCCATGGGCAGAGGAAGCTTGTGCCAGGTGGCGATGTCAAAGCTGCCGCCGGACTTGAAGTACAGGTAGATCAGGGCGATCAACATCAACAGCGAACCGGCCAGCGTATACAAGAAGAACTTGAACGCGGCATAGACCCGCTTGGGCCCGCCCCAGACACCGATGATGATGTACATCGGTATGAGCGTGGCCTCGAAAAACACATAGAACAACAGGCCATCGACCGCCGAGAACACACCCACCATCAGGCCCGACAGGATGAGGAAGGCGCCCATGTACTGGTGCACGCGCTCGGTGATGACTTCCCAGCCGGCCAGCACCACGATGATGGTGATGAAGGCGGTGAGCAGCACGAACCACACCGAGATGCCATCCACACCCAGGTGGTAGCGCACATTCAGGCGCTCGATCCAGGACAGGTTTTCCTGGAACTGCCACGAAGGCGTGGACATATCGAAGCCCGTGATCAGCGGGATCGTCACCACAAAGCTCAGCACCGCCCCGATCAAGGCCAGCACCCGAGCCATACCCGGGTTGTGGTCGCGCCCCAGCGCAAGCAGCAGGCCGCCGATGGCAATCGGCAGCCAGATGGACAGACTCAAAAGACCCATTGTTGTTTTCTCCGCGCCCGGTCGTGTTTAGCGGCGCACTTAACGGCGCACCAGCCTGGCCAGTTCCGGCCACAGCTGCCAGGTCAGCAGCCCAAACAAGCCCAGCAGCATGACCAGGGCGTACCAATACACGTGGCCGGTTTGAACCGCACGCACCCACTGCGCGATGCCGCCCACGGCGCGGGCTGAACCATTGATCAAAATGCCATCGATCAGGCCCTGATCGCCGCCCTTCCACAAACCCATCCCCAAGCCGCGTGCGGCTGGTGCCAGGATGCGCTCATTGATCCAATCCATGTAGTACTTGTTCTCGAGGACGCGCACGATGGGCGATAGGGTGTTGGCGATCGCCGCAGGAATGGACGGCGCGACCATGTAGAAAACATAGGCCGTCAACACACCGGCAAGGGCCAGGATGAAGGGCAGGGTGGTCAACGCATGAATGGCCATGGCGATGGAGCCATGAAAGCCATCGGCCAGCACCTTCATGGCGGGGTGCAGGCTCGTGTTGACGACGATCGAGTCCTTGAAGAAATCGCCATACAGCATGGGCCCAATGGTCAGGTAGCCGATCACCACCGAGGGAATGGCCAAGAGCACCAGTGGCAAGGTCACGACCCAAGGGCTTTCATGGGGGGCATGGCCGTGGCCATGGTCATGGTCATCGGCCGCCGGATGCCGTTTGTGGTGGAAATTCTCCTTGCCGTGGAAGACCAGGAAGTACATGCGGAATGAATAGAAGGCCGTGACGAAAACCCCGGCCACCACCGCCCAATAAGCAAATTCCGCGGCCGGCAACTGGCTGGCGTGCACGGCCTCGATGATGGAATCCTTGGAGTAAAAACCGGCAAACAGCGGTGTGCCAATCAAGGCCAGCGAACCCAAGAGCGAGGTGATCCAGGTGATGGGCATGTGCTTGCGCAGGCCGCCCATGTTGCGGATGTCCTGGTCGTGGTGCATGCCAATGATCACTGAGCCGGCGCCCAGGAAGAGCAAGGCCTTGAAGAAGGCATGCGTCATCAGGTGGAAAACCGCGACGGAGTAGGCCGAGGCCCCCAGTGCCACCGTCATGTAGCCGAGTTGCGACAAGGTGGAATAGGCCACCACGCGCTTGATGTCGTTTTGAATGATGCCCAGAAAGCCCATGAAGAGCGCCGTGATGGCGCCGATCACCAGCACGAAGTTGAGCGCCGTGTCCGACAGCTCAAACAGCGGCGACATGCGCGCCACCATGAAGATGCCGGCCGTGACCATGGTGGCGGCGTGGATCAGCGCCGAGATCGGCGTCGGGCCTTCCATCGAATCGGGCAGCCAGACATGCAAGGGAAACTGCGCGCTCTTGCCCATGGCGCCAATGAACAGGCAGATGCAGGTGACGGTGATGAGCAGCCAGCCGCCCGCAAATTCGGTGCCCGGCAGCATCAGCTTGGCCATCTCCGGGCCCTTGGCAAAGGCCTCGGCGTAGCTCAAGGTGCCGGCGTAGGTGACGATCAAGCCTATGCCCAGGATGAAGCCGAAATCGCCGACGCGGTTGACGATGAAGGCCTTCATGTTGGCGAATATCGCCGTCGGCTTTTTGAACCAGAAACCGATCAGCAGGTAAGACACCAGGCCCACCGCTTCCCAGCCAAAGAACAGCTGCAGGAAGTTGTTGCTCATCACCAGCATCAGCATGCTGAAGGTGAACAGCGAGATGTAGGAGAAGAAGCGCTGGTAGCCGTCGTCCTCGGCCATATAGCCGATGGTGTAGATGTGCACCATCAGCGAGACGAAGGTGACCACGACCATCATCATGGCCGTCAGGCCATCGACCAGGAAACCGATTTCCATCGTCAGGCCGCCGAGCTTCATCCATTCGTAAATCGTGGCATTGAAGCGCGCGCCGTCCATCACCTCGCGCAATACCATGGACGAAATAACGAAGGAAATGAACACGCCCAGAATGGTGACGACATGTGCGCCGCGGCGACCCACCGCCTTGCCAAAGAAGCCGGCCACGATGGCGCCCACGAGCGGCGCCAGCGGCACCGCCAGCAGCATGTTTTGGGAAAGTTGTGCTGACATGAGTGTGTGGCCGGCTTGCCTTCAGCCTTTGAGCGAGTCGAGCTCTTCGACGTTGATGGTGGCGCGGTTGCGGAACAACACCACCAGGATGGCCAGGCCAATGGCCGATTCGGCGGCCGCCACCGTGAGGATGAAGAACACGAACACCTGCCCCGCCATGTCGCCCAGGTAGTGCGAGAAGGCGATGAAGTTCAGGTTCACCGCCAGCAGCATCAGCTCGATGGCCATCAGCAGCACGATCAGGTTGCGGCGGTTCAGGTAGATGCCGATGACGGACAGCGCGAACAGCAGGCCGCCGAGCGACAGGTAGTGGCCGAGTGTGATGGGGCCGAGCGTCATGCTTTGTCTCCTGCACCTGGGGCAGCACCAGGGGCCGCACCCGGGGC
>JAYSSS010000098.1:0-28973 GCA_043720415.1 Ideonella sp.
TTGGTCATGTAGTCGTCCATGCCGAGGTCACGACAGCGCTTGGCCTCGCCCTTGAGCGCATTGGCGGTCAGTGCCACGATGGGCATGCGGCGTTGGCCGGCCTCGGCCTCGCGGATGGCCACGGCAAGCTCGTAGCCGTCCATCTGCGGCATGTGCAGGTCGGTCAGCAGCAGCGGGTAGTCGCGCCGCCGCGAACATTCCAGCGCCTCGCGGCCGGTGGCAGTGATGTGGGCCGTGAAGCCCAGCAGCGCAAGCTGTTTGCGAATGACTTTTTGGTTGATCTCATTGTCCTCGGCCACCAGGATCAGCCGGCCCTGGGCACTGGCTTGCTGCAGCGAGAGTGGCGCGGCCAGGGTGTCGCCGTCGTACGACGGCGGCGCCTGCACCGCCTGCACCGTGACCCGCCCGGCGGCCAGCGCCACAGCCTTGAGAAAGGCACTGCGGTGCAGGACATTGCCGTCCAGACCGACCACATCATCGGCCTGGAAGCGCGGCCCGCGGCGCCGACCGCGCTCGATGACGACGAAGCGCACCTGCAGGTCCGGGCGCAAACGGCACACGCCGCGCAACTCGGCCACGGTTTCTTCCGGCGCCCCATCGCCGTGGGCGATGACGGCGGTCCACGCGCCCGGTGAACAGTGGCCAAGCCATGCCTTGGCCGCTACCGGGTCCGCTGCCCGATGCACCTGCACACCCCGGTGCTCCAGGTAGACGGCCAGGTCGTCGGCCGGGCCGTGCGCGTCACCCAGCACCAGGCAGCGCAAGCCGGCGAGATCGAAGCTTTCGGTGTCATGTCTGGTGTCGGCTGGCAGCGTCGCCATTGGCAGGTGCACGCTGAAGGTGGAACCGCGGCCGGGTTCGCTGCGCGCTGTGATTTGGCCGCCCATCAACACGACCAGGCCATGCGAGATGCTCAAACCCAGGCCGGTGCCGCCGAAGCGCCGCGTGGTGCTGGAGTCGGCCTGGGTGAAGGGCGTGAACAGCCGCGCCAGCGTCTGTTGGTCCATGCCGATGCCGTCGTCGCTGACGCTGAAGTCCAGCAACACCTGCTGCGGGCCGCTTTCGACCAGGCTGGCACGCACGCACACCCGGCCTGTGCGACCCTGGTCGCTGCTGAACTTGATGGCGTTGCCGGCCAAGTTGAGCAGCACCTGGCGCAACCGCGTCGCATCACCAAGCACCAGCCCGGGAATGACCGGATCGGTGAACAGCGTCAGCTCGACGTCTTTCTTGGCCGCCAGATGGTCCAGCATGTCGCAGGCGCCTTCGACCACGCCGGCGACGTCCACCGGCTCGCTGTCGACCTGGAAATGGCCGGCCTCGATTTTTGAGAAGTCCAGCACGTTGTCGACGATGGACAGCAGCGCATGGGCCGAATCGCGCACGGTCTTGACGATCTCCGTCTGCTCGCTCTCGAGGTGGCTTTTCTCTAACACATCGATCATGCCGACGACACCATTCATCGGCGTGCGGATCTCGTGGCTCATTGCTGCCAGAAAGGCCGACTTGGCGCGGTTGGCCGCGTCGGCATCGTCGCGTGAGCGCAGCAGCTCAGCGGTGCGCACCGTCACCTTGCTCTCCAGTTCTTCGTTGAGCTGCAGCAGCGCGGCCTGCGCCTGCTGGCGCGCGGTGATGTCCTGGACATGGGCCACCGTCATCCGACCCTCGGCGGTCTCGAGCACGCGCAACTCAACCTGGGCCGGGAAGGCGCTGCCGTCGCTGCGCCAGCCCCACATGTCCTTTGACCCGGCGTCCAGCGGGCCGGCGAATACGGCGTCGACAAAACGCCGGAACAGAGCCTCATAGGCATCGCGGTGGTTTGGCGGGAAAAGCACACCCACCTGCTGGCCGATGACGGCTTGCGGCGCCAAGCCGAACAGGCGCTCACCGGCGCGGCTGCTCATGCACACCCTGCATTGCCGATCGATCAAAAAGATGGCCGAGGGCGAGCCGTCGAACAGGTCGCGGAATTTCTTCTCGTCGCGCTCGCGCACCAGCTCGGCGCCTACGCGCATGGCCAGCATCGGCAGCAACGCCCGCACCGCGTCGATTCGGCTCAAGGGCCGGCGCGACATGATCGCCAGCACCCCCAACGGCGCACCCTCGGCGGTGGTCGCGCCGAGCGGCACGCCGGCATAGGACTCGATGCCCATCGTCGCCAGCAGCGCAATGCCGGGAAACTGCTGTTGCACCCGATCAGCGTAGACGCACATCCCATTGCCCGTCACTTTTTCACACGGCGAGCCCTCCAGATCGCAGGAGAAATCCGCCGCGAATTCCCCATCGATGCACACCGCGCGGGCGTTGAAACGGGGCGTCGCTGCGGGCGCCGCTTCGCCAATGAACGCAAACTCGACGCCCAGCAGCGTGGTCAGCGTTTGCGTCATCCGGCGCAGGAAGGCCTCGCCGGTGAGGTCGGTATTGAGGGCTCGAAGGGCGAGGATGGTCAGCTTGCGCAGATGAATATCCTCGATCACGGCCACCCTGTAATCGACGGCGCCCGAAGCATCTCGAACCACGCCGGCCGCGACGTAGACCCAGAAAGACTCCCCGCTCTTGTGAAAATAGCGCTTCTCAAGTCGATAGGATGGCACTTCCCCGGTCAGAAGGCGTTGCCGCAGGATCAGATCCTCGGCCAGATCAGCGGGATGGGTGATCTCGTCAATGGTCAGCTGGGTGAGTTCATCCGCCGAATAACCCAGCATGTCGCACAGGTGCGGGTTGCAGCGCAGCAGACGACCCTCGGGCGACGAGTGGGCGATGCCCACCGCGGCGTGTTCGAAGGTATTGCGGTATTGCGCTTCGCTGGCCTGCAGTGCGGCCTCGGCCGCAGCGCGCAAGCCGGCGGCACGTTCGAACCGAAAGTAGTACCAGCTCGCCAGGGCCATGAGCGCGAGGAGTATGGCGATCGCCAGGGCGACGTTGCCTGCCGCTTCTTCGCGCCAGCCCGCCAGCAACTGCTCCTTGTCGAGTTGGACGACGATCACGAACGGATAGGCGCGCGAGGCGCGGTAGGCGGTCAAAACCGTCCTGCCATCCTCCAGGCGCTGCTCGAAGCGGCCAAACTCGCTCTGCGCAAGGCGGCTTGCCGCCAGGGCCGCGCCCTGGCGCCTGCCCGGCACCCTTGTCTCGCCGGTGGACAGCAGCGGCGTGCCGTCGTAACGCAACAGATCGACCGTGGTGACCGCGGGATCGAGGACCTGGCTGTAATGGTTGATGAAAAAGTCACCATTGACCGCGGCCAACATCGTCACCCGGCGGCCATCTTCCCGAACGACATCGCGCGACACCGGCAGGAAACCCTGCACGTTTGCGCTGGACGCCAGTTCTGGGTTGCTCGGCTGGCCATCGTCGAAGTCGCGCCCGATCCACTGCGGGCCGACGCGAAGTACCGACGCTGCCGAATCCGGCCCTGGCGGCAGGAAACCGACCAGCGCCACCTTGCGGCCCAGATTGCGCACATTGGAGCTGGCGACGATGCTGCCGCCCGCGTCAAGCAAGGCCAACGAGCGCAAATAGGGGGCCTGGCGCAGGGCGGCAGTGAATTCTTTCGGCGGCCCCGCCGCTGCGATTCCCGCCGGATCATGCTCGGCCGCATTGGCCAGGGTCAGGTTGATGACGTTGAAACTCTGGGTCAGATGGTCCTCGAACGCGCGCGCGTGTAAGGTCGCCGCGTCGAACTTGCGCTCGATCGCATCGGCGCGGTGGTGCCACTGGAGTTGCACCGTGCGGCCAAGCGCGACCAGGGCCAGGGCCACCAGCGCCAGGAAGAATATCCAGCGTCGGCGCTTCAGCGTCGGCGTCAGGTTCATTGCGGGGCCATGATCGCGTCGAGCTTGTGGCGGCGCGCGCTGTCCAGCAGGCGTCCGTCGCGCTGGATGGCGCTGACGAACTGCTCGACCCGGGCATGCCAGGGCTCGTCACCGGAGCGCATGGCGTAGGCATAGCGGGTCAGGTGATAGGCCGCGGGCGGGCTGACCAGCCTTGCCCAGTCGACGTTGTCGAGCATGCGCCGGCTGTAGGGATAGTCGGTCATGAACACATCGGCCCGGCCGGACTCCACTTCCTGTTCGCGGGCACGTGGGTTGTCGACGATCAGCAAGGTGGCGGCCTTGAGTTTGTCGCGCATCACCGGCTCGTGGAAGGTGCCTTTTTGCACGGCCACCACAACGCCGGGCTTGTCGATGTCCGACCAGTCCTTGATACGCCGGTTGCTGCGGGTGGTGATGGCGTAGATGTCGCTCACGAGGTACGGGCGGGTGAAGCGCAGCTTCGCGGCCCGGGCCGGGGTGATGGCGACGCCGAACATTGCGATGTCGCAGCGATCGGCGGTCACGTCGTCGATCAGCATGGCAAACGAGGTGTCGACAAAGCGCAGCGCCACGCCCAGGTCCTTGGCCAGTGCGCCGGCCATGTCGACGTCCAGACCGCTCAGTTGCTGCGTGTGCGGGTGGCGATGGGAAATGCCGTAGTAGTCGGGCCAGATGCAGACCCGCAGCGCCTTGGCCGCCAGCACCTGATCCAGTTGACCGGCAGTGGCCAGGGTCGGCACGCCCAGCCACAAGCCCAGCCCAAGAAGGAGGAAAAAGTGTGGCATGCGTTGGTCCCCTTGGTTTGTCGATCCTGCGCCACGACTCGACGCCGCTTGCAAAGCCGCCCTGGCAAAGGGCGGCGTTGGTCTCATGCCCATTGTTCGGCGATGGCGCGAAGCGCAGGGCGATTGAAAGGGGGTGAAGACCGGGCTTCTTTCGCGCGGGCGGCGAGGCGCTCACGGACCACCGGCGTCGCCAGGCGAAGGCTCTGTCCGCGTTGCGGTCTGCGCCAGCCATCACCTGCCGCGCAGCGCATGGCGGCTCGACGCACCGCTCAAAGCACGGTCTGCGCGCTGCAGTTTTCATGTGATAGTTGACCGGGCGACGTTGGCTTGATCGGCGCGTGCGTCTGGCTGGCCGCAGGCCGACGTCAGGCCGATGCGGGCATGCAGACGTAGCGTTGACGCATCGCGATGCAACCCCACGAACCGAATGAACTTTTCTTCCATCGAAGGCCAAGCGCAGCCGCTGTCCGACATGCGGCGTGTCGTGCTCATCTACACGGTGTTCGCCAGCCTGTGGTTTGGCCTGTCGGACGCCGCCGTGGCCTGGCTGCTCGCTGACCCTGCGCAACGGGCACTGGCAGGCACGCTCAAAGGCTGGGCCTTTGTCGGCGTGACGGCAGCACTGCTGTACGGTCTGATGCGACGGCTGATCGCCCGGCAGCAGCAGGCCTCGGCCAGCGAGCGCGTGGCGCTGCAATCGCAGGATCGCATGTTGCGCCTGCTGCAGGCGCTGGCCGAGGCCACACCCGACGCCATCTTCGCCAAGGACCGCGAGGGCCGCTACCTGCTGTTCAACCGCGAGGCGGCGCGTGTCACCGGCACTACAACCGCGCAGGTGCTTGGGCGCGACGACAGCGCGATCTTCGCGCCCGAGCAAGCCGCGATGGTCCGCGCCAATGACGAACGCGTGATGGCTCAGGGCCAACCCGAGACCTTCGAGGAGGAGCTCGACACCGCCGACGGTCGCGTCACCTTCCATGCCACCAAGGGCCCACTGCACGACGCCCAGGGCGTTGTCATCGGCATGTTCGGCATCTCGCGCGACGTCACCGAGCGGCTGGCCGCGCAGCGGCGTTTGCGCGACAGCGAACAGCGCTACCGCATGCTGTTCGAGGCGAATTCGCACCCGATGTGGGTGTTCGACCGCGAAACCTTGCGCTTCATGGCGGTCAATGAAGCCGCGCTGGCGCATTACGGCTACACCCGTGAAGAGTTCCTGGCAATGACGGTGGCCGACATCCGGCCGCCCGAAGAGCGCCGGCACCCAGCGCCGAGCCTGCCTTCGACGCCCGAAGGGTTGAAGCACGGCCTGATGCACGAGGGAACGTGGACCCACCGCTGCAAGGACGGCCACTTGATCGAGGCGGAGATCTCGTCGAACGACCTGCTATTCGGCAGCCGGCTGGCGCGACTGGTGCTGGCCAACGACGTCACACAACGGCGCGAGCTCGAACGACAACGGCAGGCTGCGCACGACCTGTTGCGCGACGTGCTGGCCCGTGTCGACGATGGCTTCCTCGCGCTCGACGGCGAACAGCGCTACACCTACGCCAACCGCCGTGCTGCACAGTTGCTGGGGCGGGAGAACGAGGAAGATCTTCTTGGTCGCCACATCTGGACCGAGTTCCCGCAAATCGTCGGCTCGCCGTTCCACCGCGCGTTCGAGCAAGCGATGGCCACCCAGAAGGCGGTGGTGGTCGAAGACTATTACGCGGCCGGCGGTCGCTCGTTCGAGGGCCGGCTCTACCCGTCGCCCGATGGCCTGTCGATCTACTTCAGCGACATCACCTTGCGCAGGCGTGCCGAAAAGGCGCTGCGCCTGAGCGAAACGCGCTACTGCCTGGCCGCCACGCATGGCCAGGTGTGGGACTGGGACATGGCCACGGGCCGGGTCACCTATCCGGCCCCGTTCTGGCAGGAACTGGGTCATGAGCCGCCACCGGCGCACGAGGTGGTGGCGCGCTTCGCGGCCCTGCTGCACCCCGAGGACCTGCCGCGCTGGCGCGAGGCCCTGCGAGCGCACGTCGCGCGGCGCGTGCCCTACGACTTCGAGTTCCGCGCCCGCCATGCCAGCGGCGAGTGGCGCTGGTTTCACACCCGGGGCCAGGCGCTGTGGGACGCCGACGGCCGCGCCACCTACATGGCAGGCACCACCTTCGACGCCACCGAACGCAAGCACGCCGAACTGGCCCTGCGCGAAGCCGAGGCCTACCAGCGCAGCTTGTTCGAGCAACTGGCCGACGGCGTGCTGTTGATCGACGCCGAGCACCACGTGCTCGATGCCAACCCGCAGATGCTGGCCATGCTGGGCTACCGCCGCGATGAGCTGCTGCGACTGCACGCGAGCGAACTGGTGGCCGACGTCGAGCGCCACCGTGTCGGCGACGAAGTGGCCCGGGTGATGGCCGGCCAGCCGCACTTGGCCGAATGGGAGTTCCGGTGCAAGGACGGCCGCCGTTTCCCGGCCGAGGTCAGCGCACGCGCGCTGGACCAGCGCCGTTTTCTAGCGGTGGTGCGCGACATCACGGCGCGGCGCGCTTCGGAGGATGCCCTGCTGGCCTACCAGCTCGAACTGTCCGAGCTGGCGCAGCAGTTGCTGTCGCAGGAGAAATCCGCCGCGCAGCGCGTCGCGCAGGCCTTGCACGATCACCTCGGCCAGACGCTGGCCGCGGCGCGGCTGAACCTCGATGCCTGCATCGCGCTGCACGGCGCGACCATGCCCGAGGCGCTGAAGGAACAGAGCGGCCGAATTGCCATGCTGCTCAGCCAGGCCGTGAGTGAGGTGCGCCAGGTGCTGGTTGAGCTGCGCCCACCGCTGCTCGACGACCAGGGGCTGACGGCGGCGCTGGACAACGAGATCTGCGCGCGCGCCATCGCCGGAGACAGCGCCGACGTGTTGCTCGAAGTGGCCGACAGCGCGTCGGGCCGGCGCTGGCCCGCCAATGTGGAGTACGGTGCGTTCATGGTGGCTCGCGAAGCGATCGCCAATGCGCGCCAGCATGCCGGCGCCTCGCTGATCCGGGTGCTGCTCGGCGGCGACAATGCATCGCTCAGGCTCGACGTGATTGACGACGGCATCGGCATCCCGAAGCCGTTGGCCCACGGCCGGCCAGGGCACCTGGGTATCGTCGGGATGCGAGAGCGGGCAATCGCGATCGGCGCTCGACTCCGTGTCGAAGGTGCAAGCTCGGGCGGCACACAGGTGTCGCTGCGCTGGGAGGCGCGACAACCATGACTGAGGTCTATCTGGTCGATGACCACGAAATGCTTCGCGACGGCCTGCGCGCTGTGCTGCTTGTCGGTGGTTACCGCGTGGTGGGTGAGTCGGCCGACCCGACACAGGCCCTCGCGGACCTGCAACGCCTGACCCCGGCCGTGCTGCTGCTCGATCTGCAACTGGGCCAGCGTTCGGGCTTCGAGCTGCTGACCCAAATCCAGCGCCGCCGGCTGCCTGTGCGCACCATCGTGCTGACCATGTCGGCGCAGCCACGCCATGTGGCCGAGGCGCTGCGACTGGGCGCCTTGGGCTATGTCCTGAAGGGCGCGTCGGCGGTTGAGCTGATGGGCGCGATTGCCATCGTGCTGCAGGGCCGGCGCTACCTGGGTGGCGATGTCGCCGATCTGGCGGTGCGTGGTCTGACCGCGAACGATGGCGACTCGGTGCTCAATACGCTGTCGGCGCGCGAACGCCAGATCGTGGCGCTGGTGGTGCGTGGCCAGTCGAGCGCCGAGATCGCCAGCGTGCTGCACCTGTCGTCCAAAACCGTCGACTCCTATCGCAGCCGACTGATGGCCAAGATCGGCGTGGCCGACGTGCCGGCGCTGGTGCGTTTCGCCATCCGCGCCGGCTTGATTGATGCTGAGGACCTTTGAGCCGGGCCTCTCAACTTGCACGAGCGCCCGGCATGGCGCGTCGAGAACTCCCCGCAGACCGGAACGCGGCTGCTGCCTAGAGTGCAGTTCACCGGCAGTGCGTTCCGGCGCCCACAGGGCGCGGCACCCGGCAGGAGCATCGCATGCCGCCCCCTATGCAAGCCCCATCCGGCGCCATCGTTTCGCCCGGCCCCGTCGCGCCGCTTGTGCCGAGGGTGATCCTGCTGATCGCGCAAGAGGCACGGCGCGAACAGATGCGTGAGCTGGTCGGACGTCTTGCGCCGACCAGCCGGATCGAGGTCGCCAGAGACGTGCTGGACGCCATGCGGCGGATGGTGCACGCCGCGGCCGACCTGCTGATCCTGGACTATGCGATCGACGGTGCCGCGGGGCCGGCGTTGATGCGCAATCTGGCGCGCGCTACCCCTTCGCTATTGGTGCTGGCCTTCGACGACGATGTCCCGCAACTGGCCAACCCCATCCCCGACCTGTGGCCGTGGAGCGACGCTGAAGTGGCAGTGCAGCGCGCACTCGAACGGCGCTCCAGCGTGGCCTGCCGCGCCACTGACCGGCAACGCAGATGATCACCGCCGCACTGCCGCCCGATGAGACCCAGCGCCTGTTGACGCTGGCGTCGCTGAGCGTGCTGGATACGCCCTGCGACCCGGTCCTCGATGGCCTGGCGCGCTGCGCCTCGGCGATCACCGGCTGCCCGATCTCGCTGGTCAGCCTGGTCGACGCGCAACGCCAATGGTTCAAGGCGCGGGTCGGGCTGGAGGTGACCCAGACGCCGCGCGAGCCGGCCTTTTGCGCCCACACCATTCTCGGTAGCGAGTTGTTCGAGGTGCCCGACGCGGCCCTGGACCCGCGCTTTGCCGACAATCCACTGGTCACCGGCGAGCCGCATCTGCGCTTCTACGCCGGCGTGCCGCTGGATGTCGACGGTCACAGGATCGGCACCCTGTGCGTGATCGACCGGCAGCCGCGCCGGCTCAGCGCCCTGCATCGCGATCTGCTGTGCGACCTGGCTCGCGCGGTGGAGCAATGGATGCTGAGCTGGCGTCGGCAAAACGAGTTGCGCCAAGTCGAAGCCTACCAGCGTAACCTGTTCGAGCAACTCGGCGACGGCGTGCTGCTGCTCGACCGCGAGCACCGCATCCTCGATGCCAACTCGCGTGCGCAGTCGATGTTCGGCTACTGCCGCGACGAACTGCTGTGTTTGCGCCTGCACGATGTGCTGACCGCCAACGAACACCAGCGTCTCGATCTCGAAGTACCAGCGATGATGGCCGGCGAACCGCACCTGGCCGAATGGGAGCATGTGCGCCAGGACGGTAGCCACTTCCCGGCCGAGGTCAGCGCACGGCCGCTGGACGGCCAGCGCTACCTTGCGGTGCTGCGCGACATCACTCAACGCCACGCGCAGGACCAGCAATTGCGCCAGCTGTCGCTGGCGGTGGAGCAGAGCGCCGAAAGCATCATCATCAGCGACCTCACCGCGACCATCGAGTATGTCAACGCCGCGGCAACAGCCAGCTCGGGCTACACGCGTGCCGAGATGATCGGACGCAACTCGCGCATCCTGCAGTCCGGCAAGACACCCGCTGACACCTACCGCATGCTGCGTGCCTGTCTGGCGGCCGAACGGCCATGGAAAGGCCTGCTGATCAATCGCCGTCAGGATGGCAGCGAGTACGTCGCGTTCACCAGCATCACGCCGATTCGCATGCCGCATGGGCGCATCACGCACTATCTGACAGTGATGGAGGACGTGACCGAAAAGCAGCGCCTCGGCCAGGAGCTGGACCAGCATCGCCACCACCTGGAAGAGCTGGTAGCCGAGCGCACTGCCGAGCTGCACCTGACCAAGCAGGCCGCCGAAGCAGCCAACGAGGCCAAGAGTGCCTTCCTCGCCACCATGAGCCACGAGATCCGCACGCCAATGAACGGCGTGGTGGGCATCGTCGATGTGCTGCGCCGGTCGAGCCTGACGCCCTACCAGGCCGACCTGGCCGAGACCATCCGCGAGTCGGCCTTCGCGCTGCTGGGCATCATCGATGACATTCTCGACTTCTCCAAGATCGAGGCCGGCCGCATGGTCCTCGAACAGGAGCCGGTAGCGCTTTTGCGCCTGTTCGAAGGCGTGTGCGACGCTTTGCAGCCAGTGGCCTCCAGCCGCGGCGTCGGGCTGCAGGTCTTTGTCGACCCGAGTCTGCCCGACTGGATCCGCAGCGATGCCGTGCGACTGCGCCAGATCCTGAATAACCTGCTGGGCAATGCGATCAAATTCTGCGCCGGCTTGGCAATGCGGGGGCAGGTGCGGCTGCGCGCCGAGCCCGACGCGACCGGCCAATTGCGCCTGCAGGTCAGCGACAACGGCATCGGCATGGCGCCCGAGGCGCAGACCCGCATCTTCCAACCCTTCATGCAGGCCGAAGGCTCGACCACGCGACGCTATGGCGGCACGGGGCTGGGGCTATCGATTTGCTGCAGGCTGGTGGCGCTGTTCGGTGGCGCCATCAAGGTGGCCAGCGAGCCGGGCGAAGGGGCCACATTCACGGTCACGCTGCCGCTGCAAGGTGACAGCGATGAGCGCACGAACGAGCGCACGAACGAGCGCACAAACGAGCGCACCAGCCAGCCCGCGAACCCGCCCGCCCACCAGCCAAATGTCGACCTCAACATCGTGCCTGAACTCGCGCCTTGGCAGGACCTGGCCGGGCTGGACTGCCATGTCGTGCTGCACGACGCGAAGCAGGCGCGCGACTGGTGCGCCTACCTCGCCGCAGCGGGTGCGCAGGCCCGGGCCTGGCCCGACCTGCCGGCACTGCAGCAGGCGCTGGCGGTGCATGCCGGCACGCCGCCGGTGGCCATCGTCGAGGCCAACAGCGACGACCCGGCGCTCGGCCAGTTGCAGGCCGGTGACATTGGCCAGACATTGGCGCTGGTGTGCATCGGCCAGGGCCAGCGGCGCAGTGCACGGTTGATCGGCCCCGGGAAGGTGTCGCTGGACGCCGACGCGATGCACCGCGCTGCGTTGCTGCAGGCGGTGGCGCTGGCGGCCGGACGTGCCTTGCCGCAGCCCGGCGAAGTGGCTGGCGGCCTGCCGATCGGCACGCTGGCACCGCCCAGCGTAGACCAAGCCATCGTGCAGGGCCGGCTGGTGCTGGTGGCCGAGGACAACAACATCAATCGCAAGGTGATACGCCGACAGCTCGCCCTGCTCGGGGTCGCCGCCGAGGTGGCCGACGATGGCCTGGACGCACTGGCCCGGTGGCGCAACGGTATTCACGCGCAGCGCTATGGGCTGCTGCTGACCGACCTGCACATGCCCGGCATGGACGGCTACGAACTCACCGCGGCGATCCGCTGCGAGGAGGCACCCGGCCGGCGGCTGCCGATCGTTGCGCTGACGGCCAATGCGCTGCACGGCGAAGCCGAGCGTTGCTGCGCCGTCGGCATGGACGACTACCTCAGCAAGCCGGTGCAACTGGAGCAGCTCGCCGCGACACTGGCGCGCTGGCTGCCGGCCGCATCGGCCGCTGCAACGCAAGCCCCAGTCGCACAGGTGCAAGCGCCCGCCCTTCCCCTCAAGCTTGCCAACGACAGGACGCTGCCAGTGCTCGAGCTGCCGGTTTCGGCGCAGTTGAGCGGCGACGATGTCGCCGTGCTTCTTGAGTCTGAACAGGACTGTCTGGACAGTGTGCAAGTCGCCGCCGAGGCGGGCGTGCTGCTGGTGGACGACGACCGCTTCCAGCTGCAGATATTGCAGTGCCAACTGGCCGCGCTTGGCGTGGCACCGGTGCAGGCCTGCGGCTCCGGCGCGCTGGCGCTCGATTGGCTGCATCAGCGCGACACCTCGGCCTTGCTGCTGCTGCTGGACCTGAGCATGCCTGGCATGGATGGCGTGGAATTCATGCGCCACCTCGCCGAACGCCGCTATGCGGGAGGGTTGGCGCTGGTCAGCGGTGCGGACTTGCGCGTGCTGGAGACGGCCGCCAAGCTGGCCGCGGCCCACCATCTCAATGTGCTAAGCCATCTGCACAAGCCGGTGCCCGCAAAGGCGCTGAGCGATCTGATCGAGCGCTGGCACGGCTTCATCCCATTGCGGGCGCGTCAAGTGGCCAAGGTCTGCGGGCCGCAGGAGCTCAAGCACGCGATGGGCGCCGGCCAGTTGGTGCTGCATTACCAGCCCAAGGTGGCGTTGGCCGATGGGGCGCTGGTCGGCGTCGAGGCGCTGGTGCGCTGGCAGCATCCGGTCGATGGCCTGCGCTATCCGGAGGGCTTCGTTGCTGTGGCCGAGGCGCATGGCCTGATCGACGACTTGACGCGCATCGTGCTGACCCAGGCATTGGCACAGGCGCGGCGCTGGCGCGATGCCGGGCTGGCGCTGGGCGTAGCGGTAAACATCTCGATGGACAACCTGGCGCGTCTGGATTTTCCGGAGTTCGTACAGCGCGAGGTTGATCGCCACGGATTGCTGCCCACCGACCTGGTGCTGGAAGTCACCGAGTCGTCCTTGATGGGTGACGCGCGCGCCCCTGTGGACATCCTCACGCGGCTGCGGCTCAAGCACATCGGGCTGTCGATCGACGATTTCGGTACCGGCCATTCATCATTGGCGCAATTGCGCGACATTCCGTTTGACGAGCTGAAGATCGACCGCGGATTCGTGCATGGCAGCGGCAGCCACGAGCAAGGCACCCAACGTGCCCTGTTCACGGCCAGCCTGGAGATGGCGCACCAACTCGGCATGAGAGCCGTGGCCGAAGGTGTGGAAGACCGCGCCGATTGGGACTTCGTGCGGGCCGCCGGTTGCGACGTGGCGCAAGGCTATTTTGTCGCCCGGCCGATGCCCGCCGACGCCGTGCCGGATTGGGCTGAGAAGTGGCGGCAGCGCTTCGAGGCGCTGTGATCGCAATCGAAACGTGCAGGTCAGGCGGCTGGCCACTGACGAGGACATCCATGGGCTTGCGCAATGCGATGCGCGCATCGGCAGGGAACGGGGTATGTGGCGCAAGCGGCTGCGTCGCTACGTTGATTGGCTCATGGCCCTGCAGGGCCAGAGCATCAGGCGCGACCCGTTGCTGATGAAGGTGGGCGCGGCAAAGCATGATGCGGGGCGTGCAGCCAGTCTGGTCAAGCTCATGACAGCCATGGGCGAGGCGCACCGAGGTCGAGCAAGCCCACATCCTCGGCGCCTTCGGTGAAGGCCAAGATAAGCCGATTGAGCGCCTCTGTGCCGCAACCGGGCTGCCCACGGCGGCGAAGTCCAGGATCACATGTACTTCACTGTGGCCCCGCGCAGGCTGCGCATGAGGCTGGCGGTTAGGGTGGTGGTGGCACAGGCGCTGGCGACGAACTGAAGCTGCGCGCTCTGGCGCCGCCTCGTCATGGGCCAGGCTCAGCCGCGCTTGCGCACCTTCCAGACTTCTTCGCTCGGCCACTGGCGGGCCCACTCGCGGGTCACGAACGAATGCTGGGTATGGCGGCCGGTGGCCGGGGCGCGCACATCGATCAAGTCTTCGATCTCAAAACCGCAGCCGCGCAACAGGCGAATCCACTCGCCCGAAGACAGGTGGAACTCGACACCGCAGTCGCCCGGGAACTGAAGGCGGTACATCCCGAAGGCCGGCCGGCGCAGCGCCGCGGTGGCCACGACGTTTGCTTCCTCGGGCGCGCACAGCGACATCAAAAACGCATTCGTCAGGAACACCAGCTGACCGCCCGGGCGCAGCAATCGCGCCGCCTCGGCGACCCAGCATTGCGGGTCAGCCCACAAGCTGGCGCCGTACTCGGAGATGGCAAAGTCAAACGACGCATCCGCGCAAGGCACGCACTCGGCATTGCCATGCAGTAACGCAAACTCCAGGCCGTGCTGGCGCTGCAGCTGCAAGGCCGTGACCAATTGCGCCGCCGAGTTGTCGATGGCCACCACCCGCGCACCGCGGCGCGCCATCCAGGCCGACACATAGGCCGTGCCGCAGCCCAGCTCGATGGCGTCCATGCCGCCCATTTCGGCAGGCAGCATCTGAAGCTGCGACTCGGGCACATCCCAAATGCCCCAGGTCGGCTCGGCCGCGGCCCAGGCACGTTGGCCCGGTTCCGCGTAATCCGCAGCCCACAGGTCCCACACCGCGCGGTTCAGGCGCACATGCTCGGGCAAGGCGTCAAGCGCTGGGTTTGGTTGGGGTGGCGTGGACATGACAGGTTTGTTTGGGGCGTTGATGGCGCGGGCGCCGCGCCGCAGGGTAACGCGGCCGCAGCTTCATCCGCATTGCGACTGCGCCCGGCACTGTTGGCGCGCAAGCTGGGCACGCGCAGCCGTTGATGGCAGCACAGCGTTGTACAGGTACCGGACAATCCGCGCATGGCCGATGCCCCTGTACCCCCCGATGCGGCTGATGCGCCTGAGAACGATGCCTTGCACGGCCCTTCGCGCGGCCCGATTCAGGACACATCGCACGACACATCGCACGACCCTTCGCGCGAAACTTCGCCCGACCCCTCACACAGGCGCCGCCCGCGCTACGCCGGCACCCATCCCCGCCGCTTCGAAGACAAGTACAAAGAGCTCAACCCCGTCCAGCATGGCGCCGAGCTGCAAAAGGTCATCGAGCGCGGGCAAACGCCGGCCGGCATGCACCGGCCGATCTGCGTGGCCGAGATCCTGGCGCTGTTGGCGCCGCAGCCGGGTGAGTTGGGCCTGGATGCCACCCTGGGCTACGGAGGCCACGCCCAGGCGCTGCTCACCCGCCTGCGCCCCGGTGGGCGCCTGTTTGGCGTGGATGTCGACCCCATCGAGCTGCCCCGCACCGAGGCGCGGCTGCGCGGCCAGGGCTGCGATGCCACCGAGCTGGTGCTGCGGCGCATGAACTTTGCCGAGCTGCCACTGTTGTTGCCCGAAGCCGGTGGTGGTTTTGACTTCGTACTCGCCGATCTGGGCGTCTCGTCGATGCAGATCGACAACCCGGCACGTGGCTTCAGCTTCAAAACCGATGGCCCGCTGGACCTGCGCCTGGACCCCAGCAGCGGCCCCTCGGCCAGCGAGCTGCTGCTGTCGGTGACACGGCCACGCTTGCGCGAGCTGCTGCACGACAACGCCGACGAGCCCTTGGCCGAGCCGCTGGCCGCCGCGCTGCAAGGGCAGTACTTCGAGACCACCGCGCAGTTGGCACAGTGCGTCACGGCCGCGATGGCCAAGCTGCTGAAGGCGCGCATGCCGCTGGCCGAGCGCCAGGCGCAAACGCGCAAGACCTTGCAGCGCGTGTTCCAGGCCTTGCGCATTGCAGTGAATGATGAGTTCGGTGTGCTGGATCGCTTTTTGGAGGCCTTGCCGGGCTGCCTGAAGCCAGGGGGCCGGGTGGCCATCCTGAGCTTTCATTCGGGCGAGGACCGGCGTGTCAAAAAAGCCTTTCAAAGCGGCGAACGTGCGGGCGTTTACGCGCGGATCGCGCCTGAATTCATCCGGCCCAGCTTTGAGGAGCAGCGCGCCAATCCACGCTCCAGTTCAGCCAAGCTGCGCTGGGCGGTGAAGGCGACTGGGGTTTGAGTTTGAGCCTTGGGCCTGGTGCGCGCGCCGCAAGGCCCCGTGCGCGCCTGGGTCTTCATCGGCATCATCAATGGCCTGGAAGACATGGTGCGCATCCGCATCCCCGTGCTCGACATCTTTGGCAGCCGAGATTGGGACATCACCCGCGTCGGCGCCGACGAGCGCCGCCGCCAGATCGAACGCCACCCGCGCTCACGCCAGGTGGTGGTGGCCGGCGCCGAGCATTATTTCGACGGCCGGCAGGACACACTGGTGGCCGAGCTCGCGCACTTTCTGGCCTCGGCCCTGGCGGCGGACTGATCGAACTTGGACGCGACAAAGCACGCGCTCTACACGAGGGTCATGGCCTGCCCTGGGCAACGCGATCCAAGCGGTCCAGCCGATCCAGCACCTTCAACGCCGCCTTGGCATCACCCTGCGTGGCCATGGCTCGGAAGCGGTTTTCTGTGTCGTGGATGGCGAGCGCTTGCGTGCTCAGCTCTTCCATCAGTTTGTTCACGCTCAAGCCACGGCGGCGTGCCAGCGACTTCAACCGGTCGGCCGTGCTGTCGGGCAATCGAATCGTCAGGGTACTCACAAGAAACAAAATCGCCAAGTCATTGATAGTTCAGTAACCATTCGTGTTTCTCCGCGAACGCCGGGCGCCGACAGGGGCCTGGGATGCTCATGAGTATTTCTCCAAACACTGGGCCGGCGTGAGCACGCTGAGCTGTGCCCACTTGAGTTCGCCGCGCGCCACGTCGCGGATGCTGTGGGTGACGATGGCGTCGGCGCCTGCTGCAATGGCCAACTCGATCAGGTGGTTGTCGGCTTCGTCTGGCAGATTGGGCCGCCAACCAAAGCTGATGTTGACCCATCGCGCGACGAGGGCCATAGCGCCCATGACTTGAGCCCGATCATGTTCTGAGGTGTTCGTGTCCCACAGGTCCACCCGGCCCAGTACGTCTTCGTATTCCAGCCACAGTGCGTTGCCAAACACGGGGGTGTAATCACCCATCAAAACACGCCTGATGACTTGACGCGAAGCGCCGCCCTCAGAGCGCAGAGCGGCAACCAAGACATTGGTGTCTACGACCAGAACTGGCATGGGTGACATGCGTATATGCTGTCACCATTCGCCGTCAAGGACTCTGGACGGGCCTGCTGATGGTGGAGCGGTCGAGGTCCAAGCCGTGCGTCGCCGAAGAGAAACCGGCCTCATCCGACAGGTGCGAAGAGAAGGGCAGCTCGCGGATACGGGCGTGCATACCCTCAGTTTGACGTTTTTCAACGGCAGCTTGCGCACCGGCTTGCCAATGCTTGCGTCGATGCCGTTTGCGAAGCTGGGCGCCGGATTTCGAGCACTACGGCGCCCTGCGCGTGAAGCTGGCCGAGGCCTGGCTGGCCGAGCGCGGCCACCGCCGCATCGCCATCGTCTCGCACAGCCTGGGTGCCACCATGGCCAACCATGACCTGGCGCGCGCGCCGCAAGGCCCCGTGCGCGCCTGGGCCTTCATCGGCATCATCAATGGCCTGGAAGACATGGTGCGCATCCGCATCCCGGTGCTCGACATCTTTGGCAGCCGCGATTGGGACATCACCCGCGTCGGCGCCGACGCGCAAGTGATGCCGTGTGCGGCGTGGCAACGCTGCAGCCTCAGCCGCTCCAGGCTGGCGGCGCCGAGGCGGCAGCGCCTGTCGCCGCCAACGAAATCCAGGCCTGGCCAGGCCGGTCGCCCAGGTGGTATACCTGCGGCCGCTGGCAACCCGGGCCAGCCCGTAGCCGCGCCAAACCAGGAGCACAGCATGAGCACTCTCAGTCAACTGCAAGCCACGATCGAGGCGCTGGTGCAGCCGGGCCTGGGCAAGGGCATCCTGGCCGCCGACGAGAGCGGCCCGACGATCGCCAAGCGCTTCCAGGCCATCGGCGTGGACTCGACCGAGCCAAACCGCTGCGCCTATCGCAGCCTGCTGCTGGGCGCGCCGGGGCTGGGCAGGTTCATCAGCGGCGTCATCCTGTATGAGGAGACGCTGGGCCAGTGCGCCGACGACGGCACGCCCCTGGCGCAACTCGCCGCGCGCCAGGGCATCGTGCTCGGCATCAAGGTCGACGCCGGCAAGATCGAGCTGGCCGGGGCGCCGGGGGATGAAATAACTCAGGGTCTGGACGGACTCGGCAAGCGCCTGGAGGCCTACCAGCGCCAGGGCGCGCGCTTTGCCAAGTGGCGCGCCGTCTACACCATCGGTGCCGGCCTGCCGAGCCGGCTGGCGATCGAAGCCAATGCCCAGGCGCTGGCACGCTATGCGGCGATCTGCCAGCAGCAGGGCATCGTGCCGATCATCGAACCCGAGGTCCTGATCGATGGCGAACACCCGCTGGCGCGCTGCGCCGAGGTGAGCCAGGCCGTGCTGCATGAGGTGTTCAACGCGCTGCATCGCCACGGTGTGGCGCTCGAGCTGATGCTGCTCAAGCCCAGCATGGTGCTGCCCGGCAAGGCCCAGCCGCAAGCGGCGACGCCGGCCGAGGTGGCCGCACAGACGATACGCATCCTGCGGCGCACGGTACCGGCGGCGGTGCCGAGCATCAACTTCCTGTCAGGTGGCCAGACCCCCGAGCAAGCCACGGCCAATCTGGATGCGATCAACCGGCTCGGCCCGCAGCCCTGGCAGTTGAGCTTCTCCTACGGCCGCGCACTGCAAGAGCCGGCCCTGCAAGCCTGGCAAGGGCAAGCCGCCAATGTGCGCGCCGGCCAGGATGCGCTTCTCAAGCGTGCCCGGCTGAACAGCGCCGCCGGCCTGGCGCAGTACGGCGCGGCGATGGAAGCTGCTGCCGACGGTTGAACTTGAACCCATCGCGGGTCCCGCGCCGGGCTCATCGCCGGCGCCGCAGCCTCCAGCCGATCACCACGCCGAGCAAGACCAGCCAGACCGCGGTGGGTCACATTGCACAGCGCTCACGGTGGGGCCGACTCGCCCAGCAGAAACGATAAGGCCTGCGACCACCAACCAGGCTCGACATGCCCGGTCCAGTCGTTGTGTCCGGCGGCGCGGACCACCGCCAGTTGTTTGGGATTCTGCAGGGCCGCATAAAGCGCGGTGCCGAAACGGGCGGGAACGATGCTGTCGTGCTCGGCCACTGTCACCAGGACGGGGCGCGCGAACGACGCGAGCTGGGCCGCACTGTCGTAGCGATCGCGCAGCAAGAATTTCACCGGCAGCCATGGATAGTGCAAGGCAGCGACATGCTCGAGTCGATCCCACGGCGTGATCAGCCACAGGCCAGCCGTCTTGTCCGCTTGGCGCGCACCCGCCGCCGCCGCGACGCCGGCGCCGAGCGACTCACCGATCAGCAGCAGCGGCGGGCCATATAGGCGATGGGCCAGCGCAACGGTCTGCTCGGCATCGTCCACCAGATTGAGCTCGCCCACGCCGCCGCCGCGCGGGCCGTATCCCGGGTATTCGGCGAGGATGACCCGCAGCCCCAGCGGTACGAGCATGCTGGCGTAGAACCCGCGGTGGCCGGCATGCCCCGCATTGCCGTGGAAGACGATGACGGTGGCGCGCACCACGCCAACGGGCTGTGCCACCAGGCCGCGAAAATCGTGCTGCGTCGGCCAGGCCTGAAGCCGGCCGGAAACCATCTCCCCGACCGTGGCCTTGGCAGGTAAATACAGCAAGTGGTCTTGAAACATGGTGATCGCTGCCAGTACGCTCAGATACGCCACGCTGAGCCTCAACATGAATCCGAGCGGCTTCACCAACCCGCGCCTGCCCGGCATCTTCGAGCCGGATGGATTGTCTCGGCCGGCCATCACTGCTGCGGCGCGCCGCCCCGGCAGGCGCCATCCTGAAGCACGGCCAGCAACTGCGATGCCAGCGACTTCAGCATTTGCACCGGCAGCGCGCTGGTGAAGCGATAGCCTGCGGCATGGGGCTCGTGCACATAGGCCATCACGGTGCCGAAGTAGCGCTCGCCGAGGGTGAACACAAAGGTGGCCGAGCGGTCGATCACGCGCTCGGAAATCAGGCGGCCGCCCCGGCCGGTCACGCGCAAGCGGTGGTCGCCGGTGCCGGTCTTGCCGCCGAGCTCGATCACGCTGCCGTCCGCTGCCTTCAGCGCGCCCTTCAGGCGCCTGGCCGTGCCGGCTTCGACCACATCGACCAGTGCGCCGCGGACGGTCCGCACCACATCGGCATCGAGCAGCGGCTGGGCCTCCGGGCTGCGCTGCTCGAGCCGGGTCTCGTAGGGCGTATCGCGGGCGAAGTGCAGTGCGCCCAGGCGCTGCAGCGGCCGCCGCGCGCCGCCGTTGGCGATGATGCCCATCAGTTCGGCCAGCGCCGCCGGCTGGTCGCCCGAGGCGCCGATGGCGCTGGCATACGAAGGCGTCAGCGAATCGAAGCGGTAGCCCAGCCGCCGCCATGACTGGTGGATTTGCGCGAAGGCGTCGAGCTCCAGCAACTGGCGGATGCGCACATCCTGTGCGCTCTTGTGCCGCGTCTTGAACAGCCAGGCGTAGACCTGCTGGCGCTCGGCCTGGCTGGCGGCCAGCACCTCGGCCAGCGTCGCCCCGGGGTGGCGGCGCAAATGGCCGAGCAGCCACAGCTCCAGCGGATGCACGCCCGAGACATGGCCTTGATCGGCGAGCGACAGGCTGGCATAGGCGCCGCGCAGCGCCCGCGCCGAGGCGGCGCCGGGGCCCAGCTGCGCCGCCAGCAGCGCGTCGAGCTGCTCATCGCTGGCCTGCGGATCGATGGCGAACAGCATGCTGGCCAGCTGCGGCGCCGTCGGCCGCAGCCCGCCCAGCAGCAGCGTTTGCGCGGCAGCGTCCGGCAACCCCTGGTACTTGCGATGAAAACGGGCCAGGTACGCCGCGCCTTCACGCTCGGCAAACCGCGCCAGCAGCTCGCGCCGGCGCGGATCGGCGGCGTCGCGCAGCAGCTGCGCGCCGTGCGTCGCATCGCCGAACATCCGGTGCGCCACGATGTCGCGCATCAGGCGGATGAACACCAGATTGACCGAGTGCCTGAAGGCCTCGCGCAGCGTCATCGCGCGGGCGTTGTGTTCGCGCTCGAAGTTCTCGAAGCGGTGCAGGCCGCCGCCGGTGAAGAAGGTTTCTGCCGGGCTGGCGGAATAGGTTCGCAGCATCGCGGCTTCAAGCATCGCGGCCAGGCGACGGTCGTCGGCGCGCGCCAGGTACTGTCGCGCCCAGGCCGACAGCGGGTCGCGATCACCGGTGGCCAAGGCCGACAGCTCGGTCGCGGTCAAGCCGGACCAGCGCGCATGCAGCTCGGCCACCAGCTCCAGGTAGGTGATCAGGGTGCGCAGCTTGGCGGTCGAGCCGAGGTCCAGCCGTGCGCCCTGGTTGACGTCGAACGGCTGGTCGATGTTGTCGGCCTGCACGCGCAGCAAATTGGCCCGCTCGCCGCGCTCGAACAGCGTGAGGCTGTAGACCAGCCGGCTCGGGTCCGCGCCGGGCTCGAGCAGGTGCGGGCCGTACAGCCCGGCCGCTTTGGCCGCGACGGGTGACTGCAGGGCCACCAGCCAGCGCGTCGCCAGCTGCTGGGCCTGGCCGTCCAGTGGCGTGGCGAGCTCGAGGTCGAGACGCTCGAGGTCGTAGGCGCGCGGCATGTCGAGCAGTGCGGACAGGTCGGCGCGCAATGCACTGACGGCCTTGCGCTGCACGAAATTGGGCCTGGGCAGCGGCGGCGCCTCGGGCTGCAAGTGCAGCGGCAGCCGCAGCGCGGCGTCGCGCAAGGCCGGCGTGATGACGCCGGCGTCGGCCATCAGGCGCAGGTAGCTGTCGGTCAGGCGCGTCAAGCGCGGCAGGCTGGTGGTGGCAGCGCCGCGCAGGTGTTGCGCCGGACGGCGTTGCGCGACCATCAGCGACAGTGCCTGCTTGAAGGCCAGCGCCTGCGGCCCCAGCTCGTCGCCGCTCGGTGCTGCGCCGTTGCCGGCGTGGGCCAGCAGCCGGTTCAGCTCGCCGAAGTCGCGCCCGTACCAGGCCCACAGGCCATCGCCCAGGCCGTGGATTTCACCGAAGCCGGGCCGAGCCGCCAGCGGCACGGTGTCGAGGTAGTCGACGACGATCTGGCGCCGTCGCTCCAGCGTCTGCTCGCCGCCCCGGTAGGCGCGCAGCGAGGCCGAAGCCATCTGGCGCAACTTCGCGCCGACCGAGTCGGTGCGGCCCTTGGGCGAGTGGCGGTACTTCTCGATCTGCGTGGCCAGCGTGCTGCCGCCCGCCGCCGACTGGCTCGGGTCGGCGGCGCGGCGCAACTGCTCGAACGCCGCCTTGGCCAGGCGCTCGGGGTCGACCGCCGGGTTGCGCCGCGGCTGCTGAGCGTCCAGCAGGTGCCGGTCCTCGACAAACAACAAGGCATCCACCAGCAGCGCAGGCACGGCCTCGAAGCGTTCGTAGGCGCGCTGCGGCACGCGCGAGCGCAGCAAGGCCTCACCACGGCAATCGTTGACGGTCAAGCCGGCCTGGTTCTTCTCGCGGTAGGGGACGAACAGCCCGCGTTGGCTGAGCTCGAGCAGCCGCGGCGACATGCGCGCCTGGTGGCTGACGACGTAGCCCTGCGCCTGAAGGCGAGCGATGTGCTCGGGCAGCTGGCGGTAGCCCAGGCGCTCGTCGTAGGGGCCGGCCTCGGGGAAGCGGATCGAATCGCTGGGCCCGGCCTCGACCGAAAACCGCGCCTCGCCGGCGACCGCGCTCCACAGCCGGGCCTGCAGGCGCGAGGTTTGCAACTCGTGCAGCGTGAACGCGGCCAGGCCGGCCACTGCGGCCAGGCCCGCACCCACCCAGATGACTCGACCGAACTTTGTCACGCCTTGCCTCGCACCCTGGCCGTCCTGTTAGTCTGTCATTTCGCATCGCGCCCTGGCAATAAATGTTTGAGTGGGGCCCTGGCCGCTGGCCATGGCACTGCAGCCGGTGGTCGGTATCCTCGGCATCGCCCGTCAACCGACGGGACCCATCAGCGGAGCCACACCATGGACTCTTCCATCCACAGCATGGGCGACGTGTTCCGGCAGCTCGGCCTGCCCGACGATCCCGCGGCGATCGACAACTTCATTGCCGCGCACCGCCCGCTGCGGCCCGGGGTAGAGCTGGCCGACGCGCCGTTCTGGACCCCCAGCCAGGCGCAGTTCCTGCGCGAGAAAATCATCGACGACGCGGACTGGGCCGAACTGGTTGATTCGCTGGCGGCCCGGCTCAGCGCCTGAGCCCGGCGGGCCGCCACAAGGGCGAATGGAAGTCATCGTCGTGGCACCCGGTCATCGCGGCTCGACAGGCCGCGCGTCACGTTGCGCCCATCGCTTCTGCGCTACCCGCGCGCCACCCACGCGCCGGCCCGCTCGATCATGCTGGCCCGCGCATCAGAGCAAGTGGTGGCTTGAATTTGGAACGGATGGGCTGAGTGACAACGCTGGGCGAAGCGCCGCCAACAGCCGCCGCGCGGCCATCAGGTCGGCGGTGTTGGCGCCTTCGGTGAAGGCCAGGCAAAGGCGGTCCAGCGCATCGATGCCGAGTGCGGCTTGGCCACGCTGCAGGCTCAGCCGCGCCAGGCTGGTCGCGGCACGCAATTGCAAGGCCAGGGCGCCACTGTGCTCGGCCATGTGCAGCGCCCGCTCAAGGTGGGCGCTGGCCTGCTGGCCGCCGCCCTCGCTGCCGTCCATGGCCCAGGCCAGCTCGCCCTGCAAGCGCGCGGTTTCCGCGGCCTGGTAGCCATTGCCGGTGCGCTGCACCAGTTCTGCCGAGGCCGCGAGGGCGGCCTGCGCCTTGGCGTGGTGGCCGGCTTCCAGGCAGGCCTGGGCATACAAATCCAGAAACTGCGGCAAGCCGACGTTGGCATCCATGGCGAAGAAGTCCTGGATGGCACGGTCCATCCTGGCCAGGCCGCTGCGGCCATCGCCGCCGCGGGCGATCAACAGGCCTTCGGTGAATTCGCCCCAGCAGCGCCAGTACGGCAGGCCATGTTCGGCGCACTGCTGCAATTGCTGCTGCGTCAATACGCCCGCCCTGTCCAGGTCGCCACGCATCACATACAGCCAGGCGGCAAAGCCCAGCGCGAAGGCGCTCGAGTGCGGGCTGGCGGCACGTTTGGCGTAGACCAGCGCCTGCTCGGCATGGCGCACGGCCTGGTCGGCTTGGCCGCCGTACCACAGCACCCAGGCCAGGTAGGCGGCCACGCGCGGCGCTTCGCGCAGGCGGTTGGCGTCGTCGGCATCGATGGGCAGGGCCAGCGCTTGCTCAAGATGCTTGCGGGCTGCCAGCAGCTCACCGCGGTGCATGCTGGTCTGGCCCAGCTTGGCGTGGGCATCAAAGCGCGGGCCGAGCCGGCCGCTGGCCTGGGCGCGGGTCAGCAGCTCCTGCGCCAGGGCCAGGGCCTGCGCCAGATCGGCACGCACCAGGGCCACATTCCAAAGCCCGCGCAAGCTGCGATCGAGCTCGCCCGGGCGGGCGCAGGTGCGGCACAGCGCCAGGGCGCGCTGGTAGATGGCCTGGACCTCGCCCGAGGCGTATCCGGCCGCGGCCATGCGCGCCGCGCCCAACGGCAGCAAGAGATCGAGCTCCTGGCGCGGTTGGTCATCGCGTGCCAGGCGCGGCACCAGCTCGAGGGCATGGCTCAAGAGCTCAATGCCTTCCTGGTAGGCGCAGCGCGACAGTGCGCCGGCGCCGGCCTGCTGCAGGTAGGCCACGCAGCGCGGCATGTCATGTGCCACCTCAAAGCGCATGGCCAACTGGCTGGCGATTTGTGCCACCTGTGGGCCGAAGGCCTGCTCCTCACGCAGGCCGATGCGCCGCTGCCAATCGGCGCGGCGTGTTTCGGGCACCTGGTCGTACAGGGCCTGCCAATACAGCGCGTGCAAGAAGGCAAATCCCGCGGCCACCGTGCCATCGGGCCAGGCCACGCTGCTGCTGCTGCGCAGCAGTGTGCCGCTGGCGGCCAATTGCGCGCAGCGGTCCTCCACTTGCGACACCTCGCAAGTCAGGGCCGCGGCCACCGCAGCGGCCGAAAACTCAGCGCCGGCCACGGCTGCGGCCTCCAGCAAGCGCCGGTCAGCATCGGCCAATTGTTCAAGCTGGCCAAGGATGAGTTGCCGCAGGCTGGCCGGCATGGCCGTGGCCAGCTCTTCCACCCGCCATTTCAGGTGCCAGCCATCGCCTTCGTCTGCCACGTCACCGCGCCGCACCAGGTCATCTACCGTGGCCACGGTGAACAGCGCATTGCCATCGGTGCGGCGATGGATGAACTGCGCCAGGGCTTGCGTCGCCAGCCGGGGCGAATGCCCAAAGCGCGCCCGCAGATAGGCGACCACCGACTGTTCATCCAGGCGCTGCAGCGGCATCTGCTGGCACAGGCCGCGCAGGGCCAGGGCCTGGACGACGGTGCGCAAGGGCGTGTTCGCGCGCTGCGCATCGGCCGGGCGATAGCTGGCAATGATCAACAGGCGTGCAGCGTCTTCGCGCCCGGCGAGGAAGGACAAGACATCCACACTGGAGGGATCGCTCCAGTGCAGGTCTTCGAACCACAACACGATGGGCGAACGCTGGGACAACACCTCCAGTGCCTGGGCAATTTCGCGCAGCATGCCCTGTGCCGAGGTGCCGGTCGCGGCCTGCGCCGCCGCCACAGGATCAGCGCCAGCGCCGGCGCCGTGCATCAGCCACGGCAGGTGCACCAGCCAGGACGGCGCGTAGCGCGCCAGGGTCTGGCGCAAGGCCTCGGGCCCCACCTGGGCGGCCAGGCGTTCCAGCGCTTCGAGTATGGGCAGGTGCGCTTCACGCGCGCCAAACTGCTCGATGCAGCGGCCTTGGGCGGCCCAGATGTCGGTGGCCTTTTGCCTGGCGATGAAGGCCTCCACCAAGGCCGTTTTGCCGACGCCGGGCTCGCCGCTGACGAAGACCAATTGCCGGCGACCGCCGCGTGCCAGGGTCAGCGCGTTCTCGAGTGTGTGCAGATCGGATTCGCGGCCCACCAGGGTGGACGCACGGCCGGCTGGCGACGGCTGCGATGCGATAGCCATTGCGGCTACAGCGGCAGCCGCAACGCCGGCGCTGGCGGTCACCGCCACGGGCGGCGAGGGTTGCGGGATCAATTCGGCGATGAAGCGAAATCCCAGACCGTGGGCGGTCTCGATGTACAGCGGCGCGCCGGCCGCATCGCCCAGCGCCAAGCGCAGCTCACGGATGGCGCGTGACAGCGCCGCATCGGTGACCACGCTGCCCGACCACACGCTGCCAAACAGCTCGGCCTTGGTCACCAGCCTGGCCGGCCGGCGCAGCAGGGCCAGCAGCAGCGCGAAGGCCTTGCGCGTCACCGGCACATGCCTGTCCCCACACCACAGGCGCTGCTCCGTCGCATCGGCGATGAAAGGCCCGAACTGCCAGCGTTGCGCTTCACCCATGTCTATCCATCGCTCCAAAAACCCTTGTCAGGCAAATGTCAAACAGATGTCAAACCCCTGTCAAGACCGGCCGCCACGGCCTGCCTAAGCTGGCCGCATCTTGTCACCCAGGGAGTGCGTGCGATGAAAACAAGTCGAGTTTGCAAGGGTCTGGCGGGCCTGCTGCTCGCCACCACGATGGCCACACAGGTGCAGGCCGTGATGCTGCACATGGCAGACATCGTGCCCGTGCCGAGTGCTGTGAATGACTTCGAGGCCGTGAATCAGGACCTGCTCAACAGCACCTGGGCCCAGCAAGGCATTCGCGTCACGCAGATCAACGGCGATCAGCCACAGGGCATCTGGACGGCCTCAGGGCTTGGCCTTGGCCAGCGCTCCTGGTACCCCGACGCCGGCGATGATGGTTTCTCCCGCATCACGCTGGACAACGGCAACAACTTCAATCAGGTGTCCTTCTTCGTCGGCTCGGGCTGGATCACGCCACCGCAAGCGCTCTACTTCGAGCTGCTGGACGACGGCAACGTCGTGCTCAACGGGCACCTGAACGACGCCACGTTTCTGGGTCAGTGGATGGGCTTTTCGGGCGGTGACTTTGACGAAATCCGCCTGCGTGCGACCCAGGCACCAAGCCTGGGTTCACTGGACGATTGCGCCGTGGACGCTCCAAACCGTTGCAACTACCTTTGGCTCGACAACATCAAGATCAGCAGCTCGGGCCGGCAGCTGCCCGAGCCGGTGACGCTGGCCTTGGTGAGCGGCGCACTGATCGCCATGCTTGGGCGTCGGCGCTCAAGCCAGCCTGTGGCTTGAAGGGCCACAAGCCTGGGACGTCTGGCCTGCGCTTGAAGGGCCATTGCACCGCAGCTGCGGTGGGTGTGATCGATGTTGGCCATGAAGGCCCCTTAGACTGCCCCTGCGCGCCCGCGCATTTGGCAATCCTGGAGCCCCCATGGCCGACCCCTTGACCATCGCCCAGCATGGCGACATCGTTTGCGAGTTGCTGCCTGCCCTGGCCAACCGCCATGGCCTGATCACCGGCGCCACCGGCACCGGCAAGACCATCACGCTGCAGACCCTGGCCGAGAACTTCAGCCGCATCGGCGTGCCCACCTTTTTGGCCGATGTGAAGGGCGATCTCACCGGCATCACGCAAAAGGGCAGCATCTCGCCCAAGCTGGCAGCCATCCTGAAAGAGCGCGGCCTGGCCGAGCCGACATCCAGCTCATGCCCGGCCACGCTGTGGGATGTGCTGGGCTCGGCCGGGCATCCGGTGCGCGCCACCGTCAGCGACATGGGCCCGCTGCTGCTGGCGCGCATGCTGGCGCTGAACGAAACCCAGGCCGGCGTGCTCAACCTGGTGTTCAAGATCGCCGACGACAACGGCCACTTGCTGCTGGACATGAAAGACCTGCGCGCCATGCTGCAGTTTGTGGGCGACAACGGCGGCCAGTTCACCACCGAGTACGGCAACATTTCCGCGGCCAGCGTGGGCGCCATCCAGCGCGGCCTGTTGCAGATCGAGCAGCAAGGTGGCGACAGGTTCTTCGGTGAGCCCATGCTGTCCATTGAGGACTTCATGCAGACCGTCGATGGCCAGGGCGTGATCAACATCCTGGTGGCTGATCAACTGATGAATGCGCCGCGGCTCTACGCCACCTTCCTGTTGTGGATGCTGTCGGAGTTGTTCGAGCTGCTGCCCGAGGTGGGCGACCTGGAAAAACCCAAGCTGGTGTTCTTCTTCGATGAAGCGCACCTGCTGTTCAAGGACGCGCCTGCGGCCCTGATCGAGCGCATTGAACTGGTGGTCAGGCTGGTGCGCAGCAAGGGCGTGGGCGTGTATTTCGTGACACAAAACCCGCTGGACGTACCCGACACCGTGCTGGCGCAACTGGGCAACCGGGTGCAGCACGCGTTGCGTGCCTTCACCCCGCGCGACCAGAAGGCGGTGAAGTCCGCCGCCGACACCATGCGCGCCAACCCCAAGCTGGGCGACATGGCCACGGCCATCACCGAGCTGGCGGTAGGCGAGGCGCTGATCAGCTTTCTGGATGCCAAGGGCCGGCCCAGCGTGACCGAGCGCGTCTTCGTCATCCCGCCGGGCAGCCAGATCGGGCCCATCAGCACCGAGCAGCGGCAGGAGTTGATGCAGCAATCCCTGGTGGCCGGCGTCTACGAGAAAACGGTGGACCGCGACTCGGCCTACGAAAGGCTCAAGGGTCGGGCCGCGGCTTCGCCATCGGCTGCGGGTTCGGCATCGAGCACCTTGTCGGCGCCCGATTTCAGCGCTGCGAACGGCAACGCGGGTGATGTTGATCGGGGCCGCGCCGCGCCATCAACCCAAGGCATGCCCGCGGGCACCGCGGGGAGTGCGGGCCAGGCGCCAGCGGCCGAATCGGGTGGCGGGCTGATGGACAGCCTCAAGGGCGTGCTCTTCGGCAGTACGGGGCCGCGAGGCGGCAAGCACGAGGGCCTGGCCGAATCGGCGGCGCGCTCGGCCATGCGCTCGATTGGTTCCACCGTTGGCCGCGAGATCATCCGCGGCGTTCTGGGCTCGATGCTGG
>JAYSSS010000099.1:0-28855 GCA_043720415.1 Ideonella sp.
AGCACCGCGCCGCGCTCGGCCAGCGCCGCCAGCAGCTCGGCGCGCACCGCCGCCACCACCACCAGACTGTTCTCGGACGAGCAACTGGTGGCGTTGTCAAAGGTCTTGCTGCGCACGATGCGCTCGGCCGCCAGGGCCACGTCCGCCGTCTCATCGACGATGCCCGCCACATTGCCCGCGCCCACACCAAAAGCCGGGGTGCCACTCATCGCCGCCGCACGCACATTGGCCTGCGAGCCAGTGGCCACGACCAGATCGCACTGCCGCATCAGCTCTTGCGTCGAGGCCTTGGTGATGGGCGAGGGCAGCAGTTGCACCAGATCGCGCGGCGCGCCGATGCGGTCGAACTCGGCGTGGATGTGTTCGATCAGCCGCGCGCAGGTGCTCCAGCCCTTGGGCGAGGGCGCCACGATCACGGCGTTGCGGCCTTTGAGCGCATTGATGATCTTGTTGGCCGGTGTCGCACCCGGGTTGGTGGATGGCGTGATGGCGCACACCACGCCGACTGGACGCGCAATTTCGGTGATATTTTTTTCGACATCTTCGAAGATCACGCCGACCGATTTCGCGCCCAGCAAATCGCGCAGCAGGCCCAGCGTCTTGCGGTGGTTCTTGCGAATCTTGTCGTCGACGTTGCCGATGCCGGTATCCATCACCGCCAGCTCGGCCAGCGCACGGTTGCGCGCCGGCTCCATGATGGCCCAGCCGGCGGCGGCCACCAGCTCATCGGTGCGGGCCTGATCGAAGGCGTTGGCTAGGGCTTGAGCAGCACGCGCTCTGGTCACAAGTGCGGTGACCAGAGGGGCCACGCCAGCGGCGGCCTCCGTGCTGGGTGTCGATGTCGATGTGGATGTGGATGTGGATGGCAGACCCACCTCAAACCCCGCAGCGCCGGCCATCTCAATCGCCCTTGATGTTCGCGTCCTTGGCCACCTTGATCCACTTCGGGATCTCCAGGTTGACCAGCTTGCCCAGGGTCTCGGGCGTGCCGCCCACGCCCTCGGCGCCTTGCTCCAGCAGCCGGGCCTTGATGGCCGGATCGGCAACCACCTCGTTGAGCGCCTTGTTCAGGCGATCGATCACCGCCTTGGGCGTCTTGGCCGGAACGAACATCGCAAACCAGCTGTCGACTTCAAAGTCGGCCACGCCGGCCTCGACCATGGTCGGCACCTCGGGGAAGGCCGCCGCGCGCTTCTGCGTAGACACCGCCAGCGCTTTCAACTTGCCGGTCTTGACGAATTGCGCCGCTGCGGGGATGGACGCCCAGGTCATCGGGATCTGGTTGCCCATCACATCGACCACCGCCGGGCCGCCGCCGCGATAAGGCACATGGGTCATCTGCACGCCGGCCTTGAGCTTGAGCATCTCACCGGCAAAGTGCGCCGGCGAGCCATTGCCCACCGAGCCATAGGCCATCGCGCCGGGCTTGGCCTTGGCCGCTGCCACCAGCTCGGCCACGGTGTTGAACGGCGCCGAGGGGTGCGCCACCAGAATTTGCGGCAGCGAGGCCACCAGGCCCACGGGCTCAAAGTCCTTCACCGTGTCGTAGCCCAGCTTGGGGTAGATCGCCGGGTTGATGGTGTGCGAGCTGAGCGTGAACAGCACCGTGTAGCCATCCGGCGCGGCCTTGGCCACCAGCTCGGTGCCGAGTGAGCCACCGGCGCCGCCCTTGTTATCAATGACGACGTTCTGGCCCAGCAGCGCCTGGAATTTGCCGACGACGATGCGCGCGATGACATCGGTGCCGCCGCCAGGCGGATAGGGCACGACAAAGCGCACCGGCTTGTCGGGATAGGCGGCGGACTGCGCCAGGGCCATCGGGGCGGCCAGTGCCATCCAGGCGCCGAGGGCGAACACGGCCCAGATGCGGGAACTCTGCGGTCTTGTCATCAATGTCTCTCTCTTCGGGTTTGGCGACCCCCTGATTGCGGGGGTTGCAACCATATCGCAATCACCAAAGGCGGCCGCTGTGGCAAACCGCGAGGGGCGGCGCCAACGGGTGCTTGCCTGTTCCGGGCGGTGTCGGGGGGTGTCCAGATTGCCGACCAGGCACGCCGAGGCCATCGCCTAACATCGCCCGCCATGCAACGCTACATCTGTATTCCCTGCGGCCACATCTACGATCCCGCCGAGGGCGACCCGGACAGCGGCATCGCCCCGGGCACGCCCTTCGAATCCATCCCCGACGACTGGATGTGCCCCAGCTGCTTTGCCAGCAAGCGCGATTTCGAGCCCTACCAGCCGCCGCAGTGACATCCGTCACTCGCGCCTGAACTCGGGACAACGCGCCTTGCCTGCACCCTGGCGGCGCGCCAAACTCGCCCACCACCGCCACCCCTGAAGGAGCCCCCGATGTCATCCATGCAGCGCTACGCCTTGCCCGTTGAACAAACCGGCTGGCGCTTTGAGGAGAAGAGCGAAGTCGCCTTCTCGTGGGAATACGACGAGCCGCGTGCGCAGATGCTCAAGCTCTACGACAAGGCCAAGAAAGAGCAATGGGATTCGGCCACGCGCATCGACTGGAGCATCGATCTCGACCCTGAGAACCCGATGCAACTCGATGACCGGATGATCTCCATCCATGGCACCCCGATGTGGGACAAGCTAACACCCAAAGAGAAGGCCCGGGTGCGCCACCACGCCCAGGCCTGGAACACCTCGCAGCTGATGCACGGCGAGCAAGGCGCGCTGATCGCCACGGCCAAGATCGTGCAGATGGCGCCCGACATCGATGCCAAGTTCTACGCCGCCACGCAGGTGATGGACGAGGCCCGCCATGTCGAGACCTACTCGCGCCTGCTGCACGAGAAATTCGAGCTGGCTTACCCGATGACCTCGCCGCTCAAAACCCTGCTGGAGCAGGGCTTGAGCGATTCACGCTGGGACTATGTCTACCTGTGCATGCAGGTGCTGATCGAGGGCCTGGCCCTGGCCGCCTTCCAGCGCATCCGCGACTACAGCAAGAACCCGCTGGCGGTGGCCGTCAACGCCTATGTGATGCAGGACGAAGCCCGACACGTGGCCTTTGGCCGCCTGGCGCTGGCCGACTACTACAAGCACCTCACAGACAAAGAACGCGACGAGCGCGAAGAATTCCTGGTCGAAGGCTGCTACCTGATGCGCGACCGCTTTGATGCGCAAGAGATGTGGGACGCGCTGGGCTTCCCGATCAAGGAGTGCCAGGAGGCGATGCAGATCAGCGAGAGCCAGCGCATCTTCCGCGCGCAACTGTTCTCACGCATCGTCCCCACCGTGCGCGACATCGGCCTGTGGGGCCCGCGCGTGCGCAAGGCCTACACCGACATGGGTGTCATGCAGTTCGCCGACACCGACATCGCGGCCAAGCTCTTGGCCGATGAGGATTGGGCCAAGGATCTGGATGCGCGGCGGGCGAAGGAGCAGGCGGCGTTGGCGGCGCAGGCGGCCTGATGGCGCAGCGGGTGACATGTCCTGCGGTGCGCCTAACTCAATGGTCAAGCCGTAATTTCGGGCGGCGGGTCTCGAGGATCGGACGGCGCTGGATGACCCTGGGCGCCAGCCTTTGACACCGACCCCAGCGCTGCCCAAGTCCTTCCGCGGCCTGGCCTGGTCCAATCTGGCGGCGCAATCGGCCGAACAGATCAGCCTGGCCGCCGTGCCCATCGTCGCCGTGCTCACCCTGGGCGCCGGGCCAGCGCAGATCGGTACCTTGGCCACGCTGCAAACCTTGCCGTTTCTGCTCCTGGCCATCCCTGCCGGCCTGCTGGCCGACCGCTGGTCGCGGCGGCAGTTGATGATCGGAGCCGAGGCCCTGCGCGCGCTGTCGCTGCTGGCCTTGCTGGCGGCCACGCTGGCCGGCCAGTTGTCCATCGCCCTGCTGGCATTGCTGGGTTTCATCGGCGCCACCGGCACCGTGGCCTACAGCGTGGCCGCACCCGCATGGGTGCCCGCCCTGGTGCCGCGCGAGGCGCTGGCCGCGGCCAATGGGCGGCTGGAGCTGGCGCGCAGCGTGGCCTATGCGGCGGGCCCTGCGCTGGCCGGGGCCTTGGTGGCCTGGGCTGGGGCGTCGATGGCCTTTGCCCTGGCCACCGCGCTGTCGGTGGCCGCGGCCATGTTTCTGCTGCGCCTGCCCGAGCCACCGCGCGCCGCGCCCACCGAGCGCCATGTCATAGCCGAGCTGCGCGATGGCGCCCGGCTGGTCTGGCAGCACCCCCTGTTGCGCGCCATCTTGCTCACCGCCGTGGCCTGGAACCTGGCCTGGTTTGTGTTGCAGGCGGTGTATGTGCCCTACGCCGTGCGCCAGCTCGGCATGGACGCCGGCGCCGTGGGCATCACCCTGGCCTGCTACGGCGGGGGCATGATCGCCGGCGCCGCGCTGGCGCCGCGCATCATTGCCGCCCTGCCCTATGGCGTGGCGGTGATCAGCGGGCCGGTGGGCTCGGTCATCGCCTCGCTGGCCATGCTGGCCACGCTGCAGTGGCCGGTGGCCGGGTTGGCGGCCATCTCCTTCGTGATGTTCGGCTTCGGCCCCATCATCTGGACCATCACGCAAACCACCCTGCGCCAGACGGTCACCCCCACCGCCATGCTGGGCCGCGTCTCGGCCATCTTCCTCACCGTGAACATGGGCGCGCGGCCCTTGGGCGCGGCATTGGGCGGCGCGGTGGGCGCGGGCTGGGGCGAGGCGGCAGCGCTGTGGCTGTCGCTGGGCCTGTTCCTGCTGCAGTTGGTGGTGATCGTTTGCTCGCCGATGCGGCAGCTGAAACTGCTGCCGACCTCCGTGAATTGAGGCCACACTCACCCGACAGGGATGGGGTCAGGTCTTTAATATTAAGTTGAAGCGCATGTCGCGCGGGCTTCGATACTTAATATTAAAGACCTGACCCCAGCATTTCAGCGCCAACGCCGCAGCGCCAGCAGATCGATCACATCGCGCAAGACCGCCTGGCCTACGGTGACCGACAGATCCACCGCCTGGGCGCGGCTGTAGTAGGGGCTGAGGTCCAGGCCGACGCCGAGGCCGAAGACCTGTACGGCGCCGGATCGTTCGTGGCGCGCCACCACCTCGCGCAGGTGTTGATCGAGGTACTGCGCGTCGTTGGCCTGGCTGGTGGCGCCGTCCATGGGGCAGCCGTCTGAAATCACCACCAGCAGTTTGTGTTTTTCGCCGCGCAACTGCAGCCGGCCGCAGGCCCAATCGACCGCTTCGCCGTCGATGCCTTCCTTGAACAGATCGGGTTTGAGCATCGCGGCCAGGCCGGCGCGCGCGCGGCGCCAGGGGGTGTCGGCGGTCTTGAAGATCAGGTGGGTAGTCTCGTTCAGGCGCCCGGGCTGCGGCGGGCGGCCGGCGGCAAACCAGTCGCGCTGCGCGCGGCCGCCATGCCAGGCGCCGGTGGTGAAGCCAAGCACCTCGCTGGCCACACCGGCCATCTCCAGCGCACGCGCCATCACCTCGACGATCATGGCCACGGATTCGATGTGCTCGCGCATCGAGCCCGAGCAATCGATCAAGAAGCTCAGCACGCAATCGGCCTGCGGCTCGGTGTGCGGGGTGCGGAACAGCCGCCGCTCGGTGGGTGAGGCCACCAGTTGCGCCAGGCGCCGGCCGTCGATGAGGCCCTCTTCTTGCGCCGAGTCCCAGCCCTCGCTGTGCGGCTCGGCCAACAGGCGCTTCAGATCGCGCGCCAGGCGGGTGAGGTGAACGCCTTGCGCGGCGATGCGGCGATCCAGTTGCGCGCGTTGCTCTTGCAGCTGCGCCGGGCGCACCAGGCCAGCAGCGAGGTGCTCGCTGTCGTACCGGGTGGTGAAGACTTGATAAGCCACATCGGACGCGTCCAGAACGCGGCTGGCGCCGATGTTCACGCTGGAGATGCCGCCCTCAAAGCGCGTGTCCACATCCATCACCAGGCTGAAGGCGGCACGCTCGCTGCTCGCTTCGTCGTCGTCACTGGCGGCCCGGGTGGACGCGGACGCCGCATCCTCCTCCAGCGCATTCATCATGGCCTGGATTTCGTCGGCGATGGCCCGCGCGTGCGTCGCATACATATCCTGGTTAGCCCTGTCCCGGCGCAGACCCGCCAGGGCGTGGCCAATGCGCGGCGCCAGGCCGTTGCGCGTGGCCTCCATCATGTCTTCGGTGTGTTCCAGAGGCGCATCCAAGGTGACGCGCGAGCGGCAGACCTGGGCGATGGTGAACAGCAGCAGGCCGCGGTCGGTGGCTGTCAGGCCCGAGGCATGGAAGGCTTGTAGCCAGGCCTCGAAGCGATGGCGCAGGTTGCGGCGCACGCCGGGCATGGCGGCGTCGGCCTGTGATTCGACGCGGAACTGCTCCAGCATCTCGAACACCAGGCGTGCCACCGGCGCCGCCGGTCGCAGGCGTGCATGCAGCGTGGCGTCTGACAGCGCCAGCCGCAGCGCCAGGCCATCGGCGGCACCACGGAAGGAGTCGAAATCGTCGTCTTGCAGCTTGGGATGCAGGTGCGGCGCATACAGCGGCAGAAGGGTGCGGCCACGGTGCAAACGGCGGCCCCGAAAGTGCAGATCGGGCTCGCCGCTGAGCGCGCGCAGGGCGGCGGCGCAGAGCTCTTCAACGCGCTGCTGGGCCTTGGCGAACTGCTGGGCTTCAGACATGCTTGATCAGGCTCTTGTCAACTGCCTAACCCAACAATCAAGCCCCCAGCTCGCGATCAAAGCAACGCTGAAAGTACTCGGCCACCACCGGCCACTCGGCCTCGTCGCACTTGTTCAAGAACGACAGCCGGAACGCCAGTGCCACGTCGCCAAAGATTTCGATGTTCTCGGCCCAGGTGATGACCGTGCGCGGTGACATCAAGGTGGAGACATCGCCCGCGGCAAAGCCGGCGCGCGTGAGCTGGGCCAGCGCCACCATCGAGTCGAGCATGGCGCGCTTCTCAGCCCCCGCCAAGGCCGGCACCCGGGCCTGCACGATGGCCACTTCCTCATCGCGCGGCAGGTAGTTGAGCGTGGCGACGATGTTCCAGCGATCGATCTGCGCATGGTTCAGCTTTTGCGCGCCGTGGTACAGGCCATTCAAGTTGCCCAGACCGACGGTGTTGGCGGTGGCGAACAGGCGGAAGTAGGGGTGCGGCGTGAGCACGCGGTTCTGGTCCATCAGCGTGAACTTGCCGTCGCGCTCGAGCACGCGCTGGATGACGAACATCACGTCCGGCCGGCCAGCGTCGTATTCATCAAACACCAGGGCCAGCGGGCGCTGCAAGGCCCAGGGGACGATGCCTTCCTGGAACTCGGTGACTTGCTTCCCCTCCCGCAGAACAACAGCGTCCTTGCCGACCAGATCGAGTCGACTCAGATGGCCATCCAGATTGACGCGCAGGCAAGGCCAATTCAGGCGTGCCGCGACCTGCTCGATGTGGGTAGATTTGCCGGTGCCGTGCAGGCCCTGCAGCATCACCCGGCGGTCGCGCATGAAGCCGGCCAGGATGGCCAGGGTGACCTCGCGGTTGAAGCGGTAGGCAGTGTCGATCTCGGGCACGTGCGGTCCGGCTTCAGCAAAGGCTGGCACCTGCAGGTCGGAATCAAAACCGAAGACATCGCGCACCGACAGCAGGCGCTCGGGTTTCATGGCAAACATCTCGCTCATCGGGGGGCTCGTGGGTTGGGTCTTCGCGCGGGCGGGGTGGCGGCACGCGGGGTGGCGGCGCGTGCGGCCGGCGCCAGGGCATCGCTTTGCAGTCTGCCCAGCGCCGCTGCGGCGCGCTGCAGCGCCGGCAGCCACAGCAAGGCCTTGTCCAGCGGCAAGCGCATCACAGGCGCTTGCAGGGCGATGCACAGGCTGGATCGGCCGTTCCTTTCAGGTGTTGGGACGGGCACCGCCACGCAGATCAGGCCGGGCAAGAATTCTTCGCGGTCGGTGGCATAACCGGCGCGTCGCACGGACTTGAATTCGGCCTCCAGCGCGGCCGCGTCGATCAGCGTTTTCTCGGTGCAGCGCTCCAGCGGCGCCTCATCCGCGGCGCCCGATCCCAGCAGCCGTGCGCGCTGCGCCGGCGGCATCTGGGCCAAAAACATCTTGCCGCTGGCCGAGCAATGCGCCGGCACGCGCGAGCCTGCGTGCAGCGCAAAACGCAGCGGCGCGGCGGTCTCGACGCGATCCACATACACCACCTCGCTGCCGGCCAGCGCGGTGATGTTGCAGCTCTCGCCGATCTCATCGACCAGGCCGCGCAGCACGCGATGCCGCGCGCCGTGGAAGGTGTCGTTCAGCAGCAGCGTCTCGGCCAGTCGGCGCAAGCGCAGGCCGGTGGCGTAGTGGCGGCCGTCGCCCTCGCGCTGCAGCAGGCCGGCGGCTTCAAGTTGCTGCAGCATGCGGTGCAGCGTGGGCTTGGGCAGACCGGTGGCCTCAACCAGGTCTTGCAGCGCAAACAAGCGGTCCTGCGCGGCGATCACTTCGAGCAGGGCAAACAGCCGCAGCGTGGGCGATTCGGCGCCGGCATCGACGACAACTTTCGGCGGCGCGGTGGCATGCCTGGGGGCACGCTTCGGTGGACGCGGGAGGGCCGGCTTCATGGCCGCGAATCATAGGTGGATTCGACAGAATGTCGATGAAACCAGAACATCACGTTCCAGATTTCGGGATTTTTCGTTGACTTGAAGGGCCGCCCTGCCTATAGTCCGGCGCACCTGAATTCGACGGAGAACTGCCATGAATGCCCCCCTACCCAAAGCTGTTGTCTCGGCCACCGCAGACAGCCGCAGCGTCGTCACCGGCATGACCAGGATGACGCCCTCCGAGGCCTTCGTCGAGACCATGGTGGCCCAAGGCGTCGACACGATGTTCGGCATCATGGGCTCGGCCTTCATGGATGCGATGGACATCTTCGCCCCTGCTGGCATCCGCCTGATCCCGGTGGTGCACGAGCAAGGCGCCGGCCACATGGCCGATGGTTTTGCCCGTGCCAGTGGCCGCCACGGCGTGGTCATCGGCCAAAACGGCCCCGGCATCAGCAATTGCGTCACGGCCATCGCCGCCGCCTACTGGGCGCACTCACCCGTCGTGCTGATCACGCCCGAGACCGGCACCATGGGCCAGGGTCTGGGCGGCTTTCAAGAAGCCAACCAGTTGCCGATGTTCCAGGAGTTCACCAAGTACCAGGGCCACGTCAACAACAACAAGCGCATGGCCGAGTACACCGCGCGTTGCTTTGACCGTGCCCATTCCGAGCTGGGCCCGACCCAGCTGAACATCCCGCGCGATCTGTTTTATGGCGAGATCACCTGTGAGATCCCTCGGCCGATGAAGCTTGATCGCGGCCCCGGCGGCGACGACAGCTTGAACGCCGCCGCCGAGCTGCTGGCCAACGCCAAATTCCCGGTGCTGATCTCCGGCGGCGGTGTGGTGATGAGCGGCGGCATCGATGCCTGCAAGGCGCTGGCCGAGCGCCTGGGCTGCCCTGTGGTCAACAGCTACCAGCACAACGACTCCTTCCCCGCCAGCCACCCGCAGTGGTGCGGCCCACTGGGCTACCAGGGCAGCAAGGCGGGGATGAAGCTGATCGCGCAGGCCGATGTCGTCGTCGCCCTGGGCACGCGCTTAGGGCCCTTCGGCACCCTGCAGCAGTACGGCATGGACTACTGGCCGAGCAAAGCCAAGATCATCCAGATCGATGCCGACCACAAGATGCTGGGCCTGGTGAAGAAGATCGATGTCGGCATCTGCGGTGATGCCAGGGCGGCGGCTAACGCGCTGGTGGCGCGACTGGCCAACCGCACCCTGGCCTGCGACGCCACCCGCGCCGAGCGCGCCGCCAAGACTGCCACCGAGAAGGCGGCCTGGGAAAAAGAGCTCAACGAGTGGACGCACGAGCGCGACGCCTACAGCCTGGACATGATCGAAGAGGCCAAGCAAGAAGTGGCCAAAGACGGCGGCGGCTGGCTGCACCCACGCCAGGTGCTGCGCGAGCTGGAGCGTGCCATGCCGGCGCATGTGATGGTCTCCACCGACATCGGCAACATCAACTCGGTGGCGCACAGCTACCTGCGCTTCGAAGAGCCGCGCAGCTTCTTCGCGCCCATGAGTTTTGGCAACTGCGGCTACGCCCTGCCGACCATGATCGGCGCCAAGGTGGCCGCGCCACACCGCCCGGCCATCGCCTATTCGGGCGACGGCGCCTGGGGCATGAGCCTGTCGGAAATCATGACCTGCGTGCGCCACAACATCCCCGTCACCGGCGTCGTCTTCCACAACCGCCAATGGGGCGCCGAGAAGAAGAACCAGGTCGATTTCTACAACCGCCGCTTCGTGGCGGGCGAGCTCGACAACCAAAGCTTCGCCGGCATCGCCCAGGCCATGGGCGCCGAGGGCATCGTCGTCGACAGGCTCGAAGACGTCGGCCCGGCCTTGAAGCGCGCCATCGACATGCAGATGAACGAAGGCAAAACCTGCGTCATCGAGATCATGTGCACCCGCGAGCTGGGTGACCCCTTCAGGCGCGACGCGCTGAACAAGCCGGTTCGGTTCTTGGACAAGTACAAGGACTATGTGTAGGCAACTTAGGCCTGAGGCCGGCAGCCCTTGGGAGATGGGAACGCCATGGCGACCCCATCTCTGAGGCCCCTCACTGATGCGCATTGACGCGGCTATTTTTAGTAGCTACATTAAAGCGTGCGATTTGAATTTGATCCTGCCAAAGACAAGTTGAACCTGGCCAAACATAGCCTGTCACTGTCTTTGGCTTCAACAGTCGCCTGGGATGAAGCGCTGGTTTGGGTCGATCCCCGCTTCGAATACGACGAGTTGCGCATGATCGCGTTGGTCCCAGAAGGTGATCGCCTGTATTGCGTGGCCTTTGTTGATCGCGGCATCAGCCGCCGCATCATCAGCCTTCGCCACGCCGCTCGCCACGAGGTCAAGCACTATGTCGAAACCTATTCCTAAGCGGTCGCTGGTGATGCCCAGCGAGGCCGAGAACCGCAAGCTCATGCGTGCGGCTCGCGCTGATCCGGATGCCTTGCCGCTGCTGCCATCGCAGCTCAAGGCCATGGTGCCGATCAAGTCCGTGTTGGGCCGCCCAAAGTTGGAGAGCAAAAAGTTGCTGGTGTCGGTGAGGTACAGCCCAGAGGTGCTGAGTTACTTTCGAGGCACGGGCGAGGGCTGGCAAACACGAATGGATGCTGTGCTTCAAGAGCATGTGGCCAAACAAGGCGCTCGTCGTGCGCGACGCACGGCATAGGCCCACCCCATGACCTTCGGCATCCTCATCTTTCCCCAAGTCGAAGAGCTCGATTTCGTCGGCCTCTGGGAGATGGCCATGATGTGGAAGCAGGTGGCCCAGGGCCCGGATTGCCTGATCGTGGCCGAGACCACGGCGCCGGTGGTGTGTGCCAAGGGGCTGTCGGTCAACCCGCATGTCGGCTTTGCCGATTGCCCGCCACTGGATTACCTGCTGGTGCCCGGCGGCCAGGGCACACGCACGCAGGTGAACAACCGCGCGCTGCTGGATTTCGTCAGCGCACAAGCGACGCACTGCAGCGCCGTGCTGTCGGTGTGCACCGGCTCGTTGGTGCTGCATGCGGCCGGGCTGCTGGCGGGCAAACGCGCCACCACGCACTGGGGCGCGCTGCAACGGCTGCGTGATCTTGGCGACGTGCAGGTGGTCGAAGAGCGCTTCACGCAGGACGGCAAGATCTGGTGCTCGGCGGGCGTCTCGGCCGGCATCGACATGACGCTGAAATTCATCGCGCATGTGGCCGGTGAGGAAGCGGCAGGCAAGGTGCAATTCGCGGCCGAATACTTTCCCTCGACCACCCGCTATGGCGACTACACCCACCACCCGCAGGCGCCCGGCTATGTGCGGGCGGGCTGATCTGGCGCGGCGCGCGGCCGTCCCGCGCGGGGCGGTGCCGCGCGGTGTGATGCAACGCGGGGCGGTGCCGCGCGGTGTGACGCAACGCGGTGTGGCGCAGCGCAGTGCAGCACGGCACAGCCGATGAAGCACCTGCTCACCCTCAACGCCGGCTCGTCATCAATCAAGTTCGCCTTGTTCGAGGCCCGCAGCGATCTGGCCACGCCGGTGGAGGCCGGCCAGATCGAAGGCCTGGGCAACACGGCTGGCGCGACCACGCACGCACAGGCGCTGGATGAAGTGCTGGCGCGCATCGGCAGCCGAGAAGTGGCGGCGGTGGGCCACCGCATCGTGCATGGCGGCGTGGCCTTCGATGGCCCAGTGCTCATCAACGCTTCCGTGATCGATGCCATCAGCGCGCTGCAGCCGCTGGCGCCGCTGCACCAGCCGCACAACCTGGCCGGCGTGCGGGCCGCGCAACAGCGCTTTGCGGGCGTGCCGCAAGTGGCCTGTTTTGACACCGCGTTTCACCGCAGCAACCCCGAGCTGAACCAGCGCTTTGCGCTGCCGCAGCGTCTGTTTGATGCGGGGGTTAGGCGCTATGGCTTTCATGGCCTGTCGTATGAATCGATTGCGGCGCAATTGCAGGCGGCCGATGCGCAGGCCGCTGCGGGCCGTGTGGTCGTCGCGCACCTGGGCAATGGCGCTTCGATGTGCGCGCTGCAGGGTGGCCGCTCGGTCGCCACGACGATGAGTTTTTCGCCGCTCGATGGCCTGCCCATGGGCACGCGCTGCGGCCGCATCGATGCCGCCGTGGTGCTGCACCTGTGGCAGCACATGGGCCTGGATGCTGAGCAGATCAGCCGGCTGCTGTACCGCGAATCGGGCCTGCTCGGCTTGTCGGGTGAATCGGCCGACATGCGCACGCTGCAGGCCAGCGCCGCACCTGCTGCGGCGATGGCCATCGACTACTTCGTTGAGCACCTGCTGCGCGAGCTCGCGGCCATGGTGGCGGCCCTGCGCGGCATCGATGCGTTGGTGTTCACCGGCGGCATCGGCGAGAACGCGACGGGCTTGCGCGAGCGGGTGGTGGCCGGCGCGGCATGGATGGGTCTGCACCTTGACAGCGCGGCCAATTCGGCTGGCCGCAGCCGCATCAGCGCGCCGCACAGCCGCGCCGCCATCCACGTGCTGCGCACCAATGAAGAAGCCGTGATTGCGCGACATACGGCGCAATTGCTCAGCGCAGGGCCTGGGTTAAGCCCAGGCTTTCAGACAGGTTCAGCGCCAGATTTCGCGGCATGATGTGTCGCGCCCAATCTCGCCATTTCAGGAGTCACGATCGTGTCCCACTTCAACGCGTCCCGATGGATCACCTTGGCCGCGTTGGCTTGGGCCAGCTTGTGCCCCGTGGCCCAGGCGCAGTCGCAAGACATCGAGCTGTTTGACCAAACGCAGTTCAACGGCACACGGCTGCGTTTGCCGGGCGACACCCCCGATGTCGGCGCCTACGGCATCGGCGGGCGTGTGGCCTCGGTTGTCGTGCAGCGCGGGCGCTGGGAGTTCTGCACCGCAGCGCAATACGCCGGCGTGTGCATCACCGTCGGGCCGGGCCGTTACGCCGAATTGCCGTTGGCTTTGCGCGGTAGCCTGGCCTCGCTGCGGCGCGCCGACAGCGTGGCGATGCCGCAGCAGCCACCAGCACCGCCACCGCCGCCGCCGCAACCGCATGCGCACCCACAACCGCAGCCGCAGATCATGCCCCCGGTGGCCAGCCCTGGCGGCCCCGGCATGCCGCCGCGCCATGGCGGCGGCCGCTGGGACGGTCGGGGCCCGATCTTCAACCCCCTGCCGCCCGCACCGGGCCACAGCGGTGATGCCGTGGTGCTGTACGAGCATGCCAATTTCGATGGCCGCGCGCTGGGCTTGAACAACGTGGCGGCACGCCTGGGCGAGTTCGACTTCAACGACCGCGCCTCGTCGATGCTGGTCCATCGCGGCCGCTGGCAGATCTGCGAGCACTCAGATTTCGCCGGCGAGTGCTGGAGCTTCGGCCCCGGCCGCCACGTGCTGAGCGGGCGCTTGAACGACATCGCCTCGTCGATCCGCCCGGTCTTCGGCAACGACAACCGCCCCTTGCCGCGACATGGTGCGCTGGTGCTGCACGAGAACGTCGATTTCAGTGGCCGGCAGTTGATGCTGATCGATGGCTTGAACAACCTGCGCGCTGTTGCCATGAACGATGTGGCTTCGGCGGTGGAGGTGTGGGGCGGCCCATGGGAAATGTGTACCGATGCCGATTTCGCCGGCCAGTGCGTGGTCGTGGCGCCCGGCCGCTACCGGCTCGAAGGGCCGTTCAACGACCGCGTCTCGTCGGCTCGACCGCGCCGTTAGGCGGGCCATGTTCAAGTTCCTTTCCAGCGCGCCGCTGCACGACCCGACGGCGCCGCCGGCCGGTGTCGGCGCCACCGAAGTCAAGTGCACCACCTGCTACATGTGCGCCTGCCGCTGCGGCATCCGCGTGCACCTGCGTGAGGGCGAGAACGGCCCCGAGGTGCGCTACATCGATGGCAACCCCGATCACCCGATCAACCGCGGCGTGATCTGCGCCAAGGGCAGCGCGGGCATCATGAAGCAGGTCTCGCCGGCGCGGCTGACCCAGCCGCTGCGGCGCAAGGCCGGCGCCGAGCGCGGCGCGGGCGAATTCGAGCCCATCGGTTGGGATGAAGCCCTGACCACCTTGACCCAGAGGTTAGGTCACATCCGCGCCACCGACCCCAAGCGCTTTGCGCTGTTCACCGGGCGCGATCAGATGCAGGCACTCACAGGCCTGTTCGCGCGCCAGTTCGGCACGCCCAACTACGCCGCGCATGGCGGCTTTTGCTCGGTCAACATGGCCGCCGGGATGATCTACACCATCGGCGGCTCGTTCTGGGAATTCGGCGGCCCCGATCTCGATCACGCCAAGCTCTTCGTGATGATCGGCACGGCCGAAGATCACCACAGCAACCCGATGAAGATTGCACTGTCGAAGTTCAAACGCTCTGGCGGCCGCTTCATCTCCATCAACCCCATCCGCACCGGCTATTCGGCCATTGCCGATGAGTGGATCCCCATCAAGCCCGGCACCGATGGCGCGCTGTTCATGGCGCTGATGCAGGTGCTGATCGCCGAGGACAAGATCGACCACGCCTTCTTGAAGCGCTACACCAACGCGCCGCAGTTGGTGGTGCTGGATGAGGGCCTGCGCGAGGGCCTGTTTGCCTTCGACCCCGACCCCGCCAAAGGCCCACCCGGCGATGGCCGCCACCCGCACAACAAGCTGGTGTGGGATGCCGCCAGCGGCAGCGTCAAGGCCGCCTACCCGGAGGGCATCGTCGAGGGCTGCGACCCGGCGCTGTCGGGCCGCTACACCCTGGCCGATGGCACACAGGTGACCCCCAGTTTTCAGCTGCTGCGCGAGCGTGTGGCGCCGTGCACGCCCGAGTGGGCGGCGGCCATCACCGGCATCCCGGAAGAGCGCATCCGCGCGCTGGCGCATGAGCTCGGCCACGCAGCCTTCGAGCAAGCCTTCGAGCTGCCGATTGAGTGGAAAGATTCGTGGGGCAAGACCCACCCAACAACGCAAGCCCGCCCCGTCGCTTTCCACGCCATGCGCGGCCTGGCGGCGCACAGCAATGGCTTTCAAACGGTGCGGGCACTGGCGGTGCTGATGAGCTTGTTAGGCACCATCGACCGGCCCGGCGGCTTTCGCCACAAGGCGCCCTACCCGCGGCACATCGTGCCCAACTACCGCGCCTTCAATGACCCGGCGATGATCCAGCCGAACACGCCGCTGAACGCCGCGCCCCTGGGCTTTCCGGCCAGCCCGGACGAGCTGGCCATCCACCCCGATGGCACGCCCATCCGCATCGACCATGCCTTCTCGTGGGAGCACCCGCTGTCGGCCCACGGCATGATGCACAACGTCATCACCAATGCGGTCAAGGCCGATCCCTACCGCCTCGACACCCTGATGATTTTCATGGCCAACATGGCCTGGAACAGCACCATGAACACCATGGCGGTGCGCGAGATGCTCAACCGCAAGGCCACGGTCACGGATGTGGATGCAGACACACCGGAAGGCGAATACCAAATCCCCTTCATCGTCGTCTGCGATGCCTTCCAGAGCGAGATGGTCGCCTATGCCGATTTGGTGTTACCTGATACCACCTATCTGGAGCGGCATGATGTGATGAGCATGCTGGATAGGCCGATCAGTGAATTTGACGGCCCGGTCGATTCGGTGCGCGTGCCGGTGGTCAAGCCGCTGGGCCAGTGCCGGCCGTTCCAAGAGGTGCTGATCGAGCTGGCGGGGCGCTTGAAATTCCCGGCCTTCACCACACCCGAGGGCAGCCGCAAGTTCAAGGACTACCCGGATTTCATCGTCAACTTTCAGCCCCAACCCGGCATCGGCTTCTTGATGGGCTGGCGCGGCAAGAACGGTGACGAGCACCTGCGCGGTGAACCCAACCCGAAGCAGTGGGACATGTACGCGGCCAACAATTGCGTCTTCCAGTACCACATGCCGCCCGAGCAGCAGTACATGCGCAACTGGAACCAGGGCTACCTGGATTTCGCCAAGGAAAAAGGCTGGCGGCAAAAGAGCGACCCGGTGCAACTGGTGCTGTACTCGGACACGCTGCAGAGCTTTCGCCTGGCTGCGCAGGGCAAGACCGCCGGCCGCCAGCCGCCCGAGCATCTGCGCCAGCGCGTGGCCACCTATTTCGACCCGCTGCCGTTTTGGTACCCGCCGCTGGAATCGGACTGCAGCGACCTGGCCGCGTACCCATTGAATGCGGTGACGCAGCGGCCGATGGCGATGTACCACTCCTGGGATTCACAGAACGCCTGGCTGCGGCAAATTCATTCGCACAACTACCTGTACGTGAACCCGCTCACCGCCCGCGCCGCCGGCATTGCCGATGGCGGCTGGTGCTGGGTGGAGAGCCGCTGGGGACGCGTACGTTGCATGTTACGAGACAGCGAGGCCGTCGAGCCCGGCACGGTGTGGACCTGGAATGCCATCGGCAAGGCCGACGGTGCCTGGCAGCTGGCACCCGGCGCCGATGAAGCGCGCAAGGGCTTTTTGCTCAACCACCTGATCAGTGAGGAGCTGCCCTTGCCGGACGACGGCAGTGGTGGTGGTGGCGGCGGGGGAGGCGCCGCGCCGCGAACCATCAGCAACTCCGACCCCATCACCGGCCAGGCCGGCTGGTACGACGTGCGCGTGCGCATCCGCCCGGCCGCGCCCGACGAGGCCGAGGAAACCTATCCGCAAATCGCAGCGACACCGGCCGCGCCGGGCGTGCGTGGCGTGAATGCCGTGCGCGGTGCCACCGAACACGTGCTGTCTTACTTCGCAGGGCGCAAGTCATCATGAGTGCCACACCTCAACCTAACACCGACCAGCCGACACGGGCTGGCTCGGCCCCTGCAACACTCACCAAACAGCTGGCCCTGGTCATTGACCTGAACGTCTGCGTCGGCTGCCAGGCCTGCGTCACCAGTTGCAAGCAATGGAACACCTCGGGCTCGGCCGGGCCGCTGACCGATTTCAACGCCTACGCCGATCAACCCAACGGCACCTTCTTCAACCGCGTGCAAACCTGGGAAGCCGGCAGCTACCCCGAGGCCGAGACGGTGCACTTCCCCAAGAGCTGCCTGCACTGCGAAGACCCGCCCTGCGTGCCGGTGTGCCCCACTGGCGCGAGCTACAAGCGCAAGGTTGATGGCATCGTGCTGGTCGATTACGACAAGTGCATAGGCTGCAAATACTGCGCCTGGGCCTGCCCCTATGGCGCGCGCGAGTTTGATGACGAGCGCCAGGTGATGACCAAGTGCACGCTGTGCGTGGACCGCATCTACGACGAGCTGCTGCCCAAGGCCGACCGCCAGCCGGCCTGCGTGAAGGCCTGCCCGACCGGCGCGCGCCTGTTTGGCGACGTGAAAGACCCGGACTCCGAGGTCTCCAAAGCCATCCGTGAGCGCGGTGGTTATTCATTGATGCCAGAGTGGGAAACGCAACCGGCCAATCAATACCTGCCGCGCCGCAAGACACCGGCGGCCACGGGTGAAGCGCAATGAACCCCGCCTGGTCGGTGATCGTCTTCACCACCCTGGCCGGCGCGGCCCAGGGCATGGTGGTGACGCTCGCCGTGTCGGTGCTGCTGGGCATCGCCCCGGTGGGCAGCTTTGTGGCGCCGGCCCTGCTGGTGGCGCTGACGATGCTGCTGCTCAGCCTGGGCGCCTCCTTCTTGCACCTGGGCCACCCCGAGCGCGCCTGGCGCGCCGTGCTGATGTGGCGCACCTCGTGGCTATCGCGTGAAGTGATTGTGCTGCCGGCCTTCATCGCGGTGGTGGCGCTGTGGTGGTTGGCCTTGCGTTCAGACTGGTCGCTGCCAGGTCTGCCGTTGCTGGCCATCGCCGGGGCCCTGGCGCTGTGGTGGTGCACGGCCATGATTTACGCCTGCCTGCGCTTTGTGCAGGAGTGGGCGCACCGCCTCACCCTCGTCAATTACCTGCTCATCGGTCTGGCCTCGGGCACCCTGCTCACCGCGGCCTTGGCGGCGCTGGCGCGGCACGGCGCCTACTCGCGCTGGCTGGGCGTGGCAGCACTGGGCCTGACGCTGCTGGCCTGGGCCACACGCACCGCGGCGCTGCGCCGCAACGCGGGCTTGAAGCCCATCTCCAGCGCGCAATCGGCCACCGGCATCAAAGCCGCGCGCCTGCGCCAAACCTCGATGGGCATGACCGGTGGCTCCTTCAACACCCGCGAGTTCTTCCACGGCATGGGCCTGCTGGCCATGCAGCGCGTGCGCTGGGCCGTGCACGGCCTGTGCTTTGCGCTGCCGGCGCTGATCACCCTAACCGCCCTGTACGGCGGACGACCACGGCTGATGGTCGTCGCCTGCGCGCTGCAGGCCGTGGGCCTGCTGGCTGAGCGCTGGCTGTTCTTCGCGCAGGCCCGACATCCGCAGAATTTGTATTACCAGGTGGTGTCGTAGGCGGCTGGCTCGGGCCGCCTGGGCAAGGGCTTGGGCACCTTGCTCAATCCGCTGCTGGCGGCGCAGGCCGCGCCGAAGCGGGGGGTGCATTGGGCCACTCATACCGCGCCTCGTCCGTGTCCCACATCGCCACCCGGTGCCAACCCCGGGCTTCATAGAAGCCGCAGGCCCGGGTCGTGGCGCCGGTCGTCAACCACAGCGCGGGTCCGCCTTGCGCCATCAGCCAGTCGATCATGACGGCGTGCAGGCGCCCGCCATGGCCCTGGCCCTGCGCCGCCGGGTGCACGAACATCGCCCAGATGTTGCCGCTGTGGGCGTTGCCAATGGCAAAGGCCAGGATGCGCTTGCCATGCTCGACCACCCAGCCGCGGCCGGTGTCCTCGATCTCGCGGCGCAGGTCTTCATCGTTCAGGCGCCCGGGCCTGAGGGTGTTTTCGGTGACGGCGTAGCGCACGGCCCAGATGCCCGCGGCATCGGCCATGGTGGCTTGGCGAAGCCGGGGCTGCGCAGCATGTGCGGGCGTGGGCCGGGCAACACCGCCCGATGGGGCTGTCATCCCGGCGTCGACTCGTCGATGACGCCCGAATGCGTCACCGCCCCCAGGTGCGCCGGGCCCACCAGCTTGGCGTATTTCTCCAGCACGCCGCCCAGGCGTTCGGCCGGGCGTGGCTGCCAGGCGGTGCGGCGCTGGGCGATTTCGTCGTCGGAGGCTAACCACTGGATCAAGCCGGCGCCGCCATCGATGCGGATGCGGTCGCCATCGCGCAGCCAGGCAATCGGACCACCCAGCGCCGCCTCGGGCCCGATGTAGCCGACCATCAGGCCGCGCGTGGCGCCAGAGAAACGGCCATCGGTGAGCAGGGCCACCTTCTCGCCCATGCCCTGGCCGTAGACCAGGGCCGTCACGCCCAGCATCTCGCGCATGCCCGGGCCGCCGCGCGGGCCCTCGTTGCGGATCACCAGCACATCGCCGGCTTGGTAGTGGCGGGCGATGACGGCGGCGTAGGCGTCTTCCTCGCACTCAAAGACCCGCGCCGGGCCTTCAAACACACTGCTGGCCAGGCCGGCCACTTTGATGAGCGCGCCCTCGGGCGCGAGGTTGCCTTTGAGCACGACCACGCCGCCGCTGGGCAGCAGGGCCTGGGCGGCGCTGCGCACCACCTCACCATCGGGAGCGGGCACGGCGGCCAATTCCTCGGCCAGGGTGCGGCCCGACAGCGCCAGCGCGTCGCCATGCAGGTGGCCGGCGTCGAGCAGGGCCTTGAGCACGCTGTGTACGCCACCCACGCGGTGCAGATCGATGGCCAGGTATTTGCCGCCGGGCTGCAGGTTGGCGATGAGCGGGGTGCGGGCAAACACTGCGGCCACATCGTCCAGCGTGAAGCGGATGCCGGCCTCGTGTGCGATGGCCGGCAGGTGCAGGCCGGCGTTGGTCGAGCCGCCGGTGGCGGCCACCGCGGCGCAGGCGTTTTCCAGCGATTTGCGTGTCACCAGGTCGCGCGGCAGCGGCCCGCCTTGCAGCACCAGCTCGCAGGCGCGGCGCCCGGCCTGGCGCGCCAGGGCTAACCTTTGGCTGTAGGCGGCGGGCAGCATGGCGCTGCCGGGGATGGCCAGGCCCAGGGTCTCGGCCACCATGGCCATGGTGTTGGCGGTGAATTGGCCGGGGCACGATCCCAGCGTGGGCGCGCAGTCGCGCGCCAGCTCATTGAGTTCAGCCTCGGTCAGGGTGCCGTTCAAGACCTGGCCCACGCCTTCGTAGGCGGTGAGTATGGTCACGTCCTGGCCGCGCCAGCGCCCGGGCAGCATGGCCCCGCCGTAGACAAAAACGCTGGGGCAGTTCAGCCTCACCATGGCCATCATCACGCCAGGCAGGGTCTTGTCGCAGCCGGCAAAACCGACCAGGGCGTCGTAGCAGTGCGCGCGCATCACCGCCTCGATGGAATCGGCGATGAGCTCGCGCGAGACCAGGCTGAAGCGCATGCCGCGGTGGTTCATCGAGACTCCGTCGGAGACCGAAATCGTGGTGAAGGGCACGGCGATGCCCTGGCCCGCGGCCACGCCCAGGCGCGCGGCGTCGGCCTGCGGGCCCAGCGACATCGAGCACGGTGTGTTCTCGCCATGCTGGCTGACGATGCCCACCATGGGTTTGCCAAAGTCAGCCTCGTCGATGCCGGTGGCGCGCAGGAAGGCGCGGTGCGGCGTGCGGTCCAGGCCGTCGATGATCTGGCGCGATGTGAGTGGGGACTTGGGCGCTGTCATGGGGTTTCCTGTTGGGGCTGAAGCTGGACGGACGGCAAGCTGCCGAGTGGCCCCTCGCAGTACAAGCCACTGGTGCTGTGGCGTATTCGGCCAGCTAACCCGCGTTTCAATCCGACGGGCGCTGCGCCACGCGGCGCCTACAACTTCATCAACTTCGGCAAGATCAAGCTGACGCTGGGGAAGGCCACCAGGATGGCCAGCAGGCCGATGATGGCGACGACAAAGGGCGTGACGCCGCGAAACACCGTGGCCGTGGACACGCCGCTGAGCATGCTTTTGACCACAAACATGTTCATGCCCACCGGCGGGCTGATCAGGCCGATCTGCACCACCACCACGATGATGATGCCGAACCACACCGGATCAAACCCCATGCCCACCACCAGCGGGAAGAACACCGGCACGGTGAGCAGGATCATGGACAGCTCTTCCATGGCCGTGCCCAGGATGACGTAGATCACGCAGATGGCGATCATCACCGTGATCGGGCTGATCTGGTACTGGGCGACGAAGGCCTTCAGGTCGGCCGGCATCGAGGTGTAGTTGATGAAGTTGGCGAACACCAGGGCGCCGACCAGGATCATGAACAGCATGCCCGTGGTGCGGGCGCTGTCCATGAGGATTTCGAACAGCACCTTGGCGGTGAGCATGCGCCGCGCCAGGGCAAAGCAAAAAGCGCCAAAGGCACCGATGCCGGCGCCCTCGGTGGCGGTGAAGATGCCGCCGTAGATGCCGCCCATGACGATGACAAAGAGCGCCGCCACGGCCCAGACGTCGCGCAGTGCGGCGAAGCGCTCGCCCCAGCTGGCGCGCTCGGCCGCGGGGCCAGCCTTGGGGTCGCGCCAACACACAAACTGCACGGCCAAACACAGCAGGCCCACCGCCAGCAAACCGGGCAGCACGCCCGCGGCAAAGAGCTTGCCGATGCTGGTCTCGGTCATGATGCCGTAGATGACCATGATGGTCGAAGGCGGGATCAGAATGCCCAGGGTGCCGCCGGCGGAGATCACACCCACGGCCAGCGTGTCGGCATAGCCGTGGTCCTTCATCGAGGGGTAGGCCACCTTGGTCATGGTGGCCGCCGTGGCAATCGACGAGCCACAGATGGCGCCAAAGCCGGCGCAGGCCAGCACCGTGGCCATGGCCAGGCCGCCGCGCAGGTGGCCGACAAAGGTGTAGGCCGCGCGGTACAGCTCTTTGGACATGCCCGCGCGGGTGACGAAGTTGCCCATCAGGATGAACAGCGGCACCACCGACAGCGTGTACTGAAAGCCCGACTCATAGACCACGGTGGTGGCCGAGGCCATGGACGGCCCGACGCCGCGCATCCACCACAGGCCGAGAAACCCGACCAGGCCCATGGACAGCGCGATGGGCACGCGCATGAAGCTCAGCGCCATCATCACCAGCAAACCCACCAACGCTTCGGTCATGGCTTTATGTTGTTATTGTCAGATGATGGTCTGGCCTTCGTCGCCCTTGTGCGGCACGAAGATCAAGACCAGGTGGATGACAGCCGCAACGACGATCATGGTGCCCATGGTGTAGGCCACCGGCGCCAGCGGCAGCTTGAGCACATTGGTGGTGTCGCCGTATTCGGCCACGCGCGCGGCGCGGCGAAAGATCAGGTAGCCAATGCCGCTGAGGATCAAGCAGCAGACGATGTCGGCGAAGACATTGAAGACGTGCTTCACACGCGCCGACATAAAGGCATCGAAGGTGTCGATGACGATGTGCTCGCGCCGCTTTGAGACCAGCGGCAGGCCGCAGTAAATCAGCGCGGCCAGCATCATTTCGGTCAACTCGAAGCCGCCGTTGAGCGGCTTGTTGAAGAGGTAGCGGCCGACCACATCCACCGCCGTGACCATCATCATCAGGAACAGCACCGTGGCCGAGACGGCGCCCAGCACCAACTCCAGCCGCGGTGCCATGCTGGCCACCAGTCGCTTCATTCGGCCCCCCCTCGGCGACGCCGCTGCGCGCGCCGCGCCCAGGCATCGAAACTCAGATTCATGATGCGGTCGGTGCGCAAGAAATCGCGCGCCCGCCGTGGCTCTTCGCCCTCGATCGCCCGGGCGCCGCCCACGGCCTGGGCGTCGAGCTGCAAGCGCGCCATGCGCTCCATGAAGACCGCCAAAAACGTCGCCTCCTGCACCGTCCGCCCTGCCGTGAGGATGCCGTGGTGGGCCAGCAGCAGGGCGTGCTTGTCGGCCAGTGCGCCGGCGATGAGTTCGCCCTCGCGGTCGGCCGTGGGCAGGCCCGGCCATTGCGCCAGGAAGGCCGTGTCCTCATACAGCGGCGTGGCATCCATGTGCGCCACCACCAGCGGCTGCTCGGCCGCACCCAGGGCCGAGGCCGCGGGCGGGTGGGTGTGGACGATGGCCTGTACATCGGCACGCGCCGCGTAGACCCAGACATGAAAGCGCGTGGCCGGATTGGGCTCGCGGATGCCAAAGCTGCCCTCGCCGGCCAGCACATTCAAATCCACATCGATGAGCAGCCAGGACTCGGCCGTGGCCTCATCGAAGGCCAGGCCCAGTGGCAGCGTCCAGTAGGTGCCGGGCCGCGGGCCGCGCGCTGTCAACTGCCCGGCCAGGCCCGACTCATGGCCTTCATCGGCCAGGATGTGGGCACTGCGGGTGAGATCGCCGCGCGGGTCGCGCGCGGCGTGCAAGGGCGTGACAACAGGCATGCTGCGCCGCGGGCGAAGGCCGAAGCGCCTTACCTGCCGGCGGCGACCTTGGTCAGCTCGTCGTGGAACTCGGCAAAGACCTTGGCGCCATCAATGCCCTTGGCATTGGCCGACTTGATCCAGTCCTGCACCAGGGGGTCGGTGCGCTTGCGCACATCGGCGATGAAAGCTGGGCTGGCCTCGCTGATGGTGGCGCCCACGGCGCGCAGGGCGTCGAGGCCGATCTTGTCGGCGGTGTCCCAGGCCTGGCCGGCCAGGCGCGCCAGGGCTTCACCCGAGACCGAGTTGATGGCGTCTTGATCGGCCTTGGACAGCTTGTTCCACTTGTCCTCATTCATGAAGAAGCCGAAGGACGAGGAGTAGAAGCCGCCGGGGAAGATGGTGGCGTACTTGACGACCTTGTCGAGGTTGAAGGACTTGATGGATTCGGACGGGAAAAAGGTGCCGTCGGCGACGCCGGAAGCCAACAGCTCATAGGCCTCAGGCGCGGGCTTGACCAGGGGCGAAGCGCCCAGCGCCTTGGCCGAGGCCTCGGAGATGCCACCGCCGCTGCGGATCTTCATGCCGGCCAGATCGGCCACGCTGTTGACCGGCTTTTTCACCGAGAACATCTGCCCCGGGCCGTGGGTGAACACGCCCAGCAGCTTGACGCCCTTGTACTCATTGGCGCCGTGCAAATACTTGAAATGGATGCGCGAATAGGCCACCGAGTTGGCCACCGCCGTGCTGCCATTGCCCGGCAGCTCGGCAATCAGGGGCAGCGGGTGGCGCGCCGGGGTGTAGCTGGCGGTGACATAGGAGACATCGACCAGGCCATCGCGTACGGCATCGAAGGTGCCCTGGGGCGCTGACGGGTGCTTGGGCAACATCTGCATCTTCACGCGGCCTTGGGTGGCCTTCTCCACCGCCACGGCCCAGCCGCCCAGCACATCGCGTGTCAGCGCGTGGTTGGGGCCGACCCAGCTGGACATGGTCAGCGTGGTTTGTGCCGCAGCGCCACCGGCGCCAAACGTCAATAAAACGGCTGCGACGGCAGCGGCGAGGTTTCTTTCAATGGCCTTCATGAAGCGACTCCGGGGGGGACGTGGAGTGCGCACTGTGCCTGCAAGCGCAGGCCCGGGCAATGCGCAGCTTCCCTGAGTGCGCCTGTGCAGCGCGTGAGAGCGCCCCCAGGCCGACGACATACGTCGTCCGCCCCCCGAGGGGATTGAGCAAAGTGGCAAAGCCACATTTGCTCAAGAGTGGCAGGCCTGGCGCCAGACGCTGCACACACGCGGCAAATAGCGGCGCGTACCCCCGGGATCAAGCCGGGCAGGCACCCGTCGGCAGTGCCGCCACGGGCTGGCGCAGCAATGTCATCGGCCCCAGCAACACCCGGCCCTGGGCGTCGCGCAGCGTGGCGAGCAGGCGCGAGCTCGGTTGTGCCGCATCGGGCTGCACGCTCAGGCTGGCGGGCACACGCTGCGAGGCGCCGGGCAACAGCAGGCTGCCAAAAAAGCGTGATTCGGTGGGCGTGGTGACGCCCCAGTCGCCAATGAAATCCAGCGGCTCGCAACTCGATCTCAGCTGCGCCTTGTGGTCCTCGAACTGCAGTGTGCGCCGGGCACCCAGCGTGGCATCGACGTAGCTCAGCGCGGCCGTACCGGCGGGCAGGGTGATGACGGTGACGCCATCGCTGCCCAGCAGGTTGACGGTGCCGACTGAAACACATTCCAGGCCGCTGGCCAGGCTCGAATCGCACACCGATGCCGCCGTGGCGCCGAACACGCCGAGCTCAGCCGCCACCTGGCCGGTGCCGGTGCCACCCACGCCTGGCCCGCAGCCGGGCAGCAGCGCCAGGCAGGACATCACCAGGGCGGCAAGCTGCCTTTGGCCCGGCACTCCCCTAAAGCGTGGCTTCACGGCGTCAACTCCTGTCGGTCTCATTGAAAAAATAAACCCCAAAGCGCGCGCGCTCGCTGCGCTGTTCCGGTGAGGCGTTCGCGGCATCGCCATCAAAGCGCGCCTGCGCTTCGGCCATCACGGTTTTGAAGGCCTGTTTCCAGGCCAGGCGGGCCGCCTGGTGCAGTGCCTCCACGGATTCGGGCGTGAGCTGATCGACAAACACCGCCTGCTCCAGAAAATTGGCCTCGCCTCGCAGATTGGCGCTGGCCGCGGCGATGTGGTCGCCCAGGTTGTCGGCAAACAGCTCGGACATCTCTTGCAGCCCCTGGCGCGGCGCAAAGCCATCGGCCAGCAGATGAATGCCGTCTTCGCCCTCGCGCACGGCGCCCAGGCGCAGCAGCTCATCGAGCATGGCTCGCGGGCGCACATCGCTGCTGACGCTGGCCACCAGGGCATCAAAAGAGCCGGCCGGCCCGCCTTTGGGCAGGGCGGCCGGGCGGCCACCCGCACCGTGCCAGTGGGCATCGATCATCCAGCGCGCGACCACCTCGCCGGCCAGGCTCAGCGGGGCGGCGGATGCCTCAGATGCAGCAGATGCAGCATTGGCAGCATTGGCGGCATTGGCGGCATTGGCGGCACCTGGCTCCGCCTCAGCTTGCGTGAGCTGGCGCACATCGCGCCGGTGCACGCCCGAGAGCAGGGTCAGCGCGCTGTCGGTGCGCGGCATGCCGCGCTGGGCCAGCTCATCCTGCGCCGCATCCAGAAACACGCGTTTCAGTGCCGCTGCGAACGCCGGGTAGGTGACGCCATGGCGCAGCAGCAGACGCACCAAGGGGCGCAGGGTGCGCAGGACGCTGCGCAGGACGATGGCGTGACGGCTGCTCACGGGTCTAAGGGTGGCGGATGGGCGAACCCTGCAAATCGCAGGACTGTCGAATGGGCGACTTGACGGGTTTGAATTTGTGTGGGACATTTTCCCACATCGCTCAACGCAACGCAAGGAGTTCATCATGTTTACCCACCGCCCAAGCCCCGTTGCGCCACCCGCTCGCCACCTGGCAGCAGCCCGCCTCGCCGCCTGCGTCGCCGCCATCTTGCTCGGCGCCTGCGGCGGCGGCGGTGGCAGCACGCCACCACCACCGGTCAACACCAATGCCAGCGCCATCGCCGCCTCCTTGCCAGGCGAGCTCTTGGCCACCGTCAAGTCCACCCTGGCGGCGCGTCAAGCGCTGGGCCTGAGCAACAACGCCATCACCTTCTCGCCCGATCTGGTGGCCGGCGTGGCCCTGGCCACCACCTCCAGCGGCGAGGCAGTGGCCCGCTCCAACACCACGGTGCAGGAGGCCGGTGTCGATGAAGAGGACCTGCTCAAATCCGACGGCGATTTGATCCTTGCGCTGGACACCTTGGGGCGCAGCCCCAGTGGCTTTGCACAAAGCCGCCTGCAGCTGCACCGGCGCGGCGCAGATGGCCGCTTGCAGGCCCTGCAAACCCTGGCCCTGCCGGCCGATGAGGCCAGCTACCCCACGCCGCGGGGCATGTTGCTGGCCAGCCTGAATGGCGGCGCGCGCCGCGTGGCCGTGCTCTCCGAGAGCATCAGCGCGATTGGCGTGCCCGTGCCCTGCCCGCCCGGCGCCGCCTGCATCGCCACCACCGCGTTGATCTACCCGCCGCAGGCACTGAAGAGCGAAGTGCGCGTGCAGCAGGTGGAAGTCACCGCCGCTGGCGTGGCCAGCCTGGGCAGCCTGGCGCAGATCGACGGCCGGCTGATGGGCAGCCGCCAGATCGGCAACCAGCTCTACTTGGTCACCACGCACAGCCCGCGCCTGGCCGCAGACTTGCTGCCCCTCAACGCCACCACCGCCGAGCGCGAGGCAGCGCTCGCGCTGCTGAAAGTGGCCGATGTGCTGCCCATGCTGCGCATCAACGGCGGTGCGCCGCAGCCCCTGGTGGCCGAGACCGACTGCTACGCGCAGCCGAAAAACGCCTCGCTCGATCTGGCCGTCACGGCCATCACCGCCATCGATCTGAGCACGCCCAATTTCAGCCGCAGCAGCCGCTGCTTTGTGGGTGGCACCGAGGCCATGTACATGTCCACGGCCAGCATCTACCTGGCCACCACGCGCCAGGTGCACAGCCTGGTGGGCAATGTGATCCGCTACGCGCCGCAGACCACCACCGACATCCACAAGTTCAGCGTCAGCGGCGCGGCCATCAACTACCGCGCCTCGGGCGAAATCACCGGCCACCTGGGCTGGGATGCCCAGCGCAAACCCTATCGCTTCAGTGAGCACAACGGTGATTTGCGCGTGCTCAGCTTCACGGGTGAGTTCGGCTGGGGCTGGCTGGGCGATGCCAGCTCGCCCACGGCGCCACCGCCTTCACCGGCCACGCTGTCGGTGCTGCGCGAAAGCGGCGCCAGCCTGCAACTGCTGGCCATGCTGCCCAATGCCCAGCGGCCCGCGGCCATCGGCCTGCCCGGTGAGCAGATCTACGCCGTGCGCTTTGCTGGCGACCGCGGCTATGTCGTCACCTTCCGCCGCAGCGACCCGCTGTATGTGCTGGACTTGTCCGTCCCGGCCGATCCACGCCAGGCCGGCGCCTTGGTCATCCCGGGCTTCTCGGACTATCTCTTCCCCATGGGCGATGGCCTGCTCTTCGGTGCCGGCAAGGATGCCGATGCCCTTGGCCGCGTCGGCGGCGTGAAGGTGGCGCTGTTCGATGTCCGCGACATCGCCGCGCCCAAGACCCTGGCCACCCAGGTGTTTGGCGACTCGGGCAGCCAGAGCGCGCTGGACTACTCCAGCCACGGCATCAGCCTGTTCACGCGCGGCAATGTGGTGCGCGTGGCGCTGCCGGTGTCCGTGGCCCGCACGACGGGCTTCACCTCAAGCTGGCAGCAAAGCCTGCAGCGCTTCGAGGTGGACACCGCCGCGCGCAGCCTGACGACCAAAACCGCCGTGCCCAGCCCCGGCACCCAGGCCTACCCGGATCTTTGGAGTGACCGCGCGTTGCAGATCGAATCGCAGGTGTATTACCTGTCGCAAGGGCAGTTGGTGGGTGTGAATTGGTGATGGGCGCGACGCCCAAAGTGCGGCATCGCCTCAAGGCCACGCCCCTAAGCTGACACCCCGCCCGCCTTGACCCGCCGCGCGCCGAGCCAGACACTG
>JAYSSS010000100.1:0-28708 GCA_043720415.1 Ideonella sp.
CGCGCGGCCTGCCGGGATAGTCGCGCCAGTGCGGTCGAGGCGGTCGCCCACAGCCTGAAGTCATCGGCGCGTTCGGTGGGTGCTCTGGCGCTGGGCGAGCTGTGCGCGAGCCTGGAAGAGGCCGGCCAGGCCGGCCGGCTCACCGCCATCGTGGACCTGTGGCCACGGTTCGAGGCTGAAATTGCCGCCGTGGACGAATGCCTGAGTTCGTTGCAGGAGTGAGTTCCCCAGGATCGGGACCGAAAGGAAAAACCACCGTGATTGAAAAATTCGCAACCAGCATCCTGTTGCTTGACGACGATCCATTCATGCTCAAGCTGCTTGGCGCGATGCTCGGTAGACTGGGCTTCACCCGGGCCACTGCCCACACCAGCGGGCGCGCCGCTTTGGATTGGATCGACAGTCCGGCCGGTGCGCCGGCACTGATCCTGTTCGACCTGAACATGCCCGACATGGACGGGGTTGAATTCGTGCGTCACCTGGTTGATCGCTGTTACGCAGGAGCGCTGATCCTGGTCAGCGGCGAGCACGAGCGCATGCTGCAAAGCGCCGAATCACTGGTGCGAGCCCACGGATTGACCGTGCTGGGTCGATTGCAGAAACCACTTTCGCGCGACGCCTTGTCTGCGTTGCTGGACCGATGGGCGCCGCACCCGATTGGCAAACCGTCGGCGACCATACGGGTCTACGGCGCCAGCGAAGTGCGCGACGCCATCACCCATGGCCAACTGTTGAACCATTACCAGCCCAAGGTGCTTGTCGCGAACGCTCAAGTGGTGGGCGTGGAAGCCTTGGTGCGCTGGCGTCATCCGGTGGATGGCATGGTGTTTCCAGACCAATTCATCGGCGTGGCGGAAGAGCACGGATTGATCAACGATCTGACCGACGTGGTGTTGCGCGATGCACTGATCCAGGCCCGGCGCTGGCGAGACGACGGTCTGGCGCTGCGGATGTCCATCAATGTCTCGATGGACAACCTGGCTTCATTGGATTTTCCGGATTTCGTCGCCGGACAAGCTGCTGCGGCAGGTGTGTCGCCCGCGGATGTTGTGCTGGAAGTGACGGAAAGCCGGCTGATGAAAGACTTGCGCACGCCGCTCGAAGTTCTGGCGCGATTGCGACTCAAGCGCTTCAGGCTGTCGATCGACGATTTCGGCACCGGACATTCCTCGCTCGCCCAATTGCGCGACTTCCCGTTCGATGAAATCAAGGTAGACCGCGGCTTCGTGCACGGCGCCTGCGAGGATGAAACCCTGCGTGCGATTTACGAAGCCAGTCTGGGCCTGGCAAAGCAGCTGGGCATGGACATCGTGGCCGAAGGGGTCGAAGACCTCAGCGACTGGGATTTCCTGCGCCGAACGGGCTGCGGCATGGCACAAGGCTATTTCATCGCGAAGCCAATGCCCGCCGACGCCCTTCCAGGCTGGATTCAGGCCTGGGCAGTGAGGGTTCGGGAAGAATTTCACACCACCCAATGACGCGCCGAGGTAATCCGCCATGAACAGTCCAGTACGAACCGCCTGCTGCATCCTCATCGCCTCGGACGACGCCACTGACGCTGCACTGGTGCACAAGCTGCTGGCAGCGGCGTTTGACAATGTCTTCATATCCACCGACGCCGAGCGAGCGGTGGCGGATTTCGAGCGCCGGCAGCCGCAGGTGCTGGTGCTGGCGTTCAACGAGCTGGCCAAGGCCGAGCGCTATTGCCTGGCGTTGTATCGCCTGAGCAAAACGATCCACGCGCGACCGATGCGCACCGTGATCCTGTGCGGCAAGGAAGAAGTCCGACAGGCATCAGAGTTGTGCATCAAGCAGTCATTCGACGACTACGTATTGTTCTGGCCCTTGAACCACGATGCGCCGCGCCTTCGCATGTCGGTCCATCACGCGCTGCGGGAACTGACTGCCCTGCAGGTCGCCGGGCCGTCGGCGGTGGAGTTCGCTGCACAGGCCCGGCGCCTGGTCAAACTGGAGGCCCTGCTCGATCAACAAATGGCCTTGGGTGGGCGGCGCATCGAAGTGGCCAATCAAGCCATCGAAAAGGCCGAACAGGACATCGGTGTCACGCTGGTCGCGTTCTCACGCAGTTTGAGCCAGGGTGGGCTGTCGCAGGTGGTTGAGGTCAAGGACGCGGCGGGTCTGGATCGCGAGGTGGCGCGCCTGGGTCTGGACCAAATCCGTCCGGCAATGCGTGCCGCGGCCGAATCGATGCAGCCGATCAAGCGTTGGGCCGAAGAGTTGCGGCAACAGTGCGCGCCACACATTGAATCGGCTCGCGCCCTGGGGGCGATGGCCGAGCAGGTAAGTCCCACGGTGATGTTGGTGGACGACGACGAGTTTCAACACAAGATAGTGGCCAAGATTCTCGGCGCTGAGAACTGCCGCATGGTGTTCGCCGCCAGCGGTGCAGAGGCGCTCAAGGCGATGGGCAAGAGCCGCCCCGAGCTGGTTCTAATGGATGTCCAGATGCCCGTCATAGACGGCATCGAGACCTTGCGCCAACTCAAGCAGGCGCCAGAGTTCGTCAACATTCCGGTGATCATGGTCACCGGCATGAGCGAGGGCAAGGTGGTGGTCGACAGCCTGAAGGCCGGTGCGGTGGACTTCGTCGTCAAACCTTTTGATCGGGACAAGTTGATAGCCAAAGTGGCACGCTGGTTGCACCCGGAGCCGGTGCCTGTTGCGCTGCGTGTGCCAGCATCGGAGGCCCGTTCGGGTTTTGCCTGATGCACAGCCAAAACGTGTCAGCGCGCGGCTGATGTGCGCATAGCGCAGATTGTCACCGGCGGAATCAATCCACCTCCAATTGGGCATCACAGCGTCTCGCTCATGCGCAGTCCTCGTTGAACTTGTTCGCGCCGCTCGACGTCAGCAAGGTCCCTGGCAACGATTCGGGTGGTGCGGGCGGCGTGAGCATGGCCGGCGACCATCTGCGGTGCTGCCAGGCTGCGCTCAACGGAGGCCAGCTCGACCGCGCACGCAAATTGTTGGGCTCGACCTTCACGCTGATGACCTCGGACCACCTGGGCAGCGCGATCAGCGCTCGCGCAACGCCTGGGCAAGCGTTGCCAGTCGCGTCTCGACCTGTTGGACCAAGCGCTCCATTTCGATTGACCGAGATGGGCCGGCCGGTGCTGAGGCAATGGGGCCATGTGCAAGCTCAGACTTTGCGGCTCGCGCTGCGCAACTCTTCGGGCTCTCCAGGCATCGCGGAATGACGCCAACGACCGGAAGTGGCACGTTGCTTGCCAGGCTGGGCCTAACCGGACGGCCACGTCGCGTTGGCCGCGATTCCACGGTCTTGAATCGATGGCGCCATGCGCCATGGGTGCGGGTACACCACTGCTATCAAGAACTGGGTGTCGATGTCGATGCTCACGTTCCGCGCAAGCGACTACCGACAATGCGGTCTTGTGGGCCGCCCCCGCCCCTGCCCACGTTCACCTTTGAGGCCGCCCGCATGCTCTTTGTGCGCCTGCCAGCACTCCACCGCCTTCTCGTCGTTACCGTGCTGGGCTTTGCCTCGGGGCAGCCGCTGGCCCTGACTGGCCAGGCGCTGCAGGCCTGGTTGAGCCGCGACATGGAGCGCGAATTGGACCGCATTGGCCACAGCCTGATGGCCCATGTCGGCTTCGCACCCAGTGGCATGGCGGCCATGTTCGACAAGCTCGATCAAGGCAACCGCTTGAACGACAGCGGTGCCTTCCCCTAACTTCTCAGCCACCTGCTGATGGTGCATCCCATCGGCGAGACCCAACAGCGCTCCGCCCAACTGGTTGGCCAGCCGAGCGCATCCAGCGGCCTGCCCGCAAATCAGCCAATCGGCCCGACCGATCGGTGGACCGGATTCGCGCGGCCTTCACCGAAGGCGCCGACAGCGCCGACCTGATGGCCGCGCGTCGTCTGCGGGAAGCGCTTCGCCCAGCTTTGTCACTCAGCCCATCCGCCCCAAATTCAATCCACCACGTCTGATGCGCGGGCAAGTTGAGACCAAGTATCCAAGCCCATCCGCTGAGGCTAGGTACGGCTCAGCGGCCCATCGGGCGCGATCTGCTCCAGGCGCTTGGTTCGCGTCTCCACACCGAAAGCGGCCATCGCCAGCAGCGCCAAGGCCATGGGCACGGCGCCGATCATGGCGATGCCGGCCAGTGTGGGCGGGGCCACGCCGAAGGCCACCAGCGCGATGATCAGCACGCCGCCGGCCTTGCAGGCCCCGGCGCACAGGCCCGACCCTTTGCTGCGAAGGTGGGTTGGGTAGACCTCGACGGCATACACCGAGAGGACAGCGATCACCGAATTGATGCCCCAGATCGGCAGCACCAGCAGGCCGTAAAGCAGCCGCGGGTGCTGGACAAGCCCGTCGCCCAGGATGACGAAGCCCGACAGCGCCGCGGCGGTCAGCGCAGCGAGCACGATGATGGTCTTCTTGCTGCTCCAAAAGCCGTACATCCAGGCCACGACGAAGGTCAGCGGAAAGCCAATCAGTGCGGCATTTCGCAGCATCGCGTCGGCCTCGCCGAAACCCAGCCGGCGCAAGTGGCTGGGAATCCACAGGTTGAAGCCAAACAGCACCAGCCCGGCGCCCAGCCCCAGGCTGGCGACAACCGCGGTGCGGCCCAGCAGGCCCGGGTTGGCCAGATCGCGCCAGCGGCCGGCGCCGGCCGCCACCGGCACGCGCTGCGCCTGGGCGCTCGGCGATGGCAGCTGAACCACGGCGGCACCAAAGCGGCGCATCACCGCCTGCGCCTCGGCGTCGCGGCCCTGCGCCAACAAAAAGCGCGGCGACTCGGGAATCCAGCGGTTGAGCAAAATGAACAGCACACCGGTGGGCAGACCGATCAACCACAGGATGCGCCAGCTGTAGGTCGGCACCAGCTCGGCGGCCAGCCAGCTGGTCAGGATGTAGGCGCCGGCGATGTCGGCGCCAATCAGCACCATCAGCCAGCCGCGGTGTCGCGCGGGGATGGTCTCGGCCAGCAGCACATAGGCGATGGGCAGCATGCCGCCCACGCCCAGGCCCATCAGGAAACACATCGCCAGGTTCCAGTAGAAGTCGGGCATGGTGCCGCAGATCGAGGTGGCGATGAAGCTGATGCCGGCATACAGGATCGAGGCGCGGCGGCCAATGCGGTCCCCCAGCCAACCCCACATCAGCGAGCCCAGCACGGTGCCACTGATGCCGCTGAGCGCCAGGTAGGCCGCGGGCACGCCGCCGCCCGGATTCAGCGGCGATTTCAGCCCGTACTCGAGCGTCATGCCGGGTACCACGAAGGCCAGCGCGGTGGGCTTCATGATGTCGATGGTGATGGCCACGGCCATGGTCAGCAGCAGGCCGACATGCGCCGGGCCGATCCTGGCGTCGTCCAGTGCCCTGACCTGCAAGGATTCGATGGCGCGCACGCGCCCGGCGCCACGGTCGGGGACCAGCCCGTACAGGCTGGCCCCCATGCCGACGACGATGGCCAGCATGCCCAACATCATCGGCAGGTCCATGGCCATGCCGACCAGCCGATAGCCGTTGTGGCGGCCCTCGACATACATCGGCAGGTGCAGCAGCACACCAGCGGTCACCGCCATAACGCCGAACCAGAACATCCACGGATGGTGGAAGGCCACGCCACCGAGGCCGGCCAAAGCCTTGGGTGGCCTCACTTCAGCACCCCGGCGCCGCTGCCGACGTGGCGCGCCGGGGCGCCTGACGCGGCTGTCGAAGTTGCCGCCATGGCCGCACCCGCCGGCGCACCCGCAGCCGATCCCGCAGCCGATCCCGCAACCACAGCCCCGCGGCCCCGGCGTGCCGCCAGCCACAACTGCGCCCCACGCACACCACACACCAGGAACAGCGAGAAGAACAGACCGAACACCACCCCGGCGTGCGACAACAGGCCATACAGCGCCGCAGTGGCCAGGCCAAAGACGATTTGTCCGCGCACGCTGCGCGGCGTGGTCATCGGGTCGGTGACCATGTAGAAGGTGAAGAGCACGAAGGCCAGGCCGGTCATCGGCGCCAGCAGGGTGTGAAAGGCCTGCGGGGAGACCAGCGAGCGCAGCAGGGCCTGCGCCACAAAGCCGCCCAACCAGGCCAGGATCAGTGGCAGGCGATGGGTGGCGCGCCAGTTCAGGAAGCTACCGCTGCAGACGATGATCAGTGGCAGAAGCCAATCGAGCGCACCCGAGACGTTCTCGGTGAACTGGTAAGGCTGGGCGATGCCCACCCAGCCGTGAAACAGCAGCAGGGTGACGACGATGCCAAGGTTGGACGGGTTCATGAAGTGCACCGTGGCGGGCCCCGGCCCCGGCTGCGCCACGCGCAACAACACCTTGGACATGATGGCCACGGCCGAGGCAAAGGCCACCACCAGGAAGCGCTCATTGGTGTACAGCAGCATGCCCACCGCCAGGCCGGTGATGTGCGCGGGCAGCAAGAAGGTGACGAGTCGCAGCACGCCGCCCCGAAACCGCGCCTGAGACCAGCCGTTGATGGCGAGCTCCACGCCCAACTCGCAGGCGTAGGCCGCGGCCAGCGACACCAGCGGCGTCAGCCAGGCCTGCTCAAAGCCCAGCCAGGTGTGGCCCAGGAGGTTGAGCACGCTGATGGCAATGGCAAACGGCAGCACACCCGGGCGCTGGGGCAGTGGCGGCCGGGGCAGAGTGGGGGGGGTCATCTCGGCTCCTAAGCATCGAATTCAGGGGTGGATCAAAAGCGCCTGCGGCCGATTGATTTGCACCACAAAGCGCTCGGTCTTGACGACCGCACCGATGCGCCAGCTGACCTCGGCCTGCGCCGGCGCCTGCACCTGCGCCTGCGCGGGCCCGGCCAGCGTGCCCAGGCCGATGTGGATCTCCGGGCTGCGCTTGCCCGAATGGCCATTGCCGCCATCGACCTCGCGCACGAAGCTGCGGCCATCGGCCAGCGTGACGACGACCCGCGCGCCGATGGCCGGCCGCGAGCGCGGCGCCGGTGCGGTCAACGCATGGATGTCCTGCACGCTGGACGCGCCCTGCGCATCGATCAGAAAGCGCGGCGCCAGGCTGATGAAGGCGTGCTCGCGCGCCGCGGCCGAGGTGTTCAGGTGCAACTGCGGCGCGGCGTATTGGCGGGCTTCGACGTAGTCCAGCCGACCGTCGAGATCGACATCGGCGATGGCCAGGCCGCGCGTCGGTGCCGGCTCGCCCTGATCGATGTGCGCCAGCCGCGCTGCGACATCGACAAAGCGGCCCGAGGCGGCGCGCACAAAGAAGGGGTTGCGGTTGTTGCCGCTGAGATCGCAGCCCAGGCCGCTGGCGTCATGCTCCATGTTGAACCAGGTGGCGGCGTGCTTGAGCAGCTCGTCGTTGGCCGTGGCCAGCTCCTGCAGCATGGCCCAGCAGCTCTTGCGCCAGGCCCAGCCGCTGCCGGCCTGGCGGCCACGCACAAAGCCCACCGCCTGCAAGGCTTCGAGCGTGCCGTCGTTGTCGAAATCGGCGAACTTGGCATCCCAGGCCCAGCCGCTGCGTGACAGGCCCAGGGCCTCGCTGCGGTCGGTGTAGGGCGCGATGCCGGATTTCATCGCCGCGGCGTCGATGCGTCGCTGCTGGCTGAGGAACAGGAACTGGCTTTCCTGCAGAGCCCAGCGCTCGGTGATGTTGCTGACATAGATGTCGGCAATGCCGTCGCCGTCGATGTCGGCGAACTCCACGCCCATGCCCTTGAATGAGTCCTGGCCCAGCACCTTGGAGCGTGGCTGGGTGAGGCCACGCTCACCCTGCATCAGCCGAAAGGACAGCCGCCCCTGCAGCGGCCAGCAGCCGAGCTCGGCGCGTGCGCTGGGCGAGGCCGCCGAGCAGTTGACGAGCAGCCTGTCGGGGCCGAAGTCATTCGCGAAGTACAGGTCGGGCAAGGCATCACCGTTCAGGTCCTGGGCGCCGATGGCCAGCGTCCAGCCGTCGGCAACTTCGCGCGCGAAGACACCGGCCTGGTCGCTGAACTCCACCCCGGGCTGCGCGCCGCCGCTGCCTGCCACCCACAGCAGCACGCGGTTGCTGCCGCCGTTGTAAGCCCGGGACATCGAGTCCTGCATCACCGGCCCCGGGCACACCGCCTCTTGTGTGCCGGCATCGAGGATGCGCCCGCCATCGCAGAAGTAGTTGCCTATCACCAAATCGGCATGGCCATCGCCATCGATGTCGGCGAGCAGTGCGGCATTGGTGAACCAGCGCGCGTTGCCGGCGATGTTGATGGCCCGAAAGTCCGCCGCCTGCGGCGGGCTGGTCAGCGTCGCCGCGCCGGCGTCGATCCTGAGAAACGCCACCGGCGGGCGGCCCCAGTAGTACACCAGCAGGTCGGGCAGGCCGTCCTCGTTAAGGTCGCCGATCAGGCAGCCCATCGGCGCCATCGTGGCGTTGATGCCCGGGGCTTGCAGCGTGAAGGGCAGGAAGCGTTTGCCCAGCACCGGGGCCACGATCACCTGATTGATCCGGGTGTCGACGTAGCAGACCTCGTCGGATTTCAGGTTGCCATCGACATCGCCCAGCGCCGCGGCGGCGCCGACCGAAGCGATCCAGGGCTGGATGTGGGCCAGCGTTCGGTGCACATCGCGGGTCTGGCGCAGCGGCAGCTCGAAGCGGTGGTCCAGCGCGCTGCTGGCAAAGCTGAAGCGCGGGGCCAGCTCGCGGCTGTCGATATCGTCCACCGGCAGCCGCGCCCCGAGGCCAAGGCTCACCACCACGGCAAGGCCCAAGAGTTTGGCAGCACGCACACCCATGATCGCTCTCCTTCACATGAACACGCCGCGCCGGCCGGCAGGAGCAGGCTCAGCCGCCAGCAACTGCTCGCAGTGCAAGCCAATGGCCGCTCGCCAGCGCTGATAGGCATTGATGTCGTCGGCACCGAGCGGCAGGTGATGCAGTGCCAGGGCTGCGGCCTCGGCTGCGCAGAGGCCCAGCAGCTGCTGGCAGGCCAAGGCCGTGTGCGCCGCCGGGTTGCCGGCGCGCTCGCGCGCCTGCGCGGCAAAGACCAGGCCTTGCCCAAGTGCGCCGCCGTGCCCGGCCGCCATGGCCAGATCGAGCAGCCTGCCCAGGCCAAGGTGATCGGCGCCACCGGCATAGGCACTGGCCAAGCCCACACCCGACCACAGGTCACCGCGCCGCGCCGGCGCAAAGGCGGCAATGGCCTCGACCACCTTGATGGGGCGCGCACCGAACACGAACCACAGGCTGCGGCCCAGCCCTTGATCGAAGACCTGGGCGGTGGCGCCTTGCAGCGACCGCGGGCGGCGCTGCAGGGTGATCGTGCGCGGCCAATGGAAGTAGCCGGCATGGAAGCCCCAGCCGTCCAGCGCCAACCACTTGTGAATCGACTGGTGGCAGCTCAGCGCCCGCACGGGCGACAGCGGCAGCCGGGCCAGCGCCCAGCCCAGGCCGACCCAGGCCATGTACTCGTGCGGCCGGGCCGGGCCGGCGACGAAGGCCGCAAACCAGCGCCGGCCTGGCGTCATCCAGTCGGTGAGCGCCAGGCCCATGGCCGCGCCCTCGAAGGCAAAGCCGCGCTCGGCTGGCGCCACCGCTTGCAGCTCGGTGATCAGCTCATCCATGCGGCTGCAACGCGTGGCGCAGTTGTAGCCCAGGGCAAAGGTCGCGCCAATGGCTTCCAGCCGCTGCGCCACGACTGAAGAATCCACCTGAAAGCCGCGCGTGGCGACCCGCGTCTGGGCCAAAGGCAGGCGCAGCGCACGCCCCAGCGCGTGCGACCACCAGCGGCCCAGGGTGCCCGCAGCGTGCGGCGCGTTGATCGAAGCGGCGTGGCCGAGGTCGCTTGGATTACTCATAGGGAATCAGGGCCTGCATCAGGTAGCCAGGCACCTCGACCAGGGCCCAGGACTGGCCCTGGCGCTGCAGGAACTTGATGTCCTGGCGGCCGCGGGCGACGGCTTCGAAAGCGGCACCCTCACGCGGCTGGCGGCCGTATTCGAAATTCAGGCTCACGCCGTAGGCAATGAAGCGGTTCAGCGTCATGCGGATGGCGATCTCGTCGAAGGCCGTGAACTCGCCCCAGTAGTCGCAACTGGCGTGCGCGGTGACCAGGCGCAACTCGCCGGCCTGCAGCTCGTGCAGCGCCTGCGGCGCGTGCTCGCGCAGGAACATCTCGCGGCACCGGCCCTGCCAGAGAAAATAATTCGTGAAGTACACGTTGCCGACCAGGTTGGTCTCGGCAAAGCTCACCACATGCGGCAGCTCGTAGGCGCGTTTCATCGGTGGCTCGGTGCGGGGTCAGCGCTGGCCAAGACGCTGGTTCGGCGGCCTGGCACGGTTTCGGTGGTGGCCATGGCAGCGGCCACAGCATCGGGCACGGCACCGGCCTTTGCATCGGCAATTTGGCCGCGTGCCGAGGCCATGGTCATCGGCGCCAGCGCCAGTGCCACGGCCAACTCGGCGGCTTGCCCGCGCAGGCGCAGCAGACCGACAACCACGCGCAGCGCCGGCGCCACCAGCGTGAGCACAGGCCCGGTGTGTGGGGCGTCGCTGCGGTGGGCGCTGTGCAGCTCGAACGGCCAGTCGCGCCGGCCGAGCTTGAACAGGCATTCCGCGGCACACCAGGTGATCAGGCAGGCCGCGGGCGGCTGCAGGCCCGTGGCCGCTGCCAGGTCGCGCGCAAAGGCCCAGTGCTGCTCGCCGAGCATCAGCCGCCAGGACGCGGGGTCATGCTGCGGCAGGGCCTGGATGTCGCAGGCGATGGCCTGCCCCGGGTGGGCCGCCGCCAGCGTCAAACCATCGGCGTGCGACAGCGACACGTTGGGAGGGGCCGCCTCTTCCCCGTGCATGCCATGGGTGGTCGATGCTGGCCCCCGAGCGACAGTCGCCGATGCCCATGAGATGCGCGGCGCGCCATGGCGGTCATGCTCGATGTCGACCGGCCGGCCCAGCGCCAGGCTCAGCGCCGCGCGTGATTGGCTGGCACGTGACGGGCTCACTGGCGACGGGCTCACTGGCGACAGGGCCACTGGCGACAGGCCTTCACCAGCGCTGTGTTGGCTGACGCCGACCCGGCCCGCGGCATCGCCCAGGCTGTCCAGCAACAGCCGGCCGGCATAGGCCTGCAGCAGGGCAGGATCAAGCTCGCGGCGCAAGCCCGGGTCGCCGTGGTCGGACACCAGTCGGCTCACCCGCAGGCCGCGCCAGCGCTCGATGCGCTCGCCAGCCGGGGTTCGCACCTCGATGTCGAAGCTGAATTCCTGGCCGTCGCCCCAGGTCTGGCGCGCGTCGATGAGGTATTCGCGGTCGGCGCGCAGCACCCCCAGTTCGATGCTTTCTGCGGCGATGGGCAGCACCGGGTGCTGTGGGATGCAGGCCTGCAGCGCGTGCAGCACGGCGTCGCGCAGCGCCGGCTCACCGGCCGTAAACCGCGGTGGCAGCAGCGGCCCGTACCAGCGCGGCGGCTCAGCCCTCAGGTTGCGCGCCAGACAGCCCTGGGCCGTGATCGCGTGGTAGTGGCCGATGCGCTGCAGGCTGGGCCCGTGAAACACCAGGCCCTGGTAGAGCACCGGCCGCGCCGGGATGGCCGGCGCAGTGGCATCGAAGGGCGCATTGGCGCCGATCCCGCTGCCGGCAGCGCTCGCGAGCTCTGTGCCCCATTGCATGAGCGCCGAGAAATGATCTGCGGCGAAATCGCTGCTGCTGCAGCGAATGGCCACGCGCACCGCGCCGTCGTCCTGCACCAGGGCCAGCGTGCGCAACACCAGGCGCTGATCGGCCGCGCAGGTGATGGCCTGACCGATGCGCAGCGCGCTCACCAGCGGCAGCGCCGTGCGGCCTTGAACGCATTGCGCCGCCGACACCATGGCCTCGATGGCGCTGACCAGCGGGAACACCGGCAGGCCATAGGGCGCGTGGTCGCGCAGGTGGGGATCGCTGTCGAGGGACAGCTCGGCGTCGGCCACCAGCTCGATGCCGGGGTAATACACACGCGGCCAGTCAAGGTAGCGGTGGGCGTGCAATGCCGGCAGCTCGTGCACCGGGTCGGTGACCCGGCCATGGCGGCCACAGACGATCAGCGGCTGGCCCTGATGATCGGATTCGAGCAGCCGCCCCAGCATGTCCAGCGCCTCGGCGCTGTCGAGCGCGCGGGTGTCGGCTCGGGCCAGTGAGTCGAGCACGCCCTCCAGCCGGTTTGCCATGCCGGTCTCGCGCCAGGCCGACCAGCAGATCGGCAGGCAGCGCATGGATGGCCAGGTATTGGCCGCGGCCTGCATCGCCGCGACCAGGCCTTCATTGGCCAGCGCATAGTGGGCCTCACCGGCCAGACCGAGCTCACCAATGATCGAGCCAAAGCCGACAAGCAAGTGCGGCGGCGCCGCGCCACTGGCCCGCATGGCCTCAAGAAGGTTCACCAATGAATCGACCTTGGCCGAGAGCGTGGCCTGCAACTCGGCCAGATCCAGATCGCGCAGCGCGCTGGGACGGTTGATGCCGGCGGCGTGGATCAGTGCGGTCACGGCGCCTGAAGTCTGGGTGATCTGCGCCAGCACCTCGGCCGCGGCCCGCGGGTCGCCCAGATCGGCGCTCAGGTACTGGCAACTCAGGCCCGCGGTGCGCAGGGCGGCCAGGCTGGCGGCCACCTCGGGCTGCTCAGCGCTGCTGCGGCCCACGAGCGCCAGGCGGCAGCGGTAGCGGCGGCCGAGCCACAGCGCCGTGGCTGCGCCCAGGCCCTTGGCGCCACCGGTGATCAGCACCAGGTCGTCCGCGCCCGGCAGCCATTGGCCCGGCGCCGGCGCCAGGCGCTGCAACTGCAGTTGGCGCTGCAGGACGATGGCGCCGCGCAGCCGCAGCTCGCAGTAGCCCCAGGCCTGCTGGTGATAGGCCTGCAGGCCGCGGCGCAGTGCCGCGATGTCCAGTGCCTCGTACTCGACCACGCAGATGCGCTTGTGCGGCAGCTCGGCGCTGACTGAGCGCAAAAAGGCGTTCGCCCACTGGCCGCCCTGCAGCACCAGCAAACCAGCGGCCGCGTCGTCCCCTGCCAGGCCACGCGCCTGGGCCAGCAAGCGAGCCAGTGCCGCGCTGTCGGGCGCGGCGGGCAGGATCAGCAGGGTTGGAGGCGGTGCGTGCACCGCCGGTGTCGCCTGGAGCAGCAGCGGCGCCACGCCCTCCGCCAGCATTCCAGCTGCAGCGTGTCGCAGCTCCGGCGAGATCGCCAACAGGCTGTCGTCCAGGCGCATCGCGCCGGTCCGGGTCGACGGTTCGGCGGGGTCTGGCCACGGCGCCGGCCACCACCCGTGGGCCATCAGCCGAATCCACGGTGCGATGCCGGCCGGCGCGGCAGCCACGGCGGCTTCGCCCACCGCTTGACCGGCGCGCAATGCCTCCAGTGCAAGCGCGATGTCACCCAAGCTGGCTGTGGCCACATCGACGGCGTGCAGCGGCAAGGTGGCGATGCCCAACTGGCGCGCCGCCAGGGCCACGGCGTGGCGGGCGCGGATTGAGTTCAGGTGCAGATCGGCCAGCAGGCGTGAATCGATCCCCAGGCTGCCGGGCGAGAGCTCGGCCAGCGCGCAGACCACGGCCCGCAGGGTCTCCAACGCCGGGCGTCCCGCAGCGCCTGCCGCGATTGGTGTGCTCGGCTCACTAGGCGCAGCCGGCGTCGCCAGCGCGGTGTCTGCCCGGCCGGGCAAGCCCGCGGCCGCCGCGGCTCCGCAGGGGCTGGCCAAAAAACGCGGGGCAATCTCAAACCGCAAGGGCCGCAGCAATCGTCCGGTGTACAGCGCCTCGGTGTTGACTTCGGCGCCGCAGACCCAGGCCGCACCCAGCACCGCCAGCAGTGGCTGCAGCGAATCCGAAAACGCCGAAATCGGCAGGCAACGCGGCCCCGCCGCTTCGGCCAGCAAGGGGCTCAAGCCGGTGCCCGAGCCACAGCACAGCTCGATCACCAGATCGAAGGGGCCGCGCCCGTCCAGCGCGCCCAGCGCCTGCGCAAAGCGCACCGGGCGCTCGAACTGCGCCACCAGCAGCTCGGCCAGCGGCTCGTCGGTGAGCCAGTCGCCGGTGATGCTTGACAGCACGGGAAGTGTCGGCCGGGCCAGCGGCAGCGCCACCAGATCAGCGGCGAAGCGCTGCGCCGCCGCCTGCATCAGCCGCGAGTGGAAGGCGCGATCGGTGGGCAAACGATGGGCTGCGATGCCCGCGCGCGCGCAGTGCTCAGCCAAGGTGTCGATGAGCGACGTGGGCCCGGCCAGCACCTGCCGACGCGGGGCGTTGTAGCAGGCCACTTCCACGCCATGCTGGCCGGCCAGGGCAAGGGCCTGATCGGGCTCGGCCTCGATGGCCAGCATGGCCGCAGACACGGCGTCTTCCTGCATCGCGCGACCGCGCCAGCGCGCCAGCTCGCGCAGGGCCTCGGCGTTCATGACACCGGCGGCGTGCAGGGCCACGATCTCGCCAAAGCTGTGGCCCAGCAGGCCCTGCGGGCGCAGGCCAAAGTGCGCCAACAACTCGAGCGCGGCGAGGCTGGTTTCAGCCAGCAGCGGCTGCGCCAGCGCGGTGTCGATGGCCGGCGCCGTGCCGGCCGCTCCTGGCGCCGACGGCGTGGTGAGCGCCGCCACCCGCGCCAGCGCACCGGCCAAAAACCCAAAGCGCTGCGACCATGCCTGGCCGCACAGGGCCATCCGCAGCCCCTGGCCGGGAAAAACGAAGGCCAGCCGCGGTGGCCGTGGCGCGGGCGCCGACCATGACCAGCGTGGCCCAATCACACGCCTTGGCTTCCCACCAGCACCCAAAGAGATTTGCAGCGCGGCGCAGGCCGATTCCAGCGCCTGCGGCGAGTCGGCCACGACGCTGGCACGCCAGGCCGCGGCTTGGCTGGCGCCGGGTTGGCAGGCAGCCGCCAGGTCGCCCAGCTCGGCGCGCGACAGCGTTGTCGCGCGGGCGCAGAGCCGATCGACCTGGCTCCTGAGTTCGGCCTGGCTGGCGGCCTGAAGCGCGATCCATTCGCCCGGCAACTGGCCCTCGATGAAGGCCGGCAGGCCGAGCACTACCGCCGACCTGCGATGGCGCCTGAGAGCGCCCCCAAACCTGCCGCTTCGCGTCAGGCCCCCCGCGGGGGATGTGAAAACTTGGGAGCGGCCCGGCGTTTTCTCATGAGGCTGCGGGCCTTGCAACACGACATGGCAGTTGACGCCGCCAAAGCCAAAGGAGTTGATGCCCACGAGGACCGCCTGGTCGTGCGAGATGGCTTCGGCGGCGCGGGGAATGCGCAGCGTGGCCTTGATTTCGGCTTGATCAAGAACGGCGTGCGGGTTGACGCAACCGGTGGTGGCCGGGATCACGCGTTGGCCGGTCACCGCCAGCGCCTTGAGCATCCCGGCCATGCCGGCGGCGGCCTTGGTGTGGCCGATGTTGGCCTTGATCGAGCCCACCGCAACAGGCCCGCGGCCCGGTGCGATGGACCCGCTGCCCGGTGCGGTGTGCGCCACGCACTGCGCCAGTGCCGCCAGCTCGACCGGGTCGCCGGTGGCCGTGCCGGTGCCGTGGGCCTCGAAGTAGTCGGCCAATGCTGGGTCAAGCGCGGCATCGGCCCAGGCCCGGCGCAGTGCCAGGCACTGCCCGGCCTGGGTCGGTCGGGTCAGGCCGCCCTGGCCGTCGGTGGACATGCCCACGCCGCGGATCCAGCCCAGCACTGGCCACTGCCGGCGCCTGGCCAGTGCGCCACTCGCCAGCACCAGGCAGCCGCAACCTTCACCCGGCCAGAAGCCGTTTGAGTCGCGGTCGAAAACCCGCATCGCACCGCGGGCCAGAGCGCCGTTGCGGGCAAAGCCGACCAGCTCGAAGGGGTCCAGGCTGAGATCGACCGCAGCCACCACCACGGCATCGACCGCGCCGGCCTGCAGCCTCTCGCAGGCGCTGATGACGGCCACCAGCGACGACGCACAGGCGCCGTCCACGGCGTGCGCACCGCCGCGCAGGCCGAAGTGGTTGGAAATGCGCCCGGCGATGGTGTTGGACAAGGCGCCGGCCAGGCTGTCTTCGTCTGGCGCCGGGAAGGGGCGCTTGAAGCTGGATTCGAAATCACCGACGAAGGCCGACAGTGCGGCCGCGTCCAGGCGCCCGGCCGCGGCCTCACGGGCGCAGCGCTCGATGTAGGGCCAGCGGTAGCGCAACAGATTGGCGCGGCTGAACTCGCCCGTCAGCGTATTGGCGACGATGACGGCGAAGCGGTCCTTCAGCGCTTGGTCACCGGCCCAATCGCTGGGCAGTTGCGCCAGAGCGCGGTCGGCCACATCCAGTGCCAGCCAATGCGCCATGTCGGTGGCGCGGTACGAGGACTGAGGCACGACGAAGCGGTGGCGATCAAATTCATAAGCTTCGAGCAGCGCGGCCTCGATGGGGTAGAGACCGTCGGCCGCACCGTCGTCGCGCAGGTAGTCGGCCAACGGCATGCGCTCGGGTGGCAAGCGGCGAAAACATTGCCGGCCGTGCAGGGCCAACTGCCACAGCGCCTGCGGCGTGGCAGCGTCCGGAAACTCACAGGCCGCTGCCACGACGGCAATGGGCGCACGCATGTCGCTGCCTTTGTTCGCAACTCGAAATGGGCCATTGCCGCCGCGCGGCAGGGGCACGGCATCCGTGCGGCACCCTTTGCGGCGTTCCCGGCCGCTGCCGCGTCAATCAGGCTGCCGCGCCAGCGTGCCAACGGCACTCAAGCGACAGGCAAGCCTCTGCCGCGCCGAATCCGCCGGCCCAGGCCCGCCATCGCCAACAGCGCCAGGCTGGCCAGGGCCAGGCTGGCCGGCTCGGGAACCGGCTTGGTGCAGTGCGAGAAGTTCGGCCCTTCGAAGTGGTTGACAAAGGTGCATTGACCCGGCCCGGCGCCGCCGCCGCCGATCGCCGCGACGACATAGAAGTCGCGTTGGTCGCCCGTCTTGTCGACGTGGCGATTGGCATTGCCGTCACCGACCAGGCCATTGACCAGCAGATGGAAGGTGGCCTCCGTCGTCCACTCGGCGCCCGCCGATGTCAGTGACAGCGGACCTTGGGGCAGCCAACTGGCGCCAGCGTCGAAGCTGAGCTCGAAGAACACATCGAAGAACGAGGCGAAGCTGCCGCCCGTGCCCGAGCCATCGCTGATCATCGACATCTGGCCCGAGCTGGCCAGCGTCGGTGATTCGCGCACAAGGAACATGGGGTTGTCGGCACCGACAAGGGACATCGCCACCAGTTCGATGTCGATCGTGCAACTCGAGCCGGCGGTGGCCAGGTCCAGTGTGCAGTTGCCCAGGCGGCGCACGATGGTGTCGGTCTTGCCCGGGCCGAAGGCCAGGCCGTGCATGTGCTGCCCCGCGGCGCGGGTCGGATCGACGGTCTCAAAGTAGTCCGACCCCAGCAACACGACCTCGGCCTGCGCTGCGCCCGTGGCCATGGCTGCCGCCAGCGCCACCGCGGCGCCAAGCCGGCGTGTGAAAAGTTTGTGCTCCATCATGGTCTCCAATGCAGGTTTCGTTTCCAGTGGGTGACGACGCCCACAGACGACGCCCACAGACGGGACGGAAGCACGAATCGCACCGGCGAGGTCTTCGCCAGCGAGGGCGACAAATGGATTGCCGTGTCGGTCGGGCGCTGGCGGTTGCGACACAAAAGCCAATTGGCCTGCCCAAATCGACTGCTGTTTCATCAGCGGCGCCCGGCACTGCGACAGTGGTTCTGACGCTCATACACAGCTCGCGCCTGGCGCGCCTGCGCGTTGGGCGGGCGATGTAAGGAATCCCGACAGTCGCCGCGGCCGGATTTGCAGCGGCCGCAAACCCAAGCCCGGAGCGCACATTCCAGCGCCCTTAAAATCGCCGCCTTCATCGACTTCTCACCCCAGCACAGCCCGCGCTCTAACCGCGCTTTAGGCCGTGCGGGAGCAGCCCTTCATGGCAGGACATTCCAAATGGGCCAACATCCAGCACCGCAAGGGTCGCCAGGATGAAAAGCGCGGCAAGGCCTGGACGCGGGTGATCCGCGAAATCATCGTCAGCGCGCGTCTGGGCGGCGGTGACACCAGTGCCAACCCGCGCCTGCGGCTGGCCATCGAAAAGGCCAAGGCAGTGAACCTGCCGGCCGACACCGTCAAGCGCAACATCGACAAGGCCACGGGCAACCTCGAAGGCGTGAACTACGAGGAAATTCGCTACGAGGGCTATGGCATAGGCGGCGCGGCCATCATCGTCGATTGCATGACCGACAACCGTGTGCGCACAGTGGCCGAAGTGCGCCACGCCTTCAACAAATACGGCGGCAACATGGGCACCGAGGGCTCGGTGGCCTTTCAGTTCAAGCACTGCGGGCAGTTTGTCTTTGCGCCCGGCACCTCGGAAGACAAGGTCATGGAAGTGGCCCTGGAGGCGGGGGCCGAAGATGTGGACAGCGGCGACGATGGCGCCATCGAGGTGCTGTGCGCCGCGCCCGACTTCGAGGCGGTGAAAGACGCGCTGGAAGCCGCCGGCCTCAAGCCCGAGCTGGCCGAGGTGACGATGCGCGCCGAGAACAACATCGCCTTGCAAGGCGAAGACGCCGAGCGCATGCAAAAGCTGCTCGATGTGATCGAAGACCTGGACGACGTGCAGGCGCTGTATCACAACGCCGAGATCGGCGAATGACCGCCACGGCCCAGCCGATCAGTGTGTTGGTCATCGGCAGCGGTGGACGCGAACACGCGCTGGCCTGGAAGCTGGCGCAAAGCCCCAAGGTGCAAAAGGTCTACGTGGCGCCAGGCAACGGCGGCACCGCCCTGGCCGCGGGGCCGGGCGGGCATCTGGAGAACCTGGCCATCACCGACCATGCCGCGCTGGCCGACTTCGCGCTGGCGCACAAGATCACGCTCACTGTGGTGGGGCCTGAGGCGCCGCTGTCGGCCGGTGTTGTTGACCTCTTTCGGGCGCGCGGCCTGCGTGTCTTCGGGCCGACCCGAGCGGCCGCGCAGTTGGAGAGCTCCAAGGCCTTCGCCAAGGCCTTCATGCTGCGCCACGGCATCCCCACGGCAGGATGCGCCGTGTTTGATGATGCTGCCGTGGCCCATGCGCACATCGACCAGCAGGGTGTGCCCATCGTCATCAAGGCCGACGGCTTGGCCGCGGGCAAGGGCGTGGTCGTGGCCATCACCTTGGCCGAGGCCCATGCGGCGGTGGATTTCATGCTGGGCGACAACAGCTCGGGCGTGCAGCACAACGCCGGCAGTGCGCGCGTCGTCATCGAAGAATTCCTGCCCGGCGAGGAGGCCAGCTTCATCGTCCTGGTCGATGGCACCCAGGTGCTGCCGCTGGCCACCAGCCAGGACCACAAGCGCCTGCAAGACGACGATCAAGGCCCCAACACCGGTGGCATGGGGGCCTACTCTCCCGCCCCGGTGGTCACGCCCAATGTGCACGCACGTGCCATGCACGAAATCATCCTGCCCACGGTGGCCGGCATGGTGGCCGATGGCATGCCGTTCAGCGGCTTTTTGTACGCCGGCTTGATGATCGACGCCCAGGGCCATCCCAAGACGGTGGAGTTCAACGCCCGCCTGGGTGACCCCGAGGCGCAGGTGCTGCTGATGCGCCTGAAGACTGACCTCTTCGATGTGCTCATGCACGCCACCGATGGCACTTTGAGTCAGGTGGAACTTGAATGGGACCGGCGCGTCGCGCTGGGCGTGGTCATGGCGGCGGCGGGCTACCCGGCGCAGCCGCGCCAGGGCGATGTCATCACCGGGGTGCCCGCTGAGGCCGCCGATTGCGTGGTGTTCCAGGCGGGCAGCGCGCTCGGCGACGATGGTCTGCTGCGCACCCAGGGCGGGCGCGTGTTGTGTGTCACTGCGCTGGGTGACTCCACCAAGTTGGCCCAGCAGCGCGCCTACCAGGGCCTGGCCTCGATTCAGTTTGACGGTGCGCAGTACCGACGTGACATTGGCTACCGTGCGATCAAGCGCTGAGCTCATCCTGGCCCGACCAGTACAACGGTGCAATGGCGCGGCAGTGCGTTCGCCCGCTGGAAACGCTGGTAGTCCCAGTACAAGACCTGGCCGAGCATGAACACCCAAGCCGTCCGCGACTACCTTCTGGGCCTGCAGCAGCGCATCGTCAGCGCCATGGAGCAGGCCGATGGCCAGGCCTTCATCACCGATGCCTGGACGCGACCGCCCGGCGAGCGCCTGCAGGGCGACGGCAAAAGCCAATTGGTGGAGCAGGGCGCTTTGCTTGAGCGCGGTGGCTGCAATTTCAGCCATGTACTAGGCGCGGCCATGCCGCCATCGGCCTCGGCCCACAGGCCCGAGTTGGCCGGCGCGCCCTTCGAAGCCATGGGTGTGTCCCTGGTGATGCACCCGCGCAGCCCCTTTGTGCCCACGGTGCACATGAATGTGCGCATGTTCGCGGCCAAGCCAGCTGGGCGCGAGCCGGTGGTGTGGTTTGGTGGCGGCATGGACTTGACGCCTTACTACGGGGTTGAGGCCGATGCCCAGCACTTTCACCGCTGCTGCCGTGATGCACTGCAGCCCTTCGGTGAGCAGCTCTACCCGCGCTTCAAGGCCTGGTGCGATGAGTACTTTTTCCTCAAGCACCGCAATGAGCCGCGTGGCATTGGCGGCATCTTCTTTGATGACTTTTCCGAGCTGGGCTTCGAGGGCAGCTTTGCCATGCTGCGTGCGGTGGGCGATGCCTTCTTGCCGGCCTACCTGCCCATCGTTGAAGCCAGGCGCAACATCGAATACGGCGAGCGCGAGCGCGATTTCCAGGCCTATCGGCGTGGCCGCTATGTTGAGTTCAACCTGGTCTTCGACCGCGGCACCCTGTTCGGTCTGCAATCGGGTGGCCGCACCGAAAGCATCCTGATGTCGATGCCGCCCATCGTGAAGTGGCGTTACGACTGGAAGCCCGAGCCCGGCACGCCCGAGGCCCGGCTGTACAGCGATTTTCTGCGTCCGCGCGACTGGGTCTGAGCCCTTGCCACCCAAGCCTACCGCCGGCGAGCCCGTGGCAACCGAGCCACAAAGCGCGCTCGCTTCCCACGCATCGGCACGCTATATTGCCCAACACGCCCTATCCCAGGGACGCCCCAGGAGTTGAATGGACATCCGTAAGCTGCAACGCGCCATCGTCGATGGCCTCGAAGATGTGAAGGCCCAACACATCGTGGTCTTCAACACCGAGCACCTCTCCGCCATGTTCGAGCGCGTCATCATCGCCTCGGGCGCAAGCAATCGGCAAACCAAGGCCCTGGCGGCCAGCGTGCGCGATGCGGTCAGGGCGGCCGGCTTTCCGATCCTCTCCACCGAGGGCGCCGACAACGGCGAATGGATCATCGTTGACTGTGGCGCCGCCGTGGCGCACATCATGCAGCCCACGATTCGCGAGTACTACCGGCTCGAAGAAATCTGGAGCGGCAAGCCGGTGAAGATGAAGATTGGCGACGACACCGCCAGACCCTTGCCCAAGGCCTCAGCACCTGAGCCCGTGAAGAAGGCCGCGGCCAAGACCACGACTGCGAAGAAGGGTGCAACGACGGGCAAAACCTCAACGGCACCGCCGAAGAATTGGAAGGTGTCACGCGAAGAAGCCATCGCACCGGAGAAGAAAGCCGCAAGCGCAGGCAAGAAGGCGGCGGTGGCGGCGAAGCGTTCGGCAGCGCCCAGGCGTGCAGCAGCCCCAGTGCGTGCTGCAAGCTCAGCACGCGCAGCAGCGGAGAAACCGGCAGCGCCGGCCAAGCGTGCAGCGACCAGCAAGGCGGCGGCACCGCCTGTACGGGCAGCGGCTGCAAAACCTGCAGCACCAGCAAAACGTGCTGCAGCAGGCAAGCCTGCCGCGCCACCCAAGCGTGCTGCAGCGGGCAAGCCTGCCGCACCAACAAAACGTGCTGCGGCAGCCAAGCCGGCAGCACCGGCCAAGCGTGCCCCCGCGACCAAGCCAATGCTGCCGGCGGGCCGGGGCGCAGCCGCCAAGAAGAAATCCGCTCCGGGCAAGCGCACGCTGGGCAAGGTGACCTCGATTCGCGGTTGATGCGGGTTTGGTGCAGGCACGGCCGACCGCATGCGACTGCTGCTCATCGCTGTCGGCCAGCGCATGCCGGCCTGGGCCGACACTGCGTTCGAAGACTTCGCCAAACGCTTCCCATCCGAGCTCAAACTCGAGCTCAAGGCCATCAAGGCCGAAGCGCGCAACGGTGGCAAGACAGCGGCGCAGATGATGGCGGCCGAAGCGCAGCGCTTGCTGGCCGGGCTGCCAAAAGGGGTGCGCCGCGTCGTGCTGGATGAACAAGGCTCACGCCTGACCAGCACCCAGCTGGCGCAGCGCCTGGGCCATTGGCAGGGCGATGGCCGCGATGTCGCCCTGCTCATCGGCGGCCCCGATGGCCTGGACCCCGCGCTCAAGGCCAGCGCCGACGAGACCCTGCGCCTGTCTGACCTGACCCTGCCCCATGCCTTTGCCCGTGTGCTGCTGGCCGAGGCCCTGTACCGCGCCTGGTCGCTGCGCATCGGTCATCCCTATCACCGAGAGTGAACATGCCGCTGTCCGTCTCCTTGCGCGCCTCATCATTCATTTATCTGGCCTCGCAAAGCCCGCGCCGGCGCCAGTTGCTCGATCAGCTGGGCGTGCGCCATGAGCTGCTCTTGGCCGACGCCGATGAAGACGCCGAAGCGCTTGAAGCGCTGCTGCCCGGTGAGCTGCCCGCGGCCTATGTGCAGCGCGTCACCGCCTTGAAGCTGGCTGCGGCCGTGCAGCGCTGGCGTGCGCGCAAGCTGCCGGACGCGCCCATCCTGTGTGCCGACACCACCGTGGCCATTGGCCGGCGCATCTTGGGCAAACCCTCGGATGCAGCCGACGCGCAGGCCATGCTGCAGGCGCTCTCAGGCAAGACCCATCGGGTGTTGACGGCGGTGGCGTTGCACCACGGCGGTGATGGGCGCGCGGCGCGCATGGAGGCGCGGCTGTCCACTTCACGCGTGCACATCGCGCCGCTGCGGCCCGAGGTGATCAGCGCCTACATCTTGAGCGGCGAGCCCTTCGGCAAGGCTGGCGCCTACGCCATCCAGAGCCAGTTCGCGGCCTGGATCGAGCGCATCGAAGGCAGTCACTCCGGTATCATGGGTTTGCCCCTCTTCGAGACGGCCCAGCTGCTGCAACAAGCACGCGTCACATTCGGGTAAGCACCGGCGGCGCGCCGCCTGCCCCGAACCCCCAGATCCACAGCACGAGCGCGCCATGCACGACATCCTGATCAACTGGGCCCCGCAGGAAACCCGGGTGGCTGTCATCGAAAACGGGGCCGTGCAAGAGCTGCACATCGAGCGCTCGCTGGAGCGCGGCCTGGTGGGCAACATCTATCTCGGCAAGGTGGCACGCGTGCTGCCCGGCATGCAAAGCGCCTTCATCGAAGTCGGCCTGGAGCGCGCTGCCTTTTTGCATGTGGCCGATCTGCATGGCGGCGGTCCACACCACCAAAGCTCGCATACGGCGCGGGGCGACGTGGTCGTGCAGGTGCCCATAGAGCGCCAGGTGTTCGAGGGCCAGACCCTGATGGTGCAGGTGATCAAGGATCCCATCGGCACCAAGGGCGCGCGCCTGTCCACCCAGATCAGCATTGCCGGGCGCATGCTGGTGTTTTTGCCGCAAGACAACCACATCGGCATCTCGCAAAAAATCGGGTCGGCTGAGGCCCGCGAGCAGTTGCGTGCGCGCATGCTGGCACTCGCTGGCGACCCGGAAAACGGCGGCGGCGGTTTCATCCTGCGCACCAATGCCGAAGAGGCCAGCGACGAAGCCCTGGCCGACGACATCGCCTACCTGCGCAAGACCTGGAACGCCATCCGCGCGCTGGGCCTCTCAAAGCCTCAGGGCACGCTGTTGCACCAGGACTTGAGCCTGGCGCAGCGCGTGTTGCGCGATCTGGTCAATGACGCCACGCAATCCATCCGCATCGATTCGAAGATGCAGTTTGATGACCTGCACAACTTCGGCAGCGTGTTCGCGCCATCGGCCACCGCCAAGCTCGAGCACTACAAAGGTGAGCGCCCGATCTTTGATCTGTTCAACATCGAAGAAGAGATCGCCAAGGCGCTGGCCCGGCGTGTCGATTTGAAGAGCGGTGGCTACCTCATCATCGACCAGACCGAGGCCTTGACCGCCATCGATGTCAACACCGGTGGCTTTGTCGGCGCGCGCAACTTCGACGACACCATTTTCAAGACCAACCTCGAAGCCGCAGGTGCTGTGGCGCGGCAACTCAGGCTGCGTAACTTGGGCGGTATTGTCATCGTCGATTTCATCGACATGACGCGTGATGAACACCAGCAGGCCGTGCTGGCCGAGTTCAAAAAGCAGCTCAGCCGCGACCGCACCAAGATCACCTTCAGCAGCTTCACCCAGCTCGGCCTGATCGAGATGACGCGCAAGCGCACACGAGAGAGCCTGGCGCACATGCTGTGCGAGCCCTGCCCCACATGCCAGGGGCGTGGCCAGGTCAAGACCGCGCGCAGCGTGTGCTACGACGTGCTGCGCGAAATCCTGCGCGAGGCCAAGCAGTTCAACCCCAAAGAGTTCCGCGTCATCGCCAGTCCGGCGGTGGTGGAGATGTTGCTCGATGAAGAGAGCCCGCACCTGGCGGGATTGAGCGACTTCATCGGCAAGCCGATCTCGCTGTCGACCGAGCCTTCGATGAACCCGGAGCAGTACGACATCGTCTTGATGTGATGCCTGCAGGCGCCCCGGCGTCCGCTCACTCGATTCGAGCAGGCGTGGGGTCGCGCGCGGCCACCATGCCGCGGTAACGCCTGAGTAACAGCCTCGGCCTAAGGTCAGCTGTCCGCCTCAATCCGAGGCGGCTGATGAAAGCTTAGGAGGCAATCATGAAGTGCAAGCAGAAGACCCTGGGCCTCTGGGCCATGACCGGCGCAGCAATGGCCTGCGCTGCGGCTGCGGCGCAGACCATGGGCGAGGCCAAGGGTACGGTCACTGGGGCAGCCGGCGGCGCGCAAGGTGAGGGCGGTAACGGCCAGCTTGAACGCTGCGACGAGACCCTGGGCACCCTGGGCCTGCAAGAGGACAGCAGCGCCCCCTGGTACGGCCAGCTGCGCCAGTACCAGCTCGGTTCGACCTTGCCGGTGCTGCGGCTGATGATCCAGCAGAGCAACTGTTTCGTCATCGTGGAGCGCGGCGCGGCAATGCAGAACATGATGCGCGAGCGCAGTCTGGAGCGCAGCGGCGAAGCGCGTGAGGGCAGCAACTTCGGCAAGGGCCAGATGGTTGCTGCCGACTACACCATGAGTCCGAGCATCCAGTTCTCGGGAAAGACCGGTCAATCCGTGGCCGGTCTGGCGACCCGGGCCTTTGGCGCCTTGGGGGCGCTGGCCGGCAGCATCAGCACCAGCGAGGCCTCGACCACCTTGCTGCTGATCGACAACCGCTCTGGCGTGCAAATTTCGGCCTCCGAGGGCAGTGCCAAGAACTTCGACTTCGGCTTTCTCGGCGCCGGCTTCGCCGGTGGTCTGGCCGGCGGCGCTGGCGGATATGGCAGCACGCCGCAAGGCAAGGTCATCGTCACCGCCTTCGCCGACTCTTACAACCAGATGGTCAAGGCGCTGCACAACTACCGCGCGCAGACCGTCAAGGGCGGGCTGGGAACGGGCGGCCGACTGGGCGTGCAAGGCGGTACCACCCCGGCCTCACAAGAGGTCAGCCAGGGCAAGCGCTGACGCGCAAAGGCAGCGTGCGCCGTGCTCGACGTCCTTGTCTTCTTGTTGGGGGCACTGTTGCTGCTGGTGCTGTTGTTGATGGGTGCCGCTGTGGCTGCGGGGCTGGTGACGCATCGCCTGATGCTGCGGCGCTTGAGCATGAGCTCAGCGCTTGACTGCCAGCAACCTGGTCATTCGGCCGGCGCCAGGCCGGGCAACGGCCGTACCTAACAATCAGCCGCCAGTGGTGGCGGGCAATGAAAAACCCGCCAACGGCGGGTTTTTCAGACCTATGGCGTGTCCGCCCGAAGCTCAGAACTTGACTTCAACGCCCAGATTCCACTGCGCAGTGTCCGACGCTACCCGGCTGTACTCGGTGCGCAGGGCCACGCTCTTGTTGAATTCGTAACGCATGCCCAGGCCATAGAGCGCGCCACTGTCACTGCCTGCACCCGACACCCGCAAGGTGTTGTAGCCCAGACGACCGTAGAGGCCCAATCCGCCGCTCAATGGCAGGTGACCGAGGACGGAAATCTGTGTCGCCGAGGTGTCCAGTCCCAGAAAGCTGCCGAGCCTGCGGTACGAAGCTTCGACACCGAAATTCGTGTTGACGTTGTAGCCCAGAAAGCCACCGATGCCCGAGGCACTGCCGATGCCGTCAATCCTGGTGCGGCCCACGTCAAGCCCGGCATACATGCCGGGATCCACAGCCAGCGCTGGAGTGCACAGCGTGGCGGCCAAGGCCAGTGCGAAAAACCTCTTCATTTTGAGGTCCCTTCTTGCAGTTGATGTGATTTGCGAATGCCCCTTTTCATGGTGAATGGGGCCGTTCGAATCTAGTTGATCGCGCCGTGAGTTTTGTGGCTGCGCCCAACTTGATCCCGTAGCTGTTGTTTTGCCGCCATTTCAGTGGGTGCGCAATGCGTCAGCAAGCCGTCTGGCATTTGCCAACCGCAGGAAAACACGGTGCTGGGCGCAGCATCCCATCCCGTACATTTGTTGTTGATCGCAGGACGCGTCAGCCCATGGGGTTGGGGCAAGCAGGCGACAACAATTACCCCGTTCTGGGCTTGTACCGAGGAAGGAGAAATCTTGATTTCCACCAATATGGCGCTCAATGTGGCGCTCGCATGCGGCGTGGCGGCCGTGATCTACGGCTTTGTTCAACGAAGCTGGATTCTCAAACAGGACGCCGGCAATGCCCGCATGCAAGAGATTGCAGGCGCGATCCAGCAAGGCGCATCAGCCTACCTGGCGCGGCAGTACAAAACCATCGCTTTGGTGGGCGTTGTGCTGGCCATACTGATAGGTGCTTTTCTCGACATCACCACGGCCGCGGGCTTCATCCTGGGTGCGGTGCTGTCGGGGGCGTGCGGTTTCATCGGCATGAATGTGTCGGTCAAGGCCAATGTGCGCACCGCTCAGGCGGCCACCAAGGGCATTGGCGCGGCACTCGATGTGGCGTTCAAGGGCGGGGCCATCACCGGCATGCTGGTGGTCGGTCTGGGCCTGTTGGGCGTTGGCATCTTCTTCCTGTTCATCACCGGCAACGGCAACATGACGCCGGACAAGAGCCTGGCCACGGTGCTCAAGCCGATGCTGGGTTTTGCCTTTGGCTCGTCGCTGATCTCGATCTTTGCGCGCCTGGGTGGCGGCATCTTCACCAAGGGCGCCGACGTCGGTGCCGATCTGGTGGGCAAGGTCGAAGCCGGCATCCCTGAGGACGATCCGCGCAACCCGGCGGTGATCGCTGACAACGTCGGCGACAACGTGGGCGATTGCGCCGGCATGGCCGCCGATCTGTTCGAGACCTATGCCGTGACATTGATCGCGACCATGGCCTTGGGCGCACTGGTCGTCAGCGCCGCGCCCATGCAGGCAGTGATCTACCCGATGCTGCTGGGCGGTGTGTCGATCATTGCTTCGATCATCGGCTGCGGCTTCGTCAAGGCCAGCCCTGGCATGAAGAACGTCATGCCCGCGCTCTACAAGGGCCTGACGGTTGCCGGCGTGCTGTCGCTGATCGCCTTCTACTTCGTCACCACGGCCGTGATGCCTGCCGATGCCCTGGGCGATGGCACGCACATGCGGCTGTTTGGTGCCTGTGCCGTGGGCCTGGTGCTGACCGCGGCCATGGTCTGGATCACGGAGTTCTACACCGGCACGCAGTACTCGCCGGTGCAGCACATCGCCCAGGCCTCGACCACCGGGCATGGCACCAACATCATTGCCGGCCTGGGCGTTTCGATGCGCTCCACGGCCTGGCCGGTGCTTTTTGTCTGCATCGCCATCCTGGCGGCCTACAAGCTGGCTGGCCTGTATGGCATCGCGGTGGCGGCCACCTCCATGCTCAGCATGGCGGGCATCGTCGTCGCGCTGGACGCCTATGGCCCCATCACCGACAACGCCGGTGGCATTGCCGAAATGGCTGAGCTGCCCAAGAGCGTGCGCGATGTCACCGACCCGCTGGACGCCGTGGGCAACACCACCAAGGCCGTCACCAAGGGCTATGCCATTGGCTCGGCGGGTCTTGCCGCACTGGTGCTGTTTGCCGACTACACGCACTCACTGGAAGGTCGCGGCATGCATGTCAGCTTCGACCTGAGCGACCCCAACGTCATCGTCGGACTGTTCATTGGCGGCTTGATTCCCTACCTGTTTGGCGCCATGGCGATGGAAGCCGTGGGCCGCGCCGCGGGCGCGGTGGTGGTGGAAGTGCGCCGTCAGTTCCGCGAGATCAAGGGCATCATGGAAGGCACGGCCAAGCCCGAGTACGGCCGTGCGGTGGACATGCTGACCACCGCGGCCATCAAGGAGATGGTGGTGCCCAGCCTGTTGCCCGTGGTGGTGCCGGTGGTCGTCGGCCTGCTGCTTGGCCCCGCGGCTTTGGGCGGCCTGCTGATGGGCACCATCGTCACCGGCTTGTTCGTCGCCATCTCCATGTGCACCGGCGGCGGTGCCTGGGACAACGCCAAGAAGTACATCGAAGACGGCCACCACGGCGGCAAAGGCTCTGAAACGCACAAAGCGGCCGTCACCGGTGACACCGTCGGCGAC
>JAYSSS010000101.1:0-28529 GCA_043720415.1 Ideonella sp.
TGACCCCATATGATGCCGGCGCGGGCGCTCGGGCCGCCCGCGCTCATTTGGCCTAGCCCCGCGCCGCCGCCAGTGCCGCGTTGAAGGTGGCGCTCGGCCGCATCACAGTCTTGCACTTCTCCGGATCGGCGTGGTAATAACCGCCGATGTCCACAGGCTTGCCCTGCACGGCAGCGAGCTCATCGACGATGGCCTTCTCGCTCGCGGTCAAGGCCTGGGCCAGCGGCGCAAAGCGCGCCTGCAGCGCCAGATCATCGGTCTGCGCGGCCATCGCCTGGGCCCAGTACAGGGCCAGGTAGAACTGGCTGCCGCGGTTGTCCAGCTTGCCGGTGGTGGGCGAGGGCGATTGGTTGTTGTCCAGCAGCTTGCCGGTGGCCGCATCCAGCGTCTTGGCCAGCAGCTTGGCGGCGGGGTTGCGGGTCTTGATGCCCAAATCTTCGAGCGAGACTGCCAGCGCCAAGAACTCGCCCAATGAATCCCAGCGCAGGTGGTTTTCTTCCACCAGCTGCTTCACATGCTTGGGCGCCGAGCCGCCAGCGCCGGTCTCGTACATGCCGCCACCGGCCATCAGGGGCACGATGGACAGCATCTTGGCGCTGGTGCCCAGCTCCATGATCGGGAACAGATCGGTCAGGTAATCGCGCAGGATGTTGCCGGTGGCCGAGATGGTGTCGAGCCCGCGCACCACGCGCTCCAGCGTGTAGCGCATGGCGCGCACCTGCGACATGATCTGGATGTCCAGGCCCTGGGTGTCGTGGTCCTTCAAATAGGTCTCGACCTTCTTGATCACCTGCGCCTCGTGCGGGCGGTAGGTGTCGAGCCAAAAGATCACCGGCATGCCCGAATTGCGCGCGCGTGTGACGGCCAGCTTGACCCAATCGCGGATCGGCGCATCTTTGACCTGGCACATGCGCCAAATGTCGCCGGCCTGCACCTGTTGCACCAGCAGCACGTCGCCGGTGGCGATGTCGACGATGCGCGCCTCGCCGCCTTCAGCCACTTCAAAGGTCTTGTCGTGCGAGCCGTACTCTTCGGCCTGCTGCGCCATCAGGCCCACATTGGGCACGGTGCCCATGGTCACCGGATCGAAGTTGCCGTTGGTCTTGCAGAAGTTGATCACCTCCTGGTAGATGCGGGCGAACGTGCTCTCGGGGATCACCGCCTTGGTGTCTTTGGGGCGGCCATCGGCGCCCCACATCTTGCCGCCGATGCGGATCATGGCCGGCATCGAGGCATCGACGATCACATCGTTGGGCGCATGCAAGTTGGTGATGCCCTTGGCCGAATCGACCATCGCCAGCTCGGGCCGGTGCTCGTGGCAGGCGTGCAGATCCTTGATGATCGCCTCGCGCTTGGAGCTGGGCAGGCTCTCGATCTTCTCGTACAGATCGACCATGCCGTTGTTGACATTCACGCCCAGCTCGTCGAACAAGGCACCGTGCTTGGCAAAGGCCTCTTTGTAGAAGATGCGCACCGCGTGGCCGAAGACGATGGGGTGCGAGACCTTCATCATCGTGGCCTTGACGTGCAGCGAGAACATCACGCCGGTCTTGCGCGCGTCCTCCATCTCGCGCTCATAAAAATCGCACAGGGCCTGCCTGCTCATGAACATGCTGTCGATGATCTCGCCGGCCAGCAAGTTCACTTTAGGCTTTAGCACCAGCGTCTGGCCAGCGGGCGTGAGCAGCTCCATGCGCACCGCGCGGGGCTGGTCCAGCGTCATCGATTTTTCGCCGTGATAGAAGTCGCCGTGCCGCATGGTGGCCACATGGGTGCGCGAGGCCTGGCTCCAATCGCCCATCGAATGCGGGTGCTTGCGCGCGAATTGCTTGACGGCCAGCGGCGCGCGACGATCGGAGTTGCCCTCACGCAGCACCGGGTTGACGGCGCTGCCCAGGCACTTCGAGTAGCGCGTGCGGATGCTCTTCTCAGCCTCGGTCTTCGGGTCTTCCGGGAAATCGGGCAGCGCGTAGCCGTGCGACTGCAACTCCTTGATCGCGCTGACCAGCTGGTGCTGCGAGGCGCTGATGTTGGGCAGCTTGATGATGTTGGTCTCAGGCAGCAGCGTCAGGCGCCCCAGCTCGGCCAGGTTGTCGGGCACGCGCTGGGCTTCGGTCAGGAATTCCGGAAACTCCCCCAGGATGCGCCCAGCCACCGAGATGTCGCTGGTCGTCACCTGGATGCCCGCCGGCGCAGTGAAGGTGCGAATGATGGGCAAAAACGCGGCGGTGGCCAGCAGCGGCGCTTCGTCGGTGAGGGTGTAGATGATGGTGGGTTGCGTGGTGGTCATGGCGGGTTGCTTTTGTGGTGTGCCGGTCGGCGTGCGGGCGTAAGTGTCGCCGAGGCTGGGGGTGGCCCATCAGTCAGCCTTCGTGCTGTGCACTCCGGTACTCGCCCTTGGAGCGGCCTTGCAGGCTCATGGGTCGCCGGCGTTTGGCGGTTTCGTGGCCACTGGCCGGCGCTGGCCGTGCTGCCGTGGTGGACCAGTACAGGACAACGCAGGCAAGCACCGGGTTTGACAGCGATGCGTTCAGAAGTAGTACTGGCGGGCAGAGTGGTGAGGTCGATCAAGCCGGCTCCGCCGCCCAGTGACAACCCGTCTTCGCGACACGTTGGGGACTCAGCCGACCTGTCGGAATAGGACGACCCAGCCTTGCTTGTCGACGAGCCGGGCTCGCTGGAGGCCTATTGTTTGGCTTGCGGCGGCGACGCGGTCATTGACTTGATCGGCAGCGCACTCTGATCCGCGCCCGCAATGATTGACGGGCGAAAATGCGCGCGAAAGGGATTAACGGCCATAGGGTTGAGTTTCAATTCGCGCCCGCCAATACTGACGGGCGAAACCCCGCGGCCCCCGAGCGAGAAACAGCCCACGGTTGTTTCAATCCACGCCCGCGAATACTGACGGGCGAAACCGCCGGGTCGTTGCTTTTGACGCGGTTGTAGTACTCGTTTCAATCCACGCCCGCCAATACTGACGGGCGAAACGCTTCACGCGCAAATCACTGATTCAGAACGGATTTCCAAGACCCGTACGCGAACCTGTCGTTGTGACCAGGCTGTGGGCAAACCCGAAAGCCGACTCAGGGCCGTTTCCCTTGTGTGACAAGCACTTGAAGCTTGCGCGAACCTGTGCGCCCTGCTGCCAGCACTTCGGGTTCGCGCAGCCTGTGATCGTAGCCGGCAGATTGCTTCGCTCACAGCACCAATGGCCCATCAAAATCGACCGCTTTGAAATCGCCGTGTTCGCACACCACGGCACCGCGCGTGTCAGGGATTCGATACAGCCGCAGCCTGTCCTGGGCCTTGTCAATCTCTTGCAGCAGCCGGCGCTCGAGTGCTTCGAATTGCTCCAGGTTCATTTGGCACTCGAAGACCGATTTCTGCACCCGCTGGCCTTGCGCTTCGCAGGCCTTGGCAACGCGCCTGAGACGGCGCCGGCCAGCCTTGTCCTCGGTGTTCACGTCGTAGCAAACGATGACCAACATGGGTGCAGGCCTACTTGGGGATGAATGGTAGGTAGGCGCAGTCGGCGTGGCCGTCGTCGGGTGGGCCAGTGCGCTCAGCCCGTATGGCGCGCGCCATGAGTCGCGCTTGCACCTGGGGCACCAGGCCCAGCGTGATCGATTCCTTCAGCAGCGGGTGGGTGATGGGCTCTTGTTTGCGCTCTTGATAGGCCACGACGACTTTCTTGCGTGCGTCGCCTTGCAAAGCAACAGCGCCACCTTCACGCACATCGAAGTCGTCCGCGCCGAGCTGCCCGCGGTTGATCAGGCTCAGCGCCAGGCGGTCGGCGAAGGGCCTGAACTCCTCCATCAAGTCCAAAGCCAGGGCCGCGCGACCGGGCCGCAGGGCGTGCAAAAAGCCGACCTGGGGATCGAGGCCCGCGGCCTCCAACGCGCTGCGGCAATCGTTCATCCACATCGCATACAGAAACGACAGCAAGGCATTGAAGCGGTCCCGCGGCGGGCGCCGCGTGCGGCCATCCATGGTGAAGTGCTCTCGCGCATCGGGGCGCACCAGTTTGGGCAGGCACGCGAAGTACTGGCGCGCGGCTTCGCCTTCCAGGCCACGCAACACATCCAGATTCGCCGCGCCTGGCAGGGCGCGCAGGCTGGCAGCCAGATCGGCCGCGCCGCGCTCCAGGGCAGCCACTTCGCTGTCATGCTTGGCTTCACGGGCGCCGCGTTGCAGCACCTGACGGGTGTTCTTGATCTTGCCGGCCACGCAGGCGCGCGCAAGCTGCAGCGCGAAGCCGGTATCAGCGGCGCGTTGGTGTTGGGCCTGGCGCAATAACACGTTTCCAGACACGGCGCCTTCGAGCCTGGCTTTGAAGCGGCCGTTGTCGTCGAGCAGCACCAGGGCAATAGCATCTTCGGCCAGGCGATGCATCAAGGGCGCCGACAGGCCAATGTGGCCGAAGCACACCACGGCATGCAGATGGTGCAGCGGCACGCGCAATCGCGTCTCGCGCTCGACCTCAACGCGCAAGGTGTCGTTGTCGAGGCGCAGGTAGCTGTCGGCCAGGGTGACGTAAAGGGTGTTGAGAAGCTGCATGCAAGGCCTCTGGCCTGCCCGTTGCGATCATGTGCCGATAGGCAATCGCCGGCGGCGAATGGAATGTTCGGAGGCGATCACAAAATAGCCCTCAAACTCATCGGCCCGCAGCGCGATGGACATGACGATGTCGGCTGCTCGGGTGGGCAGCACCGGTTCCTGCCGCAGGTAAATGATGGCCGGTGGAGGTGCCGCGCCACGAGCGAAGACCAACTCGCCGTAGTCGCGATCAAACGTGACCAACCAATGATGATGCGCCCTGGCAAAGGCCAGCACAGTGAGGTCATTTGCGCCGGGCATCAACTCCTGTACTGCGTGAACCTCCATGCCCTGCGCACGCAGGGAAAGCACGGCGGCGCGGGGAATGTTTTCGTTGGCCAGCAACGTGGGCATCATGCGCCCGCCATGTGCGCCGCAACGTATTGCTCATCGCGCAACATCTCCGCCGCGAAGGCCAGGGCGGCCAACACGTCTTCGCGCGTGATGTGAGGATAGGACTCCAGGATCATCTCGATGGTCCAGCCATTGGCCAACCAGCCCAGGATCAGCTCGACGGAGATGCGGGTGCCTTTGACCACTGGCTTGCCAACGAGCACCAGCGGGTCTGAGGTGATGTGATCGTGCCAGTCCATATCGGGCTACTCCGTCAGGTCTGTCGTTGTGGGTCGAAAGTATGCGCCGTACTAGCCGTCCGGATCGAACAGCCAGGCCGGTGCAGGCGCTCGCGCTGCGATGGCGCGCACGGCTTCGGGCTGGCAGATGTCGTTCATTGAGCACCCGGCGCATCGGCGTACGTCGTCCGTGGGCGGCGGCAGCTTGCCACGTTCGAGCATGGCCCGCAGCTCGGCAATGCAGTCCTCAAGCTGTTGGCGCAAGCTCGGCGTGAACTTGACTTCGCGCCGACGCTTGCTGGCAGCGTGAAAGATCGCCCCCTCCGTGATCGCGCAATCAAACATCTCTTCCAGGCATATGGCTTGGGCTGCGACTTGCAAGTCATCGTTCAGCCAGGCGCGCCGGGGGCCATGCTTGTATTCCACTGGGTAGATCAAGCCATCGGGCCAGAACTCCACCACATCGCATTTGCCGATCAGGCCCAAGCGATCACTCCAGATGGGCAGCGCGTATTCCACACGCGCGCCATCGCGTCGGGTGATGTGTGCGCTGCGATCCACTCGCTCATGTTCGGCCTTACCACGCTGGGTGTGCAGGTTGTCGCTGAACTGGCCTTCCACATAGATCAAGGCGCAGCGCCGGGCGCAGTAGCTGTACTGGTTCAATGCCGAGATGTTGAGCGGATCGGCGGGCTGCATGACTCTCCTCGGCCACCCAATTGGGTCGGTCTCAGTGGGCTGCGATGGATTGAACCAGGCCGCCATGGGTGCTGTCCCACCGCCAAAGCTCCACGCCCTTGGGCAGCCGGTCGTGGTGGATGGTGACGGCATAGTCTTCGAAGCGTCGTGGCGATGTGCTTGCAGCAACGCGACACACATCGATCACCTTGCCCTCAGCTGCCGCGCGGCCGATGTCCAACAGCCGGTGAGCAGGGGCACAGCCCAACATGGCTTGGCGCACGCGCTGGGCGGCGTCGGTGTCCGTGCCCACGTGCTTGAAGACGAACAGCTCGCGGCAACCCATCACGCCCTTGGATGCTGAACGGTCGTGATCGAACATGTTGGCCAGTGCTTCCCACAGGGTGGCCATGTCGTCGTCACCAAAGCCCGTGCCGGCGGCCAGGTGGGCCGAGACGAAGCCTTTGGTGGCGTACAGGCCGTAAGGGATGAGGGCTTTGCGGCCCATGGTGCGGAGCTTGTCTTCTTCCTGAGCATCTTCCCAACGCTCATAGTCGGCAACGGTGGCGGCGTCCTTGACTTTCTCGGCCACAGCCATGCGCGTGATTGCGGCTTCCATGGGGAATATGGGGTCCAGAGAACGTGAGAAGGCCACCTGTACAGGGCCCCTAACCTGGCCCGCATTCGGCCCGGTCGACATTACCGCGCCGAAGCTGCGCACGTCGTAGAACTGAGCGCACATCCACTGCCGCGCCGCGTTGACTTGGGGCCGATTCCCGCCGCCCCTTGGAGCCCCATCGGTCGCGACGTGGGCTGCAGTAATGGCCTTGTTCAGATTAGTGGCGTGTTGAATGAAAACCGCGTTCGGCGCCTGGTTGTCAAACTTGGTCTGCACATAGTTGCGCACGCGGCGCTTGATCATCACATCGGAGACCAGGCCGTGCATGTCCTCAGGATCGATGCGCGGGCTGTTGCCCGCGTCGGGGTCGCCGTTGGGATTGCCGTTCTCGCAATCGAAGAGAAAGAGGAATTCATAGCGGTTCTGGATGGCGGTCATGTCGTGGCTCCTGAGTGTTATGGCTGGATGTCGAGTTCGGCTTACTTGGCTTCTTGATCGCCGGCGCTGCGGCCTTTGTTGCCGGCCCGCATCGATGCGATCTGCTGGTAGTAGCCCAGCGCGAACAGGCCTTGGCCTTCGAGGCTGAGCGTGCGCGGCGCGCCATCGCCCAGCTGGCCCATGATTTCGGCAATGCGCTCTTCGTACCACCAGGCCAGGCCGCCATCGAGCTTGCCCAGGTGGTTGCGTGCATTGGCCACCAAGCGGCCGATGAGCAAGCCGGGTGATTGGCTGGTAGCGGCATAAAACCGCTGGACCACGCCGGCGCCGACATCGCCCAATGCGGCGCGTTGCAGGCCTGCTAACACGGCCAGCAAGCGACCGCACTGATAGGCTGCGCTGGGGTGTTCGGGGTTGACTACGGGTTTCATGTGGGTATCACCTCCGTTGGGGTTGCGAATGAAGTAAGCCTTGATCAGGCCCATGCGTGCGTGGTTGATGGGCGGTTGATCCTTGTCGACCAAAGCGCTGCGAAATCGCGCCAGCGCCTGCGCCATCAATGCGGGCGGGATGGCGCGACCGAAGGCGGCGCTGCGCCACAGCGCTGCCGTGGTGGAGCCGGTCAAATCCTTCAACTCCAGCACCAGCGCCCCGCACACCGCCATGAATTTGGGATCACGCGCATGGCCAATGCCATCACGGGCGACGATGTGAAGATCGCTGAACCAGGCCTCGACTTGTACGATCAACTGCTCGAACGAGCCCTCCATCCAGTCGCGCACCATCACGCGGCCTGAGGCGCCGGACAGCGTCATGGCGTAGAAGCGGTTGCCATTGAGATCAGGACGTTGGCCGCTGCGAATAGCGTCTAGCAGTAGCCGCGCCAAGGCCTGAGCTGAACGCGCTTTGGACTCATCACTCTCCAGCCCATAGATCAGGGCGAAGGGGTCCTCGGTGTCGTCCAGCTCGTCCTTGAACCAGTGCGCGACCCTGGCGTTGGCGATCTGCCGAGAGTGGTTGCGCAGCAGGTCGTTGAGGCCATCGATGTAGTACTGCGCCTGCACTTCGCCGACGGCGGCGTTGGCCGCTTGCACCAGGCCAAAGGATGAAAACGCGGCCTTGGTTTTGTCAAAGCTGATCAAGGCGTCGCCCATGGCGATGCCGCCTACCGCAGCCAAGCCGTTGATCTTGGAGTGCGTCGCCAGTGGCACGGTCAGCTCGCCGGACAGCATGCACACCATGTGCGCCTGCGCAACCACGCGCTTGGCAGGTCTGCCTTCATTCGGACTGGGACCAAGGTCATTGGCGCGCCAAGCGCGCCACCACCGCTGAACGGCCTCATTGGCAGAAGGAATTTGTTCGCCTATTCGCCACGTTAGCCAATCGGGTGGTTTGGCCCGGGCGACAGCGAGCGCGGCCCGCACCTCTGTCAGCGCAGCGTCGTCAGTCAGAAGACGCGCCAGCGGGGCCAGCTCCGGCACCTCCAGCGAAGCCTGTTCGATCATCTGCCGATAGAACTGGTGCCGATCAGCGATCCCCTTGAGTTTGGCTTCGTCCTCATCGCCTTTGCACAGCAACGCGGCAGATTGGGTGGTCTCCACCAAGAAGTGCGCCTTGCCGCCGGCCTGCATGCCGTGCATGTCGGCGCAATACTCAAGCGACTGGCCGCGCTTGCCGTCACCCAATGGAATGACACCCAAGAAGCGGCCATCGGCGGCCACATCGAGGCACCAGCGAACCTCGCGAACGCGAAATCCAGGCTCGCCGCCGAGACTGCGACCGTGGTCGCGCAATGTGTGCAACATGCTCATCCCCTCCCGGGCTTGCGAACACTGTCGCTGTCAAACGGCGGCACATCCACCACGCCACCGCGCAGCGTGCAATCGAACATCGAGATGAACGGCGCGGCGCCGTCGCTGGTTTCCTGGGCGGCCAGATCGAATACGTCGTAGAGCATGAATCCCAAGTGCTGGTCGAGCGCGATGGGCGATGCGAGAGGCGCGTCGTTTGCGTGATATTCAAAATAGGCTGGGAACTCGCGGCAACCCAGGTAGGGCTGTTGAAAACACTTACCTTGCCGGGCGCGGCGCTCGAAGCTGGCATTGAACTTGGCCATGTCCGCACGAAACGCGGCGCGAGCTTCAATGCGCGCCGTCAGCCGATAGCGCACGTTCTTCAGTGCCATGGTTTGGCGCTGCGTGCGACCGGTGGATTCCTCGTCGCCATCGGCCCACAGCGGCTCAGGTTGGGCGCCAGCCATCCACTTGTTCAGCGTGGCCGCACCGGGCACGGCGCCTTTGACCTCGTTGCGGCGCAGGGCGATGTAGCGCGGCGGCGTCAGCACCTCGATGCGCTGGATTTGCCAGTAGAAGTAGGGCTTCATCACCGAAGCTTTGCCGCGCTGCTCGCGCTGGCCGTCCCAGTAGATGGCATCAAAAATGCCTCGCGCGGCCGATGGCGTGATGACCGGGTACGAAAAGCGCTCGATCTTCATCTCCGGCCGCGTGAAGCAGGCCAGATCGCCCCAGACTTCCAGCGTGTGTGTGTTGTCGTGCATGGTGCTCCCTCTAACAAGCCTGGCTAGGCAATCATGATGCGTTGTGAATCGGGCAGGCGCAGGCCCAGCGTGCTGTCGTACAGGCAGCGCTGGGGGTCATCGCGGTGTTCATCGTCCAAAACGTACCACTCGGTGGACTCGCCACTTCGCCCTGCACGCGGCACGAACTTGGCGGGGAGCAAGTAGCCCCAGGCCGGGTGATCGCTGGGCGGGCGGTAGACCGACACGGCGAGCGCCTGTGCGCGCTTCATCCAGCGGCGATCAATGCCGCGTTGCGACTGATCGCGCAGCGCATTGAAGGCCTCGATCATGGGCGCCCATGGCACCAGCACCTGGATCGCGTCGCCGTCGATCAGGCGATAGCGTCGGGCCACTTCGGGGAAGTCGTGATCCTTGATTGCGTTCAGCAAGGCCGGGTTCTGGGCTTCGGGCTTGGCCAAGTCAAACAGTTGGCGGTAGTAGTCCCTGAAAACCGCGGGATCATGAATGTCAATGGCACCGCGTTGCTTGAGCATGGCCTGGGTGACCATTGCCGCCTGAAAGTAGGCGTGGGTGGGGTAGAGGCGGCGCAGATCGCCCTCGTGCGCGGGCTGGAAGACAGTGACTTGCCCCAGCTTGCCCTGGCGGCCCTCGCGATTGCAGCGACCTGCAGCTTGGGCGATTGCGTCCAGCGGCGCCATGGCTCGCATCACCACCGGGAAGTCCACATCCACACCGGCCTCAACGCATTGGGTTGAGATCAACAGGCAGCGCTCACCCGGTTGCGCCGCAAGCCGCGCGCGCACCGCCTTCAACACCTCGCGGCGATGTTCTGTGCACAGGTTGGTGGAGAGGTGAAACAGCCCTTTCTCGTCGGCCAAAGCTTGGCTCAGCGCCTGCGCATGGCGCTTGAGATTGACGACGCAAAGTGCCTGCTCATGCGCGCGCAGCTCGGATGCCAGCCCATCCCAGGTGACTTGTCCGGCCGGTGCCGGCCAGGTGAGCTCTACCCTGCGCAGCACCTGAAACATCTCAGCATGCGCAGGCACGATTTCGCGGGGTCGCCAGCCCGTTGAGACCTGCCGCTGAACCTGAACATCCAGATGGTCAAAGGCTGGCTGCGTGGCTGTCGCGAAGACGACGCTGCCGCCGTATTGGTGCGCAAGATGGGACAACGCCGACAAGGTGGGCACGGCCAGGTTTTGCGGCAGGCTCTGGGCCTCATCAAACAGGATCACCGAGCCCATCAGCCGATGCAGCTTGCGGCTGCTGCTGGGCCGGTTAGAGAACATGGATTCGAGCAACTGCACGTTGGTGGTAAGGATGATCGGCGCATCCCAGTTCTCGGCCAACAGACGGCGCTGCCGCTCGGCGTCGCTGGTCTTCGGGTTGTCTTCGGCGTCGCCGTGGGATTGCTCTTCGCCCAGGCCGGCCAAGCTGTGGTGCTGCAACACAAAGTTCTCGCCCAACTCAGCCAAGACCTTGTCGTAGATGCCGGCGGTCTGCTCGATGATCGAGAGGTAGGGCACCGCAAGAACGATGCGACGCAGCCCGTGGACACGGGCATGCTCAAGTGCGAACTTCAACATCGACAGGGTCTTGCCGGAGCCCGTAGGCGCGGTCAACGTGAACAGGCCCGTTGGCGAATTGGCGGCCAGACAGGCTGCTTGCCAGAGCTGTTCTCGCGCCTGGCTAACGCACTCGATGCGTTGGCTGCGGCGTTCAGGCTGATTCGGCCTGCGTACTTGACCTGTCATGTGAGCATCCAGCGCACGCAAGGCATCGTGCAGATGCACTTGAAGGCTGGGCCCAGCCGAGCGATATCGCTTGCCTCGCGCATCGCCCTGAAAGTGAGCGTCTGTATCGAGAAAGTCGGCATCCGTCAGACATGAAAACAGCATGCGGATGTCGAGCATCGGTGCGATGGCTCGGTCGGGATGTTGCTGGGCCGACCTATCGATCACCTGCGCACTGGGCGCGGTGAAGACCAGCCCATCGCCTTCGGCGCGTTGGCGCAGCAATGCGTAGTCCGCTTCTGATAGCCGCAGGCCCAGCGGATGGCGATGCCTGATGTCGCGTTGTCGCGCACCGAATGCTTTCGCGGTGGCCGATTGCAGGCCAATGTGGTGGCCTTCGATGGCCACAGCGGCTGCGAGGCTGCCAAAGCTCGCAGCCGCGACAAACGCGCCTGCCGACCAATGATCCAAGCCGCTTTCCAGGCCGAGCAATCGGCGCTGGAATAGATCGCCGTACTTGCCCAGATCGTGCAACAGACCCGCCAGCGTGACCTCAGATTGCCAGGGCAAATTCGCCGCAAATGCCGCTGCCAAGCCGGCCACGCTGGAGAGGTGCTCACGCAGCGGGTGACGGCGCCCCACAGTGTTGGCGCTGTGGGCGTGAAACTCATCGCCGGCAGATGGATGGCTCAGGTTAGGCATGATCGAACGGTATGGCCTGCGGGTCTCATATGCTCGGCATCGTCTCACCCGCCAGGCTCACCCCGTGATCCCGCTCAACCCCGCCCGCAACTTTTCTTCCACCTCCGCCCGCAAGCTCTCCGGCCCGATCACGGCCACATGCGGCACGTGCCGCAACACATCCATCACCAGCTCGCGCGGGTCGGCGTAGGGCAGCTCCAGCACGTAGCGGCCCTGCTCATCAAAGTGGCCGCGTTGCGCCGGGTGCCAGGCTTCAGCCGCCACCCAGCGGGCGCGCTCGGCACTGAAGCGCAGCGTGGCCCACTGCACCTCGCGGCCGGCGAAGATGCCGTATCCGGCGCCCAGGACGGCATCCAGCTCCTGCTCAGCCACATCAATAGCGGTCTGGTCGAGCACGGCGGCCGCAACGATGGCATCGACCGCGAAGCTGCGCAGGGCGCGGCGCCAGTGGCACCAGGCATCGAGGTACCAGTTGTCGCGGTAGTGGATCAAGCGCTGCGGCGAAACGTCGCGCTCACGGCGCTCGTCGCGGCCGCGGCCGTGGTAGCTGAGGTGCAGGCGTTGACGTCGCAGCAGGGCGGTGCCCACGGCCTGGAAGTGCGGCAGATGCACCTGGCGCGCGCCGACAGTCTGGACGTGAATGCGGCGCCTGATTTCGGCGCGCATGGTGGCCGAGCGTGTGCCCTCTTGCAGCGCGCTGATCGGGCCAGTGACCGTGCGCCCTTTGGCGCCGCCACGTGCCGACTTCGGGGCACCGATGTCGAGCAGTTTGGCCAGGCGCTCGGCCAGTGGGGCGATGTGCGGGCCGAGCAGGCCCCCCGTGTCCAGATGCGCCAGCAGGTGCTGCATGGTCAGCAGGGCATGCACCTCGTCAGCGTTGAACCACAGGCCTGGCAGCTCGTATTGCGTTCCTGACAGCGCCTGCCTGGCGTCGATGCGGTAGGTGCCCAGTGCGTGGTCGAACACGGCAGGCAGGTTCAGGCGATCACGCAGATAGGCCAGATCGCGCTTGAGCGTTGCGGAAGAAACGCCCAGTGTTTGCAACAGGCTCGCGCGTGACACACCTTGGACGGAATCCAAAAAATGCCTGAGCTTGGTCAGGCGCTCGTGCTGCGACATGCCGGCCTCCCCTGGCCGACACCTGGAATTGGGTCGGCCTGTTATGCCGGGCATCCTATCGAAGAATGTTGGCGGCAAACAGCGTACTGCATGCGACAGCGCGCGCATCGACTGCGCCTGCGGGCTGCGGCCAAGCAGCGCCCAATGAACGCTGCTGGCTAGCCGGCCACTGAGGCCAGCGCCACCTCCGCCCCTACCGTGAACGCCTCCTCAAACACCGAATAAGCCGCCAGATCAGCGTGCGCAAAGCGCAGCCGCCCGCGCTGCGCGCGCAGTGCGGCCAGCGCCGGATGGCCGCGCATCCCCGGCGTGGGGATGGCCATGGCGTGGCCGTGGCGGGTGAGGGCCATGTGCGCCAGTTTGGCGGGCAGGTCGGGGTGCAGCGGCGTGAGTGTTTGCAGCACGCGCTGGGCCCAGTGGCTGGCATCGCCTTGCAGCAGCGCGGCGCGTTCGACCACCGGCAATGCGTGATAGGCGGTGAGCACGGTGGCGCCGGGCACGGGATGCAGTGCCTGGTGCGTGGCGTCGACATAGCCCAGCGCGGTGCTGCCGTATTCGACGCTGTCCCAGGCCGCGGGCGCGCCCTGGCGCTGCAGCAAGGGCTCGCGAATGTGCAGGTTGGCCACCAGCCAGGGGGCATGCGTTTGCCGGGCGACGATGTCCGGCAGCGCGGGCGGCGGCGCGCTGCGCAGCAGCCGTGCGGCGATGAACAGCGGCACGGCCAGCACGCAGGTCTGGGCTTGCCAGGATTCGATCTGGCCGGTGGCCTCGTTCCAGGCCGTGATCTCCACGCCGTGCTTGCCCACCTCAAGCTGCAGCGCCGTGCGCGCGGTGACCAGGCGCTCGCCCAGGGGTGCGGCCAGGCGCTGCATCAACCAGGCGTTGCCCTCGGGCCAGGTGAACACCGGCTCGCGCTCGGCCTCAGCCTCGCCGGGGGCTTGAAAGCCGTGGCGGCTGGCGAAGTAGTGCAGGCCGGCCCAGGCGGAGACGACCTCGGCGGCGGCGCCGTAGTCGTCGCGGCAGCAGTAGTCCAGGTACCAGCGCAGGCGCTCATCCATCAGGCCTTGCTCGCCTAACCATTGGCTGAAGGTGACAGCATCCAGCGCCTGCTGCGCGCTTCCCCAGGGCGCGCGGTGGCTGGGCATGGCAAAGCCGGCGTCGCGTTGGGCGCTGGCCACGGCGCTTGCGAATTGCTGGTACTGCTGTGCCGTGGCGGAGCCCGGCTCGGCCGGCGGCAGCAGGCCATCGGCCCAGGCGCCGTCGATATACAGGCGCTCTTGCGGGCTGTGGCAGAGGTGGCGCTCGTCGGCCACGGTGCGGCCCAGCACCTGGCGCAGCAGGCCCAGCTCGTGCAGCCAGTCGCTCACTTCATGTGTTGCTTTGCCCGGCAGCGGCAGGTAGTGCGCGCCAATGGGGCAGGCCAGGCCGCCCAGGGTGTGGGCGCGGCTGTTGCCACCGGGCTGGTCCTCAAGCTCAAGCACGTGCAGATCAGTCACGCCCCGCTGCATGAAGGCGCGCGCTGCCGCGAGGCCGGCGATGCCGGCGCCGACGATCAGCACCTGGGTGCGACGCCGCACGGCAGCGGCGGGCAGGCCGCCCGATTTCAGGCTGCGCAGGCGGTGGCCGCGCTCGGGCGTGGTGCCCACCCATTGCGCGGCGCCGGGATTGAATGCGCTGGCTTTTGGGGCATCGCTGCAGGCCGCCGTCCAGGTGGCGGCGCTGCCCAGAGTAGCGCCCAGAAAGGCGCGCCGATCAAGGCTGCCCGCCATCTGCCCGCCACCCGCCATCTGCCCGCCATCTGCGCCCTCACTCATGCACCTTGCCCCACTCGGCCTCAAAGGTGTGCACCAGCGTCTGATTGGACAAGCGGTTAGGCTCGGCCGCCACGCGGGCCATATCGGGCGGGAACTGCAGCAGCGCCGGCAGCCCGGCCAGGGTGAGAAAGCGCAGTCCCGGCGGCAGGGCCGTGGGTTGGCGCCAGGGCCGGCGCCCGGCGAGCACAAAGCCCCATTCGCCAAAGCTGGGCACATGGGCGTGGTAGGGCGTGGCGCCCAGGCCGGCGGCCTCGATGGTGGCCACCACCGTCCAGAAACTCTTGCGGGCGATCAGGGGTGAGGTGGTCTGCACGCTCATGTAGCCGCCCGCGGCCAGGTGCTGATCGACGAGTTGATAAAAGCTGGTGGTGTAGAGCTTGCCGAGCGAAAAATTGGTGGGGTCGGGGAAATCGATGACGATGACATCGAAGGTCTGGGCGTGGCTCTCCAGCCAGCCAAAGGCATCGGCGTTGACGATCTCAAGCTTGGGCGAGCGCAGGGCATCGGCGTTGAGTGCGGTGAGCATGGGCAGCTCGGCAAACAGCCGCGTCATTTGCGGATCCAGCTCGACCAGGGTGACGCGTTCCACGCTCGGGTACTTCAGCACCTCGCGCACCGCCATGCCATCGCCGCCGCCCAGCACCAGCACGCGCTTGGGTGCGCCGTGCGCGGCCATGGCCGGGTGCACCAGGGCCTCGTGGTAGCGGTACTCGTCGCGTGAATGGAATTGCAGGTTGCCGTTGAGAAACAGCCTCACCCCCGCAGGGCCGGCGGTGACGACGACGCGCTGGTAGGCGCTGCTTTGGCGCAGCACCACGCGATCACCGTAGAAACGGTCCTCGGCCCAGGTGGTGAGCTGGTCGGCACCCAGCATGGCCGCCAGCAGCGTGACCAGCACCGCACCACAGGCGCCGGCATGCGCCGCCCAGCGCCGCAGCTCGCCACGAAACAGCCACAGCGTCCAGGCCGCCACGGCGACATTGAGCAGGCCGAAGAAGACGCCGGTGCGGATCAACCCCAGGTGCGGCACCAGCAGCAGCGGGAAGGCCACAGACACCACCAGCGCGCCCAGGTAATCGAAGGTCAACACCTGCGAGACCAGGTCCTTCAAGGCATAGCGCTCGGCGAAGTGGCGCTTCAAGATGCGCATCACCAGCGGAATCTCCAGCCCCACCAGGGTGCCCACGATCAGCACCGCGCCATACAGCAACACGCGAAAGGCGTGGCCTTGGCCCACCGGCAGCAGGCTGTGCGCCATGAAGAGCGCTGCCGGCAGTAAGCCACCAATCAAGCCCACGAGCAGCTCGATGCGCAGGAACTGTGCGACGAGTTGGTGCTCGATGTAGCGCGACAGCCATGAGCCTATGCCCATGGCAAACAGGTAGGCGCCGATGACGGTGGAGAACTGCAGGACAGAGTCGCCCAGCAAGTAGCTGGCCAGGGCGCCAGCGGCCAGCTCATAGACCAGGCCGCAGGCAGCGACGACGAAGACCGAGACCAGCAGGGCGACTTCGGCCGGTGCCACGGCTGTGGCCTTGGGGTCGGCCGGCGCGCCGGCGCCTGGCTCAATCAAGCCGCGGTCTACCCGTGAATGGCCGCGGCCACGATCTGCCCGATGGCGATGAACATGCCGGCCACGACGATGGCCAGGGCGATGTTCTTCTGATCACAGATCTCGTGCCACAGCTTGTAGGGGGTGAGCTTGTCGATGATGACAAAGCTCAGCCACAGAACGACCACGCCAATGATGGCGTAGAGGATGGAGCCGAAGACCACGGCGGGTTTGAGCCATTCGAATCCCATGATGGGTCACCTCGTTGTGAATTGCCTGGAACCTCAAGGACGCGGCCTATTTGTGGCCGCCACCCCCTGAGCTGAAGCCGCCAAAAGAGCCACCGCGCGAGCCGCTGCTGCGGCCGCTGCGCTGATCCTGCAGGCACTGCTGATACTCGTTGCTGGACTCGCCAAAGGTCTGTCTCGCGCTGTTGCAGTCGGGCCGCGAGCTGCAGGTGGTGGCCATCAAAGCCATGGTCACCATGACCACGCCGACGATGCTGTAGATCAGTGCACGGCGCAAGCCGCTGCCCGCTTCGCCCGACAGTGGCGAGACATCGCGGCGCAGCGCCTTGGCGTCTTGCTCACTCAGGCCAAAGGCCTTGCCCACGACCTCGGCGTCCAGCGCCTCACCCGCCGACCAGGTGACTTCCTTGCCCGCCTCTTCGCGGTTCAGGCGCAGCTTGCCGCTGGCGAAATCGGTGTTGCGGGTTTTCTCGCCGCGATTCAAACGCCAGTAGAACTCGCCCAGCACGTAGGTGACGATGCCGGTGTAAGCGTAGAGCTTGGGGTAGGTGGTGCCGCGCCAGGTGGCGCGGTCGTTGCTGATCTTGGGCACACCGGTGATGGGGCGGGCGAAGCTCCAGCCATCGTCGGCATCGACCAAAAAAGCAAAGCCTTCTTCTCGGTGATAGAGCAGGTATTCGCGCCAGGCGGTCTGCTCTTCGCCGGGGTCGACATCGGTTTCGCAGCGCTCGACATAACCCACCACCTGCCAGGGCACTGGTGCGGCGCGCGAACCCAGCTGCAAGATGCCCACGTGGCCCAGCGGGATCTGCGGCGGTGCGCCGATGTTGTCCTGCGCGTAGTGCTTGAGCTCGGCGCCCACGCCTTGCGAGACATCGACCACCGCCTGGCACTGGCCGCAGACGATGGATTGCGTCGTGCCCAGCTTGGGCTCCAGTGCCGAGCCGCAGCTTGGGCATGGGATGCTGCGCCCGGCCAGGGTTTTTTCGGCGACTTCGCGCAGGCCGCTCATCTTCAGTGCGCCGAGCAGCACGGCGCGGCCCACCGACCAGCCCACCTGCTGCGGATCGCGCCAATCCAGCGTGGCCACTTCATCGGCGGTGTTGCGCAGATCGGCGACGGTGAATTCGGCGCCATCCAGGCGCGGCACGCCCGGCAGCTCGCCCTGCGCGGCCAAGACCTTGGCGCGGGTGACGGCGGCCACCGACCACACCGCGCCGGATACCAGGCGCTGCTCGCCTGGGTGCAATTCATCTGGCGCCGGCACCTCGCCCTGCAGCGCGGCCTCGAAGGCCATCACGTAGGCGCCGTTGTCCTCTGATAGCCAGGCGCTGCGCAGGCCGCCGCCGGCGACCGGGCTGTCGATGTCGATGCTGCCGGCGGATGCGGCCGGGTCCGCCGCGCCGCCGCCCGCACCATCACCTGGACGACCAGCCGCCGGCACATCGCCATCAAACAGCACATGCCACTCGTTCCAGCTGCCGCCCTCAAAGCCGATTTGCTGGCGGCCGACGACGGTGAAGGCGCTGCCCATGTAGCGGCCGGCGGCGCCCAACTGCAAAGGTGAGTGGTCGTCAAACAGCTCGGCGCTGCTACCGATGCGCTTGAGCGCCTCGCCATCGCGCACCAGGGTCGAGCGGCAAAAGCTGCACACCGCGCTGGCCGACGCGGCCGAGGCAAATTCAACCGGCGCGCCGCAATTCGGGCAGGCGGCGCGCCAAACGCGTTGCGGCTGCGTCGCCAAGGCTCAGGTCCCGCCGATCGGGTTGGCGAATCGGGCGGGACCGAGCAGCTGGCCGCTCATCGGCCGACCATCCACCTAATGCGTTGGCAACACGGCATGTCTAGACCAGCTTTTTCAGCAGCTCGGCCTTCTTCGCCGAGAACTCGTCCTCGGTGAGGATGCCCTTGGCCTTGAGCTCGCCCAGCTTTTCCAGCAGGGCCATCACGTCGTCGGCCTTCACCGCCGCAGGCGCGGCGGCGGCCGCTGCCCCCGCGGCTGTGGCTGCGGCTGCGGCGCCACCGGTGTTCAAGGCCGCACCCAGTTGCTGCGCCATCACCTGGCCCAGGGCCACGCCCGCGCCCAGGCCCATGGCATCGCCCACAACGCCGCCACCGCCTTGCGAGGCGCCCTTGGCGAGCTCGGGCATGGCCTGCGCGGTTTGGTACTGCATGAACTTGCCCATGTCGTTGCCGACCATGCCCATGCCGATCTTTTGATCGAGGATCTTTTGCAGCTCTTCGGGCAGCGAGACGTTTTGCACCGTCACACCTTCCAGCGCCAGGCCGATGGCCTCAAACGAGGGCGCCGTGGCCTCGCGAATCTGCTTGGCAAATTCAATCTGGTTGGCCGCCAGATCGAGGAAGGCGATGCCGCTTTGCGCCACCGCATCACTGATGTGCTGCAGCATCATGCCGCGCAACTGGCCTTCAAGATCGGCCGCGGTGTAGCTGCCGCGGGTGCCCGAAATTTCGGTGTGAAACTTCTTTGCGTCACTGATGCGGTAGGCGTAGTTGCCAAAGGCGCGCAGCCGCACCGCGCCGAAATCCTTGTCGCGGATCGTCACCGGCTGCTGTGTGCCCCAGCGCTGATCGATCTGCTGGCGCGTGCTGAAGAAATACAGATCGCTCTTGAACGGGCTCTCGAAGAGCTTGTCCCAGTTCTTCAGGTAGGTCAGCACGGGGATGGTCTGCGTGCTCAGCCTGTACATGCCCGGGGTAAAGGCATCGGCCACCTTGCCCTCATTGACGAACAGCGCCAACTGGCTTTCGCGCACGGTGAGCGAGGCGCCCATCTGGATTTCGTTGTCGGCCATGGGGAAGCGCCAGGCGAGCACGCCGTCGCCCTCTTCGGTCCACTGCAAGACATCTATGAACTGTTTCTTGATGAAGTCCATCAGGCCCATGCTGCGCTCCTTGTGCGTCGCCACCCGACAAGCCGGGTGGCGGCGAATAATACGGCGATGACACCTGCCCCCAACTTTGCGCCAAGGCCGCCGCGGTGACAGCGGCGACGACACCTGCCATGAACACCGCCTTGCACATCGCCGTCATAGGCGCCGGCCCCGCCGGCCTGGCCCTGGCCCTGCACGCCGCGCAGGCCTTGCCGCTGGCGCGCATCACGCTGTTCGATGCCCGGCCGGCAGACAAGGATGTCTCGGCCGACGCACGCACCCTGGCCTTGTCGCTGGGCAGCGTGCAGTTGCTGCAGCGCCTGGGGGTGTGGCCGGCCGCTCTGGCCCAGCCCATCTTGCAGGTGCATGTCTCGCAGGTGCCGCCCAGCTTCACGCTGCTGGGCCGCGAGGCCGCGGTGCGCCTCTGTGCCCAAGACGAGGCCGTGCCCATGCTCGGCGCGGTGCTGCGCTACGGCCAGCTTGTGGCGCCGATGCAGGCCGCCTGGATGGCCGCGGTGGCGCGTGAGCCTGGCCGCCTGGCGGCGCGCTTTGGCGTGCCTGTGGCGGCGATCAAAACCTTGGACGATGGTGTGGAGCTCGATGCCGGTGTGGCCGAGCGATTTGATCTGGCGGTGGTTGCCGAAGGCGGCGTCTTTGCCGATCAGGCGCGCAAGGCCTTGACGCACGATTACCACCAGCTCGCCTGGGTCGGCACGATAGAGCTGTTAGGCGCCACGCCGGGCCTGGCCATCGAGCGCTTCACGCGGCACGGGCCGCTGGCCTTGTTGCCGCTGCCAGCGCTGGCCGCGGCGCCTGCCGCAACATCGGCCAGCGCCGGTGCGGCCCGTGCCGGCCACAACGCCGCCGCCCAGGCCGGGCGCCAAAGCGCCGCGCTGGTCTGGTGCGTGCCCGACAACGATGACCCCGTGGCCGCGCTCAGTGATGCGCAGCGCCTGGCGGTGCTGGCCACCCTGCTGCCGGCCGAGGCCGGGCAGATCATGGCCATCAGCCCGCTCAAGCGCTTTGCCCTGGGCTTGAACGCCGAGCGCAGCCTGGTCGATGGCTGCAGTGTGCGCATTGGCAATGCCGCCCAAACCCTGCACCCGGTGGCCGGCCAGGGGCTGAACCTGGGCCTGCGCGATGCCTTTGAGCTGGTGCAGGTGCTCAAGCGCGAGTTCGGGGCGGGTGGGGCCGATCAGATCGATTCTTGGGACGGTGGCGGGCCCGCCGTGGCGGCCACACACGCGCCACGCCAGCAGCGCCTGCGCGCGGCCCTGCGGCGGGTGGAATGGAGCCGCGCCCCCGACCGCTGGGCCATGATCGCCGCCACCGACTTTCTGGCGCGCAGCTTCACCTGGCGCTGGCCCGGCATCGGTGCGGCACGCGGCCTGGGCCTGGCCGCCGTGCAGGCCCTGCCGATGCTCAAGAGTGCGCTGGCACGGCAGATGATGTTCGGGCGGCGCTGAGCGTGAGTGCCCTTCGACCAACCTCGCCCTTGAGGATCAGCCGCGGCCAGTGGCCGATGATCTCGATTTCGGTGTAGCGCAGCAGCAGGCTGCGCTGCGCCGTGACCGAGGCCATGCTTGACCAAGGGATGAGCAGCGCCGGGCTCAAGAAGCGAAAAGGGCGCGCCAGCGTCAAGTGAATGCCCTGATCAGACAGCGCGATGAACAGGCAGGCGCCGTAGTTCACTGGAAAGTAGGGCCAGCCCATGGCCCCCGAAGCAAAGCGAAAGGCCTCGCCCTTGGCCGGCGCAGTAGCGCGGAAGGTCTTGGCCAGGCGGTGCCAGCCACCGGCCAAGGCGTACACATGGCACAAGACGACCCAGCCCGCCAAAAACAGGAGCACCAGCCATTGCGGCTGTGAATACCAGGGTGACGCGGTCATGGTTTTGGGCTCGGCGGCCGGGGTCGGGGTGGGTGGGCGCGGCGGCCTGGGGTGGGCGAGGTTAACCGCAGCCGCGGTGCCGGGTGTTTACACCCTGCCCAAGCGCTTGCCGGCCTGCTGCTGAAGGGCGGCGGCGGGCCGCGCCACTCCAGGCCAGCGCCGCGGCCAAAGGCACGGCCTCGATACCGGCCTTGATCGGGTAGCGCCGTGTGCCGGGAGAAACCACGTACAGCGAGTCCAGCCTGAGGTCCATCAAGGCGGTGCGCGTCGTTTGGCGCCTTGACCTGGCGCTTGGCCAGGTTCATATACCTGAGCGCCCTACACCTCGTCAATCACCGCCATACCGCCTGCGGTGTGCGCTTGAAAATCAAACAATGAGTATTCGATTTTCAATGCAAATTGCTTGCCGAAGATTCGCTTCAAGCCGGCACTGCCGCTCGCCCCGCCCGGTGCCTCGCAATCACGGTTTTCATGATCTGCGCCGTGCCGTCGCCGATTTGAAAGCCCAGCACGTCGCGCAAGCGCTGCTCCATGGGCCCCCGGTCGTAGCCACCGTGGCCATGCATCAGCAGGCATTGGTGGATGGTGTCGTAGGCCAGCTTGGGCGCCCACCATTTGCACATCGCGGCCTCGGCGCTGTGGGCCGCGCCGCGGTCCTTGAGCCACAGGGTTTGCAGGCACAGCAAGCGCGCGGCCTCAACCTGGGTGTCGGCCTCGGCCAGCGGGTGCGACACACCCTGAAAGGCCGACAGCGGCTTGCCAAAGGCCTCGCGCTGCGCCACAAAGGCCCAGGTCTCCTCAAGCGCCACGCGCGCCACGGCCAGCACCTGCAGGCCGATCAAGGCGCGTGAGAAATCAAAGCCTTGCATCACTTGCACAAATCCCTTGTTCTCATCACCTAACCTATGGTTCAAGGGCACGCGCACATTGTCAAAGTGCAGCGCGCCGCGGCCGATGGCGCGCTGGCCGTGGCAATCAAAGCGGCTGCGGCTCAGGCCCGGCACATCGGTGGGCACCAGCAGCGCGGTCACGCCATGCGCGCCCGAGTCAAGGGCACCGGTGCGGCCGAAGACGACGACGATGTCGGCCTGGTCGGCGGCCGAGATCGATGTCTTCTCGCCGTTGATGACATAGGCGTCGCCCACGCGCTGCACGCGCAGGCGCAGGTTGGCCGCGTCCGAGCCGCCGCGCGGCTCGGTCAGGGCGATGGCGCACAGCGCCTGGCCCGCCACCAGGCGATCCAGCCAGGGCTGAACCACCTCGGGTGATCCGTGCTGAGACAGGATTTGCGCGTTCAGCGAGGCCAGCAGGTTGATGTAGGACAGGCTCAGGTCGGCGCGCGCGATCTCTTCGTGGATCACACCCGCGGCCGTGCTGGGCAGGCCCAGGCCGCCATGCGCCTGGGGCAGCTCGGGCGCGATGAAGCCCAGTGCGCCCATCTCGCGCATCAGGGTACGGTCCAGCAGCCGGCTGCGGTCGCGCTCCTGAAAGCCCGGGGCCACGCGCTCGGTGGCAAAGCGCCGCGCATGTGCGGCCAGGGCTTGCAGCTCTTCAGAGAGGTATGGATTCATGGGGTGTCCGATCAGCGGTGGGCATCGCCACACCCTTGCACGCCCTGGCCCGCAGGGCTGAGCGTCTTGGCCGCAGGGCTGAGCCCCTTGGCCGCAGCGCTGCGTGGCCGGGCCGGGGGCGTCAACCCGCCATCGTCAAGCCGCCCGACACGCTGAGCATCTGGCCGGTGACGAAGCCGGCGTCGTCGCTGGCGAAAAACAGCACCGCGCCGGGCAGGTCATCGGGCTGGCCGATGCGGCCCAGCGGGATGGAGCGGGTGAAGGCCTCGATCAGTTTCTCCGGGTTGGCGGCACCGCGTTTGAAGTCCTCAAACAAGGCGGTCTGCGTGGGGCCGGGGCAGACCACGTTGACGGTGATGCCGTGGCGCGCGTGCTCGCGTGCGATGGTCTTGGAGAATGCCACCAGGCCGCCCTTGCAAGCGGCGTACACCGCCTCGCCGGAGGAGCCCACGCGCGCCGCATCGGAGGCGATGTTGACGATGCGCCCGGCACGCCTGGCGACCATGCCCGGCAGCACCGCATGGTGCATGTGCAGCGCGCCGATCAGGTTGATGGCGATGAGCTTGTCCCACTGCTCGGGCACGGTCTTGGTGAAGGGCAAGAACACATCCCAGCCGGCGTTGTTGACCAGCACATCCACCGGGCCCAGGGCGGCCTCGCAGGCGGCAACCGCTGCATCGACGCTGGCACGCTGGGTGATGTCGCACTCAAACGCCGTGGCCTGGCCGCCGGCCTCAACAATGCCCTGGGCCACGGCCTGGGCCGCGGCCAGGTTGAGATCAAACACCGCGACCTGCGCGCCTTCACTGGCAAAGCGGCGACAGGTGGCGCCACCGATGCCGCCACCGCCGCCGGTGACGATGACGCATTTGTTGAGGAACCGGGTCATGTGTTTTCCTTGGGTGAAGGCGGCGAAGCGGCTGCCTGTGGCGCCGCACGGATGTCAACATTTTGGCCGATGTCCTTGCGCCGGCAGCTTGCGAAGATCGTGCGCCCATGCGGGTGAGCGGCACGTCAGCTCTTGGCCAGCCGGCAACAGGCAGGGGCTGGACGGCGGGGCCTTGGGCTCAGGAGGGCGTGTCGAACCAAGGCTCAGCCGATGGCGAAGCGGCACACCGGATGTCGCCTTGGTGTACGTGACCAGGCCCACTGTCTTCAGGGCCGTCGGCCGCTGCCAAGGCCCTGCGCGCCGCAGCAATGAGCCGTTGGCAACTGCGCACGCTCAACTGCACGCCGTGGTGTTGGTGCAAGTGCTGGGCCAGGCGCTTGCCCGACCAGCGCCGCTCGGCATGACCGAAGTGGCTGGGCGCAAGTCGCAGATCGCTCAGCACGGATTGCCATTGCGCCACGGACAAGGTGGCGGGCTTGCCGCCCGCGTGGTGGGTGGCCAGCCCGCTCAGCCCCGAGACATAGGCGGCGTGCACCCAGCGCTCGATCGTGCGCCTGTCCACGCCGAACCAATCGCCGACCTCCTGGCAGCTCCGGCCCTGGGCCACCAGCATCACCGCGTCGAGCCTGTGCACCAGCTGCGCGGGGGCGGCCTGCGCCAGCGCGTCGCGCAGCAGCTCGGTGATCCTCAGGCGCTTGGTGTGCGCGTCAACCGGCATCGTGGGTCTCCATCGGCACTTGCCGGTCGATTCTGCGCACGCGGGTTGGCCGACGCAACGACAAAGCAAATGTCGCCACCGCCTGACTTGCGGACTGGCCGAGCAATCAATGTGCGTGCATGACACACGATGCGGCGAAGACCTCAGCTTGCCGTGCTGAAACGCCAGCTCAGCCCTTGGGTGCCAGCATGCCGTTGGCACGCTTGATGGCGGCCACGGCAGGCGCTGGCGAGGCCATGAAGGCCATCAAGGTGCGCGATGCCTGCGCCGACCCCGAGCTCGCCGACAGGCCGGCGGAAAACGTGGTCATGATCTGGATGGCCGGCGGCAGCGGGCCCAGCACCTCGATGCCGGCCTGGTTCATCAGCTCGCTGAGCTGCTGAAAGCCCAGCGCCACCTCACCCTTGGCCAGCAGTGATCCCACGGGCACGCCGGCGGGCGCCTGCACGGTGCGGCCCTTCAAGGCTTCGCTGATGCCCCAACGCTCAAACAACGCGGCCAGATACACGCCGCTGGGGCCGGTGGAATAGCCGACGCTGTGCGCGTCCAGGACGGCGCGGCGAATGTCATCTTCCGTGGCGATGGCAGGCCGCGGAGCGCCGGCACGCACGGCCAGGTAGACGCCCGAGTCGACCAGATCGACGCGGCTGCCGGCAACGATGCGGCCGGCGACGATGAGCTCATCAATGGCACGGGCGGCGAGCACCACGACATCGAAATCCTCGCCCGCCAGCACGCGCTTGGCAGCGTCCACGCCGCCCACGGCCTCCAGCGTGGCGGATTGGCCCGATTCATGTTGATGGGCAGCCAGCAGGTCCATCAACAACTGGCGCGTGGCCATGGACGAAATGATGCGAAGGGCGCTTGTCATGGTGCTGGGGTGTGAGTGGTGTGCAGCGTGAATACAGGTGCGGTGCGGGTGCCCAAGGCTACAGCTGGTGCCACGGCATCACATCGACGCCTTCTCGGGTGTAACGCGTGTCGCCGCCGTAGACCAGGCCGGGATGGATGTTCGAGAAGTTGCCTCGCGCCTTGGCGTAGTCGCGCCACTTGTTGAGGTTGCCAAAGCCATCGGCGCCGACGGCGGTGCCGGATTTGATCTCCACCGCGCCGGCATCGTTGCCGCGGTCGATGATCAGATCGACTTCGGTGCCCAGGTTGTCGCGCCAAAAGTACATGGGCTCGCGCAGCCCCAGGTTGAGGCGCGTCTTTTGCATGTCATTGACCACCAGGGTCTCGAACAGTGCGCCGCGCAGCGGATGGTCCGCCGCCTGGGCGGGTGTCTGTATGCCCAGCAGGGCTGCGGCCAGGCCGACATCGGTGAAGTACATCTTGGGCGATTTGATCAGGCGCTTGCCAAACTTCACCGAGTGCGGCCTCACAAAGTGAATCAAATAACATGTTTCCAGAATGGACAGCCAATGCTTGATGGTCTTGTCCGAGACGCCGACATCGGCGGCCAGGGCCTGCATGTTGATCAGTTGCGCCGTGCGCGACGCCGCGATCTTGACGAAGCGCTGGAAGTGGCCCAAATCCTGAATCGCGGCCAACTGCCGGGCATCGCGTTCAACGTAGGTGAGCAGGTAGGAATGCAGCCACTCGTGGGCGTCGAGCGTGCGCGAATAGATGGCCGGGAAGAAGCCCTTGGCCAGATGATCGGCGTAGCGCGTTGACAACTGCCCGGCCGCGCGCAGCTCACCAATGGACAAAGGCCACAGCTCGACCATCGCCGTGCGCCCGGCCAGGCTTTGCGTCACATTCGCCAACAGTGACAGGTTTTGTGAGCCGGTCAATACAAACAGGCCCATGCGGCCATCGGCGTCGACCAGAGACTGAATTTGCGAGAACAGCTCGGGCGCGTGCTGGGCTTCATCGATGACGGCGCCGTCTGGGTATTGGCGCAGAAACTCGTCCGGCCGGGCGCGTGCGAACTCGCGCACGGCCGGGGCTTCGAGTGAGACATAGGGCTTGCTGGCCAGCAGATCGCGCACCAGGGTGGTCTTGCCCGATTGCCGCGGCCCGGTGACGGTGACCACCGGGAAGCCCTGCAGCAGGCGCAGCACGCGCGGGCCCGCTTGGCGTCGGATCATTTTTACACTTTCGGAGTTAGAGTACGGAATTGTAAATCAGTCGGCCTGGCGCAATCAGTCGGCCTCACCCAAATAGGCCGCAATGACCTCGGCGTTTTGCCGCACGCTGGCCGGCGCACCGGTGGCGATGATGCGCCCGCCCACCAGCACCGAGACGCGATCAGCCAGTGCAAAAACGGCCTGCACATCGTGCTCGATCAAGAGCACGGCGCAGTGCTGGCGCAAGGTGGCGACAAGGGCCGACATGGCCTGCGACTCTTGCGCGCTCATGCCGGCCAGCGGCTCGTCCAGCAGCACCAGCAAGGGGCGCGTGGCCAGGGTCATGCCCACCTCCAGCGCGCGCTGCTCGCCATGGGCAAGGCGGTCCACCAGCCAGTCGTGCTTGGCGGTCAGGCCAATGGGCTGCAGGCACTCGTGCGCGCGCTGCAGCAGCGCAGCGTCGGCATGAACCGGCCGCCAGGCAGAAAAGCGGCGCCAGAGCGTGGGGGTTGCGGCGTCGCGGCCACGGCCCGGCTCCGCCGCCTTCACGGCCTCCACAGCATGCACGGCACGCACGGGCTGCACAGCATGCACAGCCTGCACCGCCACCAACATGTTCTCCAGCACCGTCAGGCTCTTGAACAAGCGCGTGATCTGGAAGGAGCGCACCAGGCCATGCTGGGCACGCTGGTGGGCGGGCAGCCGGGTGATGTCGGCGCCATTGAAATGCACGCTGCCGCCATCGGGGGCCAACTGGCCGGCGAGCTGGGCCACCAGGGTGGTCTTGCCGGCGCCATTGGGGCCGATGAGGGCGTGGATTTCATGGGGCTGAACCTGCAGGTTCAGGCCATCGGTGGCGACCAGGCCGCCAAAGCTTTTGCGCAGATCGCGCACATCCAGCAGTGCCTTGATCATGGCGGCTTTGGCGCGGCGGGAGGCGGCCCGCGGCGGGTGAACAGACCCGCCAAACCCTGCCGCGCAAACAGCACGGCCAGCAGCAGCACGCAGCCGGTCCAGAACTCCCAGTAGGGCGTGTGCGCGGCCAGCAGCTCCTCCAGCAGCAGCAGCGCCACGGCGCCCAGCGCGCCACCCCACACCGTGCCGGCGCCGCCCAGGATGACCATCACCATCAGCGTGCCCGATTGCGTCCAGTGCAGCGTGTTCGGGCTGACATAGCCTTGCAGGTTCAGGCTCAGTGCGCCGGCCAGGCCACACACCACGGCGGCCAGCACAAAGATCAGCAGCTTGGCGGCAAAGCCGGGCAGGCCGAGTGATTCAGCCCGCAACTCGTCGTCGCGCAGGGCGCGCACCATGAGGCCAAAGCGCGAGTGCACAAAGCGCTGCAACAGCCACAGTGCGAGCGCCAGCAGGCCCAGCGCGGCCAGGTACAGCGTGGCCGGGTCGCGCAGATCGGCGCTGAGCGGCCCGAGGCTGAAGACCGAGCGCGCCTTGAGCGTCAGGCCCTCGTCGCCGCCATAGGCCTTGATCGAGTTGGCCAGATAAAACAGCATCTGCGCAAAGGCCAGCGTGATCATGATGAAGTAGACACCGCGCGTGCGCAGCGAAATCGCGCCGATCACGAGCGCCGCCGCGGCCACGACCAACACCGTGCCCAGCAACTGCCAGCCCGCCGCAAGCACGCCTTCGCTGAGCAAGATGCCGGTCGCATACGCGCCCAGGCCGAAGAAAGCGGTGTGGCCGAGTGACACCATGCCGCCGTAACCGAGCAACAGGTTCAGGCTCGTCGCGGCGATCGCGAACACGACGATGCGGCTCGCGAAGCTGAGGTAGAACTCGGCGCCGAATGCGCGCAGCAGCCACGGCAGCGCGACCGCTGCCGCGGCCAGGCCGAGCACGCCGAGCCACGCCGGCACGCGCGATGCGTTCACCG
>JAYSSS010000102.1:0-28425 GCA_043720415.1 Ideonella sp.
TGCCCGGCCGCCCGAAAGGCGAATACCGCAGTGCGAAGCACGTAGGTTGCCTGATGAGCCTGCCCGGCCGCCCGAAAGGCGAATACCGAAGTGCGAAGCGCGTAGGTTGCCTGATGAGCGCCGCAGCGCCAGGGCCGCTGCCCGATCTGCACTTACCCCGCAAAAAAAAATTGCGGGGTAACAGACTCAAGCCGCGACCAGGCCCGCCAGGCGGCTGCGAATGATGGCGTTGGCCTCGGCCATGATGCGGTCCATCAGCTCTTGCACCGTGGGGATGTCGTGGATCAGGCCGGCCACCATGCCGCAGGACCAGGCGCCGGCTTCCATCGTGCCCTCGCGCATGATCTTCGGGTAGACGCCGGCCACCTCGCCCATGATGTCCTCGAACTTGATGGCCGCGCCGAGCTCGCGCTCCTTCTGCAGCAGGCGCTCCACCGCGGCGTTTTTCAGCACGCGCTCGGTGTTGCGCAGCGGGCGCATCACCAGGCGGGTGTCGAGCTCACTGGCCGCCACCAAGGCCTGCTTGACGTTGTCATGAATCGGCGCTTCCTTGGTGGCCATGAAGCGCGTGCCCATGTTCATGCCCTCGGCGCCCAGCGCCAGTGCGGCCACCAGCGAGCGGCCATCGGCCATGCCGCCTGAGGCGACGAAGGGGATCTTCAGCTCTTCGGCGGCGCGCGGCAGCAGGATGAAGTTGGGCACATCGTCCTCGCCCGGGTGGCCGCCGCACTCAAAGCCATCGACGCTGACCGCATCGCAGCCAATCGATTCGGCCTTGAGCGAATGCCGCACCGAGGTGCACTTGTGGATCACCTTGATGCCGGCCTCGTGCAAAGCCGGCAGCCACTTTTGCGGGTTGTTGCCGGCGGTCTCCACCACCTTGATGCCGCCTTCGATGATGGCCTTGATGTAGCCCGGATAGTCGGGCGCCGCGACCACCGGCAAGAAGGTGAGGTTCACACCAAAGGGCTTGTCGGTCATCTCGCGGCAGCGGCGAATCTCATTGGCCAGATCGGCTGCGGTGCGCTGCGTCAGGCCGGTGATGATGCCCAGACCGCCGGCGTTGGAGACCGCTGCGGCCATCTCGGCAAAGCCGACAAAGTGCATGCCGCCCTGGATGATGGGGTGCTCGATGCCGAACATTTCGGTGATCTTGGTTTTCATGCGGGGGCTCCGGGTGGGTGGGATTGAGTGGGTGCGGTGACAGGCGATGCCCTTGCAGCGATGGGCAGCGGTGGTGCGATCACTTTAGCGGAGCGGCTGGGGTGGCGACCGCGTTTTCAGCGCCGAGCCCGACCACGCCTTCATTGACCAGGCCTGCGATTTCGCTCTCGCCATAGCCCAATTCCGCCAGCAGCTCATGCGTGTGCTGGCCCAGTGCCGGTGGCCCCTGGCGCAGCGGCAGGCGTTGGCCGTCCAGCGCCAGCGGCAGCAGGGCGGTGTGGGTGGCGATGGCCCGCCCAGCGCCGCTGGCATCGGCCGGCACGGTGACGGCGGCCAGGCCGCCGGTGTGCAACAGATGCGGGTCATCGAACAAATCCTGCGGCCGGGTGATGGGCGCATAGGGCAGGCCGATGGCCTCAAAGCGCGTGGCCAATTCGGCCGCGCTGAAGATCGCAAAGTGTTGGCGCAGCAGCGGCATCAGCCAATCACGTGCACGCACACGGTCATTGTTACTTTTCAGGCGCGCGTCACCTTGCCATTCGGTCAAACCGAACGCAGTGCACAGCAGCGCCCACTGCGTATCGCTCACCGCGGCCAGGAAAATCTGCTCGCCATCCTTGACCGTGAACACGTCGTACATCGCCCAGGCGCTGATGCGGCTGGGCATGGGTGCGGCGGGCTTGCCAGTGAGCGCGAACTGCATCATGTGCTGCGCCACCAGCAGCACGTTGTTCTCGAACAGCGCGCTGTGCACCTCGCGCCCCGTGCCCGTGCCATTGCGTGCGTTGTCGCGCTGCTGCAGCGCGGCCAATGCGCCAATGGCGCCGAACAAGCCGCCCATGATGTCGTTCACGCTGCTGCCGGCGCGCAGCGGCTGGCCCGGCGGGCCGGTCATGTAGGCCAAGCCACCCATCATCTGCACCACCTCATCCAGGGCCGTGCGCTGCTCATAGGGCCCGGGCAAAAAACCTTTGTGCGAGACGTAAATCAGGCGTGGATTCAGCGTGGCCAGCGCCGTGCTGCCAAACCCCAGGCCCTCCATCGTGCCGGACTTGAAGTTCTCGCTGAAGACATCGGCTTGGGCGATCAGCTTCAACACAATCTCGCGGCCACGCGGGTCTTTCACATTCACCGCCAGGCTGTGCTTGTTGCGGTTGAACATCGAGAAAAAACCGGCGCCCGAACCCAGCAGGCGGCGCGTGCTGTCACCAGCGATGGGCTCAACCTTGATGACCGTCGCGCCCAGATCGGCCAGGATCATGCCGCAGGTCGGGCCCATCACCATGTGCGTGAACTCGACCACGCGGATGCCGGCCAGGGGCAGGGCGGCAGGCGCCCTAACCGCTGTATCCAGGGGCTCAGACATGGGCCGCCGCCGGTGCAAAACCTTTGGGCAGCCCGGCCGCAGGCGTCATGCCGTACAGCGCTTCGCCCGGCAGCCCTTGCTGCAGCGGGCCGCGCGCCGCCAGCAGGCGATCCAGGTCAACGCCCGTGCGCACCCCCATGGCTTCGAACATGAAGACCAGGTCCTCGGTGACGACATTGCCCGAGGCGCCCGGGGCAAACGGGCAGCCGCCCAGCCCGGCCAGCGATGAATCAAAGCCGCGCACGCCCACGTCATAGGCTGCCAGGCAATTGGCCAGGCCCAGTCCGCGGGTGTTGTGCATGTGGGCCGCGCCGGCATGCGGGCCCACGGCGGCGCGCAGTCGCTTGAAGAGCCTGCGCACCTGCGCCGGGTTGGCCATGCCAGTGGTGTCGGAGAGGCCGGTTTCATCGGCCCCGGCGGCGATCACCGCTTCGGCCAGGCGGATCACATCGTCCTCATCCACGGCGCCTTGCAGGGTGCAGCCAAAAGCCGTGGCAATGCCGGCCTCAATCTTCACGCGGGGTGCGATGTCGTTGCGCAGGGCGACCACCTCGCGCAGCTCATCGATCATCTGCTCACGCGTCTTGCGCACATTGGCCAGCGAGTGCGCGGCGCTGGCCGAGACCGGCAGGGTGAGCTTGTGCACGCCCGTGGCCAGGGCCGCTTGGGCACCGCGGCGGTTCGGCACCAGGGCCATCACCACCAGGCTCGGCAGGGTGAGCGCGTGCCGCACCACCTCGGCCACATCGGCCATCTGCGGCAGCAAACGCGCCGGCACAAAGGAGCCGACTTCGATCTCGCGCAAACCAGCAAAGTACAGCGCATCGATCCAGCGCAGTTTGTCGGCGGTGGCCATGGTGCGCGCCACGCTTTGCAGGCCGTCGCGCGGGCCTACTTCGCTGATCAGGATGTCGGGTGGGCTTGGGTGGGGGTCGGCAGTGGGCATGGTGTGGGCGATTGTGCCGGGAGGTGCCTGGGGGCCTGCCCGGCGCGTGGGCGTTGCCGGTGGCTGCAACGAACCGGCGCTGGGGCTTGCCCGGGTTGTCCAGGCGCTGGCGCCGGCCCATGATGCGCCGGCCTTTCCCCCCCAACCCTGTCTGGAGACACCCGATGAACACCCGCAACGCCAATCAGATTCGTTTGCTCGCCTTGTCTGCCATTGCCCTGGCCATTGTTGGCAGCGCGCAGGCCCAGGCTTTGCCCACGGCCTCGCCCGAATCAGTGGGCATGTCCAGCCAGCGCCTGGAAAAGCTCACCGCCCTGCTGCAGAAAGATGTGGCCGACAAAAAGCTGCCCGGCGCCGTGGTGATGGTGGCGCGCAAGGGCAAGCTGGTCTATTCGCAGGCCTTCGGCGGGCTGAACAACGCCGCCGGCGCGCCGATGAAAACCGATTCGGTGTTCCGCATCTATTCGATGACCAAGCCCATGGTGTCCACCGCGCTGATGATGCTGGTCGAAGACGGCAAGGTGCAGTTGACCGATCCGGTGTCGAAGTTCTTGCCCTCATTCAAGAGCCCGATGGTCAGCGTCGCCGCGCTCGATGCGGTGACGCAGAACGTCGCCTACCGTCTGGTGCCGGCCAACCGCGAGCCGTCGATTCAAGACCTGCTGCGCCACACCTCGGGCATTGCCTATGGCGAGCTGACGCGCAACGCACCCGTGCGCGAGGCCTACGTCAAGGCCGGCGTCTACAAGCCCACGCTGGATTTCGATGCGCGCGATCAGCCGGGGCCGCAGATGGCCGATGGCCTGGGCAAGGCGCCGCTGTCGCAGCAACCGGGCACGACCTGGGAATACAGCCTGTCGGTGGACGTGCAGGGCCGCGTGATCGAGGCGGTGTCGGGCCAGCGCCTGGGCGATTTCATGCAGCAGCGCATGTTCGGGCCGCTGAAGATGGGCGACACGGGATTTGCTGTGCCCAGCAACAAAAGTGAGCGACTTGCCGAGCCCTTCCCCAAGGACCCGGCCACCGGCGTGGACAACAAGCTGATCGACGTCAGCAAGACGCCGGGCAATGATTCCGGCGGCGCGGGCGCTGTCAGCACGGCCGGGGACTATCTGCGTTATTGCCAGGCCATGCTCAACGGCGGGCAGCTCGATGGCGCACGCATCCTGTCGCGCACCACCGTTGGGCTGATGACCGCCGATCACCTGGGCGGCGCGATCAACATCACGTCTAACCCCGGCATGCTGCTGCTCGGCACGCCGGGCTACACCTTCGGCCTGGGATTCTTGGTGCGCCAGGGCGACGGCATCGCCGGCGTGCACGGCACGGCCGGTGAATTCATGTGGGCGGGCTACGCGGGCACCTATTTCTGGGCCGAGCCCAAAGAGCAGATCTGCGCCGTCTACATGACCCAGGCGCCCAGCCCGCTGCGCGCCTACTACCGCCGCGCGATGAAGGATCTGGTGGCGCAGGCCATCGTGGATTGACGGGCCCACGTTTCTAAATAGCCGGCGATGCGGGCACCATCGAGCACCACATAACTGCGCGCCGATCCGCTGGCCTGGGCCTGGAGGGCGTGCCGCGCCAGCCAGTCGTTGAGCGCGGTGTTGCCGCTGTCAAAGGTGAAAACGTCGGGCGTCGCGTCCAAAGGCAGCGGCGGGCTGTAGGCCATCAGCGGGCCCAGGGTGGCTGGCGCGAGAACAGCTCTTGCAGCCCGGCCGAGACCTGGGCCGGGCGATCCAGCAGCTTGAGCAAGGCCTGCGATTGGGCGCCGGTGACCATGAACAGCCGCTGATCCAGCAGGGTTTGCTCAGCCACTTTGATGCACAGCGTGTCGCCGCGATGAGCGTCAGCCAATTTACCGACCAACTGGTCGGTAGTGTTCTAATGTCACGCCAATCAAGGTCTGCGCGAGCCCAGCACCACGCCCTCCACCTTGCCCCTGCCGCCCCAACGGAGTCGCCCCGCATGCCCGTCAAGCGCCCCACCCGCCTGTCCACCGCCGCTGATCTGGAGCCGATTGAGCGCGCCAGCCGCGATGAGATCAGCGCGCTGCAACTGCAGCGTCTGCAGCACACGCTGGCCCAGGCCTACGCCAAGGTGCCGCACTACCGCCGCGCCTTTGATGCGGCGGGTGTGCACCCCAGCGATTGCCAGTCGCTGGCCGACATCGCCAAATTCCCGTTCACCGACAAGCAGGTGCTGCGCGACAACTACCCCTTCGGCATGCTGGCCGTGCCGCGCGACCAGGTGGTGCGCATCCACGCCTCATCGGGCACCACCGGCAAGCCGACGGTGGTGGGCTATACCCAAAACGACGTAGACAATTGGGCCGGCCTGGTGGCACGCTCGATACACGCGGCCGGCGGCCGACGCGGCGACATGGTGCATGTGTCCTACGGCTATGGCCTGTTCACCGGCGGGCTGGGCGCGCACTACGGCGCCGAGCGCCTGGGCTGCACGGTGATCCCGATGTCGGGCGGGCAGACCGAGAAGCAGGTGCAACTGCTCAACGACTTCAAGCCCGACATCATCATGGTCACGCCCAGCTACATGCAGGTGCTGATTGAAGAATTCGTCAGGCAAGGGCTCGATCCGCGCGCCATGAGCGTGTCCACCGGCATCTTCGGCGCCGAGCCCTGGACCGAGGCCATGCGCCGCGACATCGAGGCCCAGGCCGACATCGACGCCGTCGACATCTACGGCCTGAGCGAGGTCATGGGCCCGGGTGTGGCCAGCGAGTGCGTCGAGAGCAAAGATGGCCCGGTGATTTGGGAGGATCACTTCCTGGCCGAGATCATTGATCCCGTGACTGGCGCGGCGCTGCCCTATGACGACAGCAAGGGCACGGCCGAGGGCGAACTGGTCTTCACCTCGCTCAGTAAAGAGGCCCTGCCCATCATTCGTTATCGAACGCGCGACCTCACCCGGCTGCTGCCCCCCACCTCACGCAGCTTTCGCCGCATGGGCAAGATCGTCGGCCGCAGCGATGACATGCTGATCATCCGCGGCGTGAATGTTTTCCCCACGCAGATTGAAGAGCTGGTGTTGCAGCACGGCCAGTTGGGCGGCCAGTACCAGATCGAGGTGACGCGCGAGGCCCTGCTTGATGAGGTGCTGGTGCGCTGTGAGCTGCTGCCCACGCAGGCCCAGGCCGACGTTGCCGCTGTGGCCGCAGCGCTGCGCGAGCGCATCAAAAACCTGGTGGGCATCAGCGCCCGCGTCCAGGTGGGCGCGCCCGACAGCATCGAACGCACGCAGGGCGGCAAGGCGCGGCGCGTATTTGACTTGCGCGCAAAGTAAGCGTCCAAAAGCGCGCTTCACCCGTCCCACAGCCAAAAGGAATCACCATGTACACCCAGGCCATGGACACCATGGGCAAAGACCCCGGTGACGACACGCCAGCACCGCTCAAAGCGGTTCGCAGCGCCGACGACATCCGCCACCAAGAGCAGCTGCAGCAGCGCTTCGATGCCCGCATCGACGCCGGCGAATTCATCGAGGCCAAAGACTGGATGCCTGAGAACTACCGCAAGACGCTCACCCGCCAGATCAGCCAGCATGCGCACAGTGAGATCGTCGGCATGCTGCCCGAGGGCAACTGGATCACCCGCGCCCCCACGCTCAAACGCAAGGCCATCCTGCTGGCCAAGGTGCAGGATGAAGGCGGCCACGGCCTCTACCTCTACGCCGCCGCCGAGACCCTGGGCACGAGCCGCGACCAGATGTTCGAGGCCCTGCACACGGGCCGCGCCAAGTACAGCTCGATCTTCAACTACCCCACGCTCAGCTGGGCCGACATGGGCACGATTGGCTGGCTGGTCGATGGCGCGGCCATCATGAACCAGGTGCCGATTTGCCGCTGCTCGTACGCGCCCTATGCACGCGCCATGATCCGCATCTGCCGCGAAGAAAGCTTTCACCAGCGCCAGGGCTATGAGTCGCTGCTCACGATGATGACGCAGGGCACGGCCGCGCAAAAGGCCATGGTGCAAGACGCCGTGAACCGCTGGTGGTGGCCGTCCATCATGATGTTTGGCCCTCCCGATGACCAATCGCCCAACAGCGCGCAAAGCATGCGCTGGGGCATCAAGCGCATCAGCAACGATGAGCTGCGGGCGCGCTTCATCGATGCCGCCATCGAGCAGGCCAAGATCTTGGGCGTGAGCCTGCCCGACCCCGATTTGAAGTGGAACGAAGTGCGCCAGCACCATGACCACGGCAGCATCGACTGGGCCGAGTTCTGGGCCGTGGTGGGTGGTGATGGGCCACTCAACCGCGAGCGCCTGGGCGCCCGCGTCAAAGCCTGGGACGACGGCGCCTGGGTGCGCGAGGCGGCCCTGGCGCATGCGCGCAAGCGCGACCCGCAGCCGGCGCCGCAGCCGCAGGCGGCTTGATCGCGCCCCACACCCATCAGCACTGAACGGAGCCCCGCATGAGCGACCCCATCGACAATCCCAACGCGCAAACAGAATGGCCACTGTGGGAGGTTTTCGTGCGCACCAAGGCCGGGCTGGACCACAAGCACTGCGGCAGCCTGCATGCGGCTGATGCCACCATGGCCATACAGATGGGCCGCGACGTTTACACGCGCCGGCAAGAGGGGTCCAGCCTGTGGGTGGTGCGCTCGGACCAGATCGTCGCCAGCGATCCGGGCGACAAGACCATGTACTTCGACCCGATGGAGGACAAGGTCTACCGACACCCCACCTTCTACAAGCTGCCGGCCGCGGTGGACCACATGTGAGCGGCCTGGATTGACGACCACCATGCAAGCCTCGATCACCCTGCCCGCACACCCCACGCTGCACTACCTGCTGCGCCTGGCCGACAGCTGCCTCGTCCTGGCCCAGCGCCTGGGCCAGTGGGCCGGCCACGCCCCGGTGCTGGAAGAAGACATTGCGCTGTCAAACATGGCGCTGGATCTGCTGGGCCAAGCGCGCGCCTTGCTCAGCCATGCGGGGGCCTTGAGCGCCAGTCTCGGCGCATCGCCCAAAGCCCTTGGCGCCGCCCATGCACAGGCCTTCACTGAAGACCAGCTAGCCTTTCTGCGCGAGGAGCGCGACTATTTCAACGTCACCCTGGTCGAACTGCCGGGCGGGCCCAAGGACGGCGACTTTGCCTTCACCGTGCTGCGCAATTTCTTTGTCGCCACCTGGCTGCAGCTGATCTGGCAGCGCTTGGCCGCATCGAACGATGCCGAGCTTTCCGGCATCGCCGGCAAGGCCGTGAAGGAAGCGCGTTATCACCAGCAGCATGCCGCCGACTGGGTGGTTCGGTTAGGCGACGGCACCGCTGAATCGCACCAACGCTGCCAGGCGGCATTGCAGGCCTTGTGGCGCTTCACGCCGGAAATGCTGGAAGGCGACGCGGTGGACGCCGCCGCGCTGGCCAGCGGCCTGGGGCCGGATTGGGCCGAGCTGCGTGCGCCCTGGCTGGCGCAGGTGGGCGAGGTGCTGGCCGAGGCCACGCTGACGCCACCCGCCGACATTGCCTTTCGCAGCCACGGCAAACGCGGCGTGCACAGCGAGCACATGGGCTTTCTACTGGCCGAAATGCAGCATTTGCAGCGGGCGTTTCCGGGGGGCGTGTGGTGATGGCGTTGGGCCTACCGGCCACAGTGTTGCCGGCTGCCGTGCAGGGCGCAGTGCAAGCTGCGACACCAACTGCAAGCCCTGCCACGCCGCGGGTCGCGGCCGCCTGGGATGTGCTGGGCCACGTGCTCGACCCCGAGGTGCCGGCGCTTTCGGTACGTGATCTGGGCATCGTGCGCGACGTGATCGAAGTCGATTTCGATGACGCCGCGGCGGGCCTTGAAGTGGTCCTCACCCCCACCTATTCGGGCTGCCCGGCCACCGAGGCCATTGAGCACGATGTGCTGGCCGCGTTGAACGCCGCCGGCCTGGGCCCGGCGCGCGTGCGCCTGCAGCGCGCCCCGGCCTGGACCAGCGATTGGATCAGTGCCGAGGGCCGGCAAAAGCTGCTCGACTACGGCATTGCGCCGCCCGGCCCGGTGGACATGGCGCAGGGCGTGACCATGCGCATCGTGCGCCGCCGGGCATCAGCAGTGGCCGCCGCCATCGCCTGCCCACGCTGTGCCAGTGTGAATACGGAGCGACTCAGCGCCTTCGGCTCCACCGCCTGCAAGGCGCTGTACCGCTGCGTCGCCTGCCGCGAGCCGTTTGAGCACTTCAAGCCGATCTGATGCTGACCCCCTTACCGCAGGCCCACCATGAGCGTCCTCTTCCATCCCCTGACCGTGCGCCGCGTCGAGCCCGACACGGCCGAGGCGGTGATCGTCACCTTCGATGTGCCGGCAGCCCTGCAGGCCACCTTCGGCTTCACCCAGGGCCAGTACCTCACGCTGCGCAAACAGATCGACGGCCAGGACCTGCGGCGCTCGTATTCCATTTGCGCCGGGCTGGACGATGCTGAGCTGCGTGTGGGCGTGCGCAAGGTGCGCGGCGGTGTCTTCTCCAACTGGATCAATGAGCACTTGCAGCCCGGCGACAGCATCAATGTGATGGCGCCGCAGGGCCGATTCTTCGTGCCGATTGAGCCATCCGCGCGCCGCCACCATGTCGGCCTGGCCGGTGGCAGCGGCATCACGCCCATCCTGTCGATCATGAAGACGGTGCTGGCGCGCGAGCCTCTGTCCAGCTTCAGCCTGGTCTACGCCAACCGCTCGGTCAAGTCGACGATGTTCAAGGAGGAAATCGAAGACCTGAAGAACCGCTACATGACGCGGCTGACGCTGCAGCATGTGTTCTCCGATGAGCTCACCGACGCGCCTTTGAACATGGGTGTGATGAACCGCGACAAGGTGGCTGAGCTGCTGGGCAGCGTGTTGCCGGCCGCGGGCATTGACCATGTCTACATCTGTGGCCCGTTCCAGATGAACGACGAGGCCGAGGCCGCATTGCTGGGCGCCGGAGTGCCCGAGGAGAGGATTCACATCGAGCGCTTCGGCGTGGCACCTGTGGCGGGCGCTGCCGATGTGGGTGAGGGCGATGGCGCCGCAGCGGCCTCGGGCACCGGCAGTGGCACCGCCGCCATCGGCGCCGCCACCCAAGGCACCGCCATCGGCGCCGTGCTTCACCGCCACCGCCCGGGCGATGCCGAAGTGGCCCGCATCGCCATCGTCCGCGATGGCCTGAAGCGCGAATTTGATTTCAACCGCGAACAGCCCAGCATCCTGGATGCGGCTTCAGCGGCAGGGCTGGAGGTGCCCTACTCCTGCACCTCGGGCGTGTGCGGCACCTGCCGCGCCAGGCTGGTGGAGGGCCAGGTGCGCATGGAGCGCAACTTCGCGCTCGACAAGGCCGAGGTGGCGGCCGGCTTCGTGCTCACCTGCCAGGCCCACCCCACGACAGAGCGCGTGGTGCTGTCCTTCGACGACCGCTGAGCGCGCACCCATGGCCCGGGGCCGCGCTGCCAACTACGAGGACCAGCGCGGCCTGATCCTGTCGCGCGCGGCCGAGCTGTTTGCGCAGCAAGGCTATGTCGGCACCTCGATGCACCAGGTGGCGCTGGCCTGTGGCCTCTCGAAGGCCACGCTCTACCACTACCACCGCGACAAACACAGCCTGCTGGTCAGCATCACCGAGGGCCATGTCTCGCGCTTGCTGCAGGTGGTGGCTGAAGTGACCGCGCGGCGCCTGCCGGCCGAGGCCCGGCTGCGTGAACTGATCCGCTGTTTCGTGGCCGAATATGCCGGCGCCCAGCATGCCCACCGCGTGCTCACCGAGGACGTCAGGTTCTTGCTGCCCGATGAGCGCCAGCGCGTGCTCGACACCGAGCGCCAGGTGGTGGCCGGCATCGCCGCGGCCGTGGCCGCGCTGCGCCCCGAGCTCAAGCGAGCCGCCCTGGCCAAACCCTTGACCATGCTGCTGTTCGGCATGATCAACTGGATGTTCACCTGGATGCGGCCCGAGGGCGAGCTCGACTACGACGCTATGGCGCCCATCGTGGCCGATCTGTTTGTGGGCGGGCTGGCGGCGGTGCGGCTGCCCACGGACCCGGTCAACACCCTCCTGCCATTTCCCAGAGCGAAGAAAGTTGCCTCATGACCCACACCCTGCAAAGCTTCATCGCTGGCCGCTGGATAGGCCAGTTAGGCGGGCTGCCGCTGGCCAGCGCCATCAACGGCCGTGTTGTGGCGCACACGCATGCCGAGGCCATCGACTTTGAAGAGGCCGTGCATCACGCCCGCCGCGTGGGAGTGCCAGGCCTGCTGGCGCTGGATTTTCAGCAGCGCGCCGAGCGGCTCAAGGCCCTGGCCAAATTTCTGGGCGAAAACAAAGAGCTGCTCTACGCCGAGTCGGCCCACACCGGCGCCACGCGCGCCGATGGCTGGGTCGATATCGAAGGCGGCGCGGGCACGCTGTTCGCATACGCCAGCCTCGGCGCCAATGAGCTGCCCTCGGGCAACGTCGTGCACGAAGGCCCGGCCATGGCGCTGGGAAGGAAGGGCGGTTTTGCCGGCAGTCACATCCTGGTGCCGCGCGGTGGCGTGGCGCTGCACATCAATGCCTTCAACTTCCCGGTCTGGGGCCTGCTGGAGAAATTCGCGCCAAGCTTTCTGGCCGGCATGCCTTGCATCGTCAAGCCGGCCACGGCGACGAGCTACTTGAGCGTTGCCGCCGTGCGCCTGATGCAGCAATCGGGCCTGCTGCCCGAGGGTTCTCTGCAGCTCATCGTCGGCGGCACCGGCGATCTGCTGGACCGGCTGGACGAGCGCGATGTCGTCACCTTCACCGGCTCGGCCGACACCGCGGCCAGGCTGCGCGTGCACGCCAACCTGGTGCGCAAGAGCATCCCCTTCAACGCCGAGGCCGATTCGCTGAACTGCGCCATCCTGGCCGACGATGTCTCGCCCGACGACGCCGAATTCGAGCTCTTCATCCAGGAGGTCGCGCGCGAGATGACAGGCAAGGCCGGGCAGAAGTGCACCGCCATTCGCCGCGCCATCGTGCCCGCCCGCCACATCGATGCCGTGGCCGACAAGCTGCGCGCCGCGCTGGCCCAGGTGGTGGTGGGTGACCCGGCACTGGAGGGCGTGGGCATGGGCGCCTTGGCCTCCAAGGCACAGCAAGAGGATGTGGCCGAGCGCGTGGCGCAGTTGCTGCAAGCCGGCGCGACGCAGGTGTTGGGCGCCAGCGATGGTTTCGCGCCGCGCGGCGACGGTGTCGATCAAGGCGCCTTCATTGCACCCACCCTGCTGCGCTGTGACAGCCCTAAGCAAATTAACCAGGTGCACGACATCGAGGCCTTCGGGCCGGTGAGCACACTGATGCCCTACAGCGGCATGGATGAGGCTGTGGCCCTGGCCGCCCGCGGCCGCGGCAGCCTGGTGGCCACGCTGGTGACGCGCACGCCGAAGATCGCTGCCCAGGTGATCCCGCAGATGGCCGCGCTGCACGGCCGCCTGCTGATCCTGGACGCCGAGGCCGCGCTCGAATCCACCGGTCACGGCTCACCCCTGCCGCAACTCAAACACGGCGGCCCCGGCCGCGCCGGCGGCGGTGAGGAGCTGGGCGGCCTGCGCGCCGTCAAACATTACCTGCAGCGCTCCGCCATACAGGGCTCGCCCAGCATGCTGGCGGCGGTGACCGGCGAGCATGTGCGCGGCGCCAAGGTGACCGAATCCGAGGTCCATCCCTTCAGGCGTTATTTTGAAGACCTGGCCATCGGCGACTCACTGCTCACCCACCGCCGCACGGTGAGCGAGGCCGACATCGTGGCCTTTGGTGGCATCTCGGGCGACTACTTCTACATGCACTTCGACGAGATCGCGGCCAAAGAGTCGGCCTTTGGCAAGCGCATCGCCCACGGCTACTTTGTGCTCTCGGCCGCGGCCGGCTTGTTTGTCTCGCCTGGCGTGGGCCCGGTGTTGGCCAACTACGGGCTGGACACGCTGCGCTTTGTCAAACCGGTGGGCATAGGCGACACCATTCAGGCGCGGTTGACCGCCAAACGCAAGACCGACCGCAACAAGCGCGATGCCCAGGGCGTGGGCCAGGGGGTCGTGGCCTGGGATGTGGAGGTGAGCAACCAGCTGGGCGAGCTGGTCGCCAGCTACGACATCCTCACCTTGGTGGCCAAGCGCGGCTGATGGTGACAAACGCAGCCGCGCGCGGCAAGTAGCGCCTAACGAAGCGCCTAACGAAGCGCCTAACGAAGCGCCTCACACAAAGCGCAGCGAAATCGACCCCAGCGGCCCGTAGTCCGCATGGAAGACATCGCCCGCCGCGCAGGGCACGGGCCGCGTGAACGAGCCGCCGAGCACGATCTCGCCAGCGCGCAGGCCCTCGCCATGCGGGGCCAGTTTGTTGGCCAACCAGGCCACACCGTTGCCGGGGTGGTTTTGCACCGCCGCGCCCAGGCCGGATTCTTCGATCACGCCGTTTTTGAACAACAGCGCGCCGGCCCAGCGCCAGTCCACCGCGTCGGGCTTCATGGGTCGGTTGCCTAACACGATGCCGGCATTGGCAGCGTTGTCGGCGATGGTGTCGAACACACGCCGCGGCGCCTTGCTCACACGGTCAAAGGGCTCGATGCGGGCATCAATCAGCTCCAGCGCCGGCACCACGTAGTCGGTGGCATTGAGCACATCGAACAGCGTCACCTCCGGGCCTTGCAGCGGCCGCGCCAGGATGAAGGCGAATTCCACCTCCAGCCGCGGCACGATATAGCGCGCCGCCGGCACATCGCTGCCGTCTTTGAGCAGCATGTCGTCGAGAAGGCAGCCGTAGTCGGGCTCGGTGATCTGTGAGGCCTGCTGCATGGCGCGTGAGGTCAGGCCGATCTTGTGGCCGATCACCTTGCGGCCCTCGGCCAGCTTGATGGCCACCCAGGCGCGCTGGATGGCGTAGCTGTCGGCGATCTCGATGGTGGGGTAGCGTTTGGAGAATTGCTCGATGGGCGTGCAACTGCGCTCAGACTGGTGCAGCTCATGGGCCAGGGCTTGGTGGATGGTGGCGTCAAGCAAGGGGCGTCTCCTGATTCGGTGGGCTGGGCGCAGTCTATGGCTGCGGCCGGCCCTTACAGTTGCGGCCATGCATGCCAACCCACTTCCACGCGCACCGGGTCGCGCGCCGCGCCACCTGGGCATCGCCGCCATCTTGCTGCTGCTGGCACTGATCACCGGCTGCGCCAGCCTGGCCCCGGGCCTGCAAGGCCCACCCACACAGGCCATGGCCAGCAGCACGCGCACGATGCTGGGCGAGCTGATGGCCAAGACCTCACCGGACCGCGATTTGAGTGGCTTTCGCCTGATGCCCGATGGCCGCACGGCCTTTGATGCGCGCATTCAACTGGCGCGGCTTGCGCAGGACTCGCTGGATGTGCAGTACTACCAGATCCACACCGACGAGACTGGCCGCTTCCTGCTGCGCACCCTGCGCGACGCCGCAGCCCGTGGCGTGCGCGTGCGCGTGTTGATGGACGACATGTACACCGCGGGCGACGACGAGCTGCTGCGCGCCTTTGCCGCCCACCCCAATGTCGAGCTGCGCCTGTACAACCCCTTCCCGGCGGGTCGCGGGCGCGTGCTGACGCGCTTTGCCTATTCGCTGATGGAGTTTGATCGCGTCAACCGGCGCATGCACAACAAGCTCTTCATTGCCGATGGCGCCATGGCCGTGGCCGGCGGCCGCAACATTGGCAACGAGTACTTCCGGCCCACGGGTGACGCCAACTTCATCGACCTTGACACCTTTGTCACCGGCGCCATCTTGCCGCGCCTGCAGGGCTTGTTTGACCTGTTCTGGAACAGCCCGCATGTGCTGCCGGTGCAGGCCGTGGCACACACCGCGCTGTCGCACGCCGCGCTGCAACAGCGCTTTGACGAGCTAACCCATGAGTCAAGCACACCGCCGCCGCTGCGCCCGCCGCCCAACGATCCCTTGGGCTACAGCCCGATTGCCGAGGATCTGGACCGCGGCAAGCTCAACCTGATCTGGGCCACCGCCACGGCCTACGCCGATTCGCCCGAGCGTGCCGCCGGCAAGACGGCGCAATATGGCGGCGTGCCGCTGCAGGATGTGGACAGCGTGCGCTACAACGTGGTCGAGCACATGCGCCGTGCCCGCAGTGAGGTGGCCATCGCTTCGCCCTACCTGATCCCCGGCGCGGCCGGGCTGGAGGTGCTGGACGCGGCGCGCAAGCGTGGCGTCAAGGTGAGCCTGCTGACCAACTCACTGGCGGCCACCGACGAGCCCCTGGTGCACACCGGTTATCGGCGTTATCGGGATGAGATGCTGCAGAACGGCGTGGAGCTGCATGAGCTCAGTTCAGACCGCGCCCGGCGCAGCGTGCGCCTGGGCGTGTTCGGCACCGCCATCGGGCGCCTGCACATGAAGACGGCGGTCTACGACCGCAGCCGCCTGTTCATAGGCTCGATGAATTTCGACCCGCGATCGGACCTGCACAACACCGAAATCGGCCTGTTCATCGACAGCGCCGAAATGGCCCTGCAGGTGCTCAAACTCATCGACACCCTGAAGAGCCAGGGCGCCTACAAGCTTCGCTTAGGCCCCGATGGCAAGAGCCTGGAGTGGGTCAGCAAGGATGGCAGCGCCGACACCGTCTGGTACGTCGAGCCCGACTCCTCGTTCTGGGACCGCGTGATCCTCAACATCCTGGCGCCGCTGGTGCCCGAGGGCCTGCTGTAGCGGCCTTGCCACGCGGCGCCGCCCGCAGTCAGGGCATGTGGATGCCCTCGACCTGGATCACCAGGCGCACGTTGTCCTCAAAGCCGAAATTCAGGCCCCAGACCAGGCCCCACAGGCTGCGCGAGACGGTGGTCTCGAAGTCGCCGCCGCACATCTGGCGCTTGATCACCGGGTGGTCGTAGCAGTTGAAGCGCAAGGCACGCAAGGTCACCGGGTGCGTCTTGCCCATCAGCGTGAGGGTGCCGATGGCGGCGGTGAGCTTGTCGCCGTTGAATTCAAGCTTGTCGGCCAGAAAGCGCGCGGTGGGGAAATCCGCCACGTTGAAAAAATCGCGGCTCTGCACATGGCGGTTGAGCAGATCGACGCCGGAGTTGATGGACGTCATGTCCATGGTGATGTCGATCTTGCCGGTCTTTGCCGTGCGATCGAGTTGCACCGAACCGTCCTTGGTGCTGAAGCGCCCGCGGTTGGTGCTGGTGCCGTAATGGCCCATCTCGTACATCACAAAGGTGTGTGTCGGGTCGATGGCGTAGGTGGCCGGCTGGGCGGCGACTGGGGTGACCCAGGTCGTGGCCATGACGGTGGCCAAGACAGCGACCGATGCCGCACGGGCAAGGCTGAGGGGTAGATTTTTCATGTGTGGCGCTTGGGTGTGAAGGTCAAATAGGGCCCAGGCCCTGCAAGGCCAGCTTGAAGCGCACCTGCACTTCATTGGCCAGCAGGCTGGTGTCGGCCCATTCTTTTTCGCCGACGAGAAAATCATTGCGCTTGATGCTGAAGCTGCCGCTGGCCAGTGTGGGGCCGCCGGCCTGGGCCGGGGCCGCCAGCGTCACCGGCACGGTGATGTCGCGCACCTGGCCCTTGATGCTGAGCTTGCCTGTCATCTCGAACTTGCCCGCGCCCACCGGCTTGACGCTTTGGCACACAAAGGTGGCCTGCGGAAATTTGGCGATGGCAAACCACACCGGCTTGGGCAGCTCAATATCGACCTCGGGCGCGCCCAGGGTGGCACTGCCGGTGTCGATCTGCAGCGCCACCTTGGCGCTCTCGGGCTTCTTCGGATCGAAGGCGATCTGCGCATCAAATTTGCGAAACCGCCCCTCTACCGGCACGCCCATCTGCTTGATCTGAAACACCACCTCGCTTTGCGCGGGCAGCAGCTTGGCCTCGGTCTGGGCCTGGCAGGCAAGGCCAGCACACAGCAACAGGACGGCAAGGCAATGAATCCGTAGTGATCTCATGGTGGGCTTTCGCAGCGCGCGCTGCCGGGGTGGAGGCGCTGCCAACAACGCAGGCCTGCGCATTTTGCCCCGAGCAAGGCCGCGCGTGCAGTGACAGATGACCGGCCTGGTGGCACAGGCCTGGTGGCACCACCTGGCCGCGTGGACAATCGCCGCAGCGCCCAGACCGGGCGAATCCCTTACTCGCGGAGACCCCCATGCGTCGCAGCTTTGCCACCTTTATTGCCATCGCCATCGGCTCTGCCTTGGCGGTGCTGGCCCTGCCCGCGGCCGCGCAGGACTGGCCCAACAAGCCGGTGCGCATGCTGGTGCCGGCACCCGCCGGCAGCTCACTCGACATCATCGTGCGCGCCCTGGGTGACAAGCTCAAGGACCGCTGGAAGCAGCCCCTGGTGATCGACAACAGGCCCGGTGCCGGCGGCATGCTGGGCATGGATGTGGTGGCCAAGTCCGCCCCCGATGGCTACACCCTGGGCATTGGCTTCAATGGGCCGATTGCATTCGGCCCGCACATGTACAAGAAGATGCCCTATGACCCGGTGCGTGATCTGGCGCCCATCGTGTTGACGACCTCACAGCCCAATGTGTTGGCGGTGCAGGCCAGCAACCCGGCCAACACCCTGCCCGAGCTGGTGGCCTGGGCCAAACGCCAGGGCGGCAAGCTGAGTTATGCCTCGGTGGGCAATGGCAGCTCATCGCATTTGACGATGGAGCTGTTCAAGAGCGTGGCCGGCATCGAGGCCGTGCATGTGCCCTATGCCGGCTCACCGCCGGCCGGGGCCTCGCTGGCGGCGGGCGACACGCAGTTGCTGTTCACCGTGGCGCCGGCCCTGCTGCCGCTGGTGCAGGGTGGGCGGGTGAAGTTCATCGCCGCCACCAGTGCCCAGCGCGCCGACGTGCTGAAGTCGCTGCCGACGGTGGCCGAATCGGGCTTCACTGGGTTTGAGGCCCTGGCCTGGAATGGCCTCTTCGCCGCCACGGGCACGCCGCCCGAGCTGCTGGCGCGCATCAACGCCGATGTCAACGCGGCGCTGGCCGACCCGGCGGTGCGCGATTTGCTGGCCCGCCAGGGCCTGATCGTCGGTGGTGGTTCGGTGGCCGACTTCAAGGCCTTCATTGACAGCGAAGGCAAGACCTGGGGCGCGATCATCAAGCGGGTGGGCATCGTCATCGATTGATCCTGGCCAGTGTTGGCGCCCACCGGTATTCGCTCAAATAACGCATTAGGAGAATGACCATGTCCGCAGCCGCTGCAGCCTCAGCCCCATCTCCGGCCCAGACGCCCCCTCAGCCCCCCGCTCAGCCCCCTGCCCAGCCGGCTGCCGACATAGCGCCTGCTGTGCCCGCTGCCCGAGCGGCGCCCCCGCTGCGCCAGCTTCGCGATCTGCCCGGCCCGCGTGGCATCCCCATCCTGGGCAACGCTTTGCAGATCAAACCCGCGCGCTTTCACCTGCAGGTGGAGCAGTGGTGCCGCGAGCATGGCCCCTACTACCAGCTGCGCATAGGCCGCCAGCGCGCCCTGGTGGTGGGCGAACACGAGGCCGTGGCGGCGATGTTGCGTGATCGCCCCGATGGCTTTCGACGCCCGATCCGTGGCACCGAGATTGCCGAGGAAATGAAGCTGCCCGGCAGCGTCTTTCGCGCCGAAGGCGATGTCTGGAAGCGCCAGCGCCGCATGGTCATGGCCGGCTTTGATCCGGCGCATGTCAAGGGCTATTACGGCGCGCTGCAGCAGGTGGCCAACAACCTGGCCACGCGCTGGGGCCGGGCCGCGCAAAGTGGCGCCCTGATCGATCTGCAGGCCGATTTGATGCGCTACACCGTGGACACCATCGCCGGCCTGGCCTTTGGCGCCGAGGTCAACACCCTGCTCAGCGATGGCGATGTCATCCAGCAGCACCTGGACAAGATCTTCCCGGCGCTGAACCGCCGGCTGTTTGCGCCCTTCCCGTATTGGCGCTATGTGCGCCTGCCGGCAGATCGGCAATTGGAGCGCAGCTGTGCGGCCATCAACCTGGCCATCGCCGGCTTCATCGCCCAGGCGCGCGCGCGGCTGGCCGCCGATGCGGCGCTGCGCGACAAACCTCGTAATTTGCTGGAGGCCATGATCGTCGCCGCCGATGCGCCGGGCAGTGGCATTGACGACCAGCAGGTGGCCGGCAATGTGCTGGGCATGCTGTTGGCCGGCGAGGACACCACGGCCAACACCGTGGCCTGGATGATCGACCTGCTGTGGCGCCACCCGCAGGCCCTGCAGCGCGCCACAGAGGAAGTGCGCCGCGTCATTGGCGACACGCCTAACCCGACCATCGAGCAGATCGCCGAGCTGGACTACATCGAGGCCTGCGCCAATGAGACCATGCGCCTCAAACCGGTGGCGCCACAGATCCCGCTGCAGGCGCTGCGCGACACCGTGGTGGGCGATGTCGCTGTGCCCGCCGGCACCGTGGTCATCGGCCTGATGCGCCGCGACAGTGTCAGCGACAGCCATGTGCCGCGCGCCGCCAGCTTCGAACCCGAGCGCTGGCTGGAGGGCGCCGGGCCGGCGCAACTGGCCAGCGCCTCCAAGCGCACCGCCATGCCCTTTGGCGCCGGCCCGCGCATGTGCCCGGGCCGCTACCTGGCCCTGCTGGAGATGAAGGTGGCCATGGCCACCCTGCTGGGCCGCTTTGACATCCAGTCGGTGAGCACTGCCGATGGCCAGCCGGCGCCCGAGCTGCTGTCCTTCACCATGACGCCGGTGGGCCTGGGCATGCGCTTGCGCGAGCGCGTCTGAGGGCGGCGTAGACCGTTCGCCTGAACCGTTCGCCTGAACCGTTTGACTGAACCGCTTGTCCCTATCGAGATAACCAGGATCCGCCATGCCCCGTCCCTCGTTCAGTCCCCAGACCCTGTCGGCACTGACCGCAGCCCTGGCGCTGTGTGCCATCACCTTCAATACCCGCGCGCAAGAGCTGCCCGCGCGCCCCATCACCATGGTCATGCCCTATGCCGCGGGCGGGCCGGGCGACACCATCACGCGGCTGTTTGCCGAGGCCATGCAGCGCAGCCTGGGCCAGCAAGTCCTGGTGGAGAACATCGCCGGCGCCTCGGGCACCATAGGCACGGCCAAGGTGGCGCGGGCCAAGGCCGACGGCACGACGCTGCTGATGATTCATGTCAGCCACGCCACCAACCTGGCGATGTTTCAAAGCCTGCCCTACCACCCAGTGAACGATTTCGAACCCATAGGCCGGGCCACCAGCGGGCCGATGCTGATCGTGGCGCGCAATGAATTTCCAGCCAAGGATTTGAACGAGTTCGTGGCCTACCTCAAGGCCAACGCCAGCAGGGTGAGCCTGGCCCATGCCGGCGTGGGCTCGGCCTCGCACCTGTGCGGGCTGATGATGTCGGGCGCGTTGGGCGTGCAGCTCAACGAGATCCCCTACAAGGGCACCGGCCCCGCCCTGAACGACCTGATGGGCGGCCAGGTCGATGTGCTGTGCGACCAGACCTCGGGCACGGTGCCGGCGGTGAAGACCGGCCGCATCAAGGCCTATGCCGCGGCGGGCAAGGCGCGCCTGCCTTCACTGCCCGGGGTGCCGGCCGTGGCCGAGGCCGGCGTGCAGGGCTTTGAGATCAACATCTCCTTTGGCCTGTATGCGCCCAAGGGCACCCCCAAGGCGGCCTTGGATCAGCTCACCGCCGCCTTGCGCAAGGCCGTGACCGACCCGGACGTACGCGCCCGCCTGGACAGCATGGGCGTGGCCGCGGTCAGCGCCGAGCAGGCCAGCCCGGAGGCGCTGCGCACCCACCTGAAAAGCGAGATCGAGACCCTGGGGCCGCTGCTGATCAAGGCCGGCGTGAAGGCCAACTGAGCACTACACCTGAGGGCCAGCCTCTCGCGCCAGCGCGCGGTCGCGAATTTGTGCGAAATCGGCCGGCAGCGCATGCTGCCGCCAGCGCGGGCCGGCGCGACCGATGTGCGAGGGCAGGGCGTGGCCCAGCAGCGTGGCCAACTGCCCGGCCGCGGCGGCCAGGGCATCGAGCTGCAGGCCGCAGTCGTGGCCCAGGCACTGCAGCAGGTGCACCACATCTTCGGTGGCCACATTGCCGCTGGCGCCGGGCGCATAGGGGCAGCCGCCGATGCCGCCCAAGGAGGCATCAAAGCGCCGAATGCCGGCCTGCAGCGCAGCGAAGACATTGGCCCCGGCCAGGCCGCGGGTGTCGTGAAAGTGCGCCGTGAATTGCGTGCCGGGAAATCGCGCCAACGCCGCGCTGCACAGCACCAGCACCTGCCCCGGATCGGCCATGCCGGTGGTGTCGCACAGCGTCATGCGCGCCACGCCCAGATCGCTGAAGCGCTGCACCCAAGTCAGCACCGAAGCCGGCGGTACCTCGCCCTCCATCGGGCAGCCAAAGGCGCAGGACAGAGACACGTTCACCGCCGTACTCACTTGCTGCGCCAGACGGACCACCTCGCTCAGGCTGCGCAGCGACTGTGCCTGTGTCATGCGCAGGTTAGCCAGGTTGTGGCTCTCGCTGGCCGACATCACCAGGTTGAACTCGTCGGCGCGGCCATCGATGGCGCGCTCGGCGCCGCGCAGATTGGGCACCAGGGCGGTGTATTCCACACCTGGCGCGCGCCGGATGCGGCGCATCAGCTCCTCGGCATCGCGCAGTGCCGGGATGGCGCTGGGCGAGGTGAAGGAGGTGACCTCGATCTTGGCGTAGCCCAGGCCGGAGAGCTGGTCGAGCCAGGCCACCTTGGCGTCGGTGGGCACGAAGAGGCTTTCCATCTGCAGGCCGTCGCGCGGGGCGACTTCGTGGATGGCGATGCGGGTGGGGGTGGGCGCTGGGGTGAGCGCTGGGGTGGGCGCCGGGGTGGGCGCTCGGGTGGTCGCTTGGGTGGGCTGGGCCATGGTGGTGTTCGTCGTGATCAGGGGGCAGCGTCATCGTTGGCCGCGCGCTGCGGCCAGCCGCTGCGGCCCAGGAGGTCGTCATTGTGTTCACCCAGGCGCGGCGCCGGCGTGCGCAAGCGCCCCGGTGTGGCCGCCAGTTTGGGCACGATGCCGGCCACCTTCAAAGGCCGGCCGTCGGCGTCAGCGGTCTGCACGATCATGTCGCGCGCCAGGTATTGCGGGTCGCTGGCGATGTCGGCCACGGTGTAGCTGCGGCCCACCGGCACGCCGGCGGCTTCGAGCACGCGGATCACTTCATAGATAGGACGCAAAGCTGTCCAGGCGCCGATGGCGGCGTCGAGCTCGGCGACGCGCGCCACACGGCCGTCGTTGCTGGCCAGGCCGGCATCGTTCTCCAGATCGGCACGGCCAATGGCGCGCATCAGCCGACGAAAGATGCTGTCGCCATTGCCGGCGACTAACACATAGGCGCCCGCGGCACACAAGTAGGCATTGCTCGGCGCAATGCCGGGCAGGGCGCTGCCGGCCGGGCCGCGCACCGCGCCAAAGGCGTCGTACTCGGGCAGCAGACTCTCCATGACGTTGAAGACACTTTCATACAGCGCCACATCGATCACCTGGCCCATGCCGCCGTTGACCTCGCGGTGGCGCAGGGCCATCAGCACGCCGATCACGCCGTGCAGGGCCGAGAGCGTGTCGCCGATGGACACACCCACGCGCACCGGCACGCGGCCGGGCTCGGCGCTGAGGTGGCGCAGGCCGCCCATGGCCTCGCCCAGCACGCCAAAGCCGGGCTTGTTGCGATAGGGCCCGGTCTGGCCGAATCCGGAAATGCGCAGCATGATCAGTTTGCGGTTGAGCGCATGCAGCGCTTCCCAACCCAGGCCCCATGCTTCGAGCGTGCCGGGCTTGAAGTTCTCGATCAGCACATCGGCCTCGGCGGCCAGGGCGCGCACGGTGGCCTGGCCTTCTGCGCTGCGCAAATCCAGCGCCACCGAGCGCTTGTTGCGCGACATCGCCTCCCACCACACCGAGGTGCCCTCGCGCAGCAGCCGCCATTTGCGCAGCGGATCGCCGCCCTCGGTGGGCTCGACCTTCAGCACATCGGCACCAAAGTCGGCCAGTGTCTTGCCGGCGAAGGGGCCGGCGATGAGCTGGCCGAGTTCGAGCACGCGCAGGCCGTGCAGGGCTTCGGCGGGGAGGGTCATCGTCAATACCGGCCCGACAGCAGGGCGCCGGCCAGCGGCGATGTGGTCGGCAAATTCAAAGCCTTGAGCATGCGCCAGGTGGTGCACACCGCGGCCGAGGTGACCGGCAGGCCCAGCCGATCTTCCACCGCCTGCACCGCGGCCAGCGAGGGCATTTGTACGCAGGCCGAGATGACGACCGCGTCGCAGTTGGCGGTGTTGAGCCGGCGGCTCAGCTCGATCGGTGCGCGCGCGTCGCGGGCACCGACCTCGAGGTTGTCGCTGATCTCCAGCGACAGCGCATCCTGCACCTCGATGCCTTCATGCTCGATGTAGTCCACCACCAGGGCGGTGAGTGGTTTCATATACGGCGTGAGCAGCGCGATTTTCTTCGCGCCCAGGGCCTGCAGGCCCTCGATCAAGGCGCCGGCGCTGGTGACCACCGGCGCCGGGGCTTCGTTTTCCAATGTGCAGGCGCGCAGCCGCTGCTCGCTGGTGCGGTGGTAGCCGCGGCCCATGGCCATGATGGCCACCAGGCAGGCGTAGCCCAAGACATCGACACGGGCGTCGGACAGCTCGAGCGCGCAGCGGTCGGAAGCGGCGTCCATGCGCGCCAGCTCATCCTTGTTGACCTGCTTCATGCGCATGCGCGCCGAGTGGAAGCTGAAGCGTTCTGGTGCGATGGTTTCGCGCGCGCGCAACATGGCCGGGATTTCGGTCTCCATGGTGGTGTTGGAGCTGGGCACGATCTGGCCGATGCGGTGGTGGATGCGGGACATGTGGAGGGCTTGATAAAAGGGTTAGGCAGCAGCATCCGATGCTGCAGCAAGCGCGGCGTTGCGGGCGTGCGGCGGTCAATCGGCGCGAATGTTCTTGCTCTTGATCAGCTGGCCCCAGTAGCTGGTCTCGCGCTGCACCAAGGCCGCCAGGGCGTCGGGGCCGAGGTAGCGGATCTCGATGCCGCTGCGCTCGGCCACGCCCTTGGCCTCGGGGGTGGCCAGGGCGGCCTTGACCTTGTCGGTCAGTAACTGCACCACGGCGGGTGGCGTGCCGGCTGGGGCAAACAGGCCGACCCAGGCCTCCAGCTCAAAACCGGCCAGGCCAGCCTCGGCGGTGGTCGGCACATTGGGCAGGCCAGGGTGGCGGCTCTTGCCAGTGACGGCAAAGGCGTTGAGCTTGCCGGCCAGCACGTGCTGCATCACCGAAGGCGGCGTGGTCATGAAGACCTGCACCTGGCCGCCCAGCACATCCTGGATGGCCGCACCCGAGCCCTTGTAGGGCACATGCACCAGGTCGATGCCGGTGGCCTGCTCAAGCAGCGCCGTGCCCACGTGCGACAGCGAGCCATTGCCCTGTGAGGCGAAATTGAGCTTGCCTGGGTTGGCCTTGGCGTAGGCGATGAACTCCTTCAGGCTGGCGGCGGGCACGGAAGGATGGGCGGCGATCACATTGGTGGCCGCGGTGAGCAGGGCCACGGGCACGAAATCCTTCTGCACCCAGGGCAGTTTGGCAAACATGGCCGGGTTGCCAACGTGATAGGCCGAGTAGGAGATGAGCAGGGTGTGGCCATCCTTGGCCGCGCCGGCCACCTGTTGATAGGCGATGTTGCCGCTGGCCCCGCCCTTGTTCTCGATGACCACCGGCTGGCCTAACAGCTTGGCCAAGGGGTCGCTGAGAAGCCGCGCCGAGGTGTCGACCACGCCACCAGGTGGGTTGGGCACGATCAGGTTGATGGGCTTGCTGGGGTAGGGCGCGGGGGCAGGCGTCTGCGCCATGGCATGCGTGGCCAACAGGGTGGCGGCGGTGAGAAGGGCGCGGCGTGTGGTGATCATGGGGGTCTCATCAGGGTCAGGCCAGCGTGGCCAGGCGGCGGCATCATCGCTGCGGCTGGCGATCTTCGGTTCCAATCTGGTTGACTCATCCTCAACCGCAGGTTGAGGATCGCCCGCCCATGACCATCAACCTGAATCGATTCGACCTGACCACGCTGCGCCTGTATGTGGCCGCCGCCCACCTGGGCAGCCTGACGGCCGGCGCCCAGCGGCTGGACCTCTCGCTGGCCGCCGCCAGCAAGCGCATCGCCGAGCTGGAATCGCATGTCGGCACGCCTTTGCTTGAGCGCAGCAAGCGTGGCGTCGTGCCCACCGCGGCCGGCCAGATCCTCTTGCCGCATGCGCTGGACATGGTGGCGCGGCTGGAGCAGTTGTCCCTGGCCATAAGCGATGTGCGCGCTGGCAACTCGGCCCATTTGCGCCTGTGGGCCAACAGTTCGGCCTTTGGCGGCTTTTTGCCGGCGCTGCTGGCGGCCTTTGCCCGCGCCCACCCCAGCGTGGTGCTCGATCTGGAAGACGCCACCAGTGAGGACGCCGTGCGCGCCGTGGCCCGTGGTGCGGCCGAGCTGGCGGTGATCGGCGAGAACACGCCGGCCGAGTGCCTGCACACGCAGGTGTGCGACGAGGATGAGCTGGTGCTGCTGCTGCCCCCAGGCCATGCCTTGGCGGCCATGGGCAGGGGCTCGGCCGTGGAGCTGAGCGCGGTGCTCGACCACGACCTGGTGGCCTTTGGCAGATCAACCTCATTGACACGGCAACTGGCCAGCAGTGCCGAGGCCTTGCAGCGGCCACTGCGCATCCGCGCCCAGGTGCGCAGCTTCGATGCCATGGGTCGCATGGTTGCGGCCGGGTTGGGCCTGGCCGTGTTGCCACGCGAGGCCGCCAGGCCCTATGCACAGGCCCTGGGCCTGGTGGTGGCCACGCTCAAGGGTATGCAGACCCGGCGGCGGCTGCTGTGGGCCATGCGCGAGCCTGCGGCGCTGTCGCCGGCCGCGCGTGCCCTGGTTGGCCTTGGCGGCAGCCCGATGGGCGCGCGGTGACGCGGCCCAGGCTGGCCCTGGCAGCGATGCTGCTGGTGCAGATGCTGGTGACCTTGGCGATTTCGGCCGCGCCGGTGTTGGCGCCCGCGGTGGCGCCTACGCTGGGCCTGTCGCCCGAGCATGTGGGGCGCTATGCCGCCGCGGCCTATGTGGCGGCCATGCTGATGGGCCTGCGCAGTGGCGGCTGGGTGGCCAGGCTGGGGGCACTGCGCTTGAGCCAGGCGGCGCTTCTGGCCTGCGCCGCAGGGGCCTTGCTGGCCGCTGCGGCACCCGGCTTGACGGCGGCCTTGGGGCCGTGGTCGGTGGCCGGCCACACGCTGGGCACGGCACCGGTTCTGCTCGGCGCGGCCGTGTTGATCGGCAGCGGCTATGGCCTGGTCAACCCGGCGGCCGCGGCGGTGCTCACCCACCACTCGCCCATCACATCGCGGGGCCTGTTTTTCTCGATCAAGCAGACCGGCGTACCCATGGGTGTGGCCCTGGCCGGCCTGCTGTTGCCTTGGGGCCTGCTGCTGCTGGGCTGGCAAGCAGCGGTGGTGGGCGTGGCCCTGCTGTGTGCCGGATGGGCGCTGGCGCTGTGGCCACTGGTGCGGCGCCTGGAGCCGCCGGCGGTGGATCTGGCCCATGCCACGGCCACAGGCAACGACGACAACCCGGTGGACGCCGCTCCCATGGCCTTGTTGCTGCTGGTTTGGCGCACGCCGGCCTTGCGGCGGCTGAGCTTGACGTCCATGGCCTACGCCCTCACTCAACAAAGCTTCATCACCTTCTTGGTTGCCCTGCTGCACCTGCAGTTGGGCTGGTCACTCGCCGCTGCGGCCGGGGTGCTGGCCGCTTCGCAGGTGGCCAGCACCGTGGCGCGCATCGGTTTTGGCTGGTTGGCCGATCGCTGGATCGCGCCTTCCAGACTGCTGGCCATGATGGGCCTGGCCATGGCGGCCAGCTGCCTGGCCTTGGCGGCCTTGGGGCCGGGCAGCGCCGCCGCCGTGGTCATCGCCGTGGCCCTGGCGGGCGCCGGCACGGCCATGGGCTGGAACGGTGTGTATTTCGCCAACCTCGCCGCCCAGGTGTCGCGCCAGGACATGGCCCGAGTCTCCGGCGCCACGCAGTTCTACACCTTTGGCGGTGGCATGGTCGGGCCGCTGCTGTTTGGTGAGTGCGCGCGCATTGGCGGCAGCTACTCCTTGGCGTTTGCGCTGCTGGCGCTGGTGCCGGTGGGCGCGGGGATTGCGCTGTGGCGGGGCTCGACAGGCGCGGGCACGGTGCGTTGAAGCGGGCTCGACAGCAAGCTTGACTGAATCGACCCTGCGAGATTGATTTTCAGCACCAGGTCTTTGACGACGACATCGATGGGGCGCCGGCCAACGCGTGATTCGTTGCCCAATGGCCAAGCCGATGGTTTGTCAACCCTGCCAGGGTGCCAACTTGCCCATACGCCGCGTCCCGCACAGCACGAAGCGCGCGTCAAAAGAGCGCCTTGATACGCCGCGACGCCACTTGCCGCATCAACCAGCGCAGGTTGTAGCCCGCGGCACAGCGGATGGTGTGCAACGCATCGCCCAGCGCGCCTTTGAGCCAGCATCGATCCATGCGGTTGTCGCTCTTGAGGTGCTCGATGGCCGGCTCCAACGCCTGGCGCCGACGCAGCCAAACTCATGAGAAAACGCCGGGCCGCTCCCAAGTTTTCTCATCCCCCGCGGGGCATAAGCGCTAACGTAAATATCATGAGAAATCGGCCTCGCACTGGTACGGACGAAGACGCGGCGCTTCGCGCAATCGCGCGGCGATGTCTTGCCATCGCTGCATGCACTTGCGTAGCGAGAGGTCGGGGTTGCAGGCGCGGCTCAGGAGCATGTGCATGAGGGCGTATTCACGCCAGCGTGAGCGGCGTCTCAGCACCGGGGCCGTCTGCTGCGACGTAGCCCCAGGGGGAAAATCGCTCGGCCGTGAGGATGAGCTTTTCGATCAGACAGGCCACGAGCAGTTTTCCTTGCAGCCAAGCTTTGGCACCGTCTTTGTCGGTCTTCTTGAGGTGTCCGAGCTGCAGCAGCGATTTCAACCTCTTGAAGGCCAG
>JAYSSS010000103.1:0-28341 GCA_043720415.1 Ideonella sp.
GCCGTATTTTCGTCATCGGCTACGGAGTACGTTTTACGAGGGCAAGGTCAGTTGAGTTGCTGACACTGCGCCTGGTCGGTGTTCGCTTGGACGTATGGCAGTCGCGCTTTGAACAAGCGCTCACTGCGTTGCAAGGCGTCGAGCGCATTGCCGGTGCAGCGCTACTGGCGCCACGCGGCGAGCTGGCCTATGCTGGCGCACGAGCGCGATTCGAGTACCTGATGTCTGGCAAGCACTACCGCGAAGCGCTGCCGTATGCAACGCGTCTTGTGCCATTGGCAGACTCGCTGGCGTCCGGCGACAGCACCATTCGACTGGATGCACGGCAGCGGCTGATGGAGGTGCACTACCGCCTTGGTGAGATGGATCAGTTCAAGGCCCTGGTAGCCGAGGTTGCTGGCCCACCGTTTCACGCCAAAGGTCGTGAGACTGAAATTGTCGTGCGCTCGGCCGCCCTGCTTGCTGAAGAGTCTCACATTGCCGGCGACTTCGTCACGCCGGAAAAGCCGCTTCTTGGAGCCAGGGAGTTGCTGCTGAAGGCGGAGGTGCCGAACCATTTCAGTCTGGCATTCGTGGAGTTGCATCTCGGGGCCACGTACCAAGGGCGAGGTGAGTTGGCGCGGGCTTTGCAGAACCACCAACGCAGCATCGGTCTGTTCGAGAGCAGCATGGGCGCGCAGCACGGCTACACCAAGATCGCCGAACTCAATGTGGCCAACGTATTGCTGCAATTGGGGCGCGCCTCGGAGGCCTTACCCTTGTTCGAAGGAGTAGAGCAATGGTTTCAGGCCACTTCCGTACGGGGCTGGCATCCCGCGGCCCGGTTTGGCCGTGCTGCGGCATTGATCGACCTTCACCGTGCGGCCGAGGCACAGAGCTTGCTTCGCACGATCACGGAGAAGGACCTCCAACGAGTCCATACTTACCTGGGTTGGGGCGCGCGACTGCAGGCTGAGAGCGGCCGGGCAATGATGCTGCTAGGTGACCGTGCTGAAGGCCTGCGCCTGATCAGTGCCGGTGTCGAAGGCATGGTTGCGGCGGGCACGCCAGTGTGGGTGCTGACACGGTATCGCCAGTGGTTGGTCACGGTGTCGTCGACGAGGGTCGCCCGATGATGGTCTCGCTATGATCAGGACATTCATTGGTTGGAGTACCCCTTGAAGCCGTCCGTAGCACTTGACCTTCAGCGCGTTGCGGTTCGTGCGAGTACCAGCCGCTTTCGCGCTGCGAATCCGCGCGTCTTCGGCTCGGTCCTTCACGGCACCGATCGCGATGGCAGCGACTTGGATCTGCTGGTGGATGCCTTGCCCGGCGCGACGCTGTTTGACCTGGGTGGCTTGCAGATCGAGTTGGAGGAATTGCTTGGTGTCAGCGTCGATCTTTTGACGCCCGGCGATCTGCCGATCAAGTTCCGGGCGGAGGTGCTGGCCGAGGCTGCACCAGTATGAATGACAGCAGGCACTCCGACTACGTCGCACACATCCGTCGGGCAGCCATGGAAGCCTGCGAATTTGTGTCCGGGATGGACAAGTCGGCATTTCTTGCCGACACACGCACCCAACGCGCCGTGGTGATGAACTTGATCATCATTGGTGAGGCGGCGACGAAGCTGATGGAGCGCCACGCTGAATTTGTTGAACAGCGCCCGCAGGTGCCCTGGCGCAGCATGCGCGGCATGCGAAATCGCGTCGCGCACGGGTACTTCGACATTAATTTTGAGATCGTCTGGGACACCGTGCAAACGGCGCTGCCGCAGTTGCTGCTGGTCTTGCCGGATGTGCATGACTAACCTGACGCCGCCTCTAACCCACTGTCAAAGTGCGCCCGCATCAACCGCACCGCGCCCTTGGCATCGCGCGCTTCAATCGCTTGCATCAACGCCCGGTGCTCGGCCAGTGAATCGGCCAGCCGGCCTTGCTTGAACAGCGAGTGGTGGCGGTTGAGTTTCATCACCTTGCGCAGATCGGCCACGATTTGCTGCGTCCAGCGGTTGCCGGCCATGCGCAGCAGAGCCATGTGAAATTGTTCGTTGGTGGTGAAGAAGGCGTCGCGCTTCCTAACCTGCTTTTCAAGCCTGTCGTGCAGCGCGCGCAAATCGGCCACCTGGGCGGCTGAGGCGCTGCGCGCCACGATACCGGCGGCGTCGCTTTCCAGCAGACCCAGCAGGTGATAAACCTGGGCCACATCGTCGGCCGACATCTCGGTGACATAGGCGCCGCGCCGCACCTTCATCGTCACCAGGCCTTCGACTGCCAGCACCTTGAGTGCCTCGCGCAGAGGCGTGCGGCTGATGCCGAACTCGGCGGCCAGCTTCATCTCATCGATCCAGCTGCCGGGCTCGAGGGCCCGACTGAAGATCTGCTGGCGCAAGCGCTCGGCCACGTCCTGGTACAGGGCGCGGGGCGAGAGGGTGGGGGCAGGCGCGGCGGCAGTCAAGGAGGGTTGTGCGGTTGAAGCCTCAGAGGAAAGCTTGCCAGAGCGGCGTCGGTTTTTGAATTTATAATTATGCATAATGATTGCTGACCGGCAAGACGGAGCCTTAAAAAGTCATGACCTCTCCCTCAGAATTCAAAGCCGCCAGCCTGGCGCAGTGGGCCAGCGCCGCCGCCAAGTCGGCACCGGGCGGCGATCTCGATGCGTTGGACTGGGTGACGCCGGAAGGCATCCGCGTCAAGCCGCTGTACACCGCTGCCGATGTCGCTGACTTGCCGCACACCAACACCTTGCCTGGCCTCGAGCCCTTCATCCGCGGGCCGCAGGCCACGATGTACGCGGTGCGGCCCTGGACCATTCGCCAGTACGCCGGCTTCTCTACCGCGCAGGAGAGCAACGCCTTCTATCGCAAGGCGCTGGCCGCCGGCGGGCAGGGCGTCTCGGTGGCCTTCGATCTGGCCACCCACCGCGGCTACGACAGCGACCATCCCAGGGTCACCGGCGATGTCGGCAAGGCCGGTGTGGCGATCGATTCGGTCGAGGACTTGAAGGTCTTGTTCGACCAGATTCCGCTCGACAAAGTGTCGGTATCGATGACCATGAACGGCGCCGTGCTGCCGGTGCTGGCCGGCTACATCGTGGCGGCGCAGGAGCAAGGCGTGCCGGCGGCTGCGCTGTCGGGGACCATCCAGAACGACATCTTGAAGGAGTTCATGGTCCGCAACACCTACATCTACCCGCCCGAGCCGAGCATGCGCATCATCGGCGACATCATCGAGTACACGGCGGCCGAGATGCCGAAGTTCAATTCCATCTCGATTTCGGGTTATCACATGCAGGAAGCCGGCGCCAACCAGGCGCTGGAGCTGGCCTTCACGCTGGCCGATGGCCAGGAGTATGTGCGCACCGCGATGGCCAAGGGTTTGGATGTGGATGCCTTCGCCGGGCGGCTGTCGTTCTTCTGGGCCATCGGGATGAATTTCTATCTCGAGATTGCCAAGATGCGCGCTGCCCGGCTGCTGTGGGCGCGCATCATGAAAGGCTTCGGCGCCAAGAGTGCCAAGAGCCTGATGCTGCGCACGCACTGCCAGACCTCGGGCTGGAGCCTGACCGAGCAAGACCCGTACAACAACATCGTGCGCACCACGGTCGAGGCCATGGCGGCGGTGTTTGGTGGCACGCAAAGCCTGCACACCAATTCGTTTGATGAGGCCATCGCGCTGCCCACCGAATTCTCGGCACGCATCGCCCGCAACACGCAGTTGATCATCCAGGAAGAGACGCACATCACCAGTGTGGTTGATCCGTGGGCGGGCAGCTTCATGATGGAGAAGCTGACGCAGGACATGGCCGACTCGGCCTGGGCCATCATCGAAGAAGTCGATGCAATGGGCGGCATGACCAAGGCGGTGGATTCGGGCTGGGCCAAGCTCAAAATCGAGGCCAGCGCGGCCGAGAAGCAAGCGCGCATCGATTCTGGCCGCGACGTGATCGTGGGCGTCAACAAGTACCGCCTGAAGACGCACGACGCGGTGGACATCCGCGAGGTCGACAACGTGATGGTGCGCGACGGCCAGGTGAAACGCTTAGCGGCAGTGAAGGCCGCGCGCGATGCGGCCGGTGTGGCCGCCGCGCTGCAGGCGCTGACCGATGCGGCGCAATCCGGCCAGGGCAATTTGCTGGGCCTCACCGTTCAAGCCATGCGACAGCGCGCCACGGTGGGCGAGGTGAGCGATGCGCTGGAAAAGGTCTATGGCCGGCACCGTGCCGACATCCAGAAAGTGACCGGTGTGTACGCCGCTGCCTACGATTCGGCCGAGGGCTGGGATCAGTTGAAGACCGAGATCAACGCCTTTGCTGATGAAGCCGGCCGTCGCCCCCGCGTGATGATCGCCAAGCTCGGTCAGGACGGCCATGACCGCGGCGCCAAGGTGGTGGCCACGGCCTTCGCCGATCTGGGCTTTGATGTGGACATGGGGCCGCTGTTTCAAACCCCTGAGGAGTGCGCGCGCCAGGCCATCGAGAACGATGTGCATGCGGTGGGGGTTTCCACCCTGGCAGCGGGCCACAAGACCCTGGTGCCGGCCATCATCGCCGCGCTGCGCGAGCAGGGCGCCGACGACATCATCGTCTTCGTCGGTGGGGTCGTGCCGGCGCAGGACTACGGCTTTCTGTACGACGCAGGGGTTAGGGGAATTTATGGGCCGGGCACACCGATACCGGTGAGTGCCAAGGATGTGCTGGAGCAGATTCGGGCGTCGCAGGCGGCGGGCCCGGCGGCCTGAGGCGCTTGAGTCGTGCCAAGCAGATGTGATACGGTATTACCGTAATTCAATCGCATAGGAGTGAGCCATGGCCGTCTCGGTGCGCATGGAGCGAATTCTGGAGAAAGAGCTGGAGCTGGCGGCCCAGCGCAGGGGCATCAGCAAATCGCAATTCATCATTGATGCGGTGGAGCGCGCGCTGGGGCGTAAGAACCCCTATGAATTGCTGTTGAAAGTCAAGGCGGATGAAGCGGCCAATGGCGCAGCGCTGGCCAAGGCCTTCAAGGGCCAGGAGCAGGCCTATGACCCCGACACTGCCAAGCAAGCGCTGCGGCAAAAGTTGAGAGCCAAGCACGGTGTCGGCCGCACTGATTGACGCCGGGCCGCTGATCGCGGTCTTTGGCGCCAGCGACAAGCAAGCCAGGCGCTACACGGCGCTGTTGGCAAAGGCGGCGCAGGAACATTGGTCGCTGTCGACGACATGGCCGTGCGTGATCGAGGCTTGCCACATGCTGGCGCCGCCGCGCAATCACTCCTTGCTGCGCTGGATTGCAGGCGGCGCCATTGCCGTGTTTCCGTTCAAGCAAGAGGACCTGTTCGAGATGATTGAGTGGATGGAGCGCTACACGCAAACGCCGCGCACGGAGATGAATCTGGCCGACGCCTCATTGGTTTGGTTGGCCAACGACACGGGTGTCGTGCGGGTGATGACGCTCGATGTACGCGACTTCTCCCGCTACCGCCTGCCCGACGGCCGCGCTTTCGAGATCCTTTGATGGCCTTGGCAAGCATTGATGCGCAACTGCTCAGCGCAGTGACAGGCCCGCCCGGCCCCGCGCAGCGCCGCGCCATCGCCAAGGCCATCACCCTGCTCGAATCCACCCGCGCCGACCACCGCGCCCGCGCTGACGAGCTTCTCAACGCCTTGCTGCCGCACAGCGGCAAAGCCTTCCGGCTGGGCATCAGCGGTGTGCCCGGTGTCGGCAAGAGCACCTTCATTGAGGCCTTAGGCTTGTATTTGATCGCCCAAGGCCACCGCGTGGCGGTGCTGGCGGTGGACCCCTCGTCGAGCCTCAGTGGCGGCTCGATCCTGGGCGACAAGACGCGCATGGAGCACTTGTCGGTGCACGAGCGCGCCTTCATCCGCCCCAGCCCGGCCAGCGGCACGCTGGGCGGGGTGGCCGAGATGACGCGTGAGGCGGTGTTGGTGTGCGAGGCGGCGGGCTACGACACCGTGATCGTCGAGACCGTCGGCGTCGGCCAGAGCGAAATCGCGGTGGCCGGCATGACCGACATGTTCGTCTTGATGCAGTTGCCAAACGCGGGTGATGACCTGCAAGCCATCAAAAAAGGCGTGATGGAGCTGGCCGATCTGGTGCTGATCAACAAGGCCGATCTGGACGAGGCCGCCGCCACCCGGGCGCGGGCGCAGATCAGCTCGTCGCTGCGCATCATCGGTGCGCACCACCGGCACGATCACGCCCACCATGACGAGACGCATTGGCAACCGCAGTGGCAACCCCAGGTGCTGCAACTCAGCGCCCTCAAGGCCAGCGGGCTGGATGAGTTTTGGGCGGCGGTCAGCCGCTTTCGCGCACTGCAAACCGCCAGCGGCCAGCTCGGCGCGCGCCGCCACGCGCAGGACCAGGCCTGGATGTGGGAGCGCATTGATGCCGGCCTGAAGCAGCGCTTCAGTACCCATGCCTCAGTGCAGGCGGCGTTGCCATCGCTAACGAATGAAGTACGCACAGGTCGCGTTGCCGCCTCGGTGGCGGCGCGGCGCTTGCTGGATCTATTGAACTGATCACACCCAAGCCGAAAGTTTCTGGAGACACACCCCATGCACGACATCCAACAAGAACTCGAAGCCATGCGCGTCAAGGCCCGTTTGGGCGGCGGCGAGAAGCGCATTAAGGCCCAGCACAGCAAGGGCAAGCTCACCGCCCGCGAACGCCTGGAGCTGCTGCTCGACCCCGGCACCTTTGAAGAGTGGGACATGTTTGTCGAGCACCGCTGCACAGACTTCGGCATGGAGCAAAACAAGATCCCCGGCGACGGTGTGGTCACCGGCTACGGCATGATCAATGGCCGACTGGTGTTCGTCTTCAGCCAGGATTTCACGGTCTTTGGCGGCGCGCTCAGCGAAGCCCATGCCGAGAAGATCTGCAAGGTGATGGACCAGGCCATGAAGGTCGGCGCGCCGGTGATCGGCCTGAACGACTCCGGCGGTGCGCGCATCCAGGAGGGTGTCGCGTCATTGGGCGGTTATGCCGATGTCTTCCAGCGCAATGTCATGGCCTCGGGGGTGATCCCGCAGATCAGTTTGATCATGGGGCCCTGCGCCGGCGGCGCGGTGTATTCGCCGGCCATGACCGACTTCATCTTCATGGTCAAGGATTCGAGCTATATGTTTGTGACTGGGCCCGAGGTGGTGAAGACCGTGACGCATGAGGAGGTCACTGCTGAGGAGCTGGGCGGAGCCTCCACCCACACCACGCGCAGCGGTGTGGCCGACCTGGCGTTTGAGAACGATGTCGAGGCGTGTTTGATGCTGCGCCGCTTCTACAACTACCTGCCGCTGAACAACCGTGAGGCGCCGCCGGTGCGGCCCAGTGAAGACCCGGCGCATCGCCTGGATTTCTCGCTCGACACCCTGGTGCCCGACAACCCGAACAAGCCCTATGACATCAAGGAGCTGATCGCCAAGGTGGTGGACGACGGCGATTTCTTCGAGCTGCAGTCCGACTACGCCAAAAACATCGTCATCGGCATGGCGCGCATGTCGGGCCAGACCGTGGGCATCGTCGCCAACAACCCGATGGTGTTGGCCGGCTGCCTGGACATCAAAAGCAGCATCAAGGCCGCGCGCTTCGTGCGCTTTTGCGATGCCTTCAACATCGCGGTGATCACCTTTGTGGACGTGCCCGGCTTCATGCCCGGCACCAGCCAGGAGTACGGCGGCATCATCAAACACGGCGCCAAGCTGCTTTACGCCTACGCCGAGTGCACCGTGCCCAAAGTCACGGTAATAACACGTAAAGCCTATGGCGGAGCCTATGACGTGATGAGCTCCAAACACCTGCGCGGTGATGTCAATTTCGCCTGGCCGAACGCTGAGATCGCTGTGATGGGCGCCAAGGGCGCGGTGGAGATCATCTTCCGCGAAGACAAGGGTGATCCTGTCAAGCTCGCGGCCAGGGAGGCCGAATACAAGGCGCGTTTTGCCAACCCCTTTGTGGCCGGCAGCCGCGGCTTTATTGATGACGTCATCCAGCCGCACGAGACGCGCAAGCGCATCTGCCGATCGCTGGCGATGTTGAAGGACAAGAAGCTGGAAAACCCGTGGCGCAAGCACGGCAACATCCCGCTGTGAATGTGGCCCCCACGCTCCCGCTGGTCGGTGCCCGCCGAGGGGGCCCTTGCAGCGGCCTGGCAAAGCCGGTTCCGCGCAAGCGGCTTGGCTGAGCAAGAAGCAGTGGCTGCCCACGCCTGAATTCGCTAGAAGAAAGATCACCATGTTCACAAAAATCCTCATCGCCAATCGGGGTGAAATCGCCTGCCGCGTCATCAAGACCGCCCGCCGAATGGGCATCAAAACGGTGGCCGTGTATTCGGATGCAGACCGCGACGCGCGCCATGTGGAGCTGGCCGACGAGGCCGTGCACATCGGCGCCGCGCCCAGCCGCGAGTCGTATTTGCTGGGCGACAAGATCATTGCCGCGGCCTTGGCCACGGGCGCGCAGGCCGTGCACCCGGGCTATGGCTTCCTGTCGGAAAACGAAGACTTCGCGCGGCGTGTGGAAGAAGCCGGCGTCATCTTCATTGGCCCCAAGCACGCCAGCATCGCCGCCATGGGCGACAAGATCGCCTCAAAGAAGCTGGCCGGCGCGGCCAAGGTCAACACCATCCCGGGCTGGAACGATGTGATTGAGACGGCCGAACGCGCGGTGCAGATCGCCAGGGATGTGGGCTATCCGGTGATGATCAAGGCCAGCGCCGGCGGTGGCGGCAAGGGCCTGCGCGTGGCGCACAACGACAAGGAGGCCTTCGAGGGCTACACCGCCTGCCGCAATGAGGCGCGCAACAGCTTTGGTGACGACCGCGTCTTCATCGAGAAGTTTGTCGAGAGCCCGCGTCACATCGAGATCCAGATCCTGGGCGATGCGCATGGCAACACGGTGTACTTGAATGAGCGCGAGTGCTCGATACAGCGGCGCCATCAGAAGGTGATCGAAGAGGCACCGTCGCCCTTCATCAGCGAGGCCACGCGCGTGGCCATGGGTGAGCAGGCCGTGGCCCTGGCTAAGGCGGTGAACTACCAAAGCGCCGGCACGGTGGAGTTCGTGGTCGGCAAGGACCAGAGCTTTTACTTCCTGGAGATGAACACCCGGCTGCAGGTGGAGCACCCGGTGACCGAATGCATCACCGGCCTCGATCTGGTGGAGCAGATGATTCGCGTGGCAGCGGGTGAGCACCTAACGTTCGGCCAAGCCGACGTGCAGCGCCGCGGCTGGGCGATGGAGTGCCGCATCAACGCCGAAGACCCCTTCCGCGGCTTTTTGCCCTCCACCGGGCGCCTGGTGCGGTTTCAGCCGCCCACGCAAAGCATGGAGGCAGCGATGCCCGTGCCGCTGGATGGCGGTGTGCGCGTGGACACCGGCGTGGCCGAAGGCGGCGAGATCCCCATGCACTACGACTCGATGATCGCCAAGCTGATCGTGCACGGCAGCGACCGCGCCGATGCGATTGCCAAGATGCGCGAGGCGCTCAACGGTTTTGTGATCCGCGGCGTCTCCAGCAACATCCCCTTCCAGGCGGCACTGCTGGCCCACCCCAAATTTGCGGCGGGCGACTTCAACACCGGCTTCATCGCCGAGCACTATGCCAGTGGCTTCCGTGCTGAGGATGTGGCGCACGACGACCCGCTGTTTCTGGTGGCCTTGGCGGCGTTTGTGCGGCGCAAGGCGCGCGAGCGTGCTGCGGGCATTAGTGGCCAGCTCGCCGGCCATGGCGTGCGCAATGTGCCCAATCTGGTGGTGGCCGTGCTGGGCGTGGCCGGCGCCACCACCTATCACGAGGTGTCGGTGGCCAATTTTGGTGGCGCCATCAGCCAGGCCGAAGTGCGTGTGGCCACCGATCAGGGCGAGCGCTGCTATGTCATTCAAACGCCTACCAAGCTGGGCGAGTTGCAGGTGGCGGGCCAGTGCAATGGCAAGCCCTTCACCGCGCAGGTCGAGCGCGGCAGCGCCAAGAACCCGCTGGCCATGCGCATCGCCCACAACGGCCTGGCCATCGAGGCCCTGGTGCTGTTGCCGCGCGCCGCCGAGCTGCACCGGCTGATGCCCTACAAGCCGCCGCCGGACACCAGCAAGTTCTTGCTCTCGCCCATGCCAGGCCTGCTGATCGATGTGGCGGTCAAGCCCGGCCAGCGCGTGCAGGCCGGTGAGCGCCTGGCGGTGATCGAGGCCATGAAAATGGAAAACATCCTCACCGCGACGCAGGAGGGCACGGTGGCGGCGGTGCTGGCAAAGCAAGGCGAGAGTCTGGCGGTGGACCAAGCCATCTTGCAGTTCGCCTGAGGATCAAGCCATGAGCCAAAGCAGCAAGCCCTTTCGCATCCTCGGCATTCAGCAGATCGCCATCGGCGGCCCCGACAAACAGCGCCTGAGATCGCTGTGGGTCGACATCTTCGGCCTGCAGGTGAAGAGCACGTTTGTCTCGGAGCGCGAAAACGTCGACGAGGACATCTGCGCCCTGGGCTCAGGGCCGACGGCGGTGGAGGTGGATTTGATGCAGCCGCTGGACCCCGACAAAAAGCCGGCGGTGCACACCACGCCGCTGAACCATGTGGGCCTGTGGGTCGATGACCTGGCCGCGGCGGTGCAGTGGATGGCCGCCAACGGCGTGCGTTTTGCGCCCGGCGGCATCCGCAAGGGCGCGGCGGGCTACGACATCTGCTTCATCCACCCGAAGGGAAATGACGAATTTCCGCTCGGCGGGGAGGGCGTGTTGATCGAGCTGGTGCAGGCGCCGCCGGAGGTGGTGGCGGCGCTGGGTTGAAGCAGTTGCTCAGCGCGCTCCGCGTGAAACAGCTGCTCAGCGCGCTCCGCGTGCAGCAGCGGGTCAGCGCGCCCCGCGCTGTTGCTGCGCACCCGGCGCAGGACCGCGGCGCTCGATGTGGCGGAAGGTGATGCGGCCCTTGGTCAGATCGTAGGCCGACAGCTCCAGCGACACGGCGTCACCGGCCAGGATGCGGATGTGGTGCTTGCGCATCTTGCCCGAGGTGTAGGCGATGAGCACGTGGCCGTTGTCCAGCGTCACGCGGTAGCGCGAGTCGGGCAAGACCTCGGTGACCATGCCCTGCATCTCAATCAGTTCTTCTTTGGCCATGGGCAGGTCTCCGGGACAGTTTGATAACAGATGATTTGAACGGTCAACAAACGCTCAAGCCTTCAGTGTGCGAGCCGCCAAAACCTGGCCTGACCGATGGGTCAATGCGACAGCCTTGGCGCTGCGTGGGGATCGTCCCATCGGGCCGATCAGGGTGCGACCAGGTTCGGGCGTTGGGGGCGCCGTGGCGAATCGCTCGGGGTGGGCTGCTGCGCTTCACGGTCGCGGCCACTGCCTTGAATCGGCTGGCGGCGCGACGCTGTGGTGCATTCAGCTCGGGCGCGATGTTACCAGCAGGGGTGGTGCGGCGGGCTGTGCAGGCCCGGGCAGGCCGCTTGGCGCAGGCGCGCCATCCAGGCGTTCAAAGCACAGCAGGCGGCCCTTGTAGCCGGGGTCGTCAACATGCCGCAGCCCGGCGACGCGGTCCAACCGCGACTCGATCAGGCCGAAGCCCAGGTCGCCCATGCGGCGATTGAACTTGGCGCGATTGCCGCGATCCGGGTCGACGATGAGCACGCAGGCCGCGGCCTGGGCATGGCGCTCAATGAAGTGCGGCAGCAGGGCCTGCTCGTCGCGCTCATAGAGCACATCGCTGCCGATGATCAGATCGAATCGGCCGGCCACAGCAGCCCTGGCACCGAATGCCGCGGGTGAGGCCAGACCGTCCCAAGGCCCGTGCCGGTAAAGCATGGGCAGCAGACCATTCAGACGCAGGTTCTCACGCAAGAAGTCCTCGGCCATGGGGTGGCAATCGCTGGCCGTGATGTCGGCGCCGCGCCGGTGGCACACCATGCTGGCCAGGCCCAGGCCGCAGCCGATTTCAAGGATGCGCTGGCCCGCCGGCAGCACGCGCAAGGCCATCTGCGCTGCCAACTCATGGCCCGATGGCCAGAGCAGGCCGAACAGCGGCCACATGGCCGACGAAATGCCCAGCGCCAAGGCCTCGCCAAACGGGTCGGCAAACTGCTGGCGATCACGCAGCGAGCGGATCTGCAGGGCGGCGGCGCCCTGCACCTTGATGCGTTCTTGCTTGGTGTCAAAGCCGGGCATCACGGGGTGCCCAACGCCTCGCGGCACGGCGTGCTGCGCCGGTGTGGGCCGGTGGCGCAGTGTAGGCGCGGGGTCGGCGTGCTGTAGCTGCAATGCGGGTGCGATACGGGTGCAACGCCGCTGCGATGTGTCCGCACTCTGGGCCTTGGTGGCGCCTCACCCTTCGCTGCGCGCGAATGCTGGATTGCCAATTAGCATAGATTCGCTGCCAAGCCTTCGCGCAGAATCCAGCCACTTGGGCGAATCTCGTCCATGACCCCATGCGCTTTGATCTCACCACCCTGAACCTCGTGCTGGCCATTGCCGAGACGCACAGCATCACCCGCGGTGCCGAGCGCGAGCACCTGGCGCTGGCGGCGGCGAGCAAGCGCCTGTCGGATCTCGAACTGCGGCTTGGCGTGGCCTTGTTCGAGCGCCGGGCACGCGGTGTGGAGGTCACCGAGGCTGGCCGCGCGCTGGTGCGCCATGTGCGCTCGCTGCAGGCCTCACTGCATGCGCTGGAGAGCGAGGTGGTCGAGTTCTCGCGCGGCATCAAGGGCCATTTGCGCGTGGTGGCCAACGCCAGCGCCATCGCCGAGCGCTTGCCGGCCGATCTGGCGGCCTTTGCGCAGGCCCATGCCGGCATCCGCATCAGCCTGGAAGAGTTGACGAGTGCTGAGGTCCAGCTCGCGGTGGCCGAGGGCCGTGCCGATGTCGGCATCTTTGTGGCACCACAGCATGAGCCGCGACTGCAGTGCCGAAGCTACGCCCATGGCGAGCTGGCCATCCTGGTGCCGCTGCGCCATGTGCTGGCGCGCAAACCGGCGCAACGCTTCGATGCCTTGCTCGATTTCGACATCGTCGGCCTGCATGTGGGCGCCGCCGGCCATGAGCAAATGCGCGAGCGCGCGCAGGCCCTGGGCCGCACGCTCAATGTGCGCGTGCAGGTGCATGGTTTCGACGCCATCGCACAACTTGTCGAGGCCGGCCTGGGCGTGGCGGTGCTGCCCGCCGTGGTGGCCGAGCGCTTCTCGCGCATCTTCAAGGTCAAACCGCTGCGCCTGCTGGACGATTGGGCGCGGCGCAGTTACCTGCTGGCGGTGCGTGAGCAAGAGGTCTTGCCGACGGTGGTGCAGCGTTTTGTGGATGCGCTGTGCCCGCCCGCAGCGGCCAAGCAAGTTGCATCGACGCGCGCACCACCACCACCGCGTCCACGATCACCTGCGTCACCTCACACCCCATCCGCCGCTGCCCCAGCGCGACAATCACGCCCCCGAAAGAGGACATCACCATGATCGCCCGCACGCTCTACGACAAACTCTGGGACGAGCACGTCGTCCACACCGAAGAAGACGGCACCTCAGTGCTCTACATCGACCGCCACCTGGTGCACGAGGTGACCAGCCCGCAGGCTTTCGAGGGCCTGCGCCTGGCCGGGCGCAAGGTCTGGCGCGTCAGCTCCATCGTCGCCACGGCCGATCACAACACCCCGACCAACGGCTGGGACAAGGGCTACGACGGCATCACCGATCCGATCAGCAAGCTGCAGGTCACCACCCTCGACGACAACATCAAGGCGCACGGGGCGGCGGCCTACTTTCCGTTCCTGGACAAGCGCCAGGGCATCGTGCATGTGATCGGGCCGGAGCAGGGCGCCACGCTGCCGGGCATGACGGTCGTCTGCGGCGACAGCCACACCAGCACGCACGGTGCGTTTGGCGCGCTGGCGCACGGCATCGGCACCAGCGAGGTCGAGCACGTGATGGCCACGCAAACCCTGCTGGCGAAGAAGGCCAAGAACATGCTGGTGCGCGTCGATGGCGTGTTATTAAAGGGCTGCAGCGCCAAGGATGTGGCGCTGGCCATCATCGGCAAGATCGGTACGGCCGGCGGCACTTGCTTCACGATTGAATTTGGCGGTGCGGCGATTCGCGCGCTCACGATGGAAGGGCGCATGACGCTGTGCAACATGGCCATCGAGGCCGGTGCCCGCGCCGGCCTGGTGGCGGTGGATGAGGCGACGCTGAGCTATGTGAAGGGCCGTACCTTTGCTCCCAAGGGTTTGGAGTTCGAGCAGGCCTGCACTTACTGGCGCACGCTGCGCAGCGATGCCGGCGCGCATTTCGATGCCGTGGTTGAGCTCGATGCGGCGCAGATCCAGCCGCAGGTCACCTGGGGCACCTCGCCCGAGATGGTGCTGGCCATCGATGGCCGCGTGCCCGATCCGGACAAGGAGCGTGACGACACCAAGCGCGACGCCATCGAGCGCGCGCTGGTCTACATGGGCCTGACGCCGAACAAGGCCATTGCCGATGTGCGCATCGACAAGGTCTTCATCGGCTCCTGCACCAACAGCCGCATCGAGGACATGCGCGAGGCCGCCGCCGTGGTGCGCCGCATCGGCGGGCGGGTGGCGGCCAACGTCAAGCTGGCGCTGGTGGTGCCGGGCTCGGGCCTGGTCAAGGCCCAGGCCGAGGCCGAAGGCCTGCACGAGGTGTTCAAGGCCGCCGGCTTTGAATGGCGCGAGCCCGGCTGCTCGATGTGCCTGGCGATGAACGCCGACCGGCTGGAGCCCGGCGAGCGCTGCGCCTCCACCAGCAACCGCAACTTCGAAGGCCGCCAGGGCGCCGGTGGCCGCAGCCATTTGGTCAGCCCGGCGATGGCCGCAGCGGCGGCGATGAACGGCCACTTTGTCGACGTGCGTCGCATCTCTTGATCGCTTAGGAAACGAACACACCATGCAAGCCTTCACCACCCACCAAGGCCTGGTCGCGCCGATGGACCGCGCCAACGTCGACACCGACGCCATCATCCCCAAGCAGTTTTTGAAATCGATCAAGCGCTCGGGCTTCGGCCCCAACTTGTTTGATGAGTGGCGCTACCTGGACAAGGGCGAGCCCGGGCAAGAGCATGTGCAGCGAAAACCTAACCCGGATTTCGTGCTCAATCAGTCGCGCTACAGCGGCGCCTCGGTGCTGCTGGCGCGCAAGAACTTCGGTTGCGGATCGAGCCGCGAGCACGCGCCCTGGGCGCTGCAGCAGTACGGCTTTCGCACCGTCATCGCGCCGAGTTTTGCCGACATCTTCTTCAACTACTGCTTCAAGAACGGCCTGCTGCCCATCGTGCTGCCCGAGCCTGTGGTGGGGCAGTTGTTCGATGCGGTGCACGGCTTTGTCGGTTATCAATTGCTCATCGATTTGCCGCGCCAGGTGGTGGTCAAACCCGATGGCGACGAGATCGGGTTTGAGGTGCAAGCCTTCCGCAAATACTGCCTGGTCAATGGCCTGGACGACATCGGTTTGACCCTGCGCCACGCCGACAAGATCAAGGCCTTCGAGGGCGAGCGCCTGGCCAAGATGCCCTGGCTGAGTACGCGCGTGTTGTGATTTGGCGTTATTCATTGGCCTGAGCCTCAGGCCACACATTGAAATGAAGTTGGAACCAAGATGAAGATTGCAATCCTGCCGGGTGACGGCATTGGCACCGAAATCATGGCCGAGGCCGTCAAGGTCCTGGGCGCGCTGGACCTGCGTTTCGAGATGGAATCGGCGCTTGTCGGTGGCGCCGCTTTTGACGCCCATGGCCATCCGCTGCCCGAGGCCACGCTCAAACTGGCGCAGGCCGCCGATGCCGTGTTGTTCGGCGCCGTGGGCGACTGGAAGTACGACAAGCTCGATCGCCCGCTGCGCCCCGAGCAGGCCATCCTGGGCCTGCGCAAGAACCTCGGCCTGTTCGCCAACTTCCGCCCGGCGATTTGCTATCCGCAGCTCACGCACGCGTCATCGTTGAAGCCTGAGTTGGTGGCGGGACTGGACATCCTGATCGTGCGCGAGCTCACCGGTGACATCTACTTCGGCCAACCGCGCGGCCGCCGGGTAGCGGTCGATGGTCACTTCCCCGGCGCGGAAGAAGCCTTCGACACCATGCGCTACAGCAAGCCCGAGATCGAACGCATCGCGCATGTGGCGTTTCAGGCGGCGCGCAAGCGTGGCAAGAAGGTCACCAGCGTCGACAAAGCCAATGTGCTGGAAACCTTCCAGTTCTGGAAGGACGTGGTCACCGAGGTGCATGCGCAGTACCCCGATGTCGCGCTCGATCACATGTATGTGGACAACGCCGCGATGCAGTTGGTCAAGGCGCCCAAGGCCTTTGATGTGGTCGTCACCGGCAACATGTTTGGCGACATCTTGTCGGATGCTGCGGCCATGCTCACCGGCTCGATCGGCATGCTGCCCTCTGCCTCGCTCGACAAGAACAACAAGGGCTTGTATGAGCCCAGCCATGGCAGCGCGCCGGATATTGCGGGCAAGGGCGTGGCCAACCCGCTGGCTACAATCTTGTCCGCTGCCATGATGCTTCGCTTCTCACTCCAACAGCCCGAGGCTGCCGACCGGATTGAATCCGCCGTCGGCGCTGTGCTGTCCGCCGGTCTGCGCACTGGCGACATCTGGAGCGAAGGTATGCGGCGAGTGGGTACCGTCGAGATGGGCGATGCGGTGCTTGCCGCCTTGTCCTCATCTGCCGCGGTCAAAACCACCACCACGATGACCAAGAGCTAGCAGCTCCGGATCGCTTCGCCCCATCACTTGGACCCCGGCGAGACGAGCCGGGTACAAGGTGGGGTCCAAGACGACACTGAAAGGTTCTTGATATGGCACTCGCAGCAAATCCCCGCGTGGGTTTGGTGGGTTGGCGCGGCATGGTGGGCTCCGTGCTGATGGACCGCATGCAAGCCGAAGGCGACTTCGCGCTCATCGACCCCATCTTTTTCAGCACCAGCAATATCGGTGGCACCGCGCCGGGCATGGCCAAGCATGAGACCACGCTACTCGATGGCCATGACATCGAGGCCCTCAAGCGCTGCGACATCATCATCACCGCACAGGGCGGCGACTACACCAAGGCGGTCTACGGGCCCTTGCGCCAGGCGGGCTGGAAGGGCTACTGGATCGATGCGGCCAAGACCCTGCGCATGAACGACGATTCGGTGATCATCCTTGACCCCATCAATTTGCCGGTGATCAAGAACGCCTTGGCCAAGGGCGTCAAGGACTACATCGGCGGCAATTGCACCGTGAGCTGCATGTTGATGGGCGTGGGCGCGCTGTTCAAGGCCGATCTGGTGGAGTGGATGACCTGCACCACCTACCAGGCCGCCAGCGGCGGCGGCGCCCAGCACATGCGCGAGCTGTTGACGCAGTACGGCACGCTCAACGCCGCGGTGCGGCCGCTGCTGGACAACCCGGCCAGTGCCATCCTCGACATCGACCGCCAGGTGGCGGCCACGCAGCGCGGCCTGTCGCCTGAGCAGACTGCCAACTTCGGCGTGCCCCTGGGCGGCAGCCTGATCCCCTGGATCGATGTTGACCGCGGCGATGGCACCAGCCTGGAGGAGTGGAAGGGCGGCGTCGAGACCAACAAGATCCTCGGCCGCGGCCCGGGCTTTGGCAGCACCGCCACGCCCATCGATTCGATTTGCGTGCGCGTGGGCGCCATGCGCTGCCACAGCCAGGCCTTGAGCCTGAAGCTGAAGAAGGACGTGCCCGTGGCCGACATCGAGGCCATGATCGCCGCCGACAACGCCTGGGTGAAGGTCGTGCCCAACACCCGTGCCGACACCCTGCGCGAGCTCACGCCCGTGGCAGTGACCGGCACCATGAGTATTCCGGTGGGCCGCATCCGCAAGTTGGCCATGGGGCCGCAGTACGTCGGTGCCTTCACGATTGGGGATCAATTGCTGTGGGGTGCGGCGGAGCCGCTGCGGCGCATGCTGCGCATCCTGCTGCAGGCCTGATGGCGATCACCGCCCGACGCGGCAAATGACCGCTGGCGCCGGCCCAACACCCCGGCCCGGCGCTGGCCAGGCGTTGTCGATGGGCCACAATTGGCAACGGCTGGCAACGCCCTACAGGCGCAGGCCGGGATTTGAGCCTTTGCATGAGCTTGTCAGCCTATATGCTTGATGCTATTGTGATTTCGGGCAGTGGCTCGCCCGCTATCGAAGCCATGGATGCTGTGCGCTGATGCCTTGATGTGGCTCAGCGCGCGGCCTTGCGAGGTGGTCAACACCCGCGACAGCCCTTCTGGAGACGCCTTGAAGAACCGCCAATTTCCTTCAGCCCGCACCGCCCTGGCGCTGTCGGTCGCGATGGCCTTGACGGCCGCCCCACTGAGCGCATGGGCGCTGGGCCTGGGCCGGCTCAATGTGCAGTCTGCGTTGGGCGAAGCGCTGCGTGCCGAGATTGACATCACCAGCCTCACGCCGGAAGAGGCCTCGGGATTGGTGGTGCGCATTGCCCCCGCTGAAGCCTATCGCGCGGCCGGGGTGGACTACAACAGTGTGCTGGCCGGCACCCAGGCGGTGTTGGCGCGCCGCGCCGATGGCCGGCCCTACCTGCGCGTGCTCAGTGACCGGGCGGTGCAGGAGCCGTTTGTCGATGTCATCCTTGAACTGAACTGGGCCAGCGGCCGCTTGGTGCGTGAGTTCACCCTGCTGTTTGATCCACCGAACAACCGTGCCGCGCCACCCGTACAAGCGGCCGCACCGCTGTCACCCACACTGGCGGCAGCACCACCTGCGGCGCAGGCTGCTGCGGGCAGGGCACCCGCTGCTGCCACTGCGGCAACGCCGCGTGCCGCACCGAGCGCGATGCCGCGTGCCGCCAATGCCGCGCCCGATGGCGCGCAGGCTGCAGGTGCCGATGAATACCGGGTGCGCAGCGGCGATTCCTTGTCGCGCATCGCCGGGCGCACGCAGCGCCCAGGCGTCGAGCTTGATCAGATGCTGGTGGGCCTGTACCGGGCCAACCCGCAGGCCTTCATCGAACGCAACATGAACCGTTTGCGTTCGGGCGTGGTGCTGGCGGTCCCGCCCACCGATGTCGTCAAAGGCATTGCGCCTGCGGAGGCGCGTGAGGTCATTCAGGCGCAGAGCGCCGATTTCAACAACTACCGTCGCCGCCTGGCTGAAGGCGCACCAGCGGCAAGCACCGATGATGCTGGGCGCCAGGCCAAGGGCCGGGTGACGGCAGCGGTGGACGACAAGCGGCAAGCCGCCATCAGCAGTGGCGACAAGCTCAAGCTCTCGGGCGGGGCGGTCAAGGCCTCGGCGCCGGAGGGCTCGCTGTCCAAGGCAGCGGAGACCAAGGACAACGCGACGCGGGTCGCCGAGCTGACGCGCAATGTCGAGGAGTTGAAGAAACTGCAGCAGGGCACCAACGCCGCGCAGACCCCGACCAAGCCGGCTGCTGCTGCGCCGGTGCCCGCACCCGCACCTGCACCCACACCCACACCGGTACAAGCACCTGCGCCTGCATTGCCGCCGCCGGCGCCGGCACCGGCACCGGCACCGGCACCGGCTCAGGCCCCTGTCATGCCGTCACCGGCATTGCCAGCGCCAGCGACCCACACCGCGGCCGCGCCCTCGCCCGCAGCCACCCCGTCGGCCTCGGCGCCGGGCGCCGCCCCCACGGTGGCCGCCGTACCGCCAGCGGCAAACGTCAAGCCGCCGGTGGCCGGCCGAAGCTCGTCCGCCGCCGACCCGACTTTCCTGGAGGCGGTATCGGACAGCCCCTTTGTGCTGCCAGGCATGGGTGCCTTGGCGCTGGCCCTGCTGGGTTTGGGTTGGTATCGCTACAAGGGCCGCAACGCCGACAAGGTCAACAGCGACACCTCGTTCCTGGAAAGTCGCGTCCAACCCGATTCCTTCTTTGGTGCCAGCGGCGGCCAGCGTGTCGACACCAGTGACGCGTCTGCGGGCAGCTCATCAATGGGCTTCTCGCTCAGCCAGCTTGATGCCATTGGCGATGTCGATCCGGTCGCCGAGGCAGATGTCTACCTGGCCTACGGACGCGATCTGCAGGCCGAGGAAATTCTCAAGGAAGCCATGCGCGCCCATCCCGACCGGATGGCCGTACGCACGAAGTTGCTTGAGGTCTATGCCAAACGCCGCGACACACGTGGCTTTGAGTTGCTCGCGGTACAGCTCTTCTCGCTGACCAAGGGCACAGGCCCGGACTGGGAGAAGGCCCAGACCATGGGCATGCAGGTCGATCCGGAAAATCCGCTGTATCAGCCGGGCGGGCATCCTGAAGAGATCTTCCGCGATGGTGATAGAAGCTTTGTCGAGCCCCTGGGCGCGACCACCTTGCCGGCATCGTCCATGGCCCAGGCCAATTCGGTCTTTCCGCAGACCACGCCACCCGGGCAACAGCAAGGCGGGATGCTTGATCTCGACCTGGACTTGGGTCTGGACCTCCATGCTCAGCCCGAACCCCGGCCAGGGCCAATGGAAATCACCCGCCCCTTGGCCACCAGCGCGGTGCCGGTCAACACCGGTCACGGCGACCTTGACTTTGACCTCGGCGACCTGACTCCTGCCGCCTCCCGTCCTGAGGCGCCGAACAAGGCCATGGATTTCGATCTGGACTCGCTGTCCCTGGATCTGCCGGCGGCAGATGAATCGACACAAAAGCTGTCCGCGACGGGCGACTCGCTTGCCCCATCGCTCGATCTGCCGCACTTTGATTTGTCACAGCCGGGTTCATTGGCCTCCGGCCCGATCAGCACCTTTGGTGATGGCCCGCAAGCCGACACCACCGACCCCATTTCGCGCAAGCTCGAATTGGCCGATGAGTTCCGCCAGATTGGTGACATGGAAGGTGCCCGCGACCTGCTCGAAGAAGTGGTCAACAAGAGCACTGGCGCGGTCAAGGCAAGGGCGCAAAGCATGCTCAACCAGCTTGGGTGAGCGCGCGCATTGCGCTCGGCATCCGTTACCGCGGATGCGCCTACTTCGGCTGGCAAAGCCAGACTGGGGGGCACACGGTGCAAGACGCCCTGGAGGCCGCACTTTCGAGCTTTGCTGATCGCCCCGTGCGCACCGTGTGCGCCGGTCGCACCGACACCGGCGTACACGCCCTGAACCAGGTGGTGCACCTCGACGCCGAGGTGCAGCGCGATGCCTTCAGTTGGGTGCGCGGCACCAACCGCTACCTGCCCAAGGACATTGCCGTGCAGTGGTGCCAGGCCGTGCCGCCGGACTTTCACGCCCGCAACCATGCCCGCAGCCGGCGCTACCGCTACCTCTTGCTTGAGTCAGCGGTGAGGCCCTCGCTGGATACCGGGCTGGTGGGATGGGTGTTTCGCCCATTGGATGAGCAGGCCATGCGTGAAGCCGCAGTGCTGTTGTTGGGCGAGCACGACTTCAGTTCGTTTCGCTCTGCCCAATGCCAGGCGGCAAGCCCGGTGAAGACGCTGTATGCCATCGAGCTGCAGCGCCACGGCGCCTACTGGGCTTTTGATTTTCACGGCAGCGCTTTCCTGCACCACATGATTCGCAACATCATGGGCTGCTTGCTGGCCATAGGCAGCGGCCAGCAGGCGCCGGCCTGGATGGCCGAGGTGCTGGCTGCGCGCTCGCGCCAGGTCGCAGCGCCCACCTTCATGGCCGATGGCCTGTACTTTGCGGGGCCACAGTACGATGAGCCTCTGGGCCTGCCGGTGGTCGTGCCCAGCTTCGATGGCTTGGTCACCTCGGCCCTGTGACAACAAGATGAATCTGCGCACCCGAATCAAGGTTTGTGGCTTCACACGTGAAGCCGATGTGCAGGCTGCTGCCGAGCTGGGCGTTGACGCCGTGGGCTTCAATATGTGGGAGCGCAGCGCGCGCGCCGTGAGCATTGCCCGCGCGGCTGAGTTGGCGCGCGGCCTGCCGCCCTTTGTCACACCGGTGTGCCTGTTCGTCAATGCCTCACCCCAGCACATTGCGGCCACCCTTGAGGCCATTCCGCACGCCCTGCTGCAGTTTCACGGCGACGAGACGCCGCAGCAGTGCCAGGCAGCGAAGCGGCCCTATCTGCGCGCCGCGCGCATGTCGCCCGGATTTGCTTTGCTAGACTTCGCGCTCGAATTTTCGAGCGCCGCCGGCCTCGTGCTCGACACCCATGTCGAGGGCTACGGTGGCAGTGGAAAGGCATTTGATTGGTCACTCGTGCCACCCAACGTGCCCCTTCCGGTCGCTTTGTCTGGTGGGTTAAATCCTGCAAACGTGATCGATGGGGTGATGCGCGTGCGGCCCAGCGCCGTTGACGTGTGCTCTGGCGTGGAAAGCGCCAAGGGCATCAAGGATGCGGCCCTGATGCGCGCCTTTTTCAAGGCCGTGCGCCAGGCCGATGAACGCCTGGCACAAGCCGCATCCGGCGCCCTCTGAAGGCTCGGGCTGTGGTGCCCACCGGGCCAAGCACCCAATGCCATCGATGAACCCGGCCTGACCACAGCGGTCAGCGCCCCTCACAGGACGAATCACCCATGCTCGACTATCAGCAACCCGATGCCAGTGGGCACTTCGGGCCCTACGGCGGCAGCTTTGTCGCCGAGACCCTGGTGCACGCCCTTGACGAGCTCAAGGCGGCCTATGACCACTACCGCGTGGACCCGGAATTCATCGCCGAATTTCGCCACGAGCTCAAGCACTTTGTCGGCCGCCCCAGCCCGATTTACCACGCCGCCCGCCTGTCGCGTGAATTGGGTGGCGCGCAGATTCACTTGAAGCGCGAGGATTTGAACCACACCGGCGCACACAAGGTGAACAACACCATAGGCCAGGCGCTGCTGGCCAGGCGCATGGGCAAGCCGCGCGTGATTGCCGAAACCGGCGCCGGCCAGCACGGCGTGGCCACCGCCACCATCTGTGCGCGTTATGGCATGGAATGCGTGGTCTACATGGGCAGCGAGGACATCAAACGCCAATCGCCCAATGTCTACCGCATGCACCTGCTGGGCGCCAAGGTGGTGCCCGTCGATTCCGGCAGCCGCACCTTGAAGGATGCCCTCAACGAAGCCCTGCGCGATTGGGTGACCAATGTCGAGAACACCTTCTACATCATCGGCACCGTGGCCGGTCCTCACCCCTACCCGATGATGGTGCGCGACTTCCAGCGCATCGTCGGCGACGAATGCGTCGAGCAAATGCCGGCGCAAATCGGCCGCCAGCCCGATGCCGTGATCGCCTGCGTGGGCGGTGGCAGCAATGCCATGGGCATCTTCTATCCTTACATCCAAAATGAGCGTGTTCGCCTGATCGGCGTCGAGGCCGCCGGCCTGGGCCTGGACAGTGGCAAACACGCCGCCAGCATCTCCGTCGGCTCACCCGGTGTGCTGCATGGCAATCGCACCTATTTGCTGCAGGACGACAACGGCCAGATCACCGAGACGCATTCGGTCTCGGCCGGTCTGGATTACCCCGGCGTTGGCCCCGAGCATGCCTACTTGAAGGACATCGGCCGCGCCGAATATGTGGGCATCACCGACGACGAGGCGCTGTCGGCCTTTCATCGCCTGTGCCTCACCGAGGGCATCATTCCGGCGCTGGAATCCAGCCACGCCGTGGCCTACGCCATGAAGCTGGCGCCGACCCTGAGGGCCGACCAACACCTCTTGGTCAACCTCAGCGGCCGTGGTGACAAGGACATCGGCACCGTGGCCGATCTGTCCGGCGCCGAATTCTTCTGCCGGCCCTCCTGTCGCGGGCAGACGGTCAAGGGGGGCGCTGAGGCCGCGGCAAGCGCCAGCGCGCAGGCTGGGCTGGCCCGTGGCGCCCAGGTGATCGAGGTGACACGATGAGCCGCATCGCCACCACCCTGGAGGCTCTGGCGGCGCAAAAGCGCACCGCCCTCATCCCCTACATCATGGCCGGTGACCCCTTCGCCGACGCCACCGCCGAGCTGATGCTGGCCCTGGCCGAGGGTGGCGCCGACATCATCGAGTTGGGCGTCCCTTTTTCCGACCCCATGGCCGATGGCCCCGTCGTCCAGCAAGCGGGTGAACGCGCACTGGCGCGTGGTGTTGGTCTGGACATGGTATTGCGCCAGGTGAGCGACTTTCGCCTGCGCAACCAGCACACGCCCGTGGTGCTGATGGGCTATGCCAACCCGGTGGAGCGCTTTGATCAAAAGCGTGGTGCCGGCGCCTTTGTGGCCGCTGCGCGTGAGGCCGGTGTCGATGGCCTGCTGGTCGTGGACTACCCGCCCGAGGAATGCCTTGACTTCGCCGCGGCGCTCAAGGCCGCGGGGCTGGACCTGATCTTCCTGCTGGCACCGACCTCCACCGAGGCCCGCATCCGCGAGGTCGGCCGCATCGCCAGCGGCTATGTCTACTATGTTTCGCTCAAAGGCGTGACCGGTGCCGGCCACCTGGACACCGCGGCGGTGGCCCAGGCGATGCCACGCATCCGCGCCCATGTCAAGGTGCCCGTGGGTGTAGGCTTTGGCATCCGTGATGCGGCCACGGCAGTGGCCGTGGGCAGGGTAGCGGACGCGGTCGTGATCGGTTCGCGTCTGGTGCAATTGCTCCAAGAGCAGCCGCGCGAGACTGTTGCCGCCGCGGCCCAGGCTTTCATGACCGAGATCCGCACCGCACTGGACCTTGATGCAAAGGAGCACCGATGAGCTGGCTTGAAAAACTCCTGCCGCCGAAGATTCAGCAGACCGATCCGACCGAGCGCCGCTCGGTGCCCGAAGGCCTGTGGATCAAGTGCCCGGCCTGTGAGACCGTGCTCTACAACACCGACCTGGCCGAGAACGTCAACGTCTGCCCGAAGTGCGACCACCACCACCGCATCGGCGCCCGCGCGCGGCTCGATGCCTTCCTCGATGCCGAGGGCCGCTATGAAATCGGCCAGGAGGTTGTGCCCGTCGATCCGCTCAAATTCAACGACAGCCGCAAATACCCCGAGCGCCTGAAAGACGCGCTCGAGGCCACCGGCGAGACCGATGCGCTGATCGTCATGGGTGGCGCGGTGATGAGCGTGCCCCTGGTCGCGGCTTGCTTCGAATTTGATTTCATGGGCGGCTCGATGGGCTCGGTGGTGGGCGAGCGTTTTGTGCGCGGCGTGCACAACGCCATCGAGCAAAGGGTGCCCTTTGTCTGCTTCACCGCCAGCGGCGGCGCACGCATGCAAGAGGGCTTGTTCAGCCTCTTTCAAATGGCCAAGACCAATGCCTCGCTGACCCACCTGGCCAAGGCCGGCCTGCCCTTCATCAGCGTGCTCACCGACCCCACCATGGGTGGTGTCTCGGCCAGCTTTGCCTTCCTGGGTGATGTCGTCATCGCCGAGCCCAAGGCCCTGGTGGGTTTTGCCGGGCCGCGGGTGATCGAAAACACCGTGCGCGAAAAGCTGCCCGAAGGTTTTCAACGCGCTGAATTCCTGCTGACCAAGGGTGCGATAGACCGCATCGTTGATCGCCGCCACCTGCGCAGCACCGTGGCCCAGATGCTGGCGATGCTGCAGCGGCAAAGTGCCGATGCCGTCGCCTGATTCGGCCGCGCCGCCGTCTGCACCCACCACGCTGGCCGATTGGCTGGCGCACTGCGAGCGCCTGCACCCGAAGTCCATCGACATGGGCCTGGAGCGGGTGGCCGCGGTTCGAGACCGCCTCGGGCTGCGCTTTGACGCCCCGGTGATCAGCGTGGCCGGCACCAATGGCAAGGGCTCCACCTGCGCCATGCTGGAGTGCATCGCCCTGCAGTCGGGCTTTCGCGTCGGCCTGTACATCAAGCCCCACCTGGTGCACTTCGAGGAACGTTGCCGCATCAATGGCGAGATGGCCAGCGCGGCCTCCCTGCTGCCGCACTTCGAGGCGGTGGAGGCGGCGCGGCAGGGCACGACGCTCACTTACTTCGAGTTCACCACCCTGGTCGTGATGCGCGCGCTGTCACTGGCAGGGCTGGATCTGGTCATTCTTGAAGTCGGCTTGGGCGGCCGGTTAGACGCCGTCAACATCATCGATGCCGATTGCGCGGTGATCACCGCCATTGCGCTGGACCACACCGAACTTCTCGGCCCCGACCGTGAATCGATTGGCCGCGAGAAGGCCGGCATCATGCGCGCCGGCCGGCCGGTGGTGGTGAGCGACCCACAGCCGCCGGCGTCCCTTCAGCAGCGTGCCGATGAAGTCGGTGCCGTGCTCTGGCAACTGGGCCGGGATTTCAATGTCCAGGGCGACAAGCAGCAATGGGGCTGGAGCGGCCATGGCCGGCGGTTCAACAGCCTGGCCTACCCGGCGCTGCGTGGGGCTAACCAGTTGCTCAATGCGGCGGGCGCACTCGCCGCTTTCGAGGCCCTGCGTGAGCGCCTGCCGATCACGGCGCAGGGTGTGCGCAATGGCCTGGCGATGGTCGAGCTGCCGGGGCGCTTTCAAATCATCCCTGGCCAGCCGACCCTGGTGCTGGACGTGGCGCACAACCCGCATGCCGTGGCCACGCTGGCGCAAAACCTCGACCAGATGGGTTACTTCCCGCGCACCCACGCCGTCTTCGGCGCCATGCGCGACAAGGATTTCCCGGGCTTGCTCAAGCATGTGATGCCCTTGGTGGACGCCTGGTATCTGACGCAGTTGCCGCTGCCGCGAGCGGCCAGTGGCGACGAGTTGGTCGCCGCCGTGCAGGCCGCCGCCGCGGGCAAAAGCCTGACGCTCAGTACCCATGCCGCACCCGATCTGGCCCTGGCCGCGGCCCTGGCCCAGGCCGACCCCGCTGATAGAATCGTCGTCTTCGGATCCTTCTACACCGTCGGTGGCGTGCTGAAGAATGGCCTGCCGCACAGGGTGGCCAAACACCTGGGTTGACCCACCGCCTTGAGCCTGGCCCCTGCATGGATCTGCTGTCCGTTTTCAAGCGTCAAGGCGCACCCCAAGCGCCGGCCGCAGCGGCCCCACAGGCGGTGCTGATGGCACGCTCGCGCGCCCGCCGTCGCCTGATCGGTGCGACCTTGCTGCTGGCCGTTGGCGTGATTGGCTTTCCGCTGCTGTTCGAGAATCAGCCGCGGCCAATTCCGGTGGACATCAACATCGAGATTCCGCGCAAGGACAACGCGCCACCCCTGGTGCTGCCGCCGCTGCGCCCGGCCTCGGCGGCCGTGGCCGCGCGCCTGGCCTTGCCGACTGAGCCGGTGCCAGAGGCGGCTCGCCCCGAGGCCACCCCACAGGGCCCCGCCCCAAGCGTGGCCGCACCGGCGCCGAACAAACCCGTCGACGATGGCGCGAGGGCGCAGGCCCTGCTGGAGGGCAAGTCAAACGCGGCCGCCAAGCCGAGCGCGGGCCCGTCCATGAGCGCGGCCATGAGCGCGGCCAACCCTGCTTCGGCACCCAGCGAAGCTCGACTGGTCGTGCAAGTCGGTGCCTACACCGAGGCCGACAAGCTGCGCGAGGCCAGGCAGAAGGTCGAGCGCCTCGGCATGACGACCTACATCCAGGTGATTGAGGCCGATGGTGGGCGCCGCACCCGCGTTCGCGTCGGCCCCTTCGCTACGCGCGACGAGGCATTGAAGGCGGCAGAGCGCATCAAGGCCGCCGGCCTGCCCGCATCCATCCTGGCGCTGTGATGGCGATGCCCGAGCTGGGCTGGGTCGATCTGGCATTGCTCGCCGCTTTGGCGCTGTCGATTTGCGTGGGCCTGTGGCGCGGTCTGGTGTTTGAGCTCATGTCCCTGGTGGGCTGGGTGGTGGCCTACATCGCGGCCCAGGCGTTTTCACCACAGGTGGGCCTGTGGCTGCCCCTGGGCACACCCGGCTCGGCCTTGCATCAGGCGGCGGCCTTTGCGGCCACCTTCATCGCTGCACTGGTGGCCTGGATGCTGCTGGCCAAGCTGGTGCGCATGGCCATTCATGCCACGCCCTTGACCCTTCCCGACCGGCTCTTGGGTGCCGGCTTTGGCCTGCTGCGCGGCGTGGTGGTGTTGCTGGTGGTGGCCACCCTGGTGGCCTTCACGCCGGCGGCGCGCTCGCCGGTCTGGACAGCGTCGCAAGGCGCCACCTGGCTGGGCGCGCTCTTGCAGGGCATCAAGCCCTTGTTGCCCGATGAGGTGTCGCGGCACCTGCCGGCCTGAATGCGGCCTGCACTTGAGAATTGATAACACCCATAAAGACTGCCCACGTCAGCCTTCACCCTGATCCAGAACCCCCAAAGGCCATCCCCATGTGCGGCATCGTCGGCGTCATCTCCCAAGGCCCGATCAACCAGTTGATCTATGACGCGCTGCTGTTGCTGCAGCACCGCGGGCAAGACGCCGCCGGCATCGTGACCATGCAGGACACCAAGTGCTTCATGCACAAGGCCCATGGAATGGTTCGTGATGTCTTCCGCACCCGCAACATGCGCGGCCTGCCGGGCAACGTCGGCCTGGGCCAGGTGCGCTATCCGACAGCGGGCAATGCCTACAGCGAGGAAGA
>JAYSSS010000104.1:0-28186 GCA_043720415.1 Ideonella sp.
TGGGGCGGCACGCCGGTGGCGCCCTCGGGCGGCACGCCCGCGGCGCCTCCGGGCGGCACGCCCGCGGCGCATCCGGGCGGCACGCCCGCGGCGCATCCGGGCGACGCAAGCTCCGTGACTGGGGCAGCTTGAGCATGGGCCGCGTCACCACCGGCCTGGCCTTCACCACGCTGGCCACCGGCGTGCACGCCGTGCTGCAGTTGGTGGTGATCGCGGTGCTGGCGCGAGCGCTGCCGCCAGCGGCCTTTGGTCTGTTGGCCTTGGCGCTGTTGGCCACGCGCTTGGTGGGCAGTTTTGCGCACTGGGGCATGGCCCAGGCCCTGGTGCAGCGCACTGAGTTGTCGGCAGCGCACACCACCGCCGCGGCACTGCTGGCGGGTGGCGCCTCGGTGGCGCTGGCGCTGGTGGTGGTGGCCGCCGCGCCGCTGTTTGCTCTGGCCCTGGCCGCGCCCGAGTTGACCGAGCTGCTGCGCGCCATGGCGCTGATCCTGCCCTTGTCGGCCCTGGCCAGCCTGCCACTGGCGCTGCTGCGCCGCGCCGCGCGGCATGGCCTGGCCAGCGGCATTGAAGTGGCCAGCTATGGCCTGGGCTATGGCGGGGTGGGCATCGCCGCCGCAGCGGCCGGCTGGGGCGTGTGGGCGCTGGTCGCGGCCAGCCTGGCGCACCAGGCCATGCTGCTGATTTTGGCCGCGTCGCTTGCGCGTTACCCTCTGGCCTGGCCACTGCCGGCCACGGCCTGTCGTGAGCTCATGGCGCGCGGCTCGGGCTACTCGCTCATCGGCTTTCTGGAGTTTCTGTGGTCCAACCTGGAAAGCCTGCTGATCGGCCGCGCCATGGGGGCTGCCGTGCTGGGCCTGTTCAACCGCGCCCAGACCCTGGCTAACCTGCCGGTCGAGCAGGCGGTGAATGCCGCTGGCAAGGTGCTGTTTCCGGCCATGGCCGGCTGGCAACGGGATCGCGCGCGCCTGCTGGAGGGTTTCTGGCTGATGCTGCTGGGCAGCGGCGTGGTCAGCATGGCCTTGGCTGCTGGCCTGGCCGCAGCCGCGCCGGATGTCGTGGCCTTGCTGCTGGGCCCAGCCTGGCTGCAGGCGGTGGCCCCGCTGGCCGTGCTGGCCTGGGGCGTGCCCGCGAGCTCTGTGTATGTGGCCTGCGGCATCACCCTGGATGGCCTGGGCGCGCTGCGCGCCAAGCTGCAGTGGCAGGCGGGGCTATTGCTGCTCAAGGCGGCCGCCCTGGTCGCGGTGTTGGTCGCGGTGGGGGCGGCGGGTGCATTGGGTGCGGCGGATGCGGGGCCGAGCCAGGCCCTGGGTGTGAACGCAGTGCTCAGCGCGGCGGCAAGCTCTGGCCTGCTGGCCCTGGCCGCGGTGGTGGTCATCGCCGAATGGCTGCGCGCGCTGGCCGGCCTTCGCCTGGTGCGCCACGCGCTTGATCTCAGCCCAGCACCGCTGTGGCAGGCACTGCTGGCCTTGCTGGCCCTGGGCGCTGCGGTGTATGGCGCGGTGTGGGCCGCCCACCTTGGCAGCCTGGGCCTGGCATGGCCCCTGCTGTGGCGCGTTGTGGCCGAGACCGCGGCGGGTGCTGCGGCGCTGGTGGCGGCGCTGGCGCTGGCCTGGTGGCTGATGCCTGGATTCACACCCCTGCAGGGCCTGCGGCACAGCCTGTGTCAGCGCTTTTGCCCCAAGCTGCGGCGGCGCTCGCAAGCTGAAATCGAAGCGCTGGCCGGCGCGCCCCAAGCCTGAGGCCGACCATGCGCCTGTTCTACCTGCCCAATGAAAACACCGAAGGCGACCAGGTCGGCCCGCGCCAGGCCTTTGTGCACCTGCTCAACGACGGCACGCTGTCGGCAGCCCAGGCCTATTCCTACTATGTGGAGCGCAAGAAGCACGCCAGCCAGCATGCCGCGCTGCGCCACCTGCATGCCGCCATCGCCGCCTTTGCCCCGGATGTGATCTTCTGGCAGCACCTGCACGACGGCTATCCGGTGGATGAGGGCTTTTTCGCCAGCTTGAAAGCCCTGCCCAGCCGGCCCAAATTGGTGGCCCACGAGGCCGATGCCTATGGGCGTTATGTGAAGCGCATGGATGGCAGCTTGAAGCGCCTGCTGGCGGCCTGCGATCTGGCCGTGGTGGTGGGCCTGGGCGATCTGGCGCGGCTGGTGCGTGAGGCCGGCGCGCCGCGGCTGATCTACTCGCCCAACTCGGTGGACGATGTGCGCTTTGGTCAGCCCTGGCAGCCCACATCGACTGAAACGCGTGAGTGGGACGCGCTGATGATCGCCAACCTCCACTGCTTGAAGCGCATCCCCTGGCTGCACCTGCCCGGTGGCGCCAAGCGCAAGCGCCTGGCGCGGCTGTTTCACCGCGCCCATGGCACACGCTTTGCGGTCTTTGGCAGCGGCCAGGGCTGGCAGGGCGAGGCCTTTTGCCGCGGCCCCGTGCCCTATGACGCGCAAGAGCCCACGCTGCGCCGCGCGTGGCTGAGCATCAACTGGGGGCAGTTCGATGCCATACCCATGTATGCCTCGGACCGCCTGGTGATCAGCCTGGCCTCGGGCGCGCCGCACATCACCAACTGGCAGCCGGGCTACGACGCGCTGTTTGCCGGCGCGCGCTCACTGTTCACGGTGCGCAGCCCGGAAGAAGCGCTGGACGTGGCCGATGAATTGCTCAGCCGCCCGCGCCAGCAGTTGATTGATCTGGGCCAGCACACCATGGTCTTTGTGCGCCAGCACTTCAGCGCGCGGCGGGTATACGGCGAGCTGGTGCGGGCCATCGCTGAGCAGCTCTTTGAGCGGCCCATCCTGGGCAACGAAGGGCCGATGTGAGGATTGCCATCGCCGCGCCGATTGCCAGCGCCGACCTGGTGGCGCTGTTGCAGCCGCAACCGGGTGTGGCTGGCGCCGGCGCCGGCCTGCCCGCGGGCTATCTGGGCGCGCCACTCACGGCCACGCTCATCGCCGAGCTGCTGCGCATGGGCCACGAGGTCGTGGCCATCACCGTGGACTACCGCCTGGCCGGGCGCGCGGCCGTGCTCGCCCACGGCCCCGGCCTGGCGCTGCACATCCTGCCCGGGCGGCGCCACGCCTGGCGCTTCAATGGCCTGCTGCCCGGGCGTGCGCTCGATCAATTTGCGCTCGAGCGCCGGGCCATCGCGGCGGTGCTTGCGCAGGCCCAGCCCGATGTGGTGCACGCCCACTGGACCTATGAATTCGCCCTGGCCGCCATCGCCAGCGGACTGCCCCATGTGATCACCGCCCACGATTCGCCGCAGGCTTTGCTGCGCCTGGCGCGCGGCCCCTATCTCGCGCTGCGCGCCTGGATGGCGCGGCGCGTGCTGCGCCAGGCGCGCCTGCTGACAGCGGTGTCGGAGGGACTGGCCGATGCCCTGCGCGCGGATGTGTGGTCTGCGAATGTGTGGTCGGCAGGTGTTTGGTCTGACGATGCGCGGGCTGCGGATGCGCGGGCTAAGGATGCGCCCGGCGGTGCCGCGCGCCGCCCGCGCGTCGTGCCCAACCCGGTCGCGCCCTTTGTGCAGCGACTGGGCCGGGCACGCGGTGCCGCCAGCGGCAAGCGCATCGCCATGATTTGCAACGGCTGGGGCCGCTGGAAAAACCCCGAGCCCGCACTGCGTGCCTTCGCCCTGCTGCGCGCACGGCTGCCAGGCGCCGAGCTGCACCTCTTCGGCCTGGATTTCGGCCCTGGCGAGCAGGCGCAGCAGTGGGCCATGCAGCGCGTCGGTGTCGCAGGCATGCACTTTCACGGCCACCTGCCGCACGCCGGGCTGATCGAGCGCCTGGCCGCGCTCGATGTGCTGCTGCACCCGGCGCTGGAGGAATCTTTCGGCGTCGTCCTGGCCGAAGCCATGGCCCTGGGCCTGCCGGTGGTGGCCGGCGCCCACAGCGGCGCCGTGCCCTGGGTGCTGGGCCCGGGGCAATGGCTGGTGGATGTGCGCTCGCCGCAGGCCATGGCCGACGCCTTGATAGAGGTGTTAGGCGATGCTGAGCGCTACGCGCTGGCCTCAAAGGCCGGCCGCGCCCGCGCCGCCCAGGCCTTTGGTGCGGCCGCCGTGGCCGAGGCCTACCTGGCGCTGTACCGGCAGGCCCTGGCCACACAGGGCGGTGTGCAGCCGCTGCAGGTGAAGCCGTGCTGACCCAGTGGTCGCGCCTGCGTGATGCTGTGCTGCAGCGCTGGTGGCGGCTGGCCGTGCCGGCCTGGCTGCGCGCCCACGGCGTGCAGGTGGGCAGCGGCTTGAACGCCCATGGCTGGCCGATCGTCAGTGGTGTGCTTGGGGCGCAAAGAAGCGCGGCGGCGGGTGCTGCACCAGGTGGCGGCGCGGCACCTGGCGCCGGCGTGCCCAGCGCTGCCGTGCCCACCGAAACAAGCGGGCGCATCACCCTGGGCCAGCGCGTCACCCTGTGCTCGGTGGCGCGCTTCACGGCATTGGGCTGCGCCCAGCCGGTGATGCTGCGCCTGCTGCGGCCCGGCGCGGTGATTGACATCGGTGACGACAGCGGCCTGAGCGGCACGGTGATCTGCGCCGCACAGGCCGTGCACATTGGCCGCGAATGCCTGATCGGCGCCAACGTCATGATCTTCGACACCGATTTCCACCCGCTGCATCCCGAGGGCCGGCGCTTCAATGACGACCCCGGCGCCGTCGGCTGCGCGCCGGTGCACATCGGTGACCGTGTCTTCATCGGCGCGGGCAGCATGGTCTGCAAGGGCGTGCGCATCGGCGACGGCGCGGTCATCGGCGCGGGCTCGGTGGTGACGCGCGATGTGCCCGCGGGCCAGGTGGCCGCGGGCAACCCGGCGCGGGCGCTTCGGCGGCCGGGCTCTGAGCCGACATGAGCCTGATCTGGCGAAGGCAGGCCAGGAGCCTGTCGGGCTTTGGGTCGGGCCCGCGTTCATGACTTTCGGTCTGCAGGTCCCCGAGGTCACCCGCCACAACCACGCCGCCCTGGCGCGCGCCCTGTCGTGGTGGCAGAAGCGCCAGGCCGCGCCGCCGGCCCAGGTGCTGCTGCTCAGCCCGAATCGGCACGACGTGCTCTTCATCGCCCGGCTCTGGCCAGCGGCACGGCTGATCATCGTCACCCGGCGTGAGTGGGATTTGAACCAGCCACCGGCGCTGGGCGTGGGGCCCTTCGATCTGACCATTGCGAGCAATGTCTTCCACTACAGCAGCGCGCCGCAGCTCTGGGCCCGGCATGTGCTGATGATCAGCCCCTGCCTGGTGCTGCAGGACTTGATCGATCGCCGCCGCGGCCCGATGCCGCCCCATCTGGGATCGGACGGGGACATCATGCGTTATTCCTACTCGGGTGATCTGCAGGCCAAGGCCAACAGCCCCTTGCCCCAAGCCTTCGACCTGGCGCGCATGACACCGCCACCGGTGTACTTCGAGGCCTTCGAGGCCGCCGGCAGCGCCAGCGATGACGCCAGATCACCGGCGCGCCACTTCTGCGCCGTCTTGCTGGCGGTGGATCCGGGCTCAGCGCCCCGCTCGTACCTGGGCGTCGATGCTCCGGCGCCGCCGCCGCAGCCGTCGCCGCAGCCGCAGCGCGCCCTGGCCGCCTGGGCCTACCGCCTGCGCCTGCAGTGCCATCTGCACTGGCCGCTGTATGTGGTCTACAAGTTGCTCGGCCGATTGATCGCCTGATCAGCAACGGCCTTCACTTCCAAGACAATCGCCGGCCCATGTCTGCCCTGTACCTCGCCCTCATCGCCTTGCCCTTCGTGATGATGGCTGCGCTGGGCGTCTTGCTGCCGCTGCTGGCGGTGGTGATGCACAGGCGCTTGGGCGTGGGCCTGCTGGCGATTTTTGGCATCGCCGTGGTCGATGCCATCTGGCCCGCACTGCCGGCCATGCGCCTGGGCATCAATGTCTTTCTGCCGGACCTGGTGTTGGGCGGTGTGGCCGTGGTCGCCGCGCTGCGCTTTGTGATGCCGCCAGCGCAGCCCGGCCCGGGCGGTGCGGCTGGTGCGGGCGGCAGGCAGGCCTGGGCGTTCTGGCTGCTGGTGGCAGTGGTCAGTGTGAACCTGGTGCAGGGGCTGATGGAGTTCAAAGGCGCGGCCGGCGCGGCCGCCCGGCCGACCTTTTATGCCCTGGCGGCCTGCGCCTATGTGCTGAGCTTTCCCATGGACGCGCCGCGCCTGGCGCTGCTGTTTCGGGCCAGCGGCTGGGCTGGGGCGGCGCTGCTGGGCCTGGTGGCCTGGCGCTGGATGGCGGTGGCCTTTGACATCCGCGAGCTGCTGCCCGAGGCCGGCAGTTTTCAGCCCCAGGGGCACTCCATCTGGCGCGTGGTGGCCTCGGGCGAGTCGCTGCTGCTGGCCGAGGTGGCGCTGGCGCTGTGGTTCTTTTCAGCCCTGGGCCGGACCGCTGGCCTGGCCGGCACCGGCCTGGCAAAGCTTGGTCTGGCCGGCGCCGGCCTGGCCAGTGCCGGCCTGGCCGGCCCGCGTCTGGCGGCACTGGCCCTGCTGGCGGTGACCCTGGCGCTGCAGCACCGCTCGGTGTGGCTGGGCCTGATGGGCGGCATGCTGCTGTGCCTGTGGCACCCGGGCGACGCCAAGCAGCGCTTCTCCGCCTGGCTGCTGCCGGTGTTGGCGGCCTGCGCCGTGCTGGTGGCCTTCATGCTGGCCAACCCGGAGCGCGGCGGCGGTGTGGCCGCGCCCGCGGGCGATGTGGCCAGCGACATCGCCACCTCCACCCGCGACGCTGTGGCCCTGCGCGGCACGGCGGCGGATCGGCTGAGCAGCTGGCGCCAATTGATCGAGCGCTGGGCCGGCGGTGGCCCGCGCGTGCTGGCCCTGGGCGTGCCCTTTGGCACCAGCATGGAGCGCTTCACCAGCGACGAGCTGAGCGCACGCAAGATCGCCTACCAGCCGCACAACTACTTCGTCGAGGTCCTGGTCTCGCATGGCGTGATCGGCCTGGCGGCCTTTCTGGCCATCCTGGGCACGGCCGCGCGGGGCCTGTGGCACGCACGGCGCCACCCCAGCCTGCGCCTGCCGGCGCATTGGCTGCTGGCGATGCTGGCCTGCCAATCGGTCTACTACCTGACCTATGGCATCGACTTCATGCAAAGCGTCTTGCTCGGCGCGGCGCTGTCGCTGGGGCTGAGCCTGCGCGCGCAGCCGCCGCCAGCGGCGGCACAGCCCGGCAGTGCGCAGGCGCGCAGGGCGATGCGATGAGTGCAGAGGCCCAGACTGGAGAGATTCCCACGGGCAAAAACCCGGTGCCCCCGGGCAAGAACCCCGTGCCCGACGGCAAGAGCCCGGAGCCCGTCGCCGACAACCCGGTGCCCGCCACCGACAGCCTGGTGGCCGCCCTGACCTGCTTCAACCGGCGCGACAAGACGCTGGCGGCCTTGCAGGCCCTGGCCGTGGCGGCGCGGCAGGCCGATGTGCCCTTGCGCGCCGTGCTGTTAGACGACGGCAGCAGCGATGGCACGGCCGAGGCCGCGCGCCAGGTCCAGCCCTGGGTGCAGGTGCTCACCGGCCCGGGGCAGCAGTACTGGAGCCGCGGCATGCACCAGGCGCTGGCCGTCGCCCAAGCCCTGCCGACGGGCGAACAGTTGCCCGCGAGCCATGTGCTGTGGCTCAACGATGACACCGTGCTGCAGCCCGACGCCCTGGCCCGCCTGCTGGCCCAGGCGCGCGCACTGCGGCAACGCGAGGGCCGTGACTGCATCGTCGTTGGCAGCACGGCCGATGCCCAGGGGCAGATCAGCTATGGCGGCGCCAGCGCGCCCAGTCGCTGGCGCCGTTTCAGCTACCGGCGCGTGTACAGCGCGACCGAGCCGCTGCGCTGCGAGGTGATGAATGGCAACTGCGTGCTCGTGCCCATGGCCGTGGCGCGGCAACTGGGCAACATCGACGCGTACTTTGAGCACGCCATGGGCGACACCGATTACGCCCTGCGCGCCGGCCGCGCCGGGCACCCGCTGTATGTGGCTGCGGGCATCGTGGCGCAGTGCGAGTCCAACCCGGTGGCCGGCAGCTTCAATGACCGCAGCCTGCCGCTGGGCGCGCGCTGGCGCGCCATCCTGCAGCGCAAGGGCCTGCCGTGGCGATCCTGGTGGCACTTCACGCGCCGCCACGGTGGCCTGCTGTGGCCGGTCTACTTTGCCTGGCCCTATGCGCGGCTGGTCGGCTCGGCGCTGTGGCGCGGCCTCAGTGCAACAACAGCATCGCCGGCAGGGCGTTGAAGGCATCGGTCCAGATGCCCACCCAACTGCCAAAGCCGGTGGCCACGGGCAGGCCGGTGCTGCCCGGGAAACGCCGCGTGCTGACGTCAGGGTCGCGCAGCACCAGGCCGGCAATGGGCAGGGCCGGCAGGTCGCGCGCGCCCAGCATCAGGCCAAGCTCGTGGTAATCGTCGCTGCCCCTGGCATCGCCCATGTAGTGCACCTGGCTGGCGCCCAGTCGGGTGGCGTCGCGCGGTGACTGCGCGGCCTTGTGCGCTTCAAATTGATGCCAGTCCAGCGCGTCGGTGAGCAGGCGAATATGCGTGCCGGCCACCAGGGCGAGTGATTTCTCCGTCTGCCCGGGCGCCGATTCGGTGCCAAACAGGCCGTCGCGGCTGCGGTACTTGAGCAAGGCGATGTCGCCCTGGCGGGCCAGCAGCCGGGCGATGAGCAGGGCCGATTGCACATTGGCCGCGGCATAGATGACGCCTTGCTTGGCGATGCAGTAGTCGCCATTGCGCAGGTACTCGCCCTCGCTGCCATCGGGCCAGACGCCGTAGCTCAGCCACTCCATGGTGTAGCGCTTGGCGCGGGCGATGAGGCCGGCGTCGGCCAGCAGCACGCCGGCCGCGCCCACGGTGGCGGCATTGATGGCCTTGCGGTTGTTGAACCACTGCGACAGCACGCTGGTGCGCGGCCCTAAGTTGCCATCGGCGCGCACATAGTTGAAAGCGGCAAAGGCCCGCGGGTCGTCGCGGCCATCAATGCGGCAGTCGCCATTGGTGTCGACTTGCGCGCTGGCCCAGGCCTCGTCGCCGCGCGCCGCCGCGGCACTGCTGCGCAGGGCGTAGTTGCCGGCGTGGCGCTGCGGGAAGACGTAGTTCAGGCCGAAGTCAAGTTGCGCGGCCAGCAAGCCAGCGTTGCGCCGCAGGTGGCGATCAATCACCATGCGCTCGGTGGCCGGCAGGGCGTGGCGCACAAAGTCGTAGGCGACGATGAAGCGCAGCAGCCAGGCGGCCTCGCCAAACCAGGCGTCTTGCACATGGCCGCTGCGCTCGCGCAGGCACAGCACACTGAAGTCATTGGCCGGGTCATGGGCCTCGGCCAGCAGGCGCGTGCGCAGCTTGGCCAGCAGGGCGGCATCGGGCTGCAGCAGGTGGCTGAAGGCGGCGTCACGCAACAGGCTGCCATGGGTGCTGCGCTGCGGCGAGCGGGCCGCCGACCAGTGCGGCTCCAGGCCGCGGGTGAAGTCAAGCGTGTGGCGCGAGATGGTCGCCCAATCGCCCGGCGTGCCGGCCTGCACATCGCCCTTGTGGATGAAGCGATCACCCTTGGCACGCTGGCGCCAGACGGCCAGATCGGCCGCGCTGTAGAAGACACCGCCCGCCGCTGGCAAGACGGCAGCAGCGCTGCTGGCGATGCTGGCCGGGGGCAGGTAGCCGGTGGTGCAGCCGGCGGTGGGCCCGGTGCTGCCCAGTGCGGCCGATTCCGCCGGCGTGGGCTGGGCCAGGGTGGTGAGGCCGGCCGCTGCCCGCACCAGGGGCGTGGGCGCGGTGGCGTCGCCGCTGGGCAGCACGCTGGGGGCGGTGGCGACACTCGGCGCGCGCAAAGCTTGGGATGGGGTCAGGTCTTTAATCTTAAGTTCGCTGATCAGCTGCGCCGCGCCCGGCGTCGCGGCCTGAGCCGACACCGGTGCAGGCGCGGCCTGGGCCATGTCCTGACCCGGGCCGTCATCGCCGCCGCCGCAGGCGACCAGGGCCAACAAGCACGCTAGCAGCATGGCCAGGCTCGCGGTGGACGGCAGCGGATGGCGGCAAACATCGGGTGTGGCACGGCGCATGGGCCGGTTATCGGCATGGGTGATTGGAACCTTGAGGGGTGGCGCGCAAATTACACGTGAGCGACAGTGTCAAAGCTCTGGGCCGCCCATTGCCCGTTGCTCAGGCGCTGCGCTGGCGGGGCCAGGGCCGCGGCCTCGCGCAGCAGGCCATCGAGCGCATCCCACAGGCCGAGTTGATCGATCTCCCAAGAGTGGCCCCAGAGGTGAAACGAGCCGCCTTGCTCGGCGGCCAAGTGCAGCAGCCGGCGCAGCCGGGCCTGCCAATCGCGTTCGCCCAAGGCCACACGGGCCGCGGGCCAGCGCGAGCCCCAATGCCCGGCGCGCAGCCAGTTGCGCGCCAGCACCGCGCGGCCATGCGGATAGAACTGCGCCGTGGTGGGCAGGCAAAAGCGGTTGGTGCCGGCATCCAGGCACAGGTTGACGGTGCTGCGGGCGTAGGCGAAACCGGCCTCGCGCACCGCAGCCAGCGCCGCCGGGCCGGCCTGGCCACCGGGATAGCAAAAGCCCTGCACGGCGTGGCCCAGCAGGTCCTGCAGCGCTGCCTTGCCCTGCACCACCTGCTGCGCCCAGGCCGGCGCCGGCATGCGCCCGGCGTAGGCGTGGCTCAAGGTGTGCGAGCCGATCTCGAAGCGCGTGTCGAGCGCGCGCAGGGCGGGCGTGCCGAGCACCGGCAGGCCCTCGCGGTTGCTCTGCGGCACGTAGAAGGTGGCGGCGCAGCCGTGGCGGTCCAGCAGCTCTGCCAGGCGCTCATCGAGCGGGTGGCCGTCGTCCCAGGAGGTGGTGAGGCACAGGCTCATCGCGTCCCGCCCTGCGCGCCTGTGCCCGCCCCCGCCCCAACCCCTGCCACGTCCAGCGCCTGCGCATAGATGCGCAGCAAGTTGTCGTGCGCCGCCGCGGCGGTGTAGTGCGCCTCATAGGTGGCGCGGGCGGCTGCTGAGCAAGCCAGCCAATGGGCATCGTGGGTTGCGCACTGGGTGCCGCTGGTCGTGAGCGCCCCAAGGCCGGCCGGGGCCGGCCGCCCCCCGCGGGGATCAAGGAAAGTGGCAAAGCCACATTTCCTTGAGAGATCGCGCAAGGTCGCGGCCAGCGCGCCGGTGTTGCCGGGCTCGACCAGCCAGCCGTTGTGCCCATGCTGCACCAGCTCGGCCAGGGCGCCCAGGCGGCTGGCGATGATGGGCAGGCCGCAGGCCATGGCCTCGACCAGCACGCGCGGCATGGCCTCGTAGCCCAGGCTGGGCACGACCAAGGCCCGTGCGCGCGACATGGCCGCCATCACCTGTGCTGGGCTGCGCTGGCCCAGCATGTCGAACCAGGGGTGGGCGCGGCAGGCGGCGTCCAGCGGGCCGCTGCCGATGAGGCTGACGCGGCACTGCGCCTGGGCGCTGGCCTGCATCAGCCATTCCAGCCCCTTCTCGGGGCTGAGGCGGCCGACATGGAGCAAGCCGCTTCGAGTCGCCTGTATTTGTGGGTTAGGTGGGTCATCGGCCGCGCTTTCCGCCATGTTTGCCGCCGAGCTTTCCGCCGCGTGTGCCGCCGCAACATCGGCCCCGCCCGCAGCGGCCCGCGGGTCGTCCACAAAATTGGGCTTGACGACCACGCGCTCGGCGGGCAAGCCGCCCGCAATGAGCTTGCCGCGGGCGTGTTCTGACAAAGCAATGAAGCGCGCCACATGGCGCACATGGCTGCCCAGCAGCCGGTGCAGGCCGATCATGCCCACCACCGCCGCCGAGGGCGCCAGCGCGCCGCGCACGCAGGCGTGGCGCAGGCCGCGCCAGGGCGAACGGCCCAGGCAATCCTCACACGGCCGGCCTTCGCGCAGCAGCAGGCCATTGGCGCAGAACAAGCGGTAGTTGTGCAGCGTCTGCACCACCGGCACACCACAGGCGCGCGCCGCCCAGATGACCGAGGGCGAGAGCCGCGCAAAGCTGTTGTGCAGGTGCATGAGCTGCGGCCGAAAGTGCGCGCAGCGTTGGCGCACCTGGGCCGCGGCGGCGTGCGACCACAGCATCTGCAGGCCGCCTTGCCAGGTGGGCAGCTCGGCGAGCTCGGCGTTGTCGGCCAGCAGCGTATCGACCTCATGGCCGTGGCGGCGCAGCAGGGCGATCTCGTCGTCGACCACCTGGTCTTCGCCACCGCGCTGCACATAGCGGTTGTGGACGATGAGCAGCCTCATGCCGGCATCCTGCTCAGCGCGGCCGCGCCAGTGCGGCCTCGATGCCGGCGACAAAGCGCACGACCATGGCCGCCAGGGTGTGGCGCTGCGCCGCCTGCCATGCGGCGGCGCGCATGGCCTGCAGCCGCGGGGCGTCGCCCAGCAGGGCGAGGATGGCCTGCGCATAGGTCGGCGGGTTAGGCGCCGTGAGCTCGCCATTGAGGCCGGCTTGCAGATACGCCAGCTCCGGGCCGTGGCCAGGGGCGTGTGTGGTGAGCAGCGGCAGGCCGGCGGCGAAGCCATCAAGGATGGCCAGGCCCACCGCCGCCGGCAGCAGCAGCACATCGGCCTGGGCCAGCAGCGCCTCACGCTGCACGCCATGAATGGCGCCGTGCCAGGCCAGCCAGCGCGCATGGCGATGGGCGGCGTCGCGCAACAGCGGCGCGAGCTCGCCATCGCCGATCACGATCAAGCGGAAATCGGCGTCAGACATCGCGCACTGCTCGGCCGCGGCCAGCAGCAGATCCAGGCGCTTGGCGGGGTAGAGCGAGCCGATGAAGACGGCGGTCTTGCCGGGCTTGTGGCGCTCCACATTCGCCGGCCCTGCCGCCACCGCGTTGTTGACGACATGGATGCGCTCGGCCGCGACGCCGGCCAGGCGCAGCTTGGCCGCACTGTGCTCGGTGTAGGCCAGCCAGGCGTCCGCCTGGCGCGCCGTCCAGCGCTTGAAGGCCGCACGCAGGCCGCCGGGCGCGGCCGCGGCAAAGTCAGCGCCATGGCCAAAGTAGGCCAGGCGAAAACCGCGCCAGGGCCGGCACAGCCAGTGGTTGAAGAGCAGGCCGTTTTCATGGCCGGCGATGATCAGATCAAAGCCGCGCGCATCGAAGGGCTGCCAGCACAGCGGGCCGAGGTAGCGCGTGGGCAGGCGCTGCGCCCAGGCCAGCTCGCCTTCATCGCGCTTGGAGCGCTCTTCGGCGCGCGGCTGGCCGTGGGCCAGGGCCAGCTCGATGCCGCGCGCCGCCAGCGCGACCCGCAGCGCCTCAAACAAGGCCACGCGGTAGGCCGGCAGGCGGCGCTCGACGATCAACACGCGGTGTTTAGGCAAGTGGACGATCTCGGCAAGTTCAGCGCCGCCGCGTCTCAGCGCCGTCGGCCGATGAGCTGGGCCGCCGCGCCCAGGATGAACAAGGTGTTGCTCACCACATAGCGCCGTGCCAGGCGGCGCGGCTCGGTGATCAAACGGTGCAGCCATTCCAGGCCTGACCGCTGTATCCAGGTGCCGGCACGCGGCAGCACACCGGCATGGAAATCAAAGGCCGCGCCGACGCCGATCAACACAGCACCGAGCTGACCGCTGTGCGTGGCCATCCACAGCTCCTGCTTGGGGCAGCCCAGGCCGATCCACACGCTGCGCGCGCCGCTGTCGCGGATGCGCTGCAGATCGGCGGCTTGCTCCTGCGGTGTGGGTGGGCGAAACGGTGGCGAGTGGCTGCCGGCGATGCGCAGCGCCGGCCAGCGCGCCAGCAGCCTGGCCTGCAGGGCGCCCAAGGTGGCCTCACTGCTGCCATACAGGTAGATCGGCTCGGCGCTGGCCGCGGCGTGGGCGCAGTAGGCCAGCATCAGATCGGGCCCGCACACCCGGCGCTGCCCGGGCGCGCCCAGGCGGCGCTGCATCCAGGCCACCGGGGCGCCATCGGGCAGGGCCAGCAGGGCGCTGTCGATGGCGCGTGCAAAGGCGCTGTCGCGCTGCGCCGTGACCACCGAGTGCGCATTGCACAGGCAGACATGGCCGCCGCGCCCCTGCTGCGCCGCGGCGGCGATGCGCTGCACGGCGTGATCGAGCGCCAGCACATCAATGGGCACGCCCAGCACGACCAGGCGGCGGCGTGCGGCGGCGCCAGACATGCTCAAAAGGCCTTGTCGCGCAGCACCTGCAGCAGGTACTGGCCGTAGCCGTTTTTCAACATGGGCTGGGCCAGGGCGTGCAGCTCATCGGCGGTGATCCAGCCCGAGCGGTAGGCGATTTCTTCCGGGCAGGCGACCTTCAGGCCCTGGCGTTTTTCCAGGGTGGCGATGAACTGGCTGGCCTCGAGCAGGCTGTCGTGGGTGCCGGTGTCGAGCCAGGCATAGCCGCGGCCCATGATCTCGACATCGAGCTGGCCGAGCTGCAGATAACGCGCATTGACGCTGGTGATTTCGAGCTCGCCGCGGGCCGAGGGCTGGATGTCGGCGGCGATGTCGCAGACCTGGTGGTCGTAGAAGTACAGGCCGGTGACGGCGTAATGGCTCTTCGGCGTGGCCGGTTTTTCTTCGATGCTCAGCGCCCGGCGCTGGCCGTCGAACTCGACCACGCCGTAGCGCTGCGGGTCGTTCACATGGTAGGCAAAGACGGTGGCGCCCGCGCGGCGTGCGTTGGCGCGCTGCAGCAGCACCTGAAAGTCGTGGCCGTAGAAGAGGTTGTCGCCCAGCACCAGGGCGCTGGGCTGGCCGGCGACGAAATTGCGGCCCAGGATGAAGGCCTGGGCCAGGCCATCGGGGCTGGGCTGCACGCAGTAGCTGAGGTTCAGGCCGAAGCGGCGGCCATCGCCGAGCAGGGCCTCGAAGCGCGGCAGATCTTGTGGCGTGCTGATGAGCAGGATGTCGCGGATGCCGGCCAGCATCAGGGTGGACAAGGGGTAATACACCATGGGCTTGTCGTACACCGGCAGCAACTGCTTGCTCAAGGCCAGGGTGGCCGGGTGCAGCCGCGTGCCCGAGCCGCCGGCCAGGATGATGCCCTTGCGCTGTGCGGGCGCGGCGCTGGAATTTGGCGCGGCAGTGGCGCTGTGCGGGGCGGGTGCGGGGGTGCTCATGAATGCGGGTCCAGGCCAGCCGGTGTCGGCAAAAAATCAGGCGCCGTACTGCTTCTGCACCCAATCGCGGTAGGCGCCGCTTTGCACTTCGGCCACCCAGGCGGCATTGTCCAGGACCCAGCGCACGGTCTTGCGGATGCCACTCTCGAAGGTCTCGGCCGGGCGCCAGCCCAGCTCGCCTTCGATTTTGCGGGCATCGATGGCGTAGCGCCTGTCGTGGCCGGGGCGATCGGCCACATGGGTGATGAGCCGCGCGTAGGGCCCGGCGGGGCTGGGCTGCAGCTCATCGAGCAGGCTGCACAGTGTCCGCACGATCTGGTGGTTAGGCTGCTCGTTCCAGCCGCCGATGTTGTAGGTCTGCCCGGGCCGGCCGCCGGCCAGGATGGCGCGGATGGCGCTGCAGTGGTCGCCCACATAGAGCCAGTCGCGCACCTGCATGCCGTCGCCATAGATGGGCAAGGGCTTGCCGGCCAGGGCGTTGACGATCATCAGCGGGATGAGTTTTTCCGGGAAGTGATAGGGCCCGTAGTTGTTGCTGCAGTGGCTGGTGAGCACCGGCAGGCCATAGCTGTGGTGCCAGGCACGCACCAGGTGGTCGCTGGCCGCTTTGCTGGCGGAGTAGGGGCTGTTGGGCTCATACGGGTGGGCTTCGGTGAAGGCCGGCGCCTCGGGCGCAAGGCTGCCAAAAACCTCGTCGGTGGAGACATGGTGGAAGCGGAAGTTGTCTTTCGCGCTGCCACTCTGCGCCGCCCAGTACCCGCGCACGGCTTCGAGCAGGTTGAAGGTGCCGTGCACATTGGTGCGCATGAATTCGCCCGGGCCGTGTAGGCTGCGGTCGACATGGCTCTCGGCGGCGAAGTGCAGCACGGCGCGCGGCTGGTGTGTGGCCAGCAGGCTGTCGAGCAAGGCGCGGTCGGCGATGTCGCCCTTGACGAAGACATGGCGCGCATCGCCCTGCAGGCTGGCCAGGTTACGCAAATTGCCGGCATAGGTGAGGGCATCGAGGTTGACCACGCGCTCGTCGCGTGTGGCCGGCGCGGCCAGCCAATCGAGGATGAAATTGCTGCCAATGAAGCCGGCGCCGCCGGTGACGAGGATCGTCACAGCGCGACTCCTGCTTGACCACCGAACAGGTGAGCGGCCATCTACTTTCTCCCGTAGGTGTCTTCAAAACGCACGATGTCGTCCTCGCCCAGGTAGCTGCCGGATTGCACCTCGATGATCTCCAGCGGCAGCTTGCCGGGGTTGGCCAGGCGGTGCACCTGGCCCAGGGGGATGTAGGTGCTTTGGTTCTCGGTGAGCATGATGACCTGCTGGCCATTGGTGACTTCGGCCGTGCCCGAGACCACGATCCAGTGTTCGGCGCGGTGGTGGTGCATTTGCAGGCTGAGCGAGGCGCCGGGCTTGACCATGATGCGCTTGACCTGAAAGCGCGGGCCCGAATCGATGGAGTCGTACCAGCCCCAGGGCCGGTGCACCTTGCGGTGCAGGCTTTGCTCACCGCGCTTTTCGCTGTTCAACTGGCCAACGATCTGTTTGACTTCCTGGCTGCGCTCGCGGTCGGTCACCAGCACCGCATCGGGGGTCTCGACCACCACCACATCGCGCAGGCCGACCACGCTGACCAGGCGGCTGGTGGCGTGCACCAGGGTGTTGTGGCTGTCCTTGACGATGGCGTCGCCGGTGCTGGCGTTGCCCTGCGCATCCTTGGCGGCGACCTGCCACACGGCCTCCCAGGCGCCCAGGTCGTTCCAGCCGGCGTCGAGCGCCACCATGCGGATGTCGAAATCGCTGCCCGGGCAGCGCTCCATCACGGCGTAGTCGACCGATTCGCTGGGCACGGCGGCGAATTCGGCCTTGCCCGGGCGGATGAACTTGGCGTCCATGGCGCGCGCCTCCCAGGCGCTGCGCGTGGCGGCGGCGATGTCGGGGCGGAAGCGCGCGAGTGCGGCCATCCACACCGAGGCCTTGAGCACAAACATGCCGGCGTTCCAGAAGTAGCCGCCCTGGGCGAGGTAGGTCTGCGCGGTAGACAGGTTAGGTTTCTCGACAAACTCGGCGACCTTGGGGGCGGCGCCTGGGTCTGACGCGCGCTCGGAAGTGGACGCGTCGATGCGGATATAGCCAAAGCCGGTCTCGGGCCGATCCGGGGTGATGCCCAGGATGGCGATGGCGCCGTCCGCCGCCACGCGCACGGCGCGCTGCAGGGCGGCGGTGAAGGCCGCGGCCTGGGTGACGGTTTGATCGGCCGGCGTCACCACCAGCACCGGGTCCTGGCCCGCTTGCAGCGCCGCCAGTGCGGCCAGGGTCAGGGCCGGCGCGGTGTTGCGGCCCATGGGTTCGAGCACGGCGGCGCTGGGCTCGATGCCGATCTCACGCAACTGGTCGAGCACCATGAAGCGGTGCTCTTCGTTGCCCACGATGCTGGGCGCGGCGACTTCGATGTCGGCGCTGGCCAGGGCCTGCAGCCGGGACACGGCCTGCTGGAACAGGCTGGTGTTGCCGGAGAGCACCAGGAACTGCTTGGGGTAGCCGGCGCGCGACAGCGGCCACAGCCGGGTGCCGGAACCGCCGGCCATGATCACGGGTTGAACGAGCAAAGTCATGGGCTTTCGAATCCTTGCGGGTTGAGGGATTGCCAGCGCCAGCTGTCCTGGCACATGCGGTGAAGATCGTGTTGCGCTTGCCAGCCCAGCAGGTGCTGGGCCAGGCTGGGGTCGGCCCAGCAGGCGGCAATGTCGCCCGCGCGGCGCGGTGCAAATTGCACCGGCACCTCGCGGCCACTGGCCCGGGCATAGGCTGCGGCCAATTCGAGCACGCTGTGGCCGCGGCCGGTGCCCAGATTGACGGTGAAGGAGCCGGGTACATCGAGCAAGCGGCGCAGGGCGGCGACATGGCCATCGGCCAGATCGCAGACATGGATGTAGTCGCGCACGCCGGTGCCATCGGGCGTGGGCCAGTCACGGCCAAAGACGCTGAGCTGTGGCCGCCGGCCAATGGCCACCTGGGCCACATAGGGCATCAGGTTGTTGGGCGTGCCGCGCGGGTCTTCGCCGATGCGGCCGCTGGCGTGCGCGCCCACCGGGTTGAAGTAGCGCAGACAGGCGGTTTGCCACTGTGCATCGGCCGCGCCCAGATCACGCAACAGGGTCTCGCCGATGAGCTTGGTCTGGCCATAGGGGTTGGTGGCGGACAACGCAAAGTGCTCGGCAATGGGCAGGCTGGCCGGGTCGCCATAGACGGTGGCGCTGGAGCTGAAGACCATGCGCTGGCAGCCGTGCTGGCGCATGGCCTGGCACACGCTGACCAGGCCGCCGATGTTGTTGCGGTAATAGGCCAGGGGCTGAGCGCTGGATTCGCCCACCGATTTGAAGGCGGCGAAGTGCACCACGGCGTCAATGGCCTGGCGCGCAAAGAGCGCGTGCATGGCGGCGCTGTCGTTGACATCGGCATGCTCAAACTCAGGCGCGCGGCCCAGCAGGGCCTGCAGGCGCTGCAGCACCACGGGGGAGCTGTTGGAGAAATCATCGACGCCGATGATTTCAAAACCACTGGCAGCCAGGGCCAGCCAGGTGTGTGAGCCGATGTAGCCGGTGGCGCCGGTGAGCAGGATGCGGGGCATGGGGCGAGGGTTCAAAGGTGGCGACTGAGGTGGGGCGGCTCAGGTGTGGTGCGGCGGGTGTGGTGCGGCGAGTGTGGTGACCAAGCTGCGGCTACTGAATCGTGAACTGGCCCACGCAGCCCAAGACTGCGGCACCATAGGGCGACGACAAGCGGCCATCGGCAGCGCGCCGGTCGCGGCTGAAGTCGCAGCTGAGCGAGGCGTTGCGCGTGGGCGTCCAGCGCAGTCCCAGGCCGACGTGGGTGGAGTGGTCACCACCTTGGATGAGCTCTCGCGTGCCGAACACGGTGGTCGTGACATCGGCCAGATTGCGCTGCACATAGGTGGCGCCAAGTTGCAAGCTGAACTTGGCGCTGAGCGCGTAATCGGTCTTCACGCGTAACAAGTTACTGGAGCGGCTGATGTCGACGCCGGTGATGACGGTACTGATGCCTCGCGACGCATCCTGGCCGTTGTCGCGCAGCAGGGTGAGTGAGGTGGCCAGCTTGGCGGTCGGTCGCCAGTTCCAGCGCAGCTCACCGGTCAGGCCTTTGAAGTCGCGCTGTGAGGCCTGTGAAAAGCGCATGTTCGTGCTGCCCAAGCGCGCGCTGAAGACACTGGCGCCGCTGGGTGTCCAGTCGGCCGTGAAATCAAGGTCGTGGCTGCGAAAGCGGTCGGCCAGGTCTTCGCCGCTGGCCAGGCGCAGGTAGTGTGGATAGCGCCCGTCGGCGGCGCGCACCGTCGCGCCCAAGGCCAGGGCCGCGCCTGGGCGCCAGCGCAGGCCCAAAGAGGCGGTGGTTTGATGGAATTCGCGTGAGCGGTATTCGACCGCTGAGTGGCCCTGCTGGCGCCAGCCCAGCGCGGCCTCGGCCTGCCAGCGCGCGGCCCCGCCCAGGCGCAGGCTGGCATCGAGCTGCTCGCTGTGCGCGCTGTTCTTGCGTAGCAGGGTGGGCACGTCCTTGTCGTTGAAGAGCAGCAAATCGCTGTTGGCCTGCAGGCTGAGGCGGCCCGAGAGCTGCTCGATGCTCGTCCAATCCAGGCCCAGGCTGAGGCCATGGCCATTGTTGTTGAGCGCATGGTTGCGGGCGTAGCGGTGGTCGCGCAGGGCGGCACTGCCAAACAGGCGTTGGCGGCCGATGCGCTGGTCCAGGCCGGCGAGCACGGTGGTGGTGAGCACGGTGTCCGCACGCGCCAGATCCGCTGGCAAGGTGGCCGCGTCGATCAGGCGATAGACATTGGTCTCGTGGCTCAGGCCCAGCGAGCTGCCCAGGTACCAGGGGCTGGATTGCGCGTGCGCCGCGGCGGGCAGCGCCAGGGCCGCGACGATGCTGGCGGCCAGGGCGATGTGTGGGAGCAGAGAACGAGGCATCGGTCAGCGCTTCAGTAGGCGTTGCGATCAAAGAGGACCAGCTTGACGGTGCGCGCGATGATTTTCAGATCCAGGCCAATCGACCAGTTGCGCAGGTACTCCAGGTCGTATTCGACCCGCGCGCGCATCTTGTCCAGCGTATCGGTCTCACCGCGCAGACCATTGACCTGGGCCCAGCCGGTGATGCCCGGGCGCGCCTTGTGGCGCACCATGTAGGCCTTGATGAGCTGCCGGTACTGCTGGTTGTGGGCCACAGCATGGGGGCGCGGGCCGACGATGCTCATCTGGCCCTGCAGCACGTTGATGAACTGCGGCAGCTCGTCCAGCGAGGTGCGGCGCATGAAGGCGCCCAAGGGTGTGGTGCGTGCATCGTGGCGCTGCGCCTGGCGCAGCGGCGCACTGTCGTCCTGCACCCGCATCGAGCGAAATTTGTAGACCGTGATCTCCTCGCCATCCAGGCCATTGCGCCGTTGCTTGAAGATCACCGGGCCGGGTGAGCTCAGCTTCACGCCGATGGCCAGGGCCAGGAGCAGGGGCGAGAGCAAGACCAGGATCAGGCTGGCCAGCAGCAGATCGCTGCTGCGTTTGGCCAGCTCGTTGGTGCCCTTGAACGGCGTGTCGCAGATGCCGACCACGGGCATGCCGTTCATGTCCTGCAAACGGCCCTGGATGATGCTGATGCCAAAGACATCGGGCACAAAATAGATCGAGGTGGTGGTGCCCTGCAGGTTCTCCAGCAGCTTGAAGATGCGCGGCTGCGAGCCCAGCGGCAGGGTGATGTAGGTGTCTTTGATGGCGTGGGTGCTGAGGTAGCTGGCCACGTCGCCCAGGCCGCCCAGGCGCTGGGCGCCGGCATGTGCCGGCACACGCCCATCTTGGCGATCATCGAAATAACCCATGAAGTCAATGCCCTGCAGGTGGTTTTCACGCAGGGCGTTGGCCACCTTCACGCCCAGCTCACCGGCGCCCACGACCACCGCGGAGCGCCTTTGCCCGGGCCTGGCGGCATTCCAGCGCAGCACCTGCTGGCCGCACAGGACCATCAGCCACTGGGCCAGCGGTGTGAGCCCGGCCCAGGCCAGCAGGACATCGCGATCAAACAGGTCGAAGCTGCGCGTGGCGTAGGCGCACAGGGCCAGGATCAGCAGCAGGGACAGCCAGGTCACGATGACATCCATGGCGATAGTCAGCGCGGTCTGGGCGAAGCGATTGCGGCCTGGAAAGCCCAGCACAAAGGCCAGCAGGCACAGCACCAGATCGGGTCGGCCCAGTGTGTCGCCATGGGTGGCCAGCACCAGGAGGTAGACGCCAACACCGAGCAGCGGCTCCAGCAAGGCGGCAACCAGGGCGGTCACCGACTGCGGCACGCTGTAGAAGTTTCGGCGGTGGCTGGGCTCAAGCATCGGGTGTGGCGGAGGTGGGCCTTGGGCGGGGTTCAAGGCAACTCGGACCAACCCCAGGGCCGACCCGCGAACTGCTGTGAACTGACCCCCTTGAGCCAGACCGCGGGCCTGTGGACGGGCCAGGTAGGCAAGCGGCTGGCACAGCGCTGAGGGCCGCGGATTGTCGGGTAGATCAGGGCGCTGGTCGGCTTGCCGGGCCCGGGTCAAGCCCCGCACTGCCTACAATTCGACGATGTTTCCTGACCTGAACGCGCTGCTGGCGCCGGCCCTGGTGGAGCGCCTGGTGCTGCTGATCAACCACGTGTTGATGTCCGAGCCGCAGGCCCAGGGCCGCTTGCTGGCGCATCAGGGCAAGCGGCTGCGGCTGGACATCGAGGCCTGGCCGCGCTGGTTGCCGCCGCCGCCGGTGCTGGCCTTTGGCATCACCCCCGCCGGGCTGCTGGAGTGGCGGCCCGACGCCATGGATGGCGCCCAGCGCATCGACTTGCTGCTGCGCCTGCCGGCGGCCGACGGTGCGCGCCTGGCCTCGGGCGTGTTGTTTGGTGCCGCGCGCAGCGAGCTGCCGCCGCTCAACATCGAAGGCGACGCGCTGTTGGCGGCCGACATCGACTGGCTGGCGCACAACCTGCGCTGGGACATCGCTGCCGACCTGGAGCGCGCCTTTGGCCCGGCCGCGGCGCATGAGCTGCAGCGTATGGGCAGGGCCCTGGCGCGCGGCCTGAAGCAGGCCGCACAGAGCGCTGGCGACATGGCCGCGCACTGGCGGGGTCGCTAGTTCGCGATGGGCCGCTTCTTCCGACTCATCAGCATTGCCTTCACCGTCCTGCGCTTCGGCCTGGACGAGGTGGCGCTGTCGGGCTTTCGCCAGCGCTGGGTACGTGCCCTGGTGCGCGTGGCCACTCTGGGCCGGCGGCTCGAAGCGCCGCGTGGTGTGCGCCTGCGCATGGCGCTGGAAAAGCTCGGGCCGATCTTTGTGAAGTTCGGCCAGGTGCTGTCCACCCGGCGCGACCTGCTGCCGCTGGATGTGGCCGACGAGCTGGCCAAGCTGCAGGACCGCGTGCCGCCCTTCCCCGGTGAGCAGGCGGTGGCCATGATCGAACGCGTCTTTGGTCGCCGCCTGGACGAGGTGTTCGAGCACTTCGAGGTGAGACCCGAGGCCAGCGCGTCCATCGCCCAGGTGCATTTCGCGCGGCTCAAGAGTGCCGACGGCAAGAGCGGACGCGAGGTCGCGGTGAAGGTGCTGCGCCCGGGCATGCTCGCCGCCATCGAGCACGATCTGTCGCTGATGCACACCCTGGCGCACGTGGTCGAGCGCGTCTGGCACGACGGCAAACGCCTCAAACCCCGCGAGGTGGTGGCCGAGTTCGACACCTACCTGCACGATGAGCTTGATCTGGTGCGCGAGGCCGCCAACGCCGCGCAACTGCGGCGCAATATGCAGGGCCTGAACCTGGTGCTGGTGCCGGAGATGGTGTGGGAGCTGTGCAAGCCCACGGTGATGGTGATGCAACGCATGCACGGTGTGCCCATCAGCCAGGGTGATCGCCTGCGCGAGGCCGGGATAGACATCAAGAAGCTGGCCCGCGACGGCGTGACCATCTTCTTCACCCAGGTGTTTCGCGATGGCTTTTTTCATGCTGACATGCACCCGGGCAACATCCAGGTGAGCCTGGATGCGGCCACCTTCGGCCACTACATTGCCCTGGATTTCGGCATCATCGGCACGCTCACCGAGTGGGACAAGGAGTACCTGGCGCAGAACTTCCTGGCCTTCTTTCGGCGCGACTACAAGCGCGTGGCCGAGTTGCATGTCGAATCCGGCTGGGTGCCGCCTAACACGCGGGTCGATGCGTTGGAGGGCGCCATCCGCGCTGTTTGCGAGCCGCACTTTGACCGGCCGCTGCGCGAGATCTCGCTGGGCCAGGTGCTGATGCGTCTGTTCCAGACCTCGCGCCGCTTCAATGTGGAAATCCAGCCGCAACTCGTGCTGCTGCAAAAGACCCTGCTCAACATCGAAGGCCTGGGCCGCCAGCTCGACCCCGAGCTCGATCTGTGGAGCACGGCCAAGCCCTTTTTGGAGCAATGGATGCACCGCCAGGTCGGCTGGGCCGGTTTTGTGGAGCGCATCAAGCACGAGGCGCCGCGCTACGCCCAACTGCTGCCCGAGCTGCCGCGCCTAGTGCACCAGGCCCTGCACCGGCGCCATGAGACCGATCCGGCGCTGCTGGCGATGCTGAAGGAGCAACGCCGGGCTAACCGTTGGATGCAGGCGATGACGCTGGTCGCGCTGGGCGCGGCCCTTGCGGCGCTGGCCATGCAACTGTGGGCCCATTAAACTCCGCCCCGGTTTTGTAGCCAGGAGCGCCCCGTGTTGGTCACCTTTGTTGTTCTCTACCTCCTGGTCACCATTGCCATCGGCCTGGTGGCGGCGCGGCGTGTGCACAACGCCAAGGATTTTTTGGTCGCCGGGCGCAGCCTGCCGCTGTACATGAATGTGGCCACGGTGTTCGCCACCTGGTTTGGCGCCGAGACGGTGCTGTCGGTGTCGGCCACCTTTGCCAAGGACGGCCTGCGTGGCGTACCGGGCGACCCCTTCGGTGCCACGCTGTGCCTGATCCTCGCGGCGCTGCTGTTTGCGCGGCTGTTCTACCGCATGAACCTGCTGACCATTGGCGACTTCTACAAGCAGCGCTATGGCAAGGCGGTGGAGGTGCTGACCAGCCTGGCCATCACCTTGTCCTACCTGGGCTGGACCTCGGCGCAGATGACGGCGCTGGGCCTGGTGATCCATGTGCTCTCGGGCGGCGCCATCGATCTGAACACCGCCGTGCTGGCCGGCGCGGCCGTCGTGCTGATCTACACCATCTTTGGCGGCATGTGGTCGGTGGCCTTCACCGATCTCTTCCAGACCATCGTCATCCTCATCGGCCTGTCGCTGGTGGCCTGGCTGGTGGGCGACATGGCCGGTGGGCCTGCCAAGGTGATTGCCCAGGCCGCGGCCGATGGCAAGCTGGCCTTTTGGCCGACCGACAGCAAGGGCTGGTGGGTGATGGCCGGGGCCTTCCTGGCCTTCGCCTTTGGCTCGATCCCGCAGCAGGATGTGTTCCAGCGCATGACCAGCGCCAAGGACGAGCGCACGGCGGTGCGCGGCACCGTCATCGGAGCGCTGATCTATTTCTGCTTCGCTTTCGTGCCGATCTTCATCGCCTATGCCGCCCTGGTGGCGTTTCCCGAGCTGACCCAACTGTTCGCCGACGAAGACGCCCGTGTCATCCAGCGCATCCTGCCCGATCTGGTGCTGGCCAAGATGCCGATGTGGGCGCAGATCATGTTCTTCGGCGCGCTGCTCTCAGCCATCCTCTCCACCGCCAGCGGCGCGCTGCTGGCGCCCACGGCCATCTTCACCGAGAACGTGCTGCGCCCCTTTGTGCCCGACATGGGCGACAAGCAGTTCCTGTTGACGCTGCGCATCATCCTGGTCACCTTCACTGCAGGCGCCTTGCTGTTTGCCCTCAACAGCAAGAGCACGATGTATGAGATGGTGCAAAACGCCTACAACGTCACCCTGGTCGGCGCCTTCGTGCCGCTGGTGGCGGGGGCCTACTGGAAGCACGCCTCCACCCAGGGGGCGCTGTTGTCGATCATCCTGGGCATAGGCACCTGGCTGGGTGCCAGCTACACAGCGCCAGAAGCGCTGGTGCCGGCCAACCTGGTGGGGCTGATGGCGGCGGCGATCGGCATGTTGATGGGCTCGCTGGCGCCGCAGCTGCTGGGCAATGGTGGCCAGTCCATGGCCGAATCGCTGCGCCAGGCAGCGTCGCCTGAGCGGCGCGGCTGAAGGCCGGCCGCGCCGGCCAGGCCATAAGCAGCTGCTGAATGACGGCGCTGAATGGCGCTGAATGACGCGGCGCTCCCTATAATCCCGGGTTTTTCGCTGAAACCTGGGCCATGCCGATCTACGCTTACCGCTGTTCCGCTTGCGGCCACGCCAAAGACGTGCTGCAAAAGATGTCCGACCCGGTGCTCAGCATCTGTCCGTCGTGCGGCCAGGAGGCGTTCACCAAGCAGCTCACGGCGGCTGGCTTCCAGCTCAAGGGCTCGGGCTGGTATGTCACCGATTTCCGCGACAAGGGCGGCGCTGCCAGCGCCAAGCCCGAGGCCGAAGCGGCCGGCGCCGGCGAGGGCAAGGCCGAGGGCAAGGCCGACGCCAAGACCGAGGGCAAATCCGATGGCGCTGCAGCGCCTGCGCCAGCCACCGGCAGCAGCACAGCCGCCACGCCGGCACCGGCCCCCGCGGCGGCGCCCGCAACAAGCCCGCCACCCGCTGCGAGCGGTGGCGCCTGAGGCCGCACAGTGAAGAAATACGCCATCGCCGGCATCCTGGTCTGGCTGCCCCTGGCCATCACCATCTGGGTGATGCTGTGGCTGCTGGGCCTGATGGACGGCATGTTCATGTGGCTGCTGGCGGTCTCGCAAGCCGTGCTGCCCACGGGCGCCGCGGCCAACATCGAGCGCTTGCGCCATGTGCCGCTGCTGGGTGTGTTGGTGATGGTGGTGCTGATGCTGGTCACGGGCGTGTTCGTGACCAACATCTTTGGCCAGTGGTGGCTGCGCCAATGGGACCGGCTGCTCGGCCGCATCCCCATCGTCAAATCGATCTACAGCTCGGTCAAACAGGTCTCGGACACGCTGTTTTCCAGCGATGGCAATGCCTTTCGCGAGGCGGTGCTGGTGCAGTACCCGCATGCCGGCTCGTGGACCATCGCCTTCGTCACTGGCAAGCCCGCGGCCGATGTGGCGCAACATCTGCCGGGTGAGCATGTCAGCCTGTATGTGCCGACCACGCCCAACCCGACCTCTGGATTCTTTCTGATGATGCCGCGCAGCGCCGTTCGGCCGCTGGCGATGAGCGTCGATGAGGCCTTGAAGTACATCATTTCAATGGGCGTTGTCGTGCCCCCGGCCAGTGCCCCCGCGGCGCTGAAGCCGGAGGAGGCCGACCCCAATCGGCCGGGCTGAGCGCCAGGCAGGCGTTTGGCCCGGAGGGTTCGCTTGGAGCCCCACTGCCGTAGCAGCGTCGCCCCGCATGCCCAAGGCCAGGGGCACGACGCCTTCACCCATCATCTGGCCGCGACCCCATGGCGCGGCGGGCAATTTCAAATATTCAGTTCAGGAGCCATCCCATGAGAACCACCTACTGCGGCCTGGTCAGCGAAGCGCTGATGGGCCAAACCGTCACCTTGATGGGCTGGGCCCATCGCCGCCGCGACCATGGCGGCGTGATCTTCATCGACCTGCGCGACCGCGAAGGCCTGGTGCAAATCGTCTGCGACCCGGACCGCGCCGAGATGTTTGCCACGGCCGAGATCGTGCGCAACGAGTTCTGCCTGAAGATCGTCGGCAAGGTGCGCGCGCGCCCGGCCGGGACTGAGAACACCAACCTCGTCAGCGGCAAGATCGAGGTGCTGGCGCTGGAGCTCGAAGTGCTCAACGCCAGCGTCACGCCACCCTTCCAGCTGGATGACGAGAACCTGTCCGAGACCGTGCGCCTGACGCACCGCGTGCTCGATCTGCGCCGCCCGGCGATGCAGAAAAACCTGATGCTGCGCTACCGCGTGGCCATCGAGGTGCGCAAGTTCCTGGACGAGCAGGGCTTCATCGACATCGAGACGCCCATGCTCACCAAAAGCACGCCCGAAGGCGCGCGCGACTACCTGGTGCCCAGCCGCGTGCAGGACGGCATGTTCTTCGCCTTGCCGCAGAGCCCGCAGCTGTTCAAGCAGTTGCTCATGGTCGCTGGTTTTGATCGTTATTACCAGATCACCAAGTGCTTCCGCGATGAGGACTTGCGCGCCGACCGCCAGCCCGAATTCACGCAGATCGATATCGAGACCTCGTTCCTGGGCGAGGAAGAAATCCGCGCCATCACCGAGGCCATGATCCGCACCGTGTTCCGCAAGACCATGGGCGTGGAGCTGCCAGTGTGTGCCGAGCTGAGCTACGCCGAGGCCATGCACCGGTTTGGCTCGGACAAGCCCGATCTGCGCGTCAAGCTCGAGTTCACCGAGTTGACCGAGGTGATGAAGGATGTGGACTTCAAGGTCTTCTCGACCCCGGCCACCAGCAAAGGCGGGCGCGTGGCGGCGCTGCGCGTGCCCGGCGGCGCCGAGATGAGCCGCGGTGAGATCGATGCCTACACCGAGTTCGTCAAGATCTACGGCGCACGCGGCCTGGCCTGGATCAAGGTCAACGACGCCGGCAAGGGTCGCGAGGGTTTGCAGTCGCCCATCGTCAAGAACCTGCATGACGCGGCGGTGGCCGAAATCATCGCCCGCACCGGCGCCCGCAACGGCGATCTGATCTTCTTCGGCGCCGACAAGGCCAAGGTGGTCAACGACGCCCTGGGTGCGCTGCGCGTGACGATCGGCCACAGTGAGTTTGGCCGCACCCACGATCTGTTCGAGGACAAGTGGGCGCCGCTGTGGGTGGTGGATTTCCCGATGTTCGAGCAAGACGAAGAGGGCGGCCGCTGGAACGCCGTGCACCACCCCTTCACGGCGCCCAAGGATGGCCACGAGGACCTGATGAACACCGACCCGGGGGCCTGCATCGCCAAGGCCTACGACATGGTGCTCAACGGCTGGGAAATCGGCGGCGGCTCGGTGCGTATCCACCGCGCCGAGGTGCAGGCCACCGTGCGGCGGCGCGCCGTACTGCAGCGCGTCGAGCAAGAAGCCGAACTTCAGCTTCTGATCCTCGGGCGAAATATTGAGCGCCGCAAACA
>JAYSSS010000105.1:0-28169 GCA_043720415.1 Ideonella sp.
GTCGCCAGGTTGCCCCGCGTTACCGTTCGACTTGCATGTGTAAGGCATGCCGCCAGCGTTCAATCTGAGCCAGGATCAAACTCTTCAGTTCGATCTTGAAAATTACTCAAAGAATTGAAGTGAACTTCACTTGCATGAATTTCAATTCAGTGAGCGTTTAAAGTCCAAAAGACTTGGCGTCTTACGACACCAACTCTCGCCTTCTAACGCCCACGCTTATCGGCTGTTGATTTTTAAAGAGCTTGCTGCTTTCGCGTTGTTTGCGTTAGCAGCAAAGAGGTGGGATTATGTTCCGCCCTCTTAACCTTGTCAATCACTTGGTTATTCGCTGCTTGCTGTTTTGCGAAACAACCTAGTGACCGGCTGAGCCCACTATTCTGGCACATCCTTTGTCCCGGTTCTAACTTTTTTCGCACTTTTTCCGGGACCGTCGCTTTTTGATCGGTCCTGGGTGCTTGCCCGGCGGGGGTCATTGCCGCGCAAATCGCCTAGGCCGACACAGTCTGTCTTGCCTTGCTCGTCGGGCTCCTGCAGCAGTAGATTTGTCATTGCTTTTCTTGGCGCCGGCTACGCTCCACGATCAGTTCGGACTTGCGCTGCCGGGCGCATCCGGTGTCGATTCAAGTCAAGCGGCCGCTGCGTGGCCCGCAAGTCCAGGCAAGTGTGAGGCGTCGCCATCTGCGGTTAAGGCGTTTGCTGCTGTGCTCAGGCCCGAGAGGCTTCTGTTGATGGCGCCTATCCCACCGCGTCGCAAGAGCAGCAGGTCACGCCGTTCAAAGGGTTCAGCGCGGCGTCGGTTCAGTGCCAAAGAAGGCTCGGGTGATTGGGCCCGCGAGCCTGCCTGGCTGCCATGCATCGGCCCGGCACGAGGGCACGCCAGCACTCTGTGCTCAACGCCCATTGATGCGGCGTTCTCGAGGGGCAGCGTCAGCCTCAGCTGTCCTTGCGCCGACCCAGATCGTGCCACGCACTCGCGGGCTCGTCGTCGGCCAACGCAGCCGCAATCTGAGCGGCCAGACGCGCGGTGTCGGTGCGCAGAATGCGCTGCTTCACGGCGGGAATTTGCGCAGGCTGCATGGAGAAGCTGCGCAGCCCCATTGCCAACAGCAAGTCCGTGAACTCTGTGTCGCCTGCCATCTCTCCACAAACGCTGACATGTTTGCCGGCCCGGTTCACTTGTGCAATCACATCCGCAATGAGCCGCAGGACAGCAGGGTGCCAGGGGTCGTACAGATGCGCCACGGCCTCATCCGCCCGATCAATGGCCAGGGTGTACTGGATGAGGTCGTTGGTGCCAATGGAGAAGAAGTCGAAGTGCTTCAACAGATACGGCATGGTCATCGCCGCCGCCGGCACTTCAATCATTGCGCCCAGCTCAACCTCAGTGAAGGCTTGGCCGGCATCCCTGAGCTGCTGTTTGGCACGTTCTATCGCGTCTTTGGTCATGCGCACTTCGTGGGGCTGGGCCACCATCGGGACGAGCAACCGCACCTTGCCAAATGCGCTGGCGCGAAGGATTGCACGCAGCTGTTGGCGGAACATTGCCGGCTCCGACAGGCTCCAGCGAATGGCGCGCAGGCCAAGCGCTGGGTTCAGCGCATGCTCGTGCTTGAGCTCATGGACGGTGAGGCGGTCCAGCGGCTTGTCGGCACCAATGTCCACCGTTCGGATCGTCACGGGCATGCCATTCATGGACTCGACGGCGCGCTTGTAGGCCTCAAACTGCTCGTCCTCCCCTGGCAGCTCGCCATCGCGATTCATGAAGAGAAACTCGGTGCGAAACAGGCCTACGCCCACGGCGCCAGCGGCCACGGCGCCTGCGGCATCCGCTGGCAACTCGATGTTGGCCAGGAGCTCGATTCGCTGGCCATCCAAGGTGATCGACGGCCGAAATCGCAGCCGGTCCAGCCGTGCGCGTTCAAGCTCGCTTTGCCTCTGCCGGAATCTGTACTCCTCCAGCACGATGGGCGAAGGGTTGATCAAGACGACACCTGCATCGCCATCGACGATGAGCCAATCGTCTTGCCGAACCAAGCGACTCGCCTCGCGCGCGCCGACGACTGCGGGAATGTCCATGCTGCGCGCCACGATGGCCGTGTGCGAAGTCTTGCCGCCAACATCGGTGACGAAACCCGTGAAGACGCTGCCTTTGAACTGCAGCATGTCGGCCGGCGAGATGTCATTGGCGACCAGCACCAAGGGGTCCTCGCCAGTACCTTGTGGCGATCCACGGGTGAGCGGCAAAAGCGCGCCCTTGCGCGCCAGCGCTCTGAGCAGTCGCTCGGCCACCTGTTCGATGTCGGCCCGGCGCTCACGCAGGTATTCGTCGTCCATGTCGTCAAACTGCCGAACCACAACTTCGGTTTGCGCGCTGAGTGCCCATTCGGCGTTGTAGTGCCGGGTTTCGATCCAGTGCTTGATGGCGTCCGCCACCGTGGAGTCGTGCAGCAGCATCAAGTGAACATCCAGCAGGGCCGCCAGTTCGTGCGGCGCATCTGCAGGCAAATCGCGTTTGAGTGCCGTCAACTCGTCGGCGACCGTGTCGCGGGCCTGGCGTACCCGATCGATCTCGGCGGCAACGCTCTCGGGATCGATGTAGTAATGCGCAACATCGACGCGACTCGAAGCGATGATCACGGCACGCCCTATCGCCACCCCGCGTGACACCGCAACGCCGAACATTTGGATGCTCATGCCCTAACCCTCTCACGCATCAATGGCTGCGCCTGGTGCGCCAGCCACTGCAGCATCCCAGATGAACCCCACACCCCAGACGCATGCCAGGGACCTCTTTGGCCAGGGCGCTGTACCGCCGGCCCTGCGACCACGCCTCCGCCAATGAGGTGTTATTGGCCTTCACCAAACTGGCCATCGATCAGGACTCGAAGTGCGTCCATGGCGGCAATTTCATCCACACCATCGGTCTCAATTTCGACGACCGCGCCCAAGCCGGCAGCAAGCATCATGACGCCCATGATGCTTTTGGCGTTGATACGCCGCGCGTTGCGCGACAAATGCACTTCGCAGACGAAACCACCGGCGAGTTTGGTGAGTTTTGCCGACGCGCGGGCATGCAAGCCCAATTTGTTGCTGATGGTGATGGTGCTGCGGATCATTCGCGCGGCCTCAGGGTTTTCGCTCAACACCCATTGGGCCTACATGCATGACCGACTGCTGCACACCTGCCACGGCCAGATCGGCGACTTGATCCAAAGACTCGTCTGCATGCGCCACGGCGCGCCAAAGTGCGGGCACGTTGATGCCTGCAATCACCCTCGTGCCAGGGCGCGCACAAAGTCCGGTCGCAGCGTTGCACGGTGTCGCGCCGAAGACGTCCGTCAACACCAAGACGTCGGCGCCGGCGACATTCTTCAGCGCCAAATTTGCCGCCTGCAAAGTTTCGTTAGGTGACTGGCTGGGCGCAACGTCCACCGCATGAATGTGAGGTGCCGCGCCGGGGTGCAGATGTTCGGCGACGGCCTTCAAGGCACTGGCCAGCGGTGCGTGAGCAATGATGAGAAATTCGATCATGGGCTTGAATTCTGAGCACAGGATTATCCCCGCGCTCGCATGGTGACCAGCATCGGCTGGACAAACGCCAACGTGCACGCCACCGCGAACACGCCCAATGCCGCGCGCATGGCGTCGGCGGGCATCCAACCCCTCTGGACCAGCCCATCCACCAGCAATCCAATTCCCCATTGCACACTGAACACGCCCAAGAAGATCACCAGATTGAATGCCGAGAGCGCCCTGCCAGCCAGTGATTGCGGCAGGGCTTGCGCAACGGCAGGCTGGCTGAGTGTCACCACGCTGGTCAGGACGCACCACAGTGCCCAGTCGATGGCCCCGGCAGCCTGGCCGCGCCAGATGATGGAGATCAACACAATGATGCCAAGTGGCCAGCCCAGGACGACCAGTCGCTCGCCGTTGAGGCGATGACGAATCAACCAAGGCATGCTTAAGCCCCAGCACAGGAAGGTGACCAACATGCTGGCATTGACGATGAACAGCCCCGTGGCGGCCTCGGCCGGCGATTGCCGGGCCACTTGGGTCAACCAGGGCCCTATCCACAGCGACTGCATGGCGATCAACCCGCCATAGCTGAAGAACGCCGCGGGCGCCAAGCGCCTGAAGATCGGCGACCGCAGCACGACCCTGTAGCCGGCACCGGAGTGGTGGGGAACGCCTGCAGGGGTCGCTCGGTCTTGTGGCACGAAGACGGCAATCACCACCACCGAAAGCAACAGCATGCCTGCTACGGCCACGAAAAGGCCTCGCCAGCCGATCACGGGCAGTAGCCACTGCGCGGGCAAGGTCGATGCCAGCATGCCCAGCGATCCGGTCATCAGCATCCAGGAGTTGGCACGCAACTGCCCTGTGAAACCAAAGCCGCGGCGGAACAGTGTCAGCGGCGCCATCAGGCAGGCGGCAGCACCCATACCAATGACCAGGCGCGACGCCAACAACTGCGTCAAGGTTCCGGCCAGGGCGAATGTGACACAGCCTAGAGCGGCCAGCACCAGCAGACGCGTCAACACGCGCTTTGGCCCAAGGCCGTCGAGCCAGTGCCCCACGGGGATCTGCATGATGGAAAAGCCGAGAAAAAAAGCCCCGGCCACCAAGCCCAGCTGTGCAGCACCCAAGCCCAGCTCGCGGCTGAACTCAGGTGCCAGGGTGGCGGTCACCGCACGAAGCAGAGCAGAAAAGAAATACGCAAACGCGCAGGCCAAGAAGATCGTGATGGCGCGACGGCCGGTCCAGTGCTCGCCCTCCACGCCGGTCTGACTCACTTCGCAACCGCCAAGCCATCCACAAAACGGCGGGCGATGTCCTGGTCGACTGCGGCGCCGAGCGCAATCGCCTGGTAGACCCGCGTGCCGTAGGAAAACTCAAGGTGATGCACCACCACAGATTGACCCTTGTTCACCCCGCCCGTTGTCAACTGCACACGTGCCGCCGCATGGGGTGTCATCCCTGGCACAAGGGCTGGCGCGTCACGTTGCACCCGCCCCTCAACATTGGCGATGGTCGCTGCCCGCAGCGCCACCAACAACGGGCCCACCTTGCCAGGCTGCCCGGCATCGAGACTGGCCACAGAAAACGTCATGCCATGGGTCTGGCATGAATGAACCGCCATCAACACGTGACGGTCGAGCAGCCAAGGCTCGCGCGTTTGCTTGGTCGGTCGACATGGCATGCTGAGCGACAACCCCAAACCTGGAGGACTCATGTCGCGCCAATCGAGGCCAGGCGCGCAACCCGACATTACCCACACCAGCATTGCCAGAGGCAGCGCGGCTTGTGGCGAAACATTCAAAGGCCTCATTGATCACATTATCCCGACGCGCACTTGGTTACCAGGTGACCCCCTGCCCCGGGGATCGACAGGGCCAGTGCCAAGCCACACGATCACCCGTTGCGCAGCAACCCGAGCCCCGAATGCCCAACCCCGCCCTATCCGCCAAATTGCCTGTCGCGCCAAGCCATTTGGACTTGATGGCCCCGACGTCACGCGCCGTCGACCTCAGGCCATTGGTGAACAAGATTTCCGCTGAAGTTGCTTCACGCATGACCAGAGCCTTGGAGCACCTGGGCGACTTGATGGACTGCCCCAGACCCGATGGCAACATCGGCACACGCTTGGCCGACGAGATCGCCGCGGCGCGACGGGTGGGCATGGTGGGGCAGCAGATCGCCAGGCTTGCCAATGGCCAGGTGCGACCCGACCCGGAACGTGTCCTGGTCTGTGAGCTGGTCAGTGCGCTGCTGCGTGACTACCGAATGGCCAACCCCGATGGCCTTGAGCTGCACGACAACCTGCAGCGCACGACGGCGGACTGCGACGCCAGCTTGATGAGTGCGCTGATCCACGCGGTGTTGAACTGGAGTGTCGAACATGCGGTCTCGCCCATCGTCTGGCGGCTGACTTCGCAGCTGCCGCTGCAAGGCTCAGTGCTCAGAGTGTCCTACTCACTGAAAACGCACGTCATTCACGATGTCATCGAAACCATCGACTGGCACTTGTTGCAGTTTCTGGCGCAAGCCATGAACGTGCGCATCGAGTGCAGCCACGATTCACTGCAGGTGGATTTGTCGCTGGCATTTGCGGGCACCGAGGGCGTCAGCGGCCAGGCGGATGCGGCGCAGCCTGACCTGGCCCGCGAGCGCCTGGTGTTGGTCGTCGCACCGGCGCGCGACTTGCGCAACAAGGTTCGTTTGGCCCTGCGTGGATTGAACCTGCTGGTCGACTATGTCTCTACGGTGGACGCGGCGGTCGGCTATTTGGGCGGCTCGCAGCCCCATGTCGTGGTTTACGACGGCGAACTGGACAAGGCGTTGCTGCAGACCCTGTGGCACGCAAGTGCTGGGCAAGTGCCTGAGCTCGAGTTCATTGAGCTGGCGCAGCAGGTGTCGGGTCTCGAGGCACTCGTGCGCGGGGGCTCCTGCGTCGACGTGAATGCGCTCGACATTGACCTGCCCAAGGCATTGGGCTCAGTCATGACACCTTCGCACTGACCCTAGCCAAAGACCTTGCGCAAGATGGCACTGCCTGTGCCGATCGGATCCTTGCGAATGCGGCGCTCCTCATCGCCAATGATCAGATACAGACCGTCGAGCGACTTGGTCGTCACATAACGGTTGATGTCAGCTTCCTCGGGCTTCATCAAGCCGAGTTTGGACGCTTTGCCGGCAACAGCATTGAACTTGTCGGCCAGCGAAACGCTTTCGGTGGCCTTGACGATGATGGGCAGGAACTGTTGGCCGAGCGGCTCGCGCGTCTTGCGCGCAAAGTAGTCGGTGACCGAGGTCTGCGAACCGCGCACGATGCCCACCGCGTCTTCGACCGAGATTGACTGCGCTGTGCGCACCAGCAGGGCTTTGGCCTGCGGCACGGCGGCTTCAGCGGCGCGATTCATGGCCGTGACCAGCTCATCGACCTTTTTCTGCTGGCCGGAGAACTTCAGCAGCTTGGCCGCATCGGCCAGAAATCCGGGCAGAGCGATGCGCACCTTGGCATTGCCGAGAAAGCCGTCGTGCTGGCCCAACAGCGCCACCGCCGCCTGCGCGCCACGCTCCAAGGCCGAGCGGATGCCCAGAGCGGCATCTGCCTCACCCAATGCCGCATGCGCATGCGGCGCCCAGGCCAACACGCCGCCACCCACCAGCACAGACGTAAACTTCCTTCGGTCCATACGCACCTCATCTCATGACATTGAATCGCCGCCATCTTGCCACTGCCGCCGTGGGCTTAAGCGCCGCGGGCGCTGCTTGGCTGTTCTTGTCCGGCGGCCAGCAGCGCGCGGCGGCGCCGGACGTCGGCTTCACGCTGCTCGATGGCAGCACCTCGTCGACGGCCAAACTCAAGGGCCAGGTCGTGCTGGTGAATTTCTGGGCCACGAGTTGCAGCACCTGCGTGGCCGAGATGCCGCACATCTTGCAGACCTTCGAGAAGTTTCGTGCTCGCGGCTACGCCACCCTGGCCGTGGCCATGAGTTACGACCCACCGGCCTATGTGTCGAACTTTGCCCAGTCACGCAAGTTGCCCTTTGGCGTGGTCATCGACAACACCGGCGCCATCGCCAAAGGCTTTGGCAATGTGCAGCTCACCCCAACATCGTTCTTGCTGGACAAGCGCGGCCGGATCGTCAAGCGCTATGTTGGCGCGCCGGATTTCGCGGCGCTTGATCGCCTGATCGAACAGTTGCTGATCGAGGCCTGAGCCGGCGTCTGCACTGGCTCTACAGCAGGGCGACGCCAGCGCCTTCGGCCTGCTTGTCGGCGTGGTAGCTGGAGCGCACCATGGCCCCCACGGCGGCATGGGAAAAACCCATGGCGTGGGCCTGCTCCTCGAACATCTTGAAGGTGTCCGGGTGCACATAGCGCAGCACCGGCAGGTGATGGCCCGACGGCGCCAGGTACTGGCCGATGGTCAGCATGTCGATGCCGTGCGCGCGCATGTCGCGCATCACACCCAGGATTTCGTCGTCGGTTTCGCCCAGGCCCACCATCAGTCCACTCTTGGTGGGCACCCCAGGGTGCAGCTGCTTGAATTTCTTCAGCAGGTTCAGGCTGAACTGGTAGTCGCTGCCCGGGCGGGCCTGCTTGTACAGCCGGGGTGCGGTCTCCAGGTTGTGGTTCATCACGTCCGGCGGCGCGGCTTGCAGGATGCTCAGCGCACGGTCATCGCGGCCACGAAAATCAGGCGTCAGGATTTCAATGCGGGTGTCGGGCGACAGGCGCCGCACCTGCTGTATGCACTCCACAAAGTGGCCGGCGCCGCCATCGCGCAGGTCGTCGCGGTCCACGCTGGTGATGACCACGTACTTCAACTTCAAGGCGGCAATGGTGCGCGCCAGATTGAGCGGCTCGTCCGCGTCCAGCGGGTCGGGCCGGCCATGGCCGACATCGCAAAACGGGCATCGCCGCGTGCACTTGTCGCCCATGATCATGAAGGTGGCCGTGCCCTTGCCAAAGCATTCACCGATGTTGGGGCACGAGGCCTCTTCGCACACCGTGTGCAGCTTGTGCTCACGCAGGATGCTTTTGATCTCGTAGAAGCGTGTCGTCGGAGAGCCCGCCTTGACGCGTATCCAGGGCGGCTTTTTCAGCACCTCGGCGGGCACGATCTTGATCGGTATGCGCGCCGTCTTGGCCTGGGACTTTTGCTTGGCGTTGGCGTCGTAGCTCGCCATGGCTGGGGCCGCGGAGGTGTCGTCGTTCATGCTCATGGGGTGCTGGATCTGGCGGGCGTGAAGTGGGCGGCAAGACGTCCGCCCAAGTCCTCGGCCACACTGGCCCAATCGGTGGAAACCCCGAGTCTAGCCAGATCAATGGTCTGCAGGCCGGCGTATCCGCAGGGGTTGATGCACTCGAAAGGCGTCAAATCCATGGCCACATTCAGCGCCATGCCGTGATAACTACAGTGGCGGCTGACCTTGACGCCCAGCGCCGCGATCTTTGCCAGACCACGGAAACCATCGCCTGGCTTGGACGGGCCGGACAGCCCGGCGTGGCCCCGCGGATCATCGAGGCGAACATAAATGCCCGGCGCGCCGGCGACGCGGTGCCCCGTGATGCCATGGCTTTGAAGCAGCTTGATGGCGCAATGCTCCAGCCGATAAACGAACTCTTTGACATAGATGCCCAGGCGTCGCAGGTCGATGAGGGCGTAGGCCACCACCTGGCCCGGGCCGTGGTAGGTGATCTGCCCACCGCGATTGGTCGACACCACCGGGATGTCGTCGGCGAACAAAACATGCTCCGCCTTGCCGGCCAAGCCCTGGGTGAACACCGGCTCGTGCTCGACCAGCCAGATTTCATCGGGTGTTGTTGGGCCACGCGCCTCGGTGAAATCGCGCATCGCCTGGTAAGTGGGCAGGTAGGGCTGACGCCCAAGTTGATGCACACGAGGGGCCGGCAAGGCCTGCGCGGCAGCGGCGACCGCGCGGGCACCCACAGCGGTCAAAGCACCACCTTGACCATCGGGTGGCTGGACAAGTAGCGGTACAGCTCATCGAGCTGCTCGCGGCTGGTCGCGTGCACCGTCAGTGTCAGCCCCAGGTAGCGGCCACCGCTGCTGCTGCGCTGCTCGATCCTGGCGACATCAAAGCCGGGGTCGAACTGCCGAGCGATGTTGGCCATGGCGTCGACAAAACCGTCCACCTGGGCCCCCATCACCTTGATGGGAAAGTCGCAGGGATAGTCGATCAACGATGGCGGTGGCGATGTGGCGGGGCCCATCTTTGGCGATCCAGATGAAGGTGCTGAGCCCGCCGCTCAGATCGACTGCTCGACCTTGGCCCGCTGATAGGCCTCAAACAGCCGGGCGTAGACCGGCCCGGGCCGGCCGCGCAAGGCGCCGTGGCCCACCAGCTCAGCGTCCAGCTTGGTGACGGCCAACACCTCTTTGGTGGCCGAGCTCAGCAACACCTCATCGGCGGCAAGGACATCGGCCTCAGACACGGGCCTCAGGTTGTAGGCGATGCCGATCTCGTCGCACAGCTCGGCAAAGAGCTCGACGCGGATGCCTTCGAGCACATGCTCGCTCTTGGGGGGCCCCAGCAAGGCGCCCTCGTGCACCACCCAGACGTTGCTGGCCGCGGCCTCGGTCAGCCAGCCATCGCGAAACATGATGGTCTCGGTGGCGCCGTGGTCGGCCGAGATCTGCCGCACCTGCACATTGCCCAACAACGAGACGCTCTTGATGTCGCCGCGCTCCCAGCGGAAATCACGCGCTGTCACGCACCTCACGCCCTGATGGCGCTGCTCGATCGAAGGCGACTTCATGGCACTGGTCATCGCAAAGACGGTCGGCACAGAGCCTTCGGGCATGACATGGTCACGCAGCGCCACGCCGCGTGTCACTTCGATGTAGACCAGTTGATCCTCCGCCGGCTGTGCCGCCACGAGTTCACGCACCAGCTTGAGCCAGCCATCGCGGTCATGCGGGTTGTGGATGCGCACCTTGGACAGCCCGCGCTGCAGGCGCTGCATGTGCTCATCGAAGCGAAACAGCCGTCGGCCATAAACCGGCACAACCTCATAGATGCCGTCGCCAAAGATGAAGCCGCGATCCAACACCGAGATCTTGGCGTCGCACAGGGGCAATGACTGCCCGTTCAGGTGGCAAAGCGTATCGGGAATGATGACCATGGCTTAGCCCTCGAAGGCAAGATAACGCATGAACCGAACGTGCACCGGTGCGGCCGCGAGAAGCCTCACCGACCCCGAGCTTAGCTGCGCGCCAGGCGCTTCACTTGATCCACAGCCGAATGGCGTCCCAGGCGCGCCCAAAGAGGCCCGCGGGCTCGACGGCCTCGAGCACCTGCAAGGGCACGCTGGTGATGGCGCCGCCGCCCAGGCTGGCCACTTTGAGCGTGCCGACCTGTTGCCCCTTGGCCAGGGGCGCCACCAGCGGGTCGGTGCGCTCGATCACGGTCTGCAACTTGCCGGCATCGCCCTTGGGCACCGAGACGAAAACCCCACTTGGCACGCCCAGCTGCACGGTCGCTGACTTGCCCTTCCACACCGGCACCGTGGCTGCAGGCTTGCCGGGCTCAAACAGCCGCACGGCGTCCCAGGCGGTGTAGCCCCAGTTCATCAGCTTCTGGCTCTCGCTGGCCCGCGCTTCGCGTGAGGCCGCGCCCAGTACGACACTGAGCATGCGCCGCTTGCCGGTGGGGAAGTCGCGCTGCGCGCTGGCCACCAGGCAGTAGCCGGCGGCGTCGGTGTAGCCGGTCTTCATGCCGTCCACGGTGGGGTCGCGGCCCAACAGCATGTTACGGTTGTCCTGCGGAATCTTGTTGTAGGTGAACTGCTTGATGGCGTAGTAGGCGGCGTAGTACTCCGGGAAATCGAGCAGCAGGCGCGATGCGATCACCGAAATGTCGCGGGCCGTGCTGTGGTGCCCAGCCTCGGTCAAGCCGGTGACGTTCTTGAACTGGGTGTTGGCCAGGCCCCAGGCCTGAGCCTGCCGGTTCATCATGCCGACGAAGGGCTCCAGGCCGCCACCCACCGCCTCGGCCAGGGCCACGGCGGCATCGTTGCCGGAGACAGAAATCATGCCGCGCAGCAGCTCGTCAACCTTGGGCGTCATCGTGGTGTCGATGAACATCAGCGAACCTCCGCCCTTGCGCTCCGCCCAGGCGCGCGCCGACACCGGCAGGGTTTGCTCCAGGCTCAGCTTGCGCTGGCGCAGGGCATCAAACACCAGCCAGGCGGTCATCAGCTTGGTCAGCGAGGCCGGGTCCATCCTCACATCGGCCTGGCGTTCGGCCAACACCTGCCGCGTGCCCACTTCGAAAAGCAAATAGGCCTTGGCCGCAACCTCGGGCGGCGTGGGCATCTGCGCCCAGCAGGGCGACATCATGCTGGCCCACAACACGGCCACAAAAATCCGAAATCTCATAGCTGATTCACTTGTGCCAAGCCTGCACGACCTGGCTCTTTAAGAGGTTTAGCTGCCCATGGAAGAAATGCCCAACGCCAGGCAGCACGATCACCGGCAAGGCCTGTGGTCGGGCCCAATCGAGTGTGGCCGACAAGGGCACGACATCGTCGGCCTCACCATGCACGACGATGGTGTCGGTGGCCACCTTGGGCAGGTCAAAGCTGCTCGTCGCAGGCCCCACCAACACCAGGCGCTCGACGGGCGCCGTTGTGGCCAATGCCAATGCGGCCTGAGCTGCCACAAACGCACCGAATGAAAAGCCCGCCAATGCGAGCGGCAGGCCCGGCAGGCGCTGCTGGGCGACCACGGCCAAGGCGTCATCGATCTCGCCGCGGCCCTCGTCCCAGGCGCCCTGCGAGGCACCCACGCCACGGAAATTGAAGCGCACGGCGCGATAGCCCAATTGCAAGAAGGCCCGCGCCAGCGTGTGCACCACCTTGTTGTCCATGGTGCCGCCATGCACCGGGTGGGGGTGGCAGATCACCGCCACACCCCGCCGGGCGATGGCAGGCTCATCGACCGCACACTCCATGGCGCCCATCGGGCCTGGCAGCAGCACGCGCTGGGTGTCGCGATTCATCGGCGCTCAGCGCCCGACATCGGCCGGCAGCCGTAGACGCTCCACCACCTGGCCGCGCCCAAGGTGCGAATCGACAATTTCGTCGATGTCACTCGCGTCCACATAGGTGTACCAAACCTCTTCGGGGTAGACCACGGCCACGGGCCCACCGGCGCAGCGGCCCAGACAACCGGCCTTGTTGACACGCACGCCGCCTGGGCCGGCAAGACCCGACGCCTTGACGCGCGACTTGCAATGATCGAAGCCCGCTTGCGCGCCTTGCTTGGCACAGCTGGCCTCGTCGCCCTTGCGCTCGTTGAGACAGAAAAAGATGTGGTGCTGGTAGTAACTCATCGGCTGGGATTGTAGGGAGGCGGTCCGCCCTCATCACGCCTTAGTCGCGCCTTCGTCCCACACTGGCCCCGAGCTACTCACGTCAGCGCGGTGCCCCCGTGCGCGCCAGCAACCAGGCCATGGCTGCATAGGGCCACAGCCATCCAACCCATTGGGCCAGGCCATGAAATCGAATGAAGTGGCCCTGCTCCCAGGCCTGCAGGCTTTGCGCGAGGTAGGGGTCGGCCGGCGCCAGGTGCACCAGCACGACCATGCTGGTCAACACCACCAGGGCCAAGGCACTGGCCAGGCGCGGGCCTATCCACGACAGCCCGAGCGCCAGCGCCGCCGCCAGCAGCATGGCCGCGGTCACCGATGGCGTGCGCCAGGCCAGGGCATGTTCAGGCCCGAAGTTCAGCGCGGTGGACAGGGTCACGGCTGCGGCCGCCATCACCGGCGCCCCCAAGCCCAACCAGATCCGGCGCCAGCTGGGTGCCGATGCGCTGTAGGCCAGCAAACAGGGCGCCAACAGGCCCAACACAGCCACGCCGGATTCAAGCTGCAAGGACACCGCCGCCGACGGCGCGTCACCCGCATCGATCCAGGCCCGCAATGGCTCGAACCAGGTCAGGCCATCGAACAGCCCCGTGACCAGATCGCGAACCGGTACGCCCACCTGGCCGAGCGCGAACGGCAAGGGCGCCGGAAAGAGCAGGCCAATGGGCCACAACAGCAGCAAGGCAGCGGCGCCTCGGCCGCCACGCTCGAGCCAGCGGTCGTGCTGCCAGCGCCAGCGCAACGGCCAGCCCATACTGTCCAGCAAGACAGCCAGCGCCGCGCCCAAGGCGGCGCCCGCGCAGTTCAACAACCAGTCCAGTGCCGAGGGCACGCGCATGGGGACGAACTGCTGCAGCACTTCCATGCTGTAAGACAAGGCCGCGGCCATCAGTGCGGCGGTCGCCGCCGACCACCAAAGCGAGCCGCGTTGGGGCCTCGCCGCGAAAGTCAGGAGCAGGCCGAGCGGCACGTAGCCCAGCAGGTTGGAGGCGGCGTCGAAGCCGGGAATCCAGCGTTGCCAAGGCAGGTGCAGCAACGCCAACACATCGGCACCAGGCGGCACCCGCCAACCGCTCAAGGGGTAGAGGCTGGCATAGGCGATCAAGAGCACCCACATACCGGCCAACACCGGCGACAGCGGATGGCTTGGGTTGGCGCTGTAGGTTCTCATGGTGGGCGCGACCGCTGAGGCCATCTGCGCTGTGTGCCGACTATCAATTCCACCCGCCGCATCCGCTAAAACGGCTTGACGACGGCCAGAACAACGATGGCCGCGAACAGCAGCACGGCCACTTCGTTGAACACCCGGTACCAGCGCTCACTGTGCCTGCTGGCCATTTGCTCGAAGCGTCGCAAGTGGGCCCGGCACACATGTTGATAGGCAATGGCCAGCATCACCAGCACCAACTTGACATACAGCCACCCTTGGCCCGCACCGCGCCCAAAACCCAACCACAGCCACAGGCCCAGAGCCAGCGCCACGACCATCAACAGGTTGGCAAAGCGATACAGCTTGTGCGCCATCAGGATGAGTCGCTCACGCTCGGCGTGGCTGCTGACTTCGACCATGGCGAGATTGAGGAACAGGCGCGGCAGGTAGAACAGCGCAGCAAACCAACTGGCCACAAAGACGATGTGGAATGCCTTGACCCAGAGGTAGGAGTTGGCCATGGTTGCAGTGAAGAGCAGCGACCTTTGGCATGTGCGGCATGCGTGTTAGCGCACCAGCACTGCACACAAAAAAAGAACCCCAGCCATGGGCTGGGGTCAGAAGCCTTATCGCTGTCATCACGGTAAGGCACCTGCTCAGGGAGGAAAAGCAGGGGACGACCACCTTGCGGCTATCATCCGGTATCAATACTAGCATATTGATCTGCGCGCCAACACCCCCGCGCGCCTAGGTAAAACACTGATCTGCGGGCTGAATTCACAGTGCGCAGCGAGGATTCAAATGCGCACGCCACCGCCCTTCCCCGCCAGCCGACCGCGCCGTTTGCGCCGCGATGCATTCACCCGCGATCTGGTGCGCGAGCACCGCCTGCATGCGGCCGATTTGATCTGGCCGGTGTTTGTGCAGGACGGCCAGCAGCGCGCCGATGACGTGGCCAGCATGCCGGGCGTGCGCCGCCTGAGCATCGATCTGCTCCTGCCCATGGCCGAACAGTGCGTGGCGCTGGGGGTTCCGGTGATTGCGCTCTTCCCCGTGATCGACCCAGCCTTGAAAACGCCCGATGGCCGCGAAGCCACCAACACCGAGGGCCTGGTGCCCCGCGCCGTGCGCGCCATCAAGCAGCGCTTTCCGCAGTTGGGGGTGCTCACCGATGTGGCGCTCGACCCTTACACCTCACATGGGCAGGACGGTCTGCTCGATGAGCACGGCTACATCCTCAATGACCTGACGGTCGATGTGTTGCGCGCCCAGGCCCTGGTGCAGGCCGCCGCCGGCGTCGACATCGTGGCCCCCAGCGACATGATGGATGGCCGCATCGGCGCCATCCGCCAGGCGCTGGAATCGGCCGGCCACATTCACACCCGCATCATGGCCTATAGCGCCAAGTACGCGAGCGCCTTTTACGGCCCCTTCCGCGATGCCGTGGGCAGTGCCGCCAACCTGGGCAAGAGCGACAAGAAGGCCTACCAGATGGACCCGGGCAACAGCGACGAGGCCCTGCGCGAGGTGGCGCTGGACATCGCCGAGGGCGCCGACATGGTGATGGTCAAGCCCGGCATGCCCTACCTGGACATCGTGCGGCGCGTGAAGGATGAGTTCCGCGTGCCGACCTTCGCCTACCAGGTGAGCGGCGAGTACGCCATGCTCAAGGCTGCGGCGCAAAACGGTTGGCTCGACCATGACGCCGTGATGATGGAATCCCTGCTGGCCTTCAAGCGCGCCGGTGCCGATGGTGTGCTGAGCTACTTCGCACTGGATGCCGCGCGCCTGTTGCGCCAGGGCTGAGGGTGCTCAGGCGGCGTAGGGGTCAGAAAAACCCAAGCCCTGCATCAAGGCGCTCTCGCGCGCTTCCATGACCAGGGCGTCGGCCTCTTGCTCATGGTCAAAGCCTTGGGCGTGCAGTGCACCGTGCACCAGCAGGTGCGCATAGTGGGCGACCAAATCGCGGCCCAGCTCCAGCGCCTCACGCTCCACCACGGGCGCGGCCAAAACCAGGTCGGCCACGATGACGGGTGCGTGCTGGTAGTCAAAGGTCAGCACATTGGTGGCATGGTCCTGGCCACGAAAGCTGGCGTTGAGCGAGCGGCCTTCGGCCTCACCGACGATGCGCACCGTCAGCTCGGCCGGCAACAACAGTGCCGTGCGCAACCAGTGCCTGACCTTGTGTCGCGGCAGCAGCGCGCGGTGCGAAGCGTCGGCGAACTGCAGCGACAGGCCAAGTGTTGGCAACTTCACGCTTCACCCCTGGCCGCGTCATAGGCATCCACGATGCGCGCTACCAGGGGGTGGCGTACCACATCGGCCGAGCTGAACTGGGTGAAGGCAATGCCGCGCACATCGCGCAGCACGCGCTGCGCATCGACCAGGCCGCTGGCGCTGCCGCGCGGCAAATCCACCTGGCTGATGTCGCCGGTGATGACCGCGCGCGAGCCGAAGCCGATGCGCGTCAAAAACATTTTCATCTGTTCAGGCGTGGTGTTCTGCGCCTCGTCGAGGATGACGAATGAGTGGTTCAAGGTGCGTCCGCGCATGAAGGCCAGCGGCGCGACTTCCAAGAGGCCTTTGTCGAAGGCCGCGGACACACGCTCGAAACCCATCAGGTCGTAGAGCGCGTCATAAAGCGGGCGCAGGTACGGATCAACCTTCTGCGCCAGATCGCCTGGCAGGAAGCCCAGGCGCTCGCCGGCCTCCACGGCCGGGCGGGTGAGCACGATGCGCTGCACGGCACTGCGCTCGAGCGCATCAACGGCACAGGCCACGGCCAAAAAGGTCTTGCCGGTGCCGGCCGGGCCAATGCCCAAGGTGATGTCGTGCGCCAGGATGTGCCGCAAATACTGCACCTGATTGGGCGTGCGACCGCGCAAATCCGAGTGCCGCGTGTGCAGCACGATCTCAGGCGCGGTCTGCACCAGGGGCGGAGCCGAGTAGCGCGCGGAATTTGTGTCGCGCTGGCTTGCCTGGCTTTCATGGCGTGCTTGCGATACCTGGGCCAGGGCTTCGACCAGCAGCAACTGCAACTGCTCGGCGCGCAACGGCCGCCCCGCCTTGGCATAGAAGGCCTCCAACACCGCCAAGGCCTGCTGCGCGGCCAGGCGTGGACCCTCGACATGAAATGCCGCGTCGCGCCGTTGTATGTGCACCTCCAGTGCGACTTCGATGCTGCGCAGATGCTCATCGAGCGCGCCGCAGACGCGCGCCAAGCGCCGGTTGTCCACGGGATCGAAACGGTGCTTGAGGATCAATTTGGCGCCTGCGCAAGGGCATAAGAAAGGGGCAAGGCGTGGATTCTCACCCCTTGGCCCACCGTGCCGGGCGGCAGAATCGCCGGCCATGCGCCGACCGTCCCCCCCTGCGCCAGCAGCGCCGAGCCTGCGCCGGCCTGCCCGCCACGCCAGGGTCCAGCGGCCTGCTCCGCCCTGCGCGCTGCTCGGCGCATTCGAGCCACTGCTGCGCCGCTTGCTGGTGGCGTGGCTGGTGCTGCTGAGCACATTGAGCCCGGCACAAACACCGGCCGCGGCAAGCGCCACTCTGGCCACAACGCCGGCCTCGCCCTCCATCGCGGCACCCGCCGGCGCCGCGACCGCCGATCCGGCCGCGCCCGCCATCGATCACCGGGCGAGTGTTTCCGCCCCGCGGCTGCTGAATCGGGCTCTGGCCGTGCCACTGTCTTCAAGCGGCGAAGCCCATTGGAGTCAGGCCGTCGCCGTGGCCTTGCCGCACGCCTGGTCGTCGTACTGGCCGGGGCCGAGCCGCGGTGTGGCCTATCGATTCCACTTCGATGCCTCGCCCGCTGACGGTCCGCTGCCGGGCGTGTACATCGAACGCGCTTGCAGCACGGTCGTGGTCAGCCTCAATGGCAGCTTGGTGCACAGCGCCGGGCGCAGCACAGCGCCGGTGTCGCGGCAGTGCCAGCAGCCGCAGCTGGTGGCACTGCCCACAGCGCTGCTGCGGCCCAGCGGCAATGTGCTCGATCTGGTCGTGTATGGCCACGCGCCGCACGAAGTCGCCTCAACGCAGCGCGCTGGTGGCTTGTCGCCGCTGCGCCTTGCAGCCATGTCTGCACTGGTGCCGCAGTTCCAGACGCGCAGCATGTTGTCGATTCGCTGGCCTGAGGTCCTGAGCGGCACCCTGGTGCTGATGGGCGGCTTCATGTTCGTGCTGGGATGGTTTCACCGCAAGCAAAGCTATCTGGCTTACTTTGGCGCCCTGATGATGGCCTGGGCGCTGTTGCTGTCGCGCCTGTGGCTGACCGATTTGCCGTGGTCGAACGCCCGTACCGAGGCCGCACTGGTCTGGCTGGTGGGGCTGGTCACCTATGCCGGTGTGCAGTTCTTGCTGCGCTATGCCGGCAGGCGCCTGCGCTGGGTGGATGTGGCCATGCCCTTGCAATGTGCGGTGCTGGCCTTGAGCCTGGTGGCGGCAGGGGCCACACGGCTGCACAGCGTGGCCATGCTGTGGTTTGGCCTTTTGTCGCTGCAGTTGTCCGCGGCGGCGCTGTTCTACCTTGTGCAAGTGCGACGGCGACATCGCACCCAACTGTGGTTGATGGCCCCCATGCTGGCAGTGATCTCCGCTGCGCTTGTGACGGAGTGGCTGGGCGCACGCCTGCCCCTGGACGCCAACGTCGGCCTGGTCGCGCAGTTGATTCCCGCCTTGGCCATGATCGTGCTGGGCATGCGCCTGGTGCAGCAGTACGGGCGCGCGCTGCAGTCGTCCGAGGCCAGCCGGGCCGAACTTGAAGTGCGCATCCGTGAAGCCACCGCACAGATCGAGCGCAATTTCTCCCAATTGGCCGACCTCAAGGTGGAGCAGGTCACTGATCGTGAGCGCAAACGCATTGCGGCAGACTTGCACGACGACCTGGGCGCCAAGCTGCTGACCATCGTGCACACCAGCGAGAGCGAGCGCATCTCCACCCTGGCGCGCGAAGCGCTTGAGGAAATGCGGCTGTCCGTGCGCGGGCTCACCGGCAAACCCGTCCGCTTGATTGATGCATTAGGCGATTGGCGCGCCGAGGTGGTCTCGCGCCTGGCGCAATCGGGCGTGGAGGCCGAGTGGCATGCGCCCACCGATGAGGAGGTGCCCAAGACGCTTTCGGCACGCGCCTATGTGCAGACCACTCGCATCATGCGCGAGGCCGTGAGCAATGTCATCAAGCACAGTGGCGCCACGCACTGCTCGATACGCTGCACCATCGCCGATGGCGACTTCCTGCTGCGCATTCAGGACAACGGCAATGGCATTCCGGTCGAGCTCGACGGCCGGCTTGATCGCGGCCACGGCATGGCCAGCATGAAGGGCCGAGCCAAGCAATTGCAGGGCCAGTGCCTGGTGGAGTCAGGCCCCGGCTATGGAACCGTGATACGTCTCACGTTGCCCCTCGATAGGCATGTCACGCGCACCTGAGCCGCTGCTAGGATCAATCGACCCTGGTTCCGTACCACCGTCATGAACAACATCCTGCTGCTTGAAGATCTGCCTGAAATTCGCGCCTGGCTCAAAGCGCTGGTGATGCAGGTCTTCCCCACAGGGCGGATCACCGAATGCTCACGCGTGCATGACGCACTGGCGCAGGTCAACTCCGGCCTGAAGTTTGATCTGGCCCTGGTCGATCTGGGCCTGCCCGATGGCTCGGGCACCGATGTCGTGGCCGCGCTGCGCGAGGTGCAGCCCGACGCGCAATCGGTGGTGGTCACCATTCACGATGACGACGAGCACCTCTTCCCGGCACTGCAGGCGGGTGCCTATGGCTACATCCTCAAAGAGCAGTCGCGCGAGCTCATCACCGAGCAGCTCACCCGCATCAGCTCGGGCGAGCCGCCGCTGTCGCCCTCGATCGCGCGCAAGGTCATCAAGTACTTTGCGGCCCAGGGCCAGCCCTCGGCCAACGCCATGCCGGCGGTCTCCCTGACCGATCGCGAGAGCGAAGTGCTGCTGCGTGTGGCCAAGGGCTTCACCCTGCCCGAGATCGGTGTGCAGCTCGGCCTGTCGCGGCACACGATTGCCGATTACGTCAAGCAGATCTACCGCAAGCTCAACGTCAGCTCGCGCGCCGAGGCCGCGCTGGAGGCGCAGCGCCTGGGCTTGTTTCGCCGCTGACGCCGATGACGGCGCTTGCGCCGCTGACGCCGATGGCGGCGCTTGCGCCGCAGGCGGGCACGGCGCCGATGTCGCAGCCGGTCCCTGTGCTGCCTTGCTGATCGGCTGATAATTCGCCGATGATCGGCAGGCTGACGGGCACCATCGCGGAAAAATCGCCCCCGCAAGTGCTCATTGATGTGGGCGGCGTCGGCTATGAAGTCGATGTGCCCATGAGCAGTTTTTACAACCTGCCCGGCCTGGGCGAGCGCACCACCTTGCTCACCCACTTTGTGGTGCGCGAGGACGCGCAACTGCTCTACGGCTTTCTCACCCATGCCGAGCGCGCCGCCTTTCGGCAGCTGATTCGCATCTCGGGCGTCGGGCCGCGCACCGCACTGTCGGTGCTCTCGGGCCTGTCGGTGGCCGAGCTGTCGCAGGCCATCACGCTGCAACAGCCGGCGCGCCTGGTGAAGGTGCCGGGCATCGGCAAGAAGACCGCCGAGCGCTTGCTGCTGGAGCTCAAAGGCAAGCTCGGCCCTGACCTGGGTGGCGCCGGCCTGACCGTCATCGACGACGCCCAGGCCGACATCGTGCAGGCCCTGCAGGCGCTGGGTTACAACGAGCGCGAGGCGGCCGCCGCACTCAAAGCCTTGCCGCCCAACATTGGCGTTAGCGAAGGCATCAAGTTGGCCTTGAAGTCGCTGTCGCGTTAGCGGGGCGGGGCGCGCACCGCGGCCATGTCGCGCCACACACCGCGCTGGGTGAGGCACGACAAGGTCTCGCGGTAGAAGTTCGCGGTTGCACCTTGCGGCAGAGCCTCGCGGTAGAGAATGCCGGCCATGGCCATCCAGACCGATGATTTCGCTGCCGCAGCGCCGCTTCCGCGGGTGATCGCGGCCACCCACCAGTCCCCGCAGGAAGAAGCGCTAGAGCGCGCGCTGCGGCCCAAGCTGCTGGCCGACTACATCGGCCAGACCAAGGTGCGCGAGCAGCTTTCCATCTTCATCGGTGCGGCACGCAAGCGCGGCGAGGCGCTGGACCATGTGCTGCTGTTCGGCCCGCCCGGCCTGGGCAAAACCACGCTGTCGCACATCGTCGCTGCCGAGCTGGGCGTCAACCTGCGCCAGACCTCGGGCCCAGTGCTGGAAAAGCCCAAGGACCTGGCCGCGATCCTGACCAATCTCGAAAAAAACGATGTGCTCTTCATCGACGAGATCCACCGCCTGTCGCCCGTGGTGGAGGAAATCCTTTACCCCGCGCTGGAGGATTACCAGATCGACATCATGATCGGCGACGGCCCCTCGGCGCGCTCGATCAAGCTCGATCTGCAGCCCTTCACCCTGGTCGGCGCCACCACGCGCGCCGGCATGCTGACGAACCCCTTGCGCGACCGCTTTGGCATCGTCGCGCGCCTGGAGTTCTACAGCGCCGAGGAGCTGTGCACCATCGTGCACCGCTCCGCCGGGCTGCTGAAGGTGCCCATCCACCCGGAGGGCGCCTTCGAGATCGCCCGCCGGTCGCGCGGCACACCGCGCATCGCCAACCGCTTGCTGCGCCGAGTGCGCGACTATGCCGAGGTGAAGAGCAACGGCGAAGTCAGCCGCGACATCGCCGACAAGGCCCTGGCCATGCTCGATGTCGACCCGCTGGGCTTCGATGTCATGGACCGCAAGCTGCTCGAGGCCGTGATCCTGCGCTTTGATGGCGGCCCCGTCGGCCTGGACAACGTCGCCGCGGCCATAGGCGAGGAGCGCGACACCATCGAAGATGTGATCGAGCCCTTCCTCATCCAGCAGGGCTTCTTGCAGCGTACCCCGCGCGGGCGCATCGCCACCTTGGCGGCGTATCGGCACCTGGGGGTGACGCCGCCCCAGGCGGTGGGCGGCCTGTTCGAGGATTAGGCCGCGGGCGGCCTGTTCGGCGATTAGGCCGCGGGCGGCCTGTTTGACGCATCGATTTCAGGACGCATGCCCTCAAGCTCATCCAGGTGCTGGTGATCATTCCAGCCGACCAGGCTGAAGCGTTCGCCGTTGAACAGCAGCCGGTTGATGGTGGCATTGCTCACCAGCCAGGTGCGCGGCGCATCCAGGGCGATGCCGGTGGCGGCGCGGTACAGGCAATCGATCACGCCGCCGTGCGACACCAAGGCGATGGATTGACCGGCATATTGCTGCGCCAAGGCCGTGGCGGCAGCCACGCTGCGGGCGTAGAAGCCACGCAGGCTTTCGCCCTCGGGTGGCACGAAGTCAATCTCGCGGGCGCGCCAGCGGGCGCCCCACTCGGGGTGGCGCTCATCAAGTTCGCGAAAACTCAAACCCTCCATGCGACCAAAGCCGCGCTCGCGCAGGCCGACATCGGTGCTCAACACCGCACCCAAGGGTTGGGCCAGGGCGCGCGCGGTCTGCAAGGCGCGGCCCAGATCGCTGCTGATCACCTGCGTCAAGCCCTCGTGGCGCAGGGCGTCGGCCAACCGGGCGGCCTGGGCCCGGCCCACCGCATTCAATGCGATGTCGGTGCGCCCCTGCAGTCGCGACTGGGCATTCCAGTCGGTCTGGCCGTGGCGGATGGCGACGATGCGGGTGGCGCCGTTCATCGGGGTCGCCGCCCCTCCAGCGCTCGGCCAGCCCCGTCGCAACGCCAAGCCAGACCTGCGGCGCAGGCGGCCACGGGCTTCATACGCCCCAAACGATGGCTTGATCGGCAGCGCTGGCGCGGCGCAGCATCTCCAGCATCGGCCAAAAACGCGCGCGTGGCGACACGCCCTGGCGCGCCGGCAGCCGCGCCCCGGCCTCACTGGCTTCGCGCTCGGCCTGTGCGCGCTGCAACTCATCGGCGGCGACCGCGGCCTCAATGGCGGCGATGGCCGCGGCCATGGCGGTGGGCTCGATGATGCCCTGTGCCACCGGCTCGCGCCCCAGCACCCGCAGCAATGCATCGCCCTGAGGCTCCAGCATGATCAGGTCGCCTGCCGCCTTGCACTTGAACTTGTAAATCATGCGGGGCATTTTGCCCGCGCCGCGGCGTGGCCTGTGCGGCTCTGGTCAAAGCGCTGCTGGCGCGGGGAGGCTCAGCTCGACACCAGCACCAGACGCCGGCGCCCACCCGGCTGCTGCGCGCGCAGGCGCTCCTCAAAGCTCAGCGCGTCCAATGCCGGGGCGTACAAAAAGCCCTGGAACTGGTCACAACCGGCATCGAGCAAAAAGCCGCGCTGCAGTTCGGTTTCAACGCCCTCGGCGATGACGCGCATGCCCAGGGCGCGGGCCATCTGGATGATGGCGCGCACGATGCCGGCATCGCTGTCATCGGTGGGCAGGCCGTTGACAAAGCTGCGGTCGATCTTCAAGCGCTCGATGGGGAAGCGCTTCAAGTAGGCCAGGCTGGAGTATCCGGTGCCAAAGTCATCGATGGCCAGCTTGACACCCATTTGCGCCAGCATGCCCAGCCGGCCCAGGGCGTCATCGGCGTCGTGCACCAGCACGCTTTCGGTCAACTCGAGCTCGAGCAGGTGCCCCGGCAGGCCTTGCTCGCGCAGCGCCGCGGCCACGCGTTCGACGAAGTCGGGCTGTTGAAACTGCAGGGCCGAGACATTGATCGACACCGGCATCGTCAGGCCGGCGCTGCGCCACTGCGCGGCCTGGCGCACCGCCTGCGTCATCACCCAATCGCCAATGGCGATGATGAAGCCGGAATCCTCGGCCACCGGGATGAAGTCGCCTGGCGACACATCCCCCAGCTCGGGGTCGCGCCAGCGAATCAAGGCCTCGGCGCCCACCACGGCACCGCTGCGCAAATCGATTTGCGGTTGGTACTTCAGGCGGAAGCGGTGGCTGGTGAGGGCCTGGCGCATGGCGTGGTCCAGGCGCATGCGCTGGCGCAGATCGACACCGTCGCGCTGCTGATGGAAGCGAAAGCCGGCGCGCCCACCTGCCTTGGCGCGCTGCAGGGCCGATTCGGCGTGCTGCAGCAACTGCACGGCGTCACCGGCGTCGGCCGGGTACAGCGACACGCCAATGCTGCAAGTCAGCGTGAATTGCAGGCCCTGCATCGAGCAGGGATGCGAAATGGCGGCCAGCAAGCGCCTGGCGGTGGCTTCGGCGCCGCGCGCATCGGTCTCGTGCACCAGCAGGGCGAACTGATCGCTGCCCAAGCGCGCCACGCTGTCGCCCTGGCGCAAGCAGGTCTTCAAGCGCTCGGCGGTGTCGAGCAGCACCTGGTCGCCGACATCGTGGCCCAGGCTGTCGTTGATGTGGCGGAAGCGGTCCAGGTCAACGATGAGCAAGGCCAAGGGGCTGCCGCTGCGCCGTGCCTGGCGAATGGAATCTTCCAGCGTGCTGCCGATCTGGCTGCGGTTGTTCAGCCCGGTCAAGGCATCGGTGGTCGAAAGCGTCTCGATGCGCCGGCCCGCGGCCACCAGCTCGGTCAGGTCGCGAAATGCCCAGACCCGCCCGCAGGGCCGGCCCTGCACACGCTGGGCTTGCGTCACGCGCTCAATCACCTGGCCGGAGTGCAGCTCCAGGCGCTCGGTGGCCTGGGCCAGGGTGGCCTCGGTGATGGTGTCGATGCGTGCCTGATAGGCGGCGGCGTCCACCACGCTGCGCCGCATCCAGTCAAACACAGCGACGTCGTTGCGCTGCACCAGCAGGGATTCGGGAATGCCCCAGATCTGCGCGAAGCGTCGATTGAAGCCGCGGACCTGCCCCGCCAGGTCGGTGACGAGAATGCCATCGGCGGTGGACTCCAGCGTGGCCTGCAGCTCCGCCGCCATGGACTCGCTGGCCTGCTGCTGCTGTTGGGCGGCGCTGCGGTCCTCCACGCTCACCAGGTGGAAGGCCGGGCCATCGCCCAGCTTCACCGGCCGAATGCGCCGCGTCACGGCCACGTTTCGCCCCTGGCCATCGACCAGCTGGGTGTCCGAGCACAGGTCGTTGTCATGCCCGGTCAGCACATCGTCCCAATGCGCCATGTCCTCGGGCGTGGCGATGAGCATGCGCGCCGGGCTGCCCAGCAGCTGCTCGGCCGAAAGCCCCAGCAACTGCTGAGCCATCGTGTTGCTGCCCACCAGGTGCTGGGTGCTGCCATCGATCAGCCAGGCGGCGTGTCCCATGGCCTCCAGCAGGGCGCAGCAGACATGGCGTGAGGCGGCCGCTGCGGTCATGGACGGGCCATTGCCAGGGCATCCTGGTCCTGATCAATGCTGCGCGCGCGCACCGGCTCGAAAAAGTACACCACGCGCTGGCGCGGCGACAGGTAGGACTGCACCTGCTCGGGCAACTGCACCGGCCTCAGGCTGCGGCGCACGCCCAGGCTGGCTTCATGCTCGAGGTTGATCAACAGCGCCTGCTCGATGGGCACCTCGGGGTCACACACCAGCACCCGGGGCTTGAGCGGGCGCGACGAATTGACGCTGTGCACCGCGGCGTAGCGGTCATCGGTGAGCTGCACATAGGAGCCCGGTGGGTACACCCCCATCATGCGGATGAAGGCATTGAGCAAGCTGGCGTCAAACTTGTTGCGGGACTGCGCAAAGATCATCGACAGCGCCTCGTGCGGCGTCAGCGACTGCATCGGGTTGGCCGGGTTGCACAGCTTGTCGTAGCGGTTGACCAGGGCCACGATGCGCGCCGCCATCACCATGCGGTCACCCGTCAGGCGCAGCGGGAAGCCGCTGGCGTCGGCCATTTCATGGTGTTGGGCGATCACCAGCAAAGCGCCTGAGCCGAGGCCCATGCGCTTGCCCTGCACCACGCCCTGGGCCACGTGATCACGGTATTGCGCATGGTCGGCCGGGGTGAAGTTCACATCGGGGTGGTGCACGCGCTGCGGCAGGTTTTGCTTGCCAATGTCGTGCAGCAGGGCGCCCACGCCCACATCCTGCATGTCGCTGGCGCTCAGGCCCATGACCCGGCCCACCAGCATCGAAATCACGGCCACATTCAGCGCATGCGCCGCGGCCACATCGCCCAGGGTGTGGCCGAGCTCGTCGCTGAGCACGCGCACGCACATCTCCTCGTCCGTCATCATCTTTGACAGCAGCGATTGGGTCAGGCCCTCGGTGGCCTCGCGCGCCTTTTGCGGCTGCTCGCGCATGAGGGCCGCCGCGGTCTTCCAGGCCTGTCCGGCCTCGCCGTATTGCCGGGCGCACAACGCATCAGCGACGCGTTGCGCCGCCAGCGCGGCTTGCCGCGACGCCACCAGGGCCTGGTGTTGGAGGTCGATCGCCGAGCGCACGCCTGGCGCCGGGGCGGCGTCGGCCCGGGCCGCCTCAGCGGCCGGGGCGGTGCCCAGGCCAAGCTCAGTGTCGGCAACAGCGCCTGTGGCCGCAGCGGGCGCCTCGTCGGCCAGCGCGCTTTTCTCTGGCGACCAACGCAATTGCTTGACCCCCAGGCTGCGGATGGTGGCGATCTGCTCGTCCGAGGCGATGGCAAAACTCGACAGCGCGAACGGGTGCGCCCACCACCCCAAATCGAGGTGAATGAACATGCCTACGCGCAGTTGATCGATCAGAAGGGTGGCCGACATGGTCCGCTATCCAAAAGCCTGTTTCGGACCTCCCAGGCCCGCTTGGCAAGTGAATCGGCAAATGCCGCCGCAAACTTGAACCTTCGCCACCTTGGCGTTATCAATTGCCCGCCGGGCAGCGCCAAACGTGCGCTGGTTCACGCTTGGCACGCCTTGGAGTGCGGCCGCCCAAGCACCATCCACGCACCGCCCAAGCGCAGCCCGCTATTCGATGGCGATCTTCAGAAACAGGTCGCGGTCGGGCGCGAAGTTGGCGTAAAGCGGCAGCAGCGCGCCGCCAATGGCGCGGGCGTCCGAGCCAATGGTGCCCAGCTCCAGGTGCGGGCGCTGCACGCCCTCCCAGTTGTAGCGCTCCAGTGCGGAGTGCGTGGCCGTGTGCAGGGCGGCGAGCAGCTCACGGCTGAAGGAGCCGTCGATGATCACGCCCTCCAGATCAAGCAGACAGGCCGCGCTGTTGGCCGCCAGGGCGATGGCCGCGGCAGCCTCGGCCAGCCACAGCCGCGTCGGCGCCAGCCAGGGCGGCTGCAGGGCGCGGGCATCGGCCGCGGCATCCAGGGCCAGGCCCAGCTTGGCATAGCGCTGCTCCAGATTGAGCAAGGAGGCGACGCTGAGCAACTGCTCGGGTGCCGCCTTGGCGCGCAGGCCGGCGCTGCCCAGGGGCAGCGAGCCAATGGCCCCGGCATTGCCGTGCAGGCCCAGGCGCAGGTGGCTGTCGATGACCAGGCCGCCGCCGATGAAGGTGTCGACAAAGATGTACAGAAAGCTCTTCACGCTGCGCCCGCGCCCGGCCACCAGCTCGGCCACGCAGGCCGCCGCGGTGTCCTTGATCAGGGCCACCGGCAGCTCGGTGAGCGCCGCCACCTCGGCACGCAAATCGGTGGCCTGCCAGCGCGCCGCCACCTTGGCCGGCATGCCCAACAAGGCCTGCCAGCCGCCCAGCGACAGTGGCGCGGCGATGCCCACGCCCTGGATGCGCGCCCGCATGGACGCGGGCAAATCGCGCTGCACGGCGGCCAGGCGCTGGCCGATCTCGGCCAGCAGTTGGCCAGGCTCGGGATAGCGGTAATTGACCGAGCCGCGTTGGCGCACCGCGCCGGTGAAATCCACCAGCAGCACATCCAGGCTGCGCCGGCCCACCTTGATGCCGATGGCGAATGCGCCGTCCGGGTTCAGCGCCAGCGGCACCGAGGGCTGGCCCACCTTGCCGCGCGTGGGCTGGTGCTTGAGCAGCAGGCCCTCATCGAGCAAGCGCTTGGTGATGAGCGAAATCGTCTGCGCCGTGAGCTGGGTCTGGCGGGCGATCTCGGCGCCGGGCAGTGCGCCGTGCAGGCGAATGGCCTGCAGCACCACGCGTTCGTTGTACTGGCGCAGGCCGCCCTGGCTGGAGCCGCGCGGGCGCAGGTGGGGGGCCGGTCGGTCGGTAGCTGTGCCGGCCGGGGCCGGCGGGTCGGCGGGTTTGCCGGCCCGGGCCGGCGTGTAGCCGCGTGGGCTGGCAG
>JAYSSS010000106.1:0-28088 GCA_043720415.1 Ideonella sp.
GTCACGCTGGCCTGCGAGGAGCTGCCCAGCCTGGTGGAGCTGACGCGGCGCAGCGATGCCGTGCTGATCGCCATCCGGGCCGCCGGGCCCGATCTGGTCGAGCTGAACTTGAAGCCTGCCCTGAACGCGACCGCGCGGTTTGCCGTCGTCACCCTGGCCGGCCGCAGCGAGGCGCCGGCCATGGCCATCGTGCGCCGCTTGTTGAAGGATCTGCTGCGCGACGCCTGATCGGCGCAGGCGGTGCAGTTGATGCACGCGGCTGCATGCAGCTCAGAGCGGGCGCTGTCGTGCATGGTGTTGTCGTGTTCAGCGCTCAGCGCCGTCGCGTTGCGCGGCGATGAACTCGCCCACGCACTGGGTCACGCGCTCAGGCTGGTCGCTGTGCAGCCAATGGCTGGCGTCGTCGATCTCCACATGTCTGGCATGCGCAATGCGCGCGGCCAGCAAGCGGCCGTTGGCGGGCGGGATGAGCTGGTCTTCAACGCCATGCAACACGAGCGTGGGCCGCTTGATCTCGGCCAGGCGGCTGTAAGACGTCCAGCCCAGCAGACCATAGAGCTGGGCCTGGTAGCCGCGCTGCGTGGGCGGCTTGTCCAGGCGCACGAAGTGATCTTCTTCGATGCGGCTGGCGGGCGTACTGGCGGCGTAGGTGTAGGGTTGCATCGCCGCCAGCGCCAGGCGATTCGCATGTTCTGAATGAGAGTTACTTTTGCTGAACAACATGCGCCAGACATGGGGCTCGGGCAGGATGGCGCGGGCACCGCCGCAATTGGTGGCGGCCAGGATCAGCGAGCGCAGGCGCTGCGGAAAATCCAGCGCAAACTGCTGCGCGATCATGCCGCCCATCGACAGGCCCAGCACATGCGCGCTGCGCTCACCCGCAGCATCCAGCACGGCGGCCACATCGGCGGCCATGCTGGTGACGCGGTGCACCAGGGCAAAGCGCGGGGCCTCGGTCTGGCCGGCGCCGCGGTTGTCGAGCAGGATCACCCGGTGCCGCCTGGCCAGGCGTGGCGCCAGGCGAAACCACATCGCCGAGCAGCAGCCCAGCCCCATGATCAGCACCAGTGGCTTACCTTGGCCCAGCGCGTGCCAATGGATGCGTGCGCCGGCGTTCTCAGCAAAGGGCATTGATTCGCGTTGTCGAAAACGTCAAGTTCTGCGGTGATTGGCTTGGAAGGGGCTCAAGCCGAGCGCGGTGCCAGCCAGCCATCGAGCGCGGGCCACATGCGTGTCTGTGCACCACGGCCGGCGACCAGGCCGACGTGGCCGCCCTTGACGATGATTTCCTGTTTGTCATGGCTGCCGACGATCTGCATCAGCCATCGCGCAGATTCATAGGGCGTGATGTGGTCGTCTTGCGCCAGCAGGTGCAGCAGTGGCATCTTGATGTTGTGCGCGTCCACGCACTGCCCGCCGATCACCCAGTTGCCGCCGACGAGTTGGTTGCCGCGCAGAAAGTCGCGCAGCATTTGTTTGAAGACAGCGCCCGGGAAGGGCAGGTTGTCGGTCTCCCATTTGCCCATGCGCAAATGGCTGGTCACGACATCGGCATTGCCGGCCGAATTGAGCAGGCCCATCGCGCCGCCAAGCTTGCCGAAGGGCTTCAAGGCGCGCAGGGCGTTTTGCACCCAGTCGCCGGGCAGGTTGCCGTACTGCGCCAGCAGCGAGTCCTCGTCGAAATCCGGGCCCATGAAGGCCTTGAGCGCGACCAGGCCATCGCCGTTGATCGGTGCGGCCATGCACACCAGGTTGCGGATCGGCGCGGCCGGGTGCAGCGCCGCGTAGAGGACCGAGAGCAGACCGCCCACGCAATAGCCCAGGAGCGACAACTCGCGCTCGCCGCTGAGCTCAAGCACGCGCTGCACGCAGGCTGGCAGGCGGTGTTGTACATGGTCTTCAAGCGTTAGGCCCGCATGCTCGCGGCGCGGGCGGCCCCACTCGATCATGAAGACGTCGTAGCCCTGGCGCAGCAAAAACTCGACCATGCTCTGGCCCGGTACCAGATCGAGGATGTAAGGCTGGTTGACGAGTGAGGTGCAGATCAGCAGCGGCACGCGGTACACCGTGTCGGCCAGGGGCTTGTAGCGGTGCAGCTTCATGGTGCCGATGGCAAGTACGGTCTCGCGCGGCGTGACGCCCAGCGGGCCGGCGACATCGGCATGATCAGGCAGCGCGATGCCGGCGCGGGCCAGCGTGCGCTGCAGCGGGTTAGGCAGGCGGCGTGGGGCCGAAGGGGCGGTGGTGGCTTGGGTCATCGCGATCACCGCCTGGCTTTGGCGGGCGGTTTGGCAGGCGTCGCCCTGTGTGGCGTCGCTTTTGACGTGTCCGCCTGGCTCAGGCCTGTCGGTGCCACAGCGGCGGGTGCCTTGCGCGTCCGCGCCGGCCTGACCGCATCCACCGCGGGCGCCACGCCCCCCGCCAGGGCCTCGCGCATGCGCACCAGCTCGGCGCTCACGCTGGCCAGGCCATCCTCCAGGCGGCCCATGCGCTCGTCCAGGCCTTCGAGATCGGTGCGCGAGGGCAGGTTGACGAGTGCCAGCGAGCCCTGCGCCATCTCGGCAAACATGCGCTGTGCCAGGCGCGCTTCCTCGACCTGTTTTGTGAGCGCGCCACCGGCCCGCGGGTCTTGCATCAGCTTGGCGGCGGCCTCGCTCCATTGCGCCTCGCTGCGTGCGACCCAGTCACGCCACATCGCCAGCGGGTTGAAGCTGTTCGGATCGAAGGCTTGTTCGGTACTCATGGTGTCCTCAATTGCATCAAGGGTGCAGGATGGCGCGGCCGCGCACCTTGCCGGCGCGCAGGTCCTCCAGCGCCTGGGTGGCCTTGGCCAGCGGCACGCTGGTCAGCGGCAGGCCGGGCAATTTGGCGCTGCGCGCAATGGCCATCAGTTCCCGCATGTCGGCCAGGCTGCCGACATAGGAGCCCATGACGCTGATCGAGCGCATCGCCACCATCGCCGGCACCACCGGCGTCGCGCCGCCGAACAGGCCCACGCAGACCAGCTTGCCGGCCTTGCGCAGCACGCCTTGTCCAAAGGCAAAAGTGCTGCCTGCACCCACGAAATCGATGGCCGCGGCAACGCCGCCGCCCGTGGCCTTCATCAGCGCCCTGGCCGCGCCATCGGCGGCGGGGTCGATCACCTCATGGGCGCCGGCCTCGCGGGCGATGTCCCACTTCGATGGGTCGATCTCGGCAACGATGATCCTGACCTGCGGAAACAGCTCTTTGGCCAGGCGAATGCCCGAGAGGCCGACACCGCCGGCGCCAATCACCAGCAGTACATCCTTGTCGCCCAGGGGAGCGCATTTTTTCAGCGCGCTGTAGGCAGTCAGGCCCGAGCAGGCGTAGGTGCAGGCCTGGTCTTCGGGCAGGCTGCCGTAATCGAGCAGATAGCGCGGGTGGGCCACGACCACATGGTCGGCAAAGCCGCCATCGCGGCCAATGCCCAGGGCCTGCGGCGCGTTGCACAGATGCTCGTCGCCAGCGGCACACAGGCTGCAGCTGCCGCAACCGATCCAGGGGAACACCACGCGCCGATCACCCACCTTGGCGGCGTCGGGGCCCGATCCGGCGTCGGGGCCGAGCGCGACCACCGTGCCGGCGATCTCATGGCCCAGTGTGCGCGGTGGCTGCAGGGCGCGCGTCATGTCGAGCTTGTTGCCGCCACCCAGATCAAAGTAGCCATCGTGCAAATGCACATCGCTGTGGCAGACGCCGCAGCTGCCGATTCGCAGGATGACTTCGCTGCCTTGCGGCGTGGGCGTTTCGCGAATGACCTGGGCCAACGGCTTGCCGAAGGCTTCAACTTGGTAACTCAACATGACATGTCTCCTTGTGGAAAAACTAAACACCAAAGTAGGTGGCTAAGTCGCACCAGCGGCCATCAGGCTTTCGCCTCAAGCTCGCGCAGCTTGAAGCGCTGGATCTTGCCGGTGGCGGTTTTTGGCAGCTCGTCGACAAACTGGAAGTAGCGCGGGTACTTGTAGGCCGCAAGGCGGTCCTTGACGAAGGCCTTGAGCTCTTGCTCGCTGGCGCTGGCGCCTGGTTTGAAGACGACGAAGGCCTTGGTCTTGGTCAGGCCATCGGCGTCTTCCTTGCCGATGACGGCGGCTTCGAGCACCGCCGGGTGCTGCACCAGGGTGGCCTCGACTTCAAAGGGGCTGACGTAGATGCCGCTGACCTTGAGCATGTCATCGCTGCGCCCGCCGTAGGTGTAGCTGCCGTCGCTGTTGCGCAGGTATTTGTCGCCACTCTTGGTCCAGGGGCCCTGGAAGGTGTCGCGCGTCTTCGTGCGGTTGCCCCAATACATCATCGCCGCCGAAGGGCCCTGGATGTACAGATCACCGGGTTCGCCGTCGGCCACCGGTTTGCCGTCGTCGCCCCTAAGCTCGACCTCGTAGCCTGGCACCGGCCAGCCCGTGGTGCCATAGCGCACCCTGCCGGGCTGGTTGGACAGGAAGATGTGCAGCATCTCGGTCGAACCAATGCCATCAATGATCTCGACGCCGAAGTGCGCCGTGAAGCGCTCGCCCAGATCGGCGGGCAGGGCCTCGCCGGCCGATGACACCAGGCGCAGCGCCACGTCGTGGCGGCCGGGCAAATTCGGCGCGGCCAGCATGCCGGCAAAGCCTGTAGGCGCGCCAAAGAACACGGTGGGCTTGATGCCGCGCAACGGATCGGTGGCACCTAGCCAGCGTTTAAAGGTGGCGTCGGGTGTCGGGCGCTCGCCCATCAACACGGCGGTCGCGCCCACGCTCATGGGGAAGGTCAGGCCATTGCCCAGCCCATAGGCGAAGAACAGCTTGGCGGCGGAAAAGCAGACATCGCTCGCGCGCAGTTGCAAGACCGCCCGGCCGTAGAGCTCAGCGCACCAGTAGGGGTTGGCGTGCGAGTGCACTGTGCCCTTGGGCCGGCCGGTGGAGCCCGAGGAATACAACCAAAAGCCGGGGTCGTCGGCGGCGGTCGCAGCCGGTGCTGGCAGGGGCGCCTGGGCGGCGAGAAAGGCTTCGAACTCGACCTCGCCCGCGCCCAGCGGCGCCTCTGGGCGCGAGACGATGACGCGCGCCACTTCATGTTCGGCCTTGGCCATCGCGGTGCTCAGGGCCGGCAGCAGCGCGCCCGACACCAAAGCGGCCTGGGCGCGCGAGTTCTCCAGCATGTAGGCGTAGTCGTCGGCGGTGAGCAGGGTGTTCACCGCCACCGGCACGGCGCCGGCATAGAGCGCGCCGAGGAATGCCACCACCCAGTCGCAACTGTCTTGCATCAGCAGCAGCACCCGCTCATCGCGCCTGAGACCGGTGGCGCGCAGCGCCGCAGCCAGACGCCGCACGCGCTCGTCGAGCTGGCCGTAGCTGAGTGCGCCATGGTCATCAATGAAGGCGATCTTGTCCGGGCGCGCGGTGTTCAAGGCCAGCAGGTGCTGGGCGAAGTTGAAGCGCTCTGGCGGGGGCGCGACCGGCGTGGCGGTAGAGCTCATCGTGTCTCCTTGATGGATGGGTTAGGTGACTTCGGCTGACCGGGATTCACTTCGTGAAATCGATTCGGCCTTCTGGCAAGAGATAGAGCACCAGCGCCCGACCCTGGCTCACCGTGGGCCGGTGCGCACTGCCCGGTGGGCAGACCAGCCAGCCGGCGGGCCGGCCATCAAACAGCGCCTGGCCTTCGATCGGCATGATGAGATCGATCTCGCCGGGTGGGTGTCATGGTCGGCTCCTGGGTTGATTCGCATCACACTTGCTTCGGGGGAAAAGATGCAGTATCGTGCTTGTGTGAACTCTAAAACCCATCCAACGCCATGTCAAGCAATATAATGCCGGTTATCGGGTTTACACCTACCTCGCGGACGACGGCATCGATGGGCCGGACTCAAATCAATGAGAGCCAGGTCAGCGAGCCCAAGCTCAGTGAGCACCAAGTCGGTGGCGTGCTGGTGACGGCTGCAGACCCCACCCACCCCAAGCACCCTTTTCTTGTGGCGCTGGGCGAGCGCGTGCGCTCCTTGCGTGCGCGCCGGGGCATGACGCGCAAGGCGCTGTCGCAGCACGCGGGGGTCTCGGAGCGGCACCTGGCCAACCTGGAATACGGTGTGGGCAATGCCTCGGTGCTGGTCTTGCTGCAGGTGGCCGGCGCGCTGCACTGCTCGATCACCGAGCTGCTGGGCGATGTCACCACTTCATCGCCCGATTGGTTGATGCTGCGCGAGCTGCTGGAGGGCCGCGACGACGACACACTGCGCCGCGTGCGCATGGCCGTTGGTGAGCTGCTGGGCACCGGTGGCAACGCCCGCAGCGGCAAGGCCGGCCGCATCGCCCTGCTCGGCTTGCGCGGTGCGGGCAAGTCCACGCTCGGCCAGATGCTGGGCGAGGACCTTGGCTTCCCGTTCATCGAGCTCAGCCGCGAGATCGAGCAATTCGCCGGCTGTTCGATCGCCGAGATTCAGGCCCTCTACGGCCAAAGCGCCTACCGCCGCTATGAGCGCCGCGCGCTCGAAGAGGCCATACAGATCCATCAGGACGCGGTCATCGCCATCCCCGGCGGCCTGGTCTCGGATCCGGCCACCTTCAATGAGCTGCTGTCGCACTGCACGACGATCTGGCTCTTCGCCGATCCGCAGGACCACATGAAACGCGTCGCGGCGCAGGGCGACATGCGCCCGATGGCGGCCAGCCGCGAGGCCATGGAAGACCTCAAAGGCATCCTCGCGGGCCGCGCCGCCTTCTATTCCAAGGCCGACCACCGTGTCGACACCAGCGCACAGCCGCTGGACGAGACCTATGTGCTGCTGCGCGCCCTGGCCCGCAGCGTGCTCGCTGCCCAGCCACCCACCCAAGGGTTTTCACCAGTAATTTAGGCATGAAAGTGCTTGACGCAAAAAATGAACATGCAATATGATGCCTGTCATCGAAGGTCGTTTCATGCACTCCAACGCCACCCCCAGGAGACTCTGATGAGCCAAGCCCCCCGCGTCGATTACCAAACCAACCCGGCCCAGTACAAGCACTGGAAGCTCAAGTTCGAGGGCCCGGTGGCCACGCTTTATGCCGATTTCGACGAGAACGCCGGCCTGCGCCCCGGCTACAAGCTCAAGCTCAACAGCTACGACCTGGGTGTGGACATCGAGTTGAACGATGCCATCAACCGCATCCGCTTCGAGCACCCTGAGGTGCGCACCATGGTGCTCACCAGCGCCAAGGACAAGGTGTTTTGCTCGGGCGCCAACATCTTCATGCTGGGCGTCTCCAGCCACGCCTGGAAGGTGAACTTCTGCAAGTTCACCAACGAGACGCGCAACGGCCTTGAGGATTCCTCCAGGTACAGCGGCCTGAAGTTCCTGGCCGCCGTCAACGGCGCCTGCGCCGGAGGCGGCTATGAAGTGGCCCTGGCCTGCGACGAGATCATCCTGGTGGATGACCGCGCCTCGGCGGTCAGCCTGCCCGAGGTGCCGCTGCTGGGCGTGCTGCCAGGCACCGGTGGCCTGACGCGCGTCACCGACAAGCGGCATGTGCGCCATGACCTGGCCGACATCTTCTGCACCAGTGTTGAAGGCGTTCGCGGCCAGCGGGCCAAGGATTGGCGCCTGGTCGATGACATCGCCAAGACCTCGGAATTCGCCCGCAAGGTGCAAGAGCGCGCGCTGCAACTGGCCGAGAAGAGCGACCGCCCCGCCAACGGCACCGGCGTGGTGTTGCCGGCGGTGACGCGCACGATCGAAGCCGACGCGCTGCGCTACCCGAATGTCGTGGTCGAAATTGACCGCGCCCTGCGCGTGGCCACCTTCACGGTGAAGGCACCCACCGGCGCACAGCCCAGCGACATCGCCGGCATCGAAGCCGCCGCGGCGGTGAACGCCGCCTGGTACCCGCTGCAACTGGCCCGCGAGCTTGACGACGCCATCCTGTCGATGCGCACCAATGAGCTCGACATTGGGGTTTGGCTGATCAAGACCGAAGGCGACAGCGCCGCGGTGCTGGCGATGGACGCCGTGTTGCTGACGCATCAGAACCATTGGCTGGTGCGCGAGACCATCGGCGCACTGCGCCGGGCCTTCAGCCGCCTGGATGTGTCCTCGCGCAGCCTGTTCGCATTGATCGAGCCGGGCTCGTGCTTTGCCGGCAGCTTTCTGGAGCTGGCACTGGCCTGCGACCGCATCTATCAGCTCGCACTTCCCGATGACGAGGCCAAGGCCCCCAAGATCACCGTGGGCGAGCTGAATTTCGGCAGCTTCCCCATGATCACCGGCCAAAGCCGCTTGCAGCGCCGCTTCTACGACGAGCAGCCGCCGCTGGACGCCGTGCGCGCCAAGGCCGGCCAGGCGCTCGATGCCGACGCCGCCTTTGCGCTGGGCCTCATCACCGCCAACCCCGACGACATCGACTGGGCCGACGAGCTGCGCATTGCCATCGAAGAACGCGTGGCCATGTCACCCGACGCCTTGACTGGCATGGAGGCTAACCTGCGTTTCAATGGGCCGGAGAACATGTTCACCCGCGTCTTCGGCCGCCTCACCGCCTGGCAGAACTGGATCTTCCAGCGCCCGAATGCGGTCGGCGAGAAAGGCGCATTGAAGGTCTACGGCAAGGGCGACAAAGCCGTCTTTGACTGGAACAGAGTTTGAAGATTTGATTCGTTGGCCAACGCACATTCACGCCAGGAGTTCACCATGAGCAGCATCGACTACAGCCAGAAGATCCCCAACAACGTCAACCTGAGCGAGGACCGCACCCTGCAGCGCGCGCTCGAAGGCTGGCAGCCCAACTTCCTGAACTGGTGGGGCGATGTCGGCCCCACGGGATCGACCGATTACGACGTCTACCTGCGCACGGCCGTCAGCGTCGATCCGCAGGGCTGGGCGCAGTTCGGCCACGTCAAGATGAAGGACTACCGCTGGGGCATTTTTCTCAACCCCGGCGACGCCAACCGCGAGATCCACTTTGGCGATCACAAGGGCGAAAAGGCCTGGACCGATGTGCCCGGCGAATACCGCGCCAACCTGCGCCGCATCATCGTGACGCAAGGCGATACCGAGCCGGCCTCGGTGGAGCAGCAGCGCCACCTGGGCCTGACGGCGCCCAGCATGTACGACCTGCGCAACCTGTTCCAGATCAATGTCGAAGAGGGCCGCCACCTCTGGGCCATGGTCTACCTGCTGCACCGCCACTTCGGCCGCGACGGCCGCGAAGAGGCCGAGGCCCTGCTCGAGCGCCGCTCGGGCGACGAGAACAACCCGCGCATCCTGGGGGCCTTCAATGAGGCCACGCCGGACTGGCTGGCCTTCTTCATGTTCACCTACTTCACCGATCGCGACGGCAAGTTCCAGCTCTGCGCCCTGGCCGAGAGCGCCTTCGACCCACTGGCGCGCACCACCAAGTTCATGCTCACCGAAGAGGCGCACCACATGTTCGTGGGCGAGAGCGGCATCTCGCGCGTCATCCAGCGCACCGTGAACACCATGAACGAGTTGAAGACCGACGACGTCGGCAAGCTGCGCGCGGCCGGTGTGATCGATCTGCCCACATTGCAGCGTTACATCAACTTCCACTACAGCGTCACCGTCGATCTGTTTGGCGCCGATGAATCGAGCAACGCCGCCACCTTCTACAGCTCGGGCCTGAAGGGCCGCTACGAGGAGGGCAAGCGAGTCGATGACCACCAGCTGCGTGGCCAGACCTACAAGGTGCTGCAGGTGCAGGGCGACAAGCTGGTCGAGAAAGAAGTGCCCATGCTCAACGCCTTGAACGAGGTGCTGCGCGACGACTTCATCACCGACAGCGTGGCCGGCGTGAACCGCTGGAACAAGGTGATCGAGAAGGCTGGCATCCCCACCCGGCTGGTCGTGCCGCACAAGGCCTTCCACCGCAACATCGGCGCCCTCTCTGGCATCAAGGTCTCGCCCGATGGCCGGGTGGTGAGCCAGGCCGAGTGGCAGGCCAATGTCGACAAATGGCTGCCCTCGGACGCCGACCGCGCCTATGTTGCCAGCCTGATGGGCCGTGTGGTCGAACCTGGCAAATTTGCCAACTGGATCGCCCCGCCGGTGATGGGCATCAACCGCCAGCCGGTGGATTTCGAGTACGTGCGCTTTAACTGATAGCCCTTTTGATCGACGCGCCCCAGCCGTGTTGCGCGCGGCGGGGAGGGCGTTCGAAGCCGCGCCAGAAAATTCGGAGACAAGCCCCATGGACATGGCCGACAGCTCAGTCATCAAGCAGCACCTGATCGACCCCGAGATCTGCATCCGCTGCAACACCTGCGAAGCCATCTGCCCGCAGCAGGCCATCACCCACGACTCGCGCAACTACGTGGTCGAGGCCAGCAAGTGCAATTTCTGCATGGCCTGCATTTCGCCTTGCCCGACGGGCTCGATCGACAACTGGCGCGTGATGCCCGTCGTCAAGGCCTACAGCATCGAGGCGCAGCTTGGCTGGGACGAGCTGCCAGGTGAGCTCAGCGCCGATGAATTGGCCGCTGCTGGCGTGGCCAGCGGTGCCGCGCCCGCGGCCACGCCGACGGCGCCTTCGCTGCCGGCAGCAGCGACGGGCGAGGCGGTCTTCAACAGCGCCCAGTACGGCGCCAGCACGCCACCGTGGTCGGCCGCGCACGGCTACACCAATCTGTACGGCCCCAACCCGCGAAACCCAGCGGCGGAGAAGACCATCACCGCCACCGTGAGTGGCAATGTCCGCGTCACGCAGGTCGGCATGGATTACGACACCCACCATGTCGTGCTCGATTTCGGCAGCATGCCCTTCCCGGTGCTCGAAGGCCAATCCATCGCCATCGTGCCACCGGGCACCGACCCCCATGGCCGCCCCCACCACCCGCGCCAGTACTCGATTGCCAGCCCGCGCAATGGCGAGCGCCCGGGCTACAACAACCTGTCACTGACCATCAAGCGCGTGCTCGAAGACCACCAAGGCAAGCCGGTGCGCGGCGTGGCCAGCAACTACATGTGCGACCTGAATGTGGGCGACAAGGTGTCGGTGATCGGCCCCTTCGGCGCCAGCTTCCTGATGCCCAACCACCCCAAGAGCCACATCGTCATGATTTGCACCGGCACCGGCTCAGCGCCCATGCGCGCCATGACCGAATGGCGCCGCCGGCTGCGCGCATCGGGCAAGTTCGAGGGCGGCAAACTCATGCTGTTTTTCGGCGCCCGCACGCAAGAAGAATTGCCTTACTTCGGCCCGCTGCAAAACCTGCCCAAGGATTTCATCGAGCTGCACTTCGCCTTCAGCCGCACGTCCGGTCAGCCCAAGCGTTATGTCCAGGACCTGATGCGCGAACGCGCCGCCGACCTGGCCCCGCTGCTGGCCGACCCCAACGCCTACTTTTACGTGTGCGGCCTCAAGGCCATGGAAGAAGGCGTGGTCCTGGCGCTGAGCGAAGTGGCCAGGCAGGCTGGGTTGAACTGGGATGCCGTGGGTGCAGCGTTGAAGCGCGAGGGCAGGCTGCACTTAGAGACCTATTGACGCCTCCGAAGCAGCATGGGGTCAGGTCTTTAATATTAAGTCGGCGAAACCTGGCCGCCAAGTTGAACGCCGACGCAGGCGAAGACTTAATATTAAAGACCTGACCCCATCCTTGCACTCAGATCTGATTCAAGGCCCGCCGCAAGCCCATGCGCGCCATCATTCGCGAGGCCATGTTGGCGCTGAACATCACCGCAAACCACTGCTCGCGCGGCTGCACAAACAGCGCCGTGCCGCTGATGCCCGACCACGTCAACTCGCCCGCGCTGCAGGGCATGGCCGCGGGGCCCCAATCGTGGCGCACGGCCCAGCCCAGGCCGAAGCCAAAGCCTGAGCCGCAATAGCCATTGGGGCCATCGGCGCCCTCGGGCAACTGGTTGCGCGTGGCCTGGGCGAAGAGCGCTTCGCTGAGCAGGCGCTGGCCTTGTTGCGCGCCGCCTTGCACCGCACCACCCTGCGTCACATCACCCTGCACCACACCGCCATGGGCCAGCATGCGGGCAAAGGCGGCGTAGTCGTCCAGCGTGCTGATCAGGCCTCCGCCGCCACTGTCCATCCAGGGCTGGCCCGGTTGGCGCCGGCCGATCGCGGGAATGGCGGCATGCCAGGCGGTGTCTTCGGCGTACGCCACCGCCAGGTGAGGCTGCTCATCTGCTGCCAGTTCGAAGCCGGTGCGTTGCATGCCCAGCGGCGCGAAGATGCGGCGCTGCAGCGATTGCGCGAGCGGCAGGCCATCGAGCTGCTCGACGATGCAGCCCAGCACATCGGTGGAATAGCCGTAGCGAAACACCGTGCCCGGCGCCGCCACCAGGGGCAGGGCGGCCAGGCGGGCGAGCAGGGCCGCGCTGTCCAGCCCTGACATGGCCGGGGTGATGCCCGCTTGCAGCCAAGCCTGGCGCAGCGCGGCATCGTTGATCTCGAAGGGGTAGGCCAGGCCCGAGGTGTGGCGCATCAGGTCGCGCACGGTGGCGGGGCGATGCTTGGAGCCTGTCGCCTGCATCCGTAGGTTATGCATCACGGGGAGGTGGTCACTCACGGCGGCGTCCAGGTCAAGCTTGCCTTCATCCACCAGCATCAGCGCGGCCACGGTGACCACGGGCTTGGTCAGCGAGGCGATGCGAAAGCGCACATCAAAGTGCATCGCCGCGTCATCGTCGGGCCGTATGCGGCCCAGCGCGTGGCGGGCCAGCACCTGGCCGGCGCGCTCCACATGCACCAGGGCACCGGGGCAGTGGCGGGCTTGGATGTGATGTTCAAGCAGGTCGGTGAGGGCGGATGTCATGGTTCAAATGTTAGGGTTGGTGAGGCGGCGCTGGGCGTGGATCACGGCGCGAGGGCTGCCCGAGCTTGGGGCGGGTGTGGGTCAGAGCTGGGGCAAGGCCCACCGCCATCAAGCATAGGCCCACAATGCCTTGGCCTCAAACCCACACCCGACAAGGCGAACCCCCATGGCCCACGATTTCAATGGCAAGAGCGTGCTCATCACCGGCGCCGGCGGCGGCATTGGCCGGGCCACCGCGCTGGCTTTTGCCAAGGCTGGCGCGCGCTTGATGCTCACCGACATAGGCGTGGCCGCGGGCGAGGAAACAGCGTCGCAGGCGCGGGCGCTGGGCGCGCAGGCCGTGTTTGCGCAGGTTGATGTCAGCATTGAGGCCGAGGTCGCGGCCATGGTCGCGGCCACAGTGTCTGCGTTTGGCCGGCTGGACTGCGCCTTCAACAACGCCGGCATCGAGATGGAAAACGGCCGCATCACCGAATGCGATGAATCGGTGTTCGATCGCATCATGGCGGTCAACGTCAAGGGCGTGTGGCTGTGCCTGAAGCACGAGCTGCGGCAGATGGAGGCCCAAGGCGGCGGCGCCATCGTCAACACCGCCTCGGTGGCCGGGTTGAACGGCGCGCCGCGGCTGGCGGCCTACGCCGGATCGAAGCATGCGGTGGTGGGCCTGACGCGTTCCACCGCGGCCGAGTACGCCAAGAACAACATCCGCATCAACGCCGTCTGCCCCGGCGTGATCCAGACGCCGATGTACCAGCGCTGGGTCGATGCCGATGCCAGCGTGGCCGCGCGCATGGCCGGCCTGCACCCCATCGGCCGCATTGGCCGCGCCGATGAAGTGGCCGAGGTGGTGCTGTGGCTGTGCTCGGCCGGGGCGTCTTTCGTCACTGGCCTGGCGCACACGGTGGACGGGGGCTTCACGATTGTGTGAGGCAGCCCCAGGGGGCAGATGAGCCTAACCTGGTGGTCAAGCCGCCACTGGCCGCAGCACAGGCTGCGGTACCGGATGGCGCACAGGACGTGGCAAAGGCTGCGGCGAGGGATGCCGCACCGTCCGCCGCCCCATGCTCAACGGTAGAAGGCCTCGACCGAACCCTTGAGCTTGATCAGCAGCGGCTTGCCCTTGCGGTCCAGCGTCTTGCCTGCGGGCACCTTGACCCAGCCTTCGCTGATGCAATATTCCTCAACATCATGACGCTCCCTGCCGTTCAAGCGGATGCCGATGTCGTGCTCGAACACGGCGGCCACATGGTGCGGGCTGCGGGCGTCGGCCGAGAGGTGATCGGGCAGCGGGGGCGGGGTGGCGGCTGGTGTAGCGGCCGGGATGGCGGCCGAGTTGGTGGCCGGGGTGACGTCTTCAGACATAGGTGGGCTCGGCAGGAAAGGCTTGTGCGGGTGGGCACTCGGGCCCGCATTCTCGCGGACGTGATTTGCGGCGGATTCGGGCCCGCCTTGGCGGCCTTAATTTGGTGACAATCCGGCCTCGCCCGTGTCGGCCCCATTTCAAGCATTCCCGCCCAGCCACATCGCCGCCTCAGGCCCAAATTCCCATGAGCACCCGCACCCCTGTTGCCGACGCCCCGCTGCGTGAAGCCATGCGCATTGCGGGCGAAAAGGTCCACACCGACCGCGTCATCGAGATCCGCTACCCCTACACCGGCCAGCTCATCGCCACGGTGCCCAAGGCCTCGATCGACGATGTGCGCCGCGCCCTGCGCACGGCGCGCGACTACAAGCCCACGCTGACACGCCACGAGCGCTACAAGATCCTGATGCGCGCGGGCGAAATCATTGCCACGCGCAAAGAGGCCATGGCCCGTTTGATCACACTTGAATCGGGCCTGTGCATCAAGGACACGCTGTATGAAGTGGGCCGCGCCAGTGATGTGCTGCTGTTCGCCGCGCAGCAGGCGCTGGTCGACGATGGCCAGAGCTTTTCATGTGACCTCACCCACCACGGCAAACAGCGCCGCGTGCACACGATGCGCGAGCCCTTGATGGGTGTGATCTCGGCCATCACGCCCTTCAACCACCCGCTCAACCAGGTGATCCACAAGGTGGCGCCCTCGGTGGCCACCAACAACCGCATGGTGCTCAAACCCACCGAGAAAACACCCCTGGCGGCCATCGCCCTGGCCGATGTTTTGTATGAGGCCGGCCTGCCGCCGCCCATGCTGAGCGTGATCACGGGTGAACCGAACGAGATCGCCGATGAGCTGCTCACCCACCCCGACATCGAGCTCGTCACATTCACCGGCGGTGTGGCCATCGGCAAATACATCTCGGCCAAGGCCGTCTACAAGCGCCAGGTGCTTGAGCTCGGTGGCAACGACCCGCTGGTGGTGATGGACGATGCCGATGTGGCCAAGGCGGCCGAGCTGGCGGCCAATGGCTCCTACAAGAATTCCGGCCAGCGCTGCACGGCGGTGAAGCGCATCCTGGTGCACGAGAAAGTCGCCGCTGAGTTCACCGAGGCTCTGCTGGCCAAGACCCGGGCCTGGACCTATGGCGACCCGCTGGACCCGGATGTCGACATGGGCACGGTGATCGATGTTCAAGCCGCCAGCCTGTTTGAGCGTCGCGTCAACGACGCCGTGGCCCAGGGTGCGCGCCTGCTGCACGGCAACCAGCGCGAGGGCGCGCTCTATTCGCCCACGGTGCTCGACCGGGTGCGCGGCGAGATGGAGCTCGTCAAACAAGAGACCTTTGGCCCGGTCTCACCCATCATGACCTTCAAAAACATCGACGATGCCATCACCCAAGTCAACTCCACCGCCTATGGCCTGAGCTCAGGCGTGTGCACCAATCGCCTGGACGACATCATGCGTTTTGTGCGCGAGTTGCATGTCGGCTCGGTCAATGTCTGGGAAGTGCCAGGCTACCGGCTGGAGGTCACGCCCTTCGGTGGCATCAAGGATTCGGGCCTGGGCGTGAAGGAAGGCGTACAGGAGTGTTGCAAGGCCTTCACCAATGTGAAGACCTATTCGTTACCCTGGTGACGTGATCCACCTGCTCAACCTGTTGGCTGCGATTGCCCTGCTGGTGTGGGGCACGCAGATCGTGCGCACCGGCATCCTGCGCGTGCTGGGCGAGAACCTGCGCCATGTGTTGATGCTGAGCATGGGCTCGCGCTTTCGGGCGCTGGTGGCTGGCCTGGGCGTGACCAGCCTGGTCCAGTCCAGCACCGCCACATGCCTGATCGTCACTTCCTTCCTGGGTCGCAAGCTGGTGCCTCTGGCCGCCGGCTTGACCGTGATGTTAGGCGCCGATGTCGGCACCAGCCTGATGGCGGTGTTGTTCTCGTTCGACTTGTCCTGGCTGTCGCCACTGCTGATCTTTGTGGGCGTGGTCACCTATGTCTCGCGCGACAAGACCACCGTGGGCCAGGTGGGCCGGGTGATGATCGGCCTGGGGCTGTTGTTGATGTCGCTGCAACTGATCGGCGAGGTCACCAAACCCTTGACCGAATCGCCGCCGGTGCGGGCCCTGCTGCTGGCCCTGCCCAACGAGATCTGGCTCGACATTTTTGTTGGCGCTTTGCTCACCGTGCTGTCGTATTCCAGCCTGGCCATCGTGCTGCTCACCGCCACACTGGCCAGCACCGGCATGGTGCCGCCCACCGTGGCCCTGGGCCTGGTGCTGGGCGCCAACCTGGGCAGTGGCCTGTTGGCGGTATTGACCACCGCGCGCGCGCCGGTGGTCGAGCGCCGCCTGCCCATCGGCAATCTGGTGTTCAAGGCCCTGGGCTGCCTGCTGGTGATCCCTTTCATGGGCCAGATCTACCCCTTGCTCACGCAGTGGGTGCCGGTGGTGCACCAGCAGGTGGTGTTCTTCCACCTGGGCTTCAACATCGCCCTGGCCCTGATTTTTGTCGGCTTCACAGGCTGGTTAGCCCCCAGGCTGGAGCGCTGGATCACCGCGCCTTCGTCGGCCGGCAACACCCGGCTCAGGCACCTGGACGCCTCGGCCCTGGATACACCCTCGCTGGCCATCAGTTGCGCGGCGCGCGAGGCCCTGCACCAGGCCGATGTGGTGGAGACCATGCTGCGCGGCATCCACCCGGTGATCCGCGACAACGACCTGGCCCTGGCCGAGCAATTGCGTGCGCTCGACGACACCGTGGACAGCCTCTATACCGAGATCAAGCTCTACCTCACCCAGGTGTCGCGCCAGGCGCTGTCTGAGCGCGAAGGCCGGCGCTGGGCCGATGTCATGAGCTTCACCATCAACATGGAGCAGATCGGCGACATCATCGAGCGCGTGCTGCAGGATGTGGAGGACAAAAAGATCCGCAAGGCGCGGCGTTTTTCGGATGCCGGCATGGGCGAGATCTTTCACCTGCATGAGCGCCTGCTGACCAACCTGCGCCTGGGCATGAGCGTTTTTCTCGAAGGCCATGTGCGCGATGCCAGCCGGCTGCTGGAAGAAAAGCAGCGCTTTCGCGAGCTGGAACATGAGTACGCCGCCAGCCACATTGCGCGCCTGCAGGACAACACCACGCAGAGCATCGAGACCAGCTCACTGCATCTGGATTTGATCAGTGACTTGAAACGCATCAACTCGCACATCTGCTCGATTGCTTATCCGATTCTGGAATCGGCCGGCGCGCTGCAGCCTTCGCGTGTGCGCAACTCGAAGTTGATGCCGCTGGGTGATGCAGAAAGGTCGTGATGCGGAAAGCTTGTGATGCAGAAAGGCCGTGATGCGGCAAGCTTGTGATGCGGCAAGGTCGTGATGCGGCAAGGTCGTGATGCACCCGTGCCTGGCGGCCGATAAGCCGCCCCGCAAGGGCCCCGTGCGGCCGCCCGCGTGAGCTGGACCGTCGTCCTGGCGGTGCTCTTCGGCGCCGTGCTGCACGCGGCCTGGAATGCCCTGGTCAAGAGCAGTGGTGACAAGGAGCTCGACACCGCCCTGGTGCACTTTCTCGGCGCGCTTGTGGCCCTGCCACTGCTGGCCTTGAGCGGCCTGCCGCCGGCCGCCGCCGCGCCCTTCATCGCCGCCTCACTGCTCATCCACATTGGCTACTACGTCGCCCTGGCCGGCGCCTACAAGCATGGCGATCTGGGCCTGACCTACCCCATCATGCGCGGTACCGCGCCGCTGCTGGTGGCCTTGGGCAGTGGCCTGATCCTGAGCGAGACGCCCAGCAGCATGGCCTGGTTGGGCGTGATCGGCATCACCGCGGGTGTGGCCCTGGTCGGCCTGTCGCACCCGGGTGACGCGCTGCACCATCGCAAGGCTCTGGCCTATGCCGGGGTCAACGCCGTGATCATCGCCATCTACACCTTCATAGATGGGTTAGGCGTGCGCACCGCGGTGGCCGCTGGCGGCAGCGCCGCGGCCTATGTGATGCTGCTGTTCGTGCTGGACGGCATCCCCTATCCGGGCATGGTGTGGTTGCGGCGCAGCGCCGCGGGGCGGCGCGCCATCCTGGCCTATGCGCGCCGGCGCTGGCCGCTGGCGGCCCTGGGCGGCACGGCCTCCATCGCCTCCTACGCCATCGCCCTGTGGGCCATGACCCAGGCCCCTGTGGCCAGCGTGGCGGCATTGCGCGAAACCTCGGTGCTGTTCGCGGCGGTGTTGGGCACTTTCTTGCTGAAAGAGCGCTTCGGTCTGCAGCGGGCGCTGGGCACGCTTGTGATCGTCGGCGGGGTGATGGCGCTGAGGATGGGCTGAGGCCAAGCCCATTGCGCCTGTCGCGGCGCGGCGCCTGATCGGCGGGCTTTGGCCCAGGGCCAGTGAGCGCCATCGAAAAGGCCCGGCCACCCTGGCGAGCGACCGGGCCCGGTGCGCCTATTCAGGCGCGCGGCTTACACGCAGCAGGGCAGCATGCCCAAACAGCAGGCCGCGCCCAGGGCGCAGCAAGCGCCGGTGGCCGCCATGGCGGCACCCGATCCGGCAAACAGCGCCAGGGCTGAAACGATCTTCATGAACTTGGTTTTCATGTGAACCTCATGCGAAGTTGAAATGGATTGAATTGGCTTGTCCTGAGGCCACTGCCATGGGTGGGCGCCAGATGTTCCGAACCATGCCCTCGGCAAGAGGCGAAGCCGTGTGACAAGGCGGCTGTGTACGCACAGGACTCATCCGCTCAACGGTGCGCAGCGGCAGCGGCGCCGCCACGGGCGCGCATGTCGAACAGGCGTGCTGGTTGTTGGCCACCACGCAACAGGCCTGGCCCTGCGCGCAGCAGCCCATCAGGGCGGCCGCCGCCGTGCCCGCCGATTGCCACAGCATGGCCAGCAGCACGAGTGCGCGAAGGGTGGACTTGAAGTTCATGAAGTGGCAGGCCTGGGCCCAGGGGCCGAATGCTACGCCTGCGGGGCCAGTGGTGCCAGGCATCCGCAAAACACAGGTTGCACAGACCACGCCCCTTCACAAGACACAGTCTGCCGATCCCCGGCCTCGGCCAGGCCATTGCTTCAGGGCTGAAACCCCCGCACGCCCAGCTGCCACAGCAAAAACGCATAGACATCGGCGGTGTCGCGCTGGCGCTGCTGCTGCGTGTTGCCCACGCCATGCCCGGCGTCGTAATCCAGGCGCAGCAGCACCGGTCTGCCGGCGGGCACCGATTCACTGGCCGCGGCAAAGCGTGCCGCGGCCTTGCTGCTTTGCCACACCGTCACGCGTGGGTCGTTCACGCCGTGCAGCAACAGCACCGCGGGGTAGCGAGTGCCCATTTCGATGTGGTGATAGGTGCTCATGGCCAGCAGGGCCTGAAAACCGGCAAGGGTTTTGTGCGTGCCGAACTCCGGGATGTTGGGCGGCCCGTTGGGTGTGAGCTCATTGCGGACGGCATCGAGCACGCCGACGCGCGGCACCACCGCGGCAAACAGGTCAGGGCGCTCGGTGGCCGCGCGGCCGCTGGTGATGCCACCGGCGCTGCCGCCCTCAATGGCCAGCGTGCCAGGGCCGGCATAGCCGCGCGCGATCAGGTGCTGGGCGCAGGCAATCATGTCGCGCCAGGTGTTGGGCTTGGTGGCTTGCTTGCCGGCCTCGTACCAGCTCTGGCCGTAGACACCGCTGCCGCGCGGGTTGGCCATGGCGATGACGCCGCCTTGCTCCAGCCAGGCCAAGCGGCTGACCTCAAAGCGCGGCTCCCAGGTGATGCCATAGGCGCCGTAGCCCTGCAGCAGGGCCGGGTTGCGGCCGTCGAGCTTCAAGCCCTTTTTGTGCACGATGGACAGGGGCACTTGCGCGCCGTCGTGGCTGGGCACCAGCACCTCGGTGGTTTCGATGTCGCTGGGCGTGTCGTAGCGGCCTGTGGGTTGCAGGCGCGTGTCGCTGAGCTGGCCATTCGCGGCCACGGTGTACAGCCTGGGCGCATGGGTCCAGTCCTCCAAGGCGATGAGCACACCATCCAGGCCGGCATGGGCTGCCCACACACCGCCGCGCTGGCGCAGGGCGAAGTTGCCCTGCAGCGGCAGCGTCACCTGCTCTGGCTGGGCGCTGGGCCCATAGGGCAGGCGCCACAGCTGCTTGGCATTGCCCACGCGCGCCTCGTAGTACAGCGCGTCGCGCGCGGCCACCATCAGGCCCAGCACGCGGTTGGAGGCGGGCACCACGCTGCGTGCGGTGGCGGCGGTGAACTGCTCGATCGGCGCGGCCATGATGCGAAACCGCGGCGCTTCCGCATGCGTCCTGGCGTAGAGCATGCCCTGGCCATAGGCGAAGTCGACGATCTTGTCACTGGCCTCAATGCGTTGTGACCAAGCCGGTTCACCCTGGGCCAGGCTGGCCGCAGGGGCCACCAGCACGCGGCTCTCCTGGCGCACACCGTCCTCCAGAAAGGCGATCAGCCAGCGGCCATCGGCGGTGAACAGCACGCCAGGGATTTCGTTGGCGCGCACGGCGACAGCGCGTGTCTGCGGCCCCAAGATTTGCCGCGCCTGCGCCAGGCCGCCGTGCCGGGGCAGCAGCCACACGGCGCTGCCCTCGTACTTGCCCGTGGCCCCGGCGCCGGGCTCGCGCAGGCGATTGAAGGCCAAGTGCGTCGAATCCGCTGACCAGCGCGCCACGCCGAAGTCGGCACGCGTGATCGGCTCGCCGATGGCCTGGCGGCTGGGCACGTCCATACGGTGCAGCACGGCGGCTTCGGAGCCACGCGCACTCAGGCCATAGGCCAGGGTTTGGCCATCGGGCGAGACGGAGAAGAAGTTCACCGCCAGCGGTGCGCCGCCGCTGGCCTGGGACAGGGCCTCTGGGTCCACCAGCCGCGTCTCGGCGCCGCCCAGCCCGCGGCGCATGACGATGGCGAACTGATTGGCCTGCGCGCCGCGGCTCTCGTACACATACAGCTCACCCGGCAGGCGCAGCACACGGCCGATCTTGGCCGTGGCACCCGATTCCAGCTCGGCGATGCGCGCCAGCAGGGCGCCACGCCCGGGGATCTGCGCCAGCGTGTGTTCGGCATGATCGGCCGCGGCCCGCATCCAGGCCATGGTTTGAGGCGATTGCAGGTCTTCCAGCCAGCGGTAGGGGTCGGCGAGCGGGGTGCCGAAAAAGCTGTCCACCACCGCCACCGTGGGCGCGGCAGGAAAGCCGGGCGAGCCGCCTTGGGCCGCCGGCGTTGAACCGGTGTCGCGAGTCGATGGGCTGCCGCAGCCGATGAGGACGGCCATGGCCAGCGATGGCAGGCAGCGCCAAGGTCCGCCTTTGGATGTGTGCACTTCGTGTGATGTCTTCATGAAGACATTCAACCCGGCGCAGGCTGACTCGTCAATCCTGATCAAGTCACAGGCCAGTGGGCGGCGGTGCCAAAGCCAGTCAGTCAACCGACATTGCTTCAGCCAAGGCGCTTGCGGCAAGCATTGAGGAGTGAACAAGCGCCATGACCAGAAGCAGAGTAAAAGTCAAAGCACTGCCCGAATTTGACATGTCGCACTACCTCGACAGCGACGCGGCCGTCGCTGAGTACCTTACGCAGGTCCTGAGCGACGGTGACGACAGCGAACTGGCGCACGCATTGGGCCAAATCGCCAAGGCGCGGGGCATGACGCAGATCGCGAAGGATGCCGGCATCGGCCGCGAGAGCCTTTACAAGGCGCTGCGGGCGGACGCCCACCCACGCTTGGCCACGGTGAGCCGGGTCTGCAAAGCCCTGGGTGTGAAGCTGGTCGCTCAGCCCATCTGATTTGAGGGCTGGAGGCGAGTTCGCTAACGCCAATCGTCTGCGGCGCATCTGGAACGCGGTCAATGCGACTGCAGACCTACTGACGACGCAGATGAACTGTGGACGTGTCCGCAGCCGTGTTCACAAGACTAAGGTTGCAGAGCAGTACAACGATCTGCATACTGGCCGGCAGGACTGAAGCGGGGCAGGCCTTGGCTCACTGGTCGCGGGTATTTCCTCGTCACCTCGTGGGCGTTCGCCTTGACGATGGACCTTCGTTCCGCAGAAAACACGGCCCAACTGTGAATACGGTACGCACCGAGGAGTTGTCACCCAAAACGCGCTTGCTCGCCGTATTGGCAGCAGACGCGGTGGGTTACTCGCGGCTGATGTCGCTTGACGACCTTGGCACGGTTACGGCACTGGATGCCGCACGTGCGGTGTTCAGCGCTGAGATTGCAGGTCATGACGGGCGTGTGATCGACATGGCCGGTGACTCCGTTCTGGCGGTGTTCGAAACGGCCACCGCAGCAGTGAAGGCAGGGCTGGCGATTCAGCGTCAATTGGCTGCAATCGTCGAGCACAAAGTGCCCGACGTGCCCGGCCTGCCTGACGACCGGCGCATGCGCTTTCGCATTGGCGTTCACGTGGGCGACGTGATCGAGAAGACCGATGGCACGGTGTATGGCGATGGTGTGAACATCGCCGCGCGGCTGGAGAGCCTGGCCGAGCCCGGTGGCGTCGCGGTATCACACGCGGTGCAGGGCATCGTCGCCGGTCGTGTTGAGATCGGCTTCGTGGACCTGGGCGACCAGACCGTCAAGAACATCCCGCAGGCCGTTCGGGTTTTCCGTCTGAGTGCGGATGCCAGTGCCGCAGCCGCCGTGCCATCTGCCAACCGCGCCATCGCAGCCCGGCAGGACCTGCGTTTCGGGCCCATCGAGATTCGACCTGCGCAGCGCCAGTTGTGGGTGGAAGGGCGGGAGCTTGCCATCGGTGGCAGGGCCTTCGATGTGTTGTTGCAACTGGTCGAACACCGCCACGGCGTGGTGCCGAAGAACCAGCTGCTCGAGCATGTCTGGCAGCGCATGGAGGTCAACGACAGCAACCTTCAAACCCAGATTTCGGCCCTGCGCAAACTGCTGGGCAACCGGGCCATCGCCACCTTTCCAGGGCGCGGCTATCGGTTCACGCTGGACCTTGCGGATGAGCCTGGCGGCGCTGCCATGGCGACGCCGCCGGTTGGGTCGATTTCGCCGATTGCGTTGGCTGCACCGGCTCAGCCCGCGCCTGCGCCAATGGCGCAGGCTCTGCCAGCGGCGCCCACCCACATGCTGGGGCGCGAGGACGACCTCGCCGCCTTGGAGCGGCTGCTGCAGCAGCAGCGGCTGGTCACCTTGGTGGGTGCGGGCGGAATCGGCAAGACGACCCTGGCGCTGAGCGCAGCACACAGTGCCCAGGGTGACCATCCTGACGGCGCGGCCTGGGTTGAACTGGCACCCCTGACCGACCCGGCCATGCTGACCGGTGTTGTGGCCAGAGCAGTCGGTGTCGCGGTACCCGGCAGTAACCCGCAAACCGCCCTGGTCAATGCCTTGTTGCAGCGCCGCATGCTGCTGGTGCTGGACAACGCAGAGCACTTGTTGGAGGCAGTGGCCACCCTGGTGCAGGCCTTGCTGGATGGTGCACCCGGTGTTCGCCTGCTGGTCACGTCGCAGGCGGCGCTCAGTCTCGGCGGCGAGCGGCTGTTCCGCCTGGGCGCGCTGAGCTCACCGGACCACGGTGCCTCGGTCGATGAAGCGCGCAGTTGCGGCGCCATTGCGCTCTTCGTCGATCAGGCGCAGGCCGCGGATCGGCACTTCCAGCTCACGCAAGACAACCTGCCGATCGTGGTCGATCTGTGCGTTCATCTTGACGGTGTGGCGCTGGCCATCAAATTGGCCGCCGCGCGCTTACCGCTGTTCGGGCTGCAGGGTCTGCAAGCCCGGCTGTCTGAGCGCTTTCGGCTGCTCGGCCAGGGCCCGCGCAGCGCCCCGTCGCGGCAACGAACGCTGCGCGCGGCGCTCGACTGGAGCCATGGCCTGCTGTCGTCGCACGAGCAAACCGTGTTCAGGCGGCTCGGGGTCTTCCTCGCAAGCTTCGCGCTGGATCAGGCCGCCCATGTCGCCTGCGATGACAGGCATGATGAATGGGCCGTCATCGACGCATTGGAGGTGTTGGTCGACCGCTCGCTGGTGATGCTGGACGCGCAGTCGGAGGGTCGCTACCGGCTGCTCGAAAGCGCGCGTGAATACGTCCTGGGCAAGCTCGACGAAGCCGAGGAGCGGCGCGCGATGAACGAACGCGCGGCGCGTGTGCTGCGTCTGCACCATCCCGCACAAGCCGAAGCCGAGCCGCAAGTACTGGCGCGACACCTGGGTGATGGCGGCTGCCTGGACGAGGCCGCCATCGAATGGGAGCGCGCTGCCACGCAGGCACTCGCACGGCCGGCGCATGTCGAGGCCGTGGTGCACCTCAAAAAGGCCATCGAGCTGACGCGCGTCTTGGCGGCAAGTGTCATCGAACCCGATGCGCTGCGGCGCCGAGAACTGGCACTGCTGTTGCGCCTGGGGCCGTTGGTGATGATGACCAAGGGCCTGGGCTCACCAGCGGCTGAGCAGATCTACAACGAGGCGCTGGTCTTGTGCCGCAGCGTTGGCACGGTGTCGGACAGTTTCATCACCACCTTCAATCTGTGGTTCATCGCCGAGGCGCAATTGCGCTTCGACCAAGCCGAGTTGCGAATTGCCGAGGCGCGTCAACTGGCCCAAGAAACCGGTGACGAGCGATTCATCCTGCAAGCCCATCATGCCGCCTACACCACCTCAAGCACCACCGGGGCTTGGGTACAGACCTTGGTCGACACCGACGAGGCCTACCGGCGCTATCGCCCCGTGGACGGGCCTTTCCATCAAAGCACATTTGCCGGGCATGACCCCGGCGTGTGCGCCTTGGGCGTGCGTGCAACCGCACTGTTCATGCTTGGCCGGCCCGACCAGGCCTACGCGCAGCTCGACGCGCTGCAGCCGTTGATCCGCGACCACGCCCATCCGCCCAGCCGGATCGTGGGTTGGTTCAGTACATGTGTGACCTACATCGTGGCCCGCGAGCCGTTGCGCATGCGCAGCATGGCCGAGGAGGGACTCGCGCTGTCTCGACGCATGTCGCTGCAGCAGTACGAAGGCATGTTCATGGTCTATGCGGGCTGGGCCGGCGCGCAGATCGACCGCGACCCCAGTGTGACCTCCCTGCTTGCCACGGGCGTAGAGCGCTATGAGGCCACCGGGGCCCGGCTGCGCGCCTCCCTGTTGCGCGCCATCGCCGCCGACGCCTGTGCCGCCGTGGGCCAGGTAGAGGCCGGCCTGGCATTCGCCGAGCGTGCCTTGCGCGAGTTGCTGGAGCGCAATGAGCTCGGCTGGCATGCCTACGCCCTGAATGTGCATGGCAGCCTGCTGTCATTGGCCGGACACAGCGTCGCCGCCGAGGCCAGCTTCAACCAAGCAATGGCCGCCGCGCGGGCCCAGTGCGCTCTCAGCTATGAGCTGCGCGCCGCCAACGGTTTGGCGCAGCTGTGGCAAGCACAGGGCCTTCGATCCCAGGTGCGAGCGCTCATCGAACCGCTGCTTGGGCAGTTCGCGGCCGGGTTTTCGACGCCCGACCTCGCTGAAGCGCGCGCCCTGCTGAGCAGCGCAGGGCCGTAGTCGAGAGCCTCATCTCTCGGAAGATGGGGCCAGAGTGGGCACCGGAAAATTGCTAAGAACCGGACAACTCATTGACTCCCGACATCACTAACAAGCCAATCAATGGGTGCACTGCTGCGCCGCAGCGCCCATCGCCCAGCGCTTGTGCAGCGCCTTAACCGATTGAGGGCACACATTCACCTTCGCCAAATCCCCCCGCACTTGCGGCAGCGCCATCAGGATCGGGTCCATCACCTTGAACCACAGCGCCGGGATATACGCCAAAGTGAACATGCCAAAGTAGCCACTGGGCAGGCGCGGCAGATCGGGGAAATCGCGCAGGCTCTGGTAGCGGCGCGAGGGGTAGGCGTGGTGGTCGCTGTGGCGCTGCAGGTGAAAGGTGGCCAGGTTGGTCACCAGGTGGTTGGTGTTCCATGAATGCCAGGGCTTGGGCGATTCATAGCGGCCCTGGGCATCACGCTCGCGCAGCAGGCCGTAGTGCTCCACATAGTTGGCCGAGGTCAACTGCCACCAGGCGACGATGTTGTGGATCAGCAAAAAGGGCAGCACGATCCAGCCCAGCGCCCACAGCAGGCCGCCTTGCAGCACGGCGGTGATGGCGTAGGACTGCAGCATGGTGTTGTGCCGGCTGAACACGCCCTGGCCGGCGGCGCGCAGGCGCTCGGCTTCCAGTGCCCAGGCGCGCTTCACGCCGCCGGGCAGCTCGCGCAGGGCGAAGCGGTAAATGGTTTCGCCCATGCGTGAGCTGGCGGTGTCCAGCGGCGTGGCCACCAGGCGGTGGTGGCCGCGGCCGTGTTCCACCGTAAAGTGGCCATAGGCCGGCACCGCCAGGGCCAGACGCGCCAGCCATTGTTCTAACGCGTTATGTTTGTGGCCCATCTCATGCGCGGTGTTCAGGCCCAGGCCCGAACCGGCGCCGGCCACATAGGCCAGCAGGATGACCGCCCACCAGGACAAATCCTGCGTGCCCACCCACCAGGCACAGGCGATCAGCGCCACATAGTGCTGCGGCACGGTGAGCCAGGTCAGCCAGCGGTAGTAGCGGTCCTCTTCGAGCTGCGGCACCACGGCCTCGGGCGGGTTGTTGTTGTCCTCGCCGATCAGCGCGTCGAGGATGGGCATCAGCACATAGCTGATCACCAGCGGCAAGCCCAGGGCGATCTGCCAGCCGCTGGCATGGTGTGCCCACAGGCCCAGCAGCGGCATCAAAGGGTAGACCACCGACAGCAGCCACCAGGCGCGCTTGCGGTCGCGGTAGCTGATGGTTTGCTGCTGGGCGCCGAGGGCGGTGTAGAGCTTGGGCATGTGAATGCGGGATGATGTCTTGAGGCGGCTGGCGTGGTGCGATGGCGGCGCGCCTGCGCGCTGCATGAGATGGCGCCGTGCTGGCGCTGCGGCGGTGTGCTGCATCGTAGCGCGCCATGTTGCCGCTTGTCGATTGGCGACAGGCTGCCGCCGATTCGTCGCAAGGCAGGTGAGTTGAAGGTGGCGCACGCATACTCTGCCGCCGGGCGGGCCCAAGCAATTGAAGTGTCAGCCCGAACAAGGAGCGAAGTTCAATGGTGCGTATGACTTGGGTGGCGCTGGCCACCATGCTGGTGTTGACGGCCTGCGATCGCGGGCCCAAGGGCGGCGCTGCCGAGCCCAAAGCGGCAGCCGCGAGTGGCGCCGCTTCGCCGGCATCGGGCGCGGCCGCAGCCACTGCGGCCAAAACACCGGTGCTGCTGATCGCCCCCGAAGACCTGTTCACCCTGAGCCTGGGCGCCCTGGCCAGCGGCCCGGTGATCATTGGCTCGATCCAGCCCGAGAAGCGCGCCGATTTGCGTGCCGAGATCTCGGCCGTGGTGCTGCAGGTGCTCAAAGACATCGGCGAGCCGGTCAAACGCGGCGAGCTGCTGATGCGTCTGGACGACAGTGCCATCCGCGATGCCCTGGTCTCGGCCGAAGAGTCTTTGCGCACGTCAGGCCAATCGCTGGAGCAGACCGAACGCAGCCTGCAGCGCCAGAAAACCCTGCAAGCCCAGGGCATGACCACCACGCAGGCGCTGGAAGACGCCGAGCAGCGGCGCAACAACGCGCAAAGCGATGTGGTGGCGGCCCGCGCCCGCGCCGCCAGCGCGCGCCAGCAACTGCAGCGCACGGAGGTGCGCGCGCCCTTCGATGGCCTGATCAGCGAGCGCAAGGCCTCGGCGGGCGATACCGCGCAGGTGGGCAAAGAGCTGGTCAAGGTGATTGATCCGACCAGCATGCGCTTTGAGGGCATGGTCTCGGCCGACCGCATGCACGAGCTCAAGGTCGGGCAGGCGGTGCGCTTTCGCGTCAATGGCTATCCGCAGGGCGACTTCGCAGGCCAGGTCAAGCGCATCGAGCCCAGTGCCAATGCGGCCACGCGCCAGGTGGAGGTGATGGTGAGCATGGCCGGCGGGGCTGGCGGGGTGGCGGGTGCCGGTGGCGCCCGTGGCGCAGGCGGCGCAGGCGGCGCAGGC
>JAYSSS010000107.1:0-8631 GCA_043720415.1 Ideonella sp.
GCCGGCGGCAGCGTGCTGTTGATCGACGAGATCGACAAAAGCGAAGAGGCCTTCGAGGCCCTGCTGCTGGAGGTGCTGGCCGACTATCAGGTGACCATCCCCGAGATCGGCACCATCACCGCCCAGGTGCCGCCGCTGGTGCTGCTGACATCGAACAACACGCGTGAGCTGGGCGATGCGCTCAAGCGCCGCTGCCTGCACCTGCACATCGGCTACCCACAGGCTGAACTGGAGCGCCGGGTGTTGCGTGCCCGCGTGCCAGACATCGCCGAGCGCCTGTTGGCGCAACTGGTGGCCTTTGTGCAGGCGCTGCGGGCCGAGAACATCCGCAAGCCGCCCTCCATGGCCGAGGCCGTGGACTGGGCGCGCACGCTGCTGCTGCTGCATGCGCCTGCGCTCGATGAAGAGCTGGTGCGCGACACGCTCAATGTGCTGCTCAAGCGCGAGAGCGACATCAGCGAGGTGCAGGCGCGGCTGCCGGCCCTGATGAAGCTGGCGCTGGCCGAGCCGGTGGCCTAACCGATTCATCCAGGCGACAGATTTCCCGCCATGGAGCGTGCCCTCACCGGTTTTGTTCGCGCGCTGCGCGCCGCAGGCGCCGAGGCCTCGCCGGGCGAGACCATCGACGCCGCCCGCGCGCTCAGCCTGATTGGCTACGCCGATCGTGAGCTGATGAAGGCGGCGCTGGCCACATCGCTGGCCAAATCCGAGGCCGAACTGCTGATCTACGAGCGCGTCTTCGAGCAGTACTTTGCGGCACCGGCCGAGGCCGCTGCCACATCAAGCCAAGCAGGTTCCGCTGCCCCCACTGCGGCGGGCGACGCCGCTGCGCCCACTGCGGCGGGCGACGCCGCTGCGCCGGCCCGCACCGGCCAGGCCGATGTCGATGCCCTGCTGGCCCTGGCCGCGGGCGGCGACACGCAGCGCGGTGGCCAGGCCGGCAACTCTGCACTGCGCCTGGCCTTGTCGCGCGCCGCGCAGCAAGTGGGCGTGGACGACATTCGCTTTCAATCGCAGACCAGCTACTTCAGCCGCCGCATGCTCGAAGTGCTGGGCATCGCCGGCTTGGAAGCACTGTTGCTGCGGCGCCTGGGCCAGGCCGAGCAGGTGCAGCGCCAAGGCCAGCTTGAGAGCGCCACCGAGCTGGCCCACCTGCAAGCCGAAATCGACGCCCTGCAAGCCGCCCGCACCGAGCTGCAACGCCAGGCCGCAGCCCATGTGCAACAGCGTTATGCGATCTTCGGCCAGCCCGCCACCGAGGCCTTCATGACCGATGTGGTGGTGACGCGCCGCTTCAACCAGCAGGGCCGCCTGGCACCGGCCGACATGCAGCGCATGAGCACCGCGGTGCAGCACATGGCCAAGCGCCTGGCGGTCAAGCACTCGCGCCGCCTGCGCATACGCCAGCATGGCCAACTGGACATGCGGCGCACGCTGCGCGCCAACGCCGGGCACGACGGCGTGCCCTTTCACCTGCGCTTCCAGTACAAGCGCCGCGACAAGCCGCGCATCGTGGTGCTGTGCGATGTCTCGGGCTCGGTCGCGCCGACGGTGCGCTTTCTGCTGCTGTTTCTCTATGCGCTGCAGGGCCTGGTGTCCGATCTGCGCAGCTTTGCCTTTTCCAACCACCTGCGCGATGTCGGCGCGCCGCTCGAAGGCCTGCCGTTTGAGGCCGCCATGCAGCAAATCATCGATGAGGTCGGCGGCGGCTCGACCGACTACGGCCAGGCCTTGGTCGATCTGCACCAACGCCACTGGTCGTGCATCGACAGGCGCACCACGGTGCTGATCCTGGGCGATGGCCGCTCGAACTACGCCAACCCGCAACTGCATGTGTTCGCCGAGCTGGCACAGCGCGCCAAGCGTGTGGTCTGGCTGTGCACCGAGCCGCCCGGGCGCTGGGGCAGCGGCGACAGTTGCATGCTGCAGTACCGCCCGCTGTGCAGCCATGTCTCGTACTGCGCCAATGCGCTCGATCTGGAGCGGGTGATCGATGAGGCGCTGGAGGCCTACGACTGAGTCACGACGGTGACGTTGCGCAATCCGCGCCCGCCACAGAATCCGCCATCCCCACCCCCAAAAGCCTGCAGCGTGCAGGGCCCGCCGATGAGCATCTCTTTTGACAACCTCTTCTCCATCCGCGGCAAGGTGGCCCTGGTCACCGGTGGTTCGCGCGGCATTGGCGAGATGATCGCCAGCGGCTTTGTGGCCCAGGGCGCCAAGGTCTACATCGCCTCGCGCAAGGCCGATGCCTGCATCGCCACCGCGCAGCGCATCGCCGCCGATTACGGTGGCCAGTGCATCGCCCTGCCGGCCGACCTGTCAAAAATGGAGGGCGTTGAAAAGCTGGCCGCGGCCCTGGCCGAGCGCGAGGACAAGCTCGACATCCTGATCAACAACGCCGGTGTGGCCTGGGGCGCACCGATTGACAGCTTCCCCGAGATGGGCTGGGACAAGGTCATGGACACCAATGTCAAGGGCGTGTTTTTCCTGACGCAAAAACTGCTGCCCCTGCTGCGCAAAGCCGGTGCTGGCGCCAGCCCGGCCAGGGTGATCAACATCGGCTCGATCGACGGCATCAAATCGGCCGTGTTCGACAGCTTTTCGTACGGCGCCTCCAAGGCTGCGGTGCACCACCTCACACGCTTTCTGGCGGCGCAACTCACACGCGAACGCATCATCTTCAACGCCATCGCGCCGGGGCCCTTCCCGACCTACATGCTGTCCACCGGCGTCGGCCATGGCGGCAAAACCGACGGCGTCGATTGGGGCGCCGTCACCCGCGGCAACCCCAGCGGCCGCGTCGGCGACGCCCAAGACATCGCTGGCCTGGCCACGTTTTTGTGCTCGCGCGCCGGCGAGTACGTCGTCGGCCAGACCATCGCCTGCGATGGCGGCGCGGTCGCGGCGAGTTGAATCCCGTTCAAGCAAAGTTTTCTGACGCTCACCCAAGGAGTTATCCCATGTCCGCTACCACCGCCCCCACCCAAAGCGCCGCCACATTTGGCTTCAACCCCACTGACGAGCTCAACGACTTGCGCATGTCCGAAAAGGCCTTGCCGCTGCTCGAGCACGTCAAGCGCTTTTGCGCCGACACCGTGGCCCCCATGGCCGAGAAGTTCTATGCGCTGGGCGAAGGCCGCGCCGACCGCTGGAGCTACGCGCCGGGCCAGCTCGAGGTGCTGCAAACCGCCAAGGATCAGGCCAAGAAAGAAGGCCTGTGGAACTTCTTTCTGCCCGATGCACACAGCGGCGAGGGCCTGAAGAACCTGGACTACGCCTACATCGCCGCGGTGTTAGGCAAGTACCCCTTGGCGTCGGAGAGCATGAACTGCTCGGCCCCCGACACCGGCAACATGGAAGTGATCGAGCGCGTGGGCACGCCCGAGCAAAAAGAGCGCTGGTTGAAGCCCCTGCTGGCCGGCGAGATTCGCTCGGCCTATGCCATGACCGAGCTGCATTACGCCTCGTCTGACGCCAAAAACGTGGCCACCAGCGCCGTGCTCGAAGGCGACGAGTGGGTCATCAACGGTGAGAAGCACTACATCTCGGGCGCCGGCGACCCGCGCTGCAAGATCATGATCACCATGGTGCGCACCAGCCCGAACGCGCCGCCGCACAAGCAGCAATCGCAGATCCTGGTGCCCACCGACGCCCCGGGCGTGAAGATCATCGGCCCACAGCACGTGTTCGGTGAAGACGACGCGCCGCACGGCCACATGCACATCGTCTTCGACAACGTGCGCGTGCCCAAGAACAATATCCTGCTCGGCGAAGGCCGGGGCTTCGAGATCAGCCAGGTGCGCCTGGGGCCGGGCCGCATCCACCACTGCATGCGCTCGATCGGCCAGGCCGAGAAAGCCCTCGACCTGATGACCAAGCGTGGCCTGTCACGCAAGGCCTTCGGCAAAGAATTGGTCTGGCTGGGCGGCAATGTCGAAATCATTTCGCGCGCGCGCATCGAGATCGAGGCCATGCGCCTGATGGTGCTCAAGGCCGCCAAGGCGATGGACGTGCTGGGCAACCGCGAGGCGCGCATCTGGGTGCACATGGTCAAGGCCATGGTGCCCGAGAAGGTGTGCAAGATCATCGACCAGGCGATCCAGATGCACGGCGCGCTGGGCGTGTCGCAGCACACCCCGCTGGCCCACATGTACACCCACCAGCGCACGCTGCGCCTGGCCGACGGCCCGGACGAGGTGCACCACCTGGTGGTCGGCCGCCACGAGGTGCGCCAGTACGACAAGGCCGGAGCGGACGACGATGCGGCTTCAGCGGCGGTATTTCGCAGCTGACGGGTGCCGCGCAGTGGCCACGGATCACGCAGACCAGATAACTTGTTAACGCCATGGCCATCTACCACCCCGAGTTGCTGCTGCAAGCCGACCAGCCCGGCGCCTGGAGCGCGCCCACGCCCATCAGCTATGCGCAGCGCGATGTGCTGCTGTATGCGGTGGGCATAGGCTGCCAGGACCTGCGTTTTGTGTTTGAGGGCGACCCAGCCTACGCCGTATTTCCCACCTTCCCCATCCGCTGGGGCGGCGCCGGGCTCACGCTCGATGCCGCAGCCCTGCCGCCCTCACCTGGCCCGCTGACGATTGACGCCGAGCGCTGCATCGAACAGTTGGCGCCGCTGCCGCTGCAGGGCACGGTGCAGGTGCGCTCGCGCTTGCTGGCGGTGCACCCGCGCAGCAAGGGCGCCTCCTTCACCGAGCTGGAAAGCGAAGTGATTGATGCCACCGGCACCGTCTGCACCCGCGTCTTCACCGGCATTTTTCGCCGCGGGGTTGAAAAGCTGGGCGACATCGAGCCCTTTGCGGGCCAGGGCCTCAGCCGCTCGAAAACCATCACCGTGCCTGAGCGCACGCCCGATGTCGAGTGCGTGGCCACCATCGCCGCCAATCAGGCCCAGCTGTACCGCCTCTCAGGAGACTACAACCCGCTGCACATCGACCCGGCGGCGGCGCGCTTTGGCGGCTTTGAGACACCCATCCTGCATGGCCTGTGCACCTATGGGCACTGCGGGCAGATGCTGCTGGGCGCACTGTGCGGCGGCGATGCGGCGCGCTTTGCCGCGCTGAAAGTCAGGTTCTCGGCGCCGGTGGTTCCGGGCGATGCGCTGCGCATCGTGGGTTGGCACGAAGCGCCCGGCCGCTTGATTTTTGAGGCCCGCGTGGGTGACAAGACGGTCGTCTCCAACGCTTACTTTGAGTACCGCGCGCAGTGAGAGGCGGCGCCATCGGCGCCCCACAACGCCGCCCCACCAATCAACGTGACCCGGAAACCACCACCATGACCGCCACCCCCATCGACACCGGCACCGCCGACCTGCTTGCCACGCTGGACGCCGGCGTGCTGACGCTCACGATGAACCGCCCCGAGGCGCGCAACGCCATGTCGCGCGCCATGAACGAGGCACTGCAGCAGCAACTGGCTAACGCGGAAACCAACCCCGCAGTGAAGTGCCTGGTGCTCACCGGCGCGGGCAAGGGTTTTTGCGCCGGCGGCGATGTCAAAAGCATGGCCGCGAGCGGTGACGGCACCGTTGGCGCGCTCACCATCGACGAGGCCATTCACCGCCAGCGCCTGAACCAGCGCGCCACCGCCGGCAAGCTGTTCAAGATGCCCAAGCCGACCATCGCCGCCCTGCCCGGCGCCGCCGCTGGCGCCGGCCTGGCGCTGGCCCTGGCCTGCGATCTGCGCGTCATGGCCAGCAGCGCCATCATGACCACGGCCTTCGCCCGCGTTGGCTTCTCGGGCGACTATGGCGGCAGCTACTTCCTCACCCAACTGGTGGGCTCGGCCAAGGCGCGTGAGATGTACTTTTTGTCCGATCGCATCGGCGCCGATGAAGCCCTGCGCCTGGGCCTGAGCAACTGGGTCTGCGCGCCCGATGAGCTAACGGCCAAAACACGTGAGATCGCCCTGCGCCTGGCCAAGGGCCCGACCGTGGCCTACCGCTACATGAAAGAAAACCTCAACCGCGCCATGGCCGGCGATGTGGACGATTGCCTCGACCTGGAAGCCACCCACCACATCCACTGCGGCCAGACCGAAGACCACCGCGAGGCCACGCGCGCCTTTGTGGACAAGCGCGAGCCGAGCTTCAAGGGGCGCTGAGGTGTTCAGCACCTCGGGCCGCCCCACGCGCGATTGCCCTTGTGCGCCGTGCGAGGGCACTCTGCTGTGAGCGCGACACCGGCGATGCAACTGCTGCGCCCGGCCACCGAGCACCTGCCCAGCTACATCAGCGCCCTGCAAGCCGGCTGGTCGCCCGACAACCTGCGCCCGGAAGTGGCGCAGGAAGAGCTGGCCAGCATTGCACGCGACGCCGCCGGGTATTTGGCGCGCAAGGTTGACCGCGAGGCCGCTGGTGGCCCGGTCACCCTGCCCGATGGCTCACAGGTGGCGCGGCTGCCGGGTTTTGTGTGCTGGGTGTGGGACGGCGGTTTCTGCGGCTCGATCAACTTCAGGTGGCAGCACGGCACGGCCGAGCTGCCCGCCCATGTGCTGGGCCATGTGGGCTATGCGGTCGTGCCCTGGAAGCGCAATCTGGGCCACGCCACCGAGGCCCTGCGCCAGCTCTTGCCCATGGCCCGCGCCGAAGGCCTGCCCTTCATCGATCTCACCACCGACCCCGACAACATCGCCTCGCAGCGCGTCATCGAACGCAATGCCGGCGTGCTCATCGAGCGCTTCATCCGCGCCCCCGCCTACGGCAGCACGCCCGCGCTGCGCTACCGCATCACGCTATGACCCCACCCTTGACCCGCGACGACGCCTTTGCCCAACTCACCGCTTCAGGCCAGCCCTACGCCCTGGCCGACGCACTGATCAATGGCCGCACGGTGCGCGCTTTCAGCCACGCGCCGCCCTCGTTGCGCGCGCTGTATGAATCCACCGCCAGCGCGCTGCCCTTCATCAAGTACGAAGACGAAGCCTTCACCTTCGCCGAGGCCTGGGCCGCGGCCTCGCGCATCGGCCAGGTGCTGGTGCAGCAATGCGGCGTGAAGCATGGCGACCGCGTCGCCATTGGCATGCGCAACTACCCGGAGTGGGTGCTGGCCTTTTGCGCCATCACCTCGGTGGGCGGCATCGCCGTGGCCTTGAATGCGCATTGGCAGGCCGATGACTTGACGCACGCCCTGCAGGACAGCGGCGCCGTGGTGCTGTTCGCCGACAGCGAGCGCCTGCAGCGCCTGGCCGAGTGCCCGGCGATGCCGGGGCTGCAGGTGCTGGCGGTGCGCTGCGCGGGGGCTGCCAGCACCGTTGGGGCTGCTGCCACACCTGCCACGCCTGCCCCGCCCGCCGCCGCCATGGCCGCATTGGCCGCATTGGCCGCCAAAGGCTACGCACCCGGCCAGCGCGTGCACCACCTGCATGAGCTCACGGCCGCACTGGGCGATGTGCCCATGCCGGCGGTGGACATCGCCCCCGACGACCTGGCCACCATCCTCTACACCTCGGGCTCGACCGGCCACCCCAAGGGCGTGCCCTCCAGCCACCGCAACATCCTCTCGGCCCTGTTGTCGTGGGAGCTCGACCGGCGCGCCGCCGATCTGGCCGCGGGCATCGAGCCCGTAGCCCCCGAGGTGCAGACCGGCACGCTGCTGGCCGTGCCTTTGTTCCATGTCACCGGCCTGCATGCCAGCTACTTGTCGTGTTATCGCCTGCAGCGCCGGCTGGTGTGCATGTACCGCTGGGATGCCGATGCCGCCGCGGCCCTGGTCGAGCGCGAACGCTTGTCGTCGCTGGTGGCGCCGGCGGCGCTCTCAGGCGACATGGTGCGGGTGGCGGCCGAGAAGCGCTATGACCTGTCCAGCCTGCTGATGATCGGCGGCGGCGGCGCACCACGCGCGCCCGAACAGGTGCGGCAAATCCGCGCCACCTTCAGCCACGCCATGCCCGGCACGGGCTGGGGCATGACCGAGACCAATGCCATAGGCACCGGCATCCTGGGTGAGGAATACCTGCTGCGCCCGGCCAGCTCGGGCCGCTGCTCGCAGGTGTTGGCATTGAAGGTCATCGACGACATGGGCCACGCCCTGCCCACCGGCCAGCGCGGTGAGCTGCTGGTGCGTGGCACCTCGCTGTTCGCGGGTTATTGGAATCGGCCCGAGGCCAATGCCCAGGCCTTCATCGGCGACTGGTTTCGCACAGGTGACGTGGCCTATCTGGACGACGAGGGCTATTTGTTCATCGTCGATCGCATCAAGGACCTGATCATTCGCGGCGGCGAAAACATCGGCTGCGGCCAGGTCGAGGCCGCCCTGCTGATGCACCCCGATGTCATCGAGGCCGTGGTCTATGCCGTGCCCGATGAGCGCCTGGGCGAGGAGGTGGGCGCCACGGTGTACTGCCGCGGCGCCCTGCAGGCCGACGCGCTGCGCGAATTTGTCGCCGGCCATGTGGCGCGCTTTGAGGTGCCGCGCTATATCCGCCTGGTGCACGCACCGCTGCCCCGCACACCCTCGGGCAAGCTGCTCAAGCGTGAGGTGCAGCAAGCGGCGTTGATCGGTTTGGTGGCCCAGGGCTAGTACTCCGCCCCACAAATTTCGAAACATGAAACCGCGTCTTCGTCCGCCATGCGTCGTTGCAAATCCGCGCCATAGCAAAGGCTATGGCTGTGGT
>JAYSSS010000108.1:0-8624 GCA_043720415.1 Ideonella sp.
AAGACTGGCCATTGCGCAGCAGCTGATGCTGGAGCCCTTCGGTCTGTCCGAAGCCACGCTCGCGCAGGCACTGGCACTCATCGGCGAACACCGCGTCGACGACGCTGATCTCTACTTCCAGACCACCCGCCACGAAGGCTGGAGCCTGGAAGAAGGCATCGTCAAGAGCGGCAGTTTCAGCATCGACCAGGGCGTGGGCGTGCGCGCCGTGGCCGGCGAGAAGACCGCCTTCGCCTATTCGGACGACATCTCCATGGCCTCGCTGCTGGACGCCGCGCGCACCGTGCGCAGCATCGCCGCGGCCGGGCAGAGCAAGCGCGTCAAGGTCGGCCGCAAGGCCGTCGCAGCACGCAGCCGCAGCCTGTACGGCGCCACCGACCCGATCTCCACACTCGACAGCCTGCAGAAGGTGGCCCTGCTGGAGCGCATCGAAAAAATGGCCCGCGCCCGCGACCCGCGCATCGTGCAGGTCATGGCCGGCGTGGCCGCCGAATATGACGTCGTCATGGTGGCCCGCGCCGACGGCACGCGCGCGGCCGATGTGCGCCCCCTGGTGCGCTTGTCGATCACGGTGATCGCCGAATCGAATGGCCGGCGCGAAGTGGGCTCGGGCGGCGGCGGCGGGCGCTTCGGCCTGGGCTATTTTCAGGACGCGCAGTTAACCAGTTATGTGGATCAGGCCGTGACGGCCGCCTTGACCAACCTCGAGTCCCGCCCGGCCCCCGCCGGCCAGATGACCGTGGTGCTGGGCCCGGGCTGGCCCGGCGTCCTGCTGCACGAGGCCGTGGGCCATGGCCTGGAGGGCGATTTCAACCGCAAGGGCTCGTCGGCCTTTGCCGGGCGCATCGGCCAGCGCGTCGCCGCCAAGGGCGTGACCGTGCTCGATGACGGCACGATTGCCGACCGCCGCGGCTCGCTCAATGTCGATGATGAAGGCCATGCCTCGCAGCGCAATGTGCTCATCGAGGACGGCATCCTCATGGGCTACATCCAGGATTCGATGAACGCCCGGCTGATGGGTGTCAAGCCCACGGGCAATGGCCGTCGCGAGAGCTACGCCCATGTGCCCATGCCGCGCATGACCAACACCTACATGCTGGCCGGCGACAAGACCAAGGAAGAAATCATTGCCAGCATCGACCGCGGCCTGTATGCCGTCAACTTTGGCGGCGGCCCGGTGGACATCACCAGCGGCAAGTTTGTGTTCTCCGCCAGCGAGGCCTTCTGGGTGGAGAAGGGCAAGATTCAATACCCGGTAAAAGGCGCAACCATCATCGGCAATGGCCCGCAGGCGCTGACCAAGGTGAGGATGATCGGCAACGATCTGGAGCTCGACCCCGGCGTGGGCGTGTGCGGCAAAGAAGGCCAAAGCGTGCCCGTCGGCGTGGGCCAACCCACGCTGCGCATCGACGGCCTCACCGTAGGCGGCACGGCGTGAATGGGCCCACCCCCGAAGCGCCTGCTGCGCTTCCCCCTCAAGGGGACGATGCTGGCGGCCCGGCGTAGCCGGTTCCGCGGCATCCGCTTGAAGCAGCGGCTGACGATGGCCGGCCTTTGCGATGGCTGATTCTCGGGCGGGGCCACTGGCGGAAGTCACCCTGCTTGACATCCAAGCCGCAGCGGCACGCATCGCCGGCCAGGTGCTCGACACGCCCTGTGTCGAGAGCCTGACGCTTGGCCAGATCGTCGGCGCGCGTGTCTTCCTGAAGTTTGAGAACCTACAGTTCACCGCCTCGTTCAAGGAGCGCGGCGCGCTGAACAAGCTGCTCGCCCTGGTCGATGCCGGCCAGGCCAGCCAGGGCGTGATCGCGGCCTCGGCGGGCAACCATGCCCAGGGTGTGGCCCACCATGCGCAGCGCCTGGGCCTGCGCGCGGTGATCGTCATGCCGCAGCACACGGCCACGGTGAAGCTGGAGCGCACCCGCGGCTTTGGCGCCGAGGTCGTGCTGCATGGCCAGACCTTTGATGAGGCCCGCGCCCATGCCCGCGAGCTGGCGCAGGCGCGCGGCCTGGCCTGGGTGCACCCCTTCGATGACCCGCTGATCATTGCCGGCCAGGGCACGATAGGCCTGGAGATGCTGCGCGCCCAGCCCGACATCGACACCCTGGTGATCGCCGTGGGTGGTGGCGGATTGATTTCCGGCATCGCCACCGCGGCACGGGCCATCAAGCCCGGCATCCAGATCATCGGTGTGCAGACGGCGCAGTTCCCGGCCATGGTCAACGCCATCAAGGGCACGGCCCACCCGCAGGGCACGGCCTCGATTGCCGATGGCATTGCCGTCGGTCAGCCCGGGCAGATCACGCGCCGGCTGATTGCCGAGCATGTGGATGACATGGTGCTGGTCGATGAGGGCGACATCGAGCAGGCCATCGTCATGCTGCTGGAAATCGAGAAGACCCTGGTCGAGGGCGCCGGCGCCGCCGGCCTGGCCGCGCTGCTCAAAGACCCGGCGCGATTTGCCGGCCGCCACATCGGCCTGGTGCTGTGCGGCGGCAACATCGACCCGATGCTGCTCTCAGCCATCATCGGCCGCGGCATGGTGCGTGCCGGGCGCCTGGCGCGCATCCGCGTCGATGCCCGCGACACGCCCGGCGTGCTCACCCGCATCACCGCCCTGGTGGCGCAGACCGGCGCCAACATCGACGAGGTGCACCACCAGCGCGCGTTCTCCTCGCTATCGGCGCAAAACGTCGAGATCGAACTGGTGCTGCAGACCCGCAACCCGGCGCATGTGCGCGAGGTGCTGGCGCTGCTGGCGCAGGCCGGCTTTGGCGCGCGCGCCTACTAAAAACCCCCGTGCTACATTGCCGCCCCATGCGTGCTTCGCGATTTTTCTTTTCGTACTTTTGGTTCTCGCCCCTGACCGGCGGCTTGAGAGGCAATCGCGCGTAAGCAGCGAACCCCATCAAAGCAACCGCCGGCAACCCCGGCGGTTTTTTTTCGCCCCTGCACCCACCCAGCTTCACCACAGCACCTCCTTGAGGATAGGCACCATGGCACCGAAGTCACCCAGCAGCAGCAGCCCCTCCACCGTCGATGGCAGCTCGGCCTATGCGCTGAGCGAGAAGACCAGCCAAACCGACGACCTGCGCATCAAAGAGGTGACCCCCTTGCCGCCGCCCGAACACCTGATCCGTTTCTTCCCCATCGCCGGCACGCCGGTCGAGCGCCTGGTGGGCCAGACCCGCAGCGCGGTGCGCGACATCCTCACCGGCAAGGACGACCGGCTGCTGGTGGTCATCGGCCCGTGCTCGATCCACGACCCGCTGGCGGCGCTGGAATACGCCCGGCGGCTGAAGGCCCAACGCGACAAATACGCGTCCACATTGGAGATCGTGATGCGCGTGTACTTCGAGAAGCCGCGCACCACGGTGGGCTGGAAGGGGCTGATCAACGACCCTTACATGGACGAGAGTTTTCGCATCCAGGAGGGCCTGCGCATCGCCCGCCAGGTGCTGCTGGACATCAACCGCCTGGGCGTGCCGGCGGGCAGCGAGTTTTTGGACGTCATCTCGCCGCAGTACATCGGCGACCTGATCGCCTGGGGCGCCATCGGCGCGCGCACCACCGAGAGCCAGGTGCATCGCGAGCTGGCCTCGGGCCTGTCCGCGCCGGTGGGCTTCAAGAACGGCACCGATGGCAACCTGAAGATCGCCACCGACGCCATCCAGGCGGCATCACGGCCGCACCACTTTTTATCGGTGCACAAGAACGGCCAGGTGGCCATCGTGCAGACCAATGGCAACGCCGATTGCCATGTCATCCTGCGCGGCGGCAAGGCGCCCAACTACGACGCCGACAGCGTCGTCGCGGCCTGCAAGGAGCTGGAATCGGCCAAGCTGCCCTGCCGTTTGATGATCGCTTGCAGCCACGCCAACAGCAGCAAACAGCACCAGCGGCAAATTGACGTGGCAGGCGATGTCGGCTTGCAGGTTGGGTTAGGCAGCCGCTGCATCTTCGGCGTGATGGTCGAGAGCCACCTGAGCGGCGGCGCGCAGAAATTCACCCCCGGCAAGGACGACCCGGCCAAGCTGGCCTATGGCCAAAGCATCACCGATGCCTGCATCGATTGGGACGATTCGGTGGGCGTGCTGCAGGGCCTGAGCGAGGCAGTGCTGAAGCGGCGCGCGGGGTGAGGCCCGGGCTGTCAGCGGGGCGGGGCCGGCCTGCGGCCCGGCGTGTCAGCGGGGGCGGCCCAGCCTGCAGTTCTGAGCTGTCATCGGCTCGGCTCCAGCCTCACGCAATGGCTGGCCTGCGCGATGGCATCCCAGTCATAGAGCATGGGGATGAGCTCGCCGCGCGCCCAGGCCGCATGCTGGTCGCCGCGGTGCGGCGACCCGGGCAGGCCAGAGACGCCGTCGAGCACGATCCAGCGGCTGTTGTCCCAGCCGCCCACATCAAACACATAGCGGGCCACCGCGCCATAGGCCGCACCCAGGCCCAGTGCGGGCACGCAGCCATTGGCCATCACGCAGTCGTTGTCGCCGCCCACCGGCAGCCCGGCCAGATGAAGTTCTTGCGCCGCGGCGGGCGACAGGCCGGCCAGCGGATGCACCAGCCGCGCCACATGTGATTGCCCCCAGGGCCCGCCCGCGAAGCTGGCCGCCGTGCGCTGCAGCGCCTGCTCGCAGGCCTGCGCCCAGGCGGCGCCGGCCAGCAGCCCGGTGTCGTTGGCGCGCACCAGTTGCGGCAGCGTCCACCACAGCTGGTGCACAGGCGCCACGCCCGGCGGCAGCTGCAGCAGGGGGTCGGTGGCGGCGGCGGCCAGGCCGCTGCGTTCGGCCAGCACCGCCGCGAGCTGCCAGCGCCAGGCTGAGTAGGCCGCCGCGCCCATCGATTCGGCATCCATTTGCCCGTCCCAGTCGACGATGCTGCGCCGCAGTGCCTCGGCCTTGGCATCGCCGCTGCTCACGCCGCGCAACACCTGTTGAAACACCGGCGCCGTCGGGCTGGTGACATCGCGGTGGATGCGCAGCATGTCCTCCAGCGTGGCCTGCGGCAGCTCGGCGAGCAGTGCTTCCACCCTCTTTGCGCGATAGGGTGGGTGGCAATCGGTGAGGAAGTAGGTGTCGTCGTCGGCGCGTTCATCGGCGACAAAGCGGTTGTTGGCCGTTACCAAAAAACCGCGTGCCGGGTCGATGTGGCGCGGCATCTGCTCCCAGGCCACCATGCCCTGCCATTCGTGTTCGCCGGTCCAGCCCGGCACGGGCAGCCAGCCGTTGCTGCGCGGGCGCCGCGGCACCGTGGCACGCACCAGGTGGCCGATGTGGCCGGCGGTGTCCGCCGCCACCAGGTGGTGATCGATCAGGCCCCAACCGCGGGTGGCTGCAAACAGGGCGTCAACACTGGGCGCTGACAACATCGGCCGCAGGCAATCAAAGCTCAGATCGGTGTCGATGAACTGCACCGAGCGCAGCACCAGGGCGCTGCCGCGCTCGGCATCGCCGGCAATCACCGGGCCATGGTGGGTTTCGATGATGTCGATGTCCACAGGCTTGGCGCCGCGCACGGTGAGGGTCTCGCGCCGCCGCTGCGCCGGCAGCCACTGGCCTTGGGTTTGGTATTCGCAGCGGCCGCCCGGCGTGTCGCCATCGACGCGCAAGCGTTCGACAAACAGGTCGTGGATGTCGGCAAAGGCATGCGTCACGCACCACGCCACATGGCCGTTGTGCGCAAAGTGCTGGAAGCCGGGCACGCCCGGCACGGTGAGCCCGATGGCGTCGAACTCGTCACAGGCCAGATGGCCTTGGGCATACATGCCGGGCAGCTCGAAGGCGCGGTGCGGGTCGCCGGCGAGCAGCGGCCGGCCGCTGGCGGTGCGCGCGGGCGACAGCGCCCAGTTGTTGCTGCCGCCACCGGTGGCATCGGCACCGGCCAGCTCGGCCACCGCGGCCATGGCCGGGGCCAGATCGTGCAGGCCGGCGACCCAGCGCGCGCTGTCGCTGCCGGCGGGCAGGCACAGGCGGTCAGCGCCGCCATCGTCGTAGCGCAGCTTGCTCAATTGATCCGGCGCCACATGTTTGAGGGCCACGGCGCGCCACAGCTTGAACCACAGCGAGCCCATCAGGTAGCCGCGCTGGCGCAGTGCGGCGATGCAGTGCCAGGGCAGCCATGGTTCGGGCTGACCGTCCACATGGCCATACTCCGGCGGCAAGGGTCCACCGCGCGCCAGCCAGGCGTTGACGCCCGCGGCATAGGCCTCCAGCATGGCGCGTGAGGCCGGTTGCAGCGCCGCGAAGTCGCGCTCGCAGGCCGCCACCACGCCCAGCCGGCGCGCCAGGGTATCGGCGGCCACACCGGAGGGGCCCACCCACTCGGACCAGCGCCCCTGCATGCGCTGGCGTGCGGCGTCCATCTGCCACAGCCTATCCTCGGCGTGCGCATAGCCCTGGGCGAAGAAGGCGTCGTGGGCATTGCGCGCGCGCACATGCGGGATGCCCCAGGTGTCGCGGTGGATGTCGACGGGCGCGTGCAAGCCAGCCAGATTAATCGTTAGCACGCTCGGCGCGGCGGGCGCGGATGGGGGGTCGGTGGTCATGGCGGGGGCCGGTCTCAGGCACGGCCGAAGCGGGACGCGACGGCGCGGAAGGCTTGATCGGTGGCGAGCAGCGCGGCGTCAATGTCGGCTTCGGTGTGCGCCAGCGACAAGAACATGTTGTGCTTGGGGTGCAGGTAGACGCCGTGCTGCAGCGCCTGGGCGGTGAACAGCAGGCCTTTCTCGAACTGCGCATCGCCTTCGAAGAGGATCAGCGGCATTTGCACCGGGCCGCTCTGGCGCACCGGCACGCCGTGGCTCTGCGCCTGCTGATGGATGCCGCGCCGAAACCTTGTGCCCACGTACTGAAGATGCTCGACCAGGCCGCTTTGATCGGCCACGTTCAGGGTGGCCAACGCCGCGGCCATCGCCACGCCACCCGACCAGAACGAGCCCGTGCTGAAGATGCGCGTGGCGGGCTCGCGCAGCGCCTCTGTGCCGGTCACGGCGGCCAGCGCGTAGCCGTTGGCAATGGCCTTGCTCCAGGCGCACAGGTCGGGCCGAATGCCCAGCGGCTCCCAGCTGCCGGCGGCGTGCAGCCGGTAGCCGGCGCGCACCTCGTCCAGGATCAAGGCCGCGCCGCGGCGGTCGCACAGCGCGCGCAGCTGACACGCAAAGTCAGCGGACGGCATTTCCAGATCCAGGCCCATGTCGTGCTTGAAGGCCGACGCGATCACCGCCGCCAGGCCGTCGCCAGCCTGCTCGGCCGCCGCCACCAGGCTGGCCACGTCGTTGTAGCGGTAGTGGATGAGGTGGGCGCGGTCTTCGGCGGTGACCCCAGCCATCGCGGGCGTGCACCAGGGGTCAGCGCCGTGGTAGGCGCCGCTGGCCACCAGCACCTTGCGCCGGCCGGTGGCCGCACGGGCAATGGTCATGCACACGGTGGTGGCGTCGGTGCCGTTCTTTTGAAACATCACCCAATGGGCATGCGCGCTGCGCTCGACAAAGCGCTCGGCCAGCTCGACGAAGCGCGCCGTGGGCCCATTCAAGCAGTCACCCAGGGCCTGCTGCCGCTGTGCCGCGGCATCCACCACCGGGTGCCGATGGCCCAGCAGGTTGGGGCCCCAACTGCACATGAAATCGATGAAGGCGCGGCCATCGACGTCCCACACCCGACAGCCCTCGCCACGCTCGAAGAATTGCGGATAGCCGCTGGGCAGGCCGGCGGCGTTCAGGTGGCCCGTCATGCCGCCGGGGGTGACGCGGCGGGCGCGCTCGCGCAGGCTGCGGTCGACCGAGGTGTCGGGTTTGGCGGCGGTGGCAGCGGCAGCGCCAGCGGCAGCGGCGGTGTCAGGCATCAGCGGCGCTTTCGTCGGGTGGGCCATGCGGCAGGATAGCGCCGGCCTCAGAGGGCTTTGAGCACGCCACGCCGCACCTGATCGCGTTCGATGGATTCAAACAGCGCCTTGAAATTGCCCTCGCCGAAGCCGTCGTCGCCCTTGCGCTGGATGAACTCGAAGAACACCGGGCCGAGCAGGGTTTGCGAGAAGATTTGCAGCAGCAGGCGCGGCTGGGGTGCGGCGTCACTGTGCTGCGTACCGGGCTGTGTAGCGGCCTTTGCTCCGGCCTGTGCACCGGCCCCACCCGGGCTGCCATCGAGCAAGATGCCCCGCGTCTGCAGCTCGGCCACGGGCTGGCCATGGCCGGGCAGGCGCTCGCCGAGCATCTCGTAGTACACCTCATTCGGCGCCGTCATCAGCGGGATGCCGGCCAACTGCAGCGCATCCACCGTGGCCAGCAGGTCGTCGCTGAGCAGGGCCACATGCTGGATGCCCTCGCCATTGAACTGCATCAAGAACTCTTCAATCTGGCCCGCGCCTTTGGACGATTCCTCGTTCAGCGGAATGCGAATCTTGCCGTCGGGCGCGGTCATGGCCTTGCTCGTCAGGCCGGTGAATTCGCCTTGAATATCAAAGTAGCGGATCTCGCGGAAGTTGAACAGGCGCTCATAAAAATTCGCCCAATAGGCCATGCGGCCGCGGTAGACGTTGTGCGTCAAGTGGTCGATGAGCTTGAGGCCATGGCCACGCGGGCGGCGGTCCACGCCCTCGATGAATTCAAAGTCGATGTCGTAGATCGACTTGC
>JAYSSS010000109.1:0-8434 GCA_043720415.1 Ideonella sp.
ATGGGCGGCCTGCTCGGCGGCAACCTGTGGGTCGAAGGCTTGTTCGCGCGGCTGATGTACCTGTCGCTCTACAAAATGCACCAGGTGGCGCTGCACGGCTATTGGCGCACGGCGCTGGGCACGGCCTCACGCCTGCTCAGCCGCGGCACCGAGCCGCGCGTCAAACTGCATTGAGGCCTGCGGGCCGCACCGATCCGCTGTTTTTAATAACGCCAATACTGAGCGATCAAAACCCATGCCTGACATCAGCTTCATCCACCCCGACGGCAGCGAACAGGGCCTGGAGGCGACCGAGGGCGTCAGTGTCATGCAGGCCGCCATGGGCGCCGGTGTGCGCGGCATCGTGGCCGAATGCGGTGGCTCGGCGGTCTGCGCCACCTGCCATGTCTATGTCGATCCGGCCTGGGTGGACAGGCTGCCCGCGGCCCAGGCCGCTGAGAACGAAATGCTCGACTGCACCGCCAGCGAACGCCTGGCCAACAGCCGCTTGTCGTGCCAGATCATGCTGACGGCAGCACTGCAAGGCCTGGTGCTGCGCGTGCCTGAGTGGCAGTACTGAGGGCCCGGCGCAGAGGCCCGGCGCAGAGGCCCGGCGCAGAGGCCTTGTGCGGTGGCGCCGACGAAAACAAATGGCAGATGCCTCGGCGCCCTCAGCGCCGCTCAGCGCCGCATCGGCCCTCAGCGCCGCTCAGCGCCGCATCGGCCCGATGCGTTGCTCTGACCACACCAGGTTCGACAGGAACATGGTGCGCGCCCGCGCGTTTTGCGTGACACCACCGTGGAACCAGTTCAGCCACACGCCCTCGGCCCCCAGCTCACGGCAGGGCCGGCTGTAGCCCGGTTTGAAGCCGGGGTTGGCCACCGGCAGGGTGCGGTAGACCAGCCCCGTGCGCTCGTAGGCCAGGCGCCCATCGATCCACATGCGCCAGGCGCCGTCGGGGCTCCAGTACTGGCGCACACCGTTGATGATGTGCGGTGTGCCGTCGGCCAGCACCGCGGGCTTGTCCACGCTGTTGAGCAAGATCTCGGCTTCGATGTCGTACCAGCGGTCGAAGTAAATCATCGCGCCCAGGCCGCCCCTCTGGCCGAAATTGGTCTTCTCGCGGGTGTCCGTGGTGTAACGGTGGCCGGGTGGGTTGGCGTAGCCAAAGTCGTAGTAGTGGCCGTAGATCATCCAGCCGTTCTCGTCCGGCCCACCCAGTTGCGAATCGGTGTAGGCCCAGCCCAGGCGGGCCTGCCAGCCCATGCCGCCACCGGCCGAACCGGACAAACCACCGGTGGTGCGCGCATGGCTGGGCATGGGAAAGAACTTGCCGGCGTCATCGGTCCACTTGGCTTGCGTGCCGACGGTGAACACCTGCGGCCGACCGGGCGGGCCATCGACATGGCCTTCGCCGCGGGTGATGCGCACGCCGCAGCGAACGAAGAGCCGGCGTTGCCTGCCAAAGCGCTCGGCCGGCAGGTAGAGGTGGGCGTTGGCGGCCAGCGATCCGCCATAGCCACCGGTGCCACCGTTTTGGATGCCCGAGGCTTTCATGTGGATGCGCATGGCGCCGCGGCCGGGCGCGATGGGCAGGAAGTTGTCGCCGCGGTAGCTGCTGTTGACCAGCTTCCAGTCGGGCCCGGGCGTGATCCATTTGCCCAGATCGCGGTGCGGCAGCAGCGCCCTGTTCTCCGGGCCGGTGCCGTACAGCGCCGGGTCGAAGACGCGCTCGTCATTGGTGTTGACCTGCAGCGCGCTGACGAAATCCGACCAGCCTCGGCCGTCCTCATAGCGGTGCGCGCCAAACACGCCCGGGGCCCGCTCGATGCCGACGTCCAGCGGGTAGGCGGCGGCAACGCCCGTCGTCGGTGCTTCCTTGTTGATCGGCGGATCGAGCAAGAAGACCTCGATCACCGGCGGGCCGCCATAGCTGGCCCATTGGCTCAGGCTGTTGAAGTGCAGGATGGCGCGCTGCACACGTTTGGCAGGGCGATCAAATTCCAAAAGCGCAGGCAGCGCCGGAGCGGGGGCCAGGGTGGCCGGAATGGTGGCCATGCCAGCGATGGAGGCGGTCATCCAGCAGGCAAGTCGGGCGGTGGTGTTGTCGTCGTAGGTGACCTCGATCCAGGGCGGTGTGGCGCTCTTTTGTCCGGCGATCTGGCGCTGTGCGCGCGGGCAGCGCATGAGCATGGCGGTCCAGCGCGGCATGTTGACCAGCCGGGTCACATCCAGGTGGAAGGTGCCGATGCTCGCGGCCACCACGCTGGCCCAGGGCTTGTTGCCATGGCGGATGCCGTCCAGATCGATCCAGTCGCCGCCGGGCTTGGTCCAGGCCCAGCCGGCAAACGAATCGACAAAGACCGAAGTCGGACCGTTGCGCCGGCCGTCGACGTATTCCAGCGCGCCGGCGATGCGCGCCGGGTAGGGCAGGGGTGCGGGTTGAAACAGGCGCGGGTGTTGGTAGCGGTAGCGCACGCCAGCGGGCAGCGATGGCGGGTTGGCCAGCAGCGCCTCGGGGGCGGCGAAATCGGCATCGGCAAGTTCGGCGGCGCTCAGCTCGGCCGCGCCGCTGTGGTTGGAAAGGGTTGCCAGGGCACTGCTGGTGGCCAGGCCCGCCGTGGCCAACGCGCGCTGCAACATTGTTCGGCGGGAGGGGCCGGCGCTGAGGTCGATGTTTGGGGTGCTGGGGTGTTCAGGGGTGGGGAGGTGTTGGGGTTTTTTTGGCATCCCCGATGGTGGCCGGCCGAGCCTCTTTACAGTGCAAGCAAGGGTGGCGCCGAGCGGCCTCGCCGCGCGTGCGCCAAAGGCCAGCAGCGGCAGTGGGCACACACCTTGCGGGCAACTTGCTCAAGGAAACATCTGCGTGAGCAAGTTACCCAATGTCTCGGCCGGGCAGCCGCTCAGCTCAGCTCAGCGCGGCGCAGATGTCGGTCGAGTTGCCATTCATAGCCACCAGCGTGCCCACGCCCACCGGCGACAGGTTGTAGACCAGGTGGCCGATGTGATAACTCGTGAACGGACCGGCCGGAATGTCGCTGGGGAACCAGATGATCAGCACGTGGCCATGGATGTCAATCTTCTGTGAGCCATCCAGCGTGTAGGTCGTCGTCATCGCCGATGCGCCGTTGACTTTGGTCGACGTCGACTTGCCGGTCGAGGTGTTGGTCATGAGAAAGGCAGCGCCGGTGCCGGCGAACAGGCTGCGCAGGTTGCCATGCTTGTCCCTGAGCTCACGGACCCGGCCCTTGCCTTCCCAGATGTCGAGCTTCAGGGCGAAGTTGCTGCACGCCACGCCCGCCGGGAACTCGATCGAGAAGTCGGGCGGATCGGCGGCCATGGCGGCGGTGCCGATGGCCAGAGAGGCGGTCGCCAGGCAGGTGGTGGCAAGGCGGCGGAGGGCTGAGTTCGGTTGTGTCATGTCGGCTCCAGATCGAAGTGTGGTGAGGGTGAATGGTGTGATTGCGGTGGCCGGTCGATCAGAGCGTGGTGCGGGTCGGTGTTGCTGACCCTGGCCTGTGCCCGTCTCGTCGGTGTGGCCACTGTCGGGCGTTGGCCTGTGGCTGTCCTGAATCGGCCTGAAACGTCCTGAAGCGCATCAGCGGCGCGATGAGGCCTCATCGCACGTCCGAGCCCTGCGTCCACAGCGTGGCGACCGGCGCGCCGCCGTTTCAGAAATCTTCAGAGTGATTTCCGTCACTTTCAGGACTTGGCCGGGTTGGCGGCCGGACACTGGTGCCATGACGAACGGGACCGCCCAGTGATCAACATCGCCCCACCCGGCAACGGCGCGCAAGTGCGGCTGTGGCGCACGGCCTTGCTGGTGATGTGTCTGTGCTGTGCGGGCTTGCGGCTGTGGGCGGTGGCCTACCTGGATCGATCCGTCGTGCCCGAGGCGGCGGGTGGCATAGGGGCCAAGCTGCGCGGCGTTTTTGTTGGGCCAAGCTGGATGCTGAAGGTGGTCGATGTCGATCCTCAATCGGACCTCGCGCGTGAGGGCGTGAAGGTCGGTGACCGCTTGTCCTTTGATCGCGTGGGCGACCGCTGGCGCACGATGGGCGTGGGCGAACCCATGCCGGTCACGATCGAATCCGTTGGGACATCGCGCCACATCACGGTGCGCACGGTGCCGCAGCCCGGCCGCGTCGATGCCATCGCGGTGGCTCGCCAGATCACGGGTCTGGTCGAGAGTTGCATGGCCTTGGCACTGGCCACGCTGCTCAGCTGGCGCCGCGCCGACAGCAGGGCCATGCGGGCGCTGGCCGTGGCGCTGGCGTTGTACAGCATTGCCGACGTCGGACACCACCTGCCCGCCGGCACGACGCAGGCGATCTTCACCTTCGCTAGTTCGTCCCTGCTGATGTTCATCAGCACTGCGGGCTAACTCTACTTCGCGATTGCCTACCCCGACAACGAAAGCCGCTTCGCGCAGGCCTGGGTGCGTTGGGGCTTCGCCGTGCTGATGGCTCTGGCCCTGCCCTACATGCTGTTCGATATCGCATTTCACATGCGCCTCACGCCGCTTCAACCGCAAGACTGGATCTTCGACATCCAGCGCGGCGCCTCGGCGTTCAACCACCTGGCCAGCCTGGCCACACTGGCCTTCCTGTGGACGGCCTGGCGGCGCGCCAGCGGACAGGCGCGCTACCGCGCCGCCTGGACCGGGGCTTGCCTGGCGATCATGATGTCGAGCGCTCTGGTGTTCACGATTTCGGGGGCATTGCCTGGCCGCACCTTGCAGCGTGAACTGATCACCGCCTTTGTCAACATGGCGATGGCCATCACCGCCATGCTGGGCTTGGGCTACGCCGTGCTGCGCCACCGCGTTCTTGGCTTCGGCATGGTGCTGAGCCGCGCGCTGGTTTGGGGCATCGTGCTGGCCCTGATGTTGGGCGGCGTGGGCCTGCTGCACTGGGCATTGGCGCCGCTGTTCAAGCTTGGCGATGCCGGCGCCAGCCTGGGTTTCACCACAGCTGCGGCGGCCTTGGCCGCGCTGGGCCTGCCGCGTGCGCGAAGGCAGGCCGAGCAGACCGTGAAGGCGCTGTTCTACCGCCGCTGGAAATCGCGCGAAGACGAGCTGTGGCAGGCCGTCGATGCCGCGGCGGCCATCCGCGGTCGGGACGCTCTGCTCACGCATTACATGCACGTCCTGAGCCGCTTCGCCGACGGCGCCGGCGTGGCGGTCTACCGCAGTGAAGCTGTGGCCGGCACCTGCACCCAACTCCAGTCCACACTGGCCGGCGCGCCGGATGAATTGACCCTCAGCCCCGCCGATCTGCGCGCCATCCAGGCGCACCGCCTGCCCAACATCTTGACCGCACTGGCCGGCATCGATGGCCTGGCCGTGCCCACCACCCACCGTGACCAGATCACCGGCTTCGTGCTGCTGGCCACGCCGCCCAAGCTAACGCCTTATCGACCCGACCAGGTGCGTGCCATCGCCCGCGCGGCCCTGATGCTGCAGCAAGACCTGCAGGCCGAGGCCGCGCGCACGCAGGCGCAACTGCTCGAAGACAAGCTGGCCGCTGAGGCGCAGGCGCGCGAGGCGGCGCAATCGGCCAACGCCGCCAAGAGCGCCTTTCTGGCCACCATGAGCCATGAAATCCGCACGCCCATGAATGGTGTGATTGGCATGAGCGGGCTGCTGCTCAACACGCCCTTGAGCACCGACCAGCGCGACCACGCACAGACCATCCGTGACTCGGCCGAAGCGCTGCTGACCCTGATCAACGACATCCTCGATTTCTCGAAGATCGAGGCCGGCAAACTCGAGCTTGAAGACCAGCCCTTCGAGCTGCGCGAGTGCGTGCGCCTGGCACTCGATCTGGTCAGCGCACCGGCCGCGCAAAAGGGCTTGCGCTTGACCTGCCACTTCGGCGCCGAGGTGCCGGCCGCGGTGGTGGGCGACGCTGCCCACCTGCGCCAGATCTTGCTCAACCTGCTGAGCAATGCGGTGAAGTTCACCGACCACGGCGAGGTCGTGCTCAGCGTGTTGGCGCCGACGGCCGGGCGGCTGGATTTTGTGGTGCGCGACACCGGCATCGGGCTCAGCGAGGCCGGGCGCGCACGCCTGTTTCAACGCTTCAGCCAAGCCGACCCCAGCATCGGCAGCCGCTACGGCGGCACCGGCCTGGGCCTGGCCATCAGCCGCCAACTGGCCGAGCTGATGGGCGGCAGCATGGGCGTGGACAGTGCCGGCCGGGGCCTGGGCAGTCGCTTTCACTTCAGCATCCGAGCGCCAGCCACCGCGCTCGACCTGCTGCCACAGCGCGCCACTGTGGCCGATGTGCCGCCGGACCCCACGCTGGCCAGCCGCCACCCGCTGCGCATCCTGGTGGCCGAGGACAACGGCGTGAACCAAAAACTCGCGCTGCGCCTGCTGGAGCAAATGGGCTACCGCGCCGATCTGGCCAGCAATGGCCGCGAGGCCATCCAGAGCGTGGAGCGCCAGCCCTATGACCTGCTGCTGATGGATGTGCGCATGCCCGAGCTGGACGGTCTGCAGGCCACGCGCCAGATCGTCGCGCGCTGGCGGCCCGAGCAGCGCCCGCGCATCGTGGCCATGACGGCCAATGCCCTTAACGGTGACCGCCCGCAATGCCTGGCCGCGGGCATGGACGATCACCTGGGCAAACCGCTGCGTGTGGCGGCCTTGATGGGCGCCTTGGCGGCCACGACGGCGCGCAGGAAAGATCCACCATGACGGACCGAAACGACCCCCTCGTGAAGGCACCTGGGCCCTTGGACAGACAGGTGATTGACACCCTGGTGCTCGAAGCGCTGCAAGCCAATGCGGGGGCGGATTTTGTCCTCACGCTGGTCGAAGCCTTTGCCGAGGAAGCGCCGGGCCTGCTGGCCGAGCTGCGGGCCGCGGCCGCACTGCGTGACACCGAGCGCTTTGAGACCGCGGCGCATGCCTTGAAGAGCAATGGCGTGACCTTTGGCGCCACCCGTCTGGCGGAGATGGCGCGCCGGCTGGAATGGGCCGGCCGCGTGGCCGAAAGCGCCGCGGTGGATGAACTTGCCGCCGAGCTGGCGGCGGCGGTGGTGGCCTTGCGCGCCATGGCGCGGCTGTGAGCGCCGTGCATCCGCAAGTGGTGGCGAGCCTGGTGTTTGGCCGCGTCGAGCTGCGGCCCGCTGAGCGGCGCGTCCTGGTGGATGGGCAGACCGTCGCCCTGGGCAGCCGGGCCTTTGATCTGCTCAGCGCCCTGGTTGGCAAGCGCGACCGCGTGGTCAGCAAAAACGAATTGCTCGATGAGGTGTGGCCGGGCCTGGTGGTGGAGGAAAACAACCTGCAGGTGCAGATTTCCGGCCTGCGCCGGGTGCTGGGCGCGCAGGCCATTGCCACCGTGCAGGGCTTGGGCTACCGCTTCACGCTGGCTGCCGATGCAGCTGTTGGTCAAGGTGCAGGCCCCCAGCCACGGCCCGATCTGGCGCCGACCGACACACCCCAACACAGCAGCGACGCCGCGCCACGTTCAGCCCAGGTGGTGACCACGGCCGAGGTGCTGGTGGCCGACGACAACCGGGTCAACCGGCTGCTGTTGTGCCGATCACTGGAGATGATGGGCCACCGCGTCAGCAGCGCCGAGAACGGCCGCCAGGCGCTGGACATGCTGCGCCAGCGGCCATTCGCACTGCTGCTGCTGGATCTGGCGATGCCCGAGCAGAATGGCTTCGAGCTCTTGCAGCTGCGCGCTGCTGATGCCGCACTGCAGGAGGTGTCGGTGATCGTCACCAGCGCGCTCGACGGCGTGGCCCCAGTGGCCCGTTGCATTGAGCTGGGCGCCGATGATTTCCTGCACAAGCCGGTGGATCCCTGGCTGCTCAAGGCGCGCGTTGAGTCCAGTCTGGCGCGCAAACAGCAGCAGGATCTGCAACGCCTGGCGCTGCTGCGTCTGCGCCCCGATGCCCCGGCCACGGCCAGCCGCATCGAAGACGCCAGCATGCTGGTGGCGCGCCTGCATGGCCTTGAGCGGCTGCTACCCGCACTGGCGCCACAGGCGACGATGGAGCTTCTTGGCGACTGGTCCACCTTGATGCTGGACGCCATCGCCGGCCAGGGTGGCGAGCTCACGCAATTCAGTGGCGACGGCCTGATGGCGCTGTTCAGTGCGCCCGCCGCGGCCTTGCGCGCCGCTCAGGACATGCTGGCGGTGACTGCAATGTTCAATGTGGATCGCGCCTCGGTGGGCCAGGCAGCCATTGCTTTCGGCCTGGGAATCGCCAGCGGCGCTGTTCTGGTCGGAGCCGCCACCATCACCAGCCACCGCGTCGCCCATGCCTGCATCGGGCCCGCGGTACTGAGCGCTGAACACTTGTCCGCAAGCTGCTCGCGTCTGGGGCTGCCGCTGTTGATGGACGAGCAAACACGGGCCGGCCTGCCGGAGCGCACATCCAGCAGGCCTGTGCCTTTGGCGCAGCGCGACGAGGGGCTGGCCTACACCACCGTGT
>JAYSSS010000110.1:0-26388 GCA_043720415.1 Ideonella sp.
CCGCCAGGCTGGGGTGCACGAACAGGCAGAACTGGTTGCCGCCCACCGCGCCCAGCGGCGTGAACTCGGTGAGCGAGGCAAAGGGCGGCGTCTTCATCAAAACCGGCAGGCCGGCCAGGCCACTGGGCGCGAACAGCAGGCTGTGGCCATCGGCGGGCAGCATCGCCACGGCCTGGGCGCCCAGGGCGCCATTGGCGCCAGGCCTGTTCTCCACCAGCACCTCTTGCCCCAGGGCTGCGGCCAAGGGCTTGGCGAGCAGGCGCGCGGCCTGGTCCGAGGGCCCGCCTGCGGCCAGCGGCACGACCAGGCGCACGGCCGGGCCGCCGGTCTGCGCCTGCAGCGCCTGCGGCAGCAGGGCGAGGGCGAGCATGGCGGCGGTGCACCACCGGGCCGTGGTGGTGAAGAGAAAACGGGCCGGGGCAACGCGCTGACGCGGAGCGGTGGAGAGAGTGGTCATGGTGTCCTTGTGTGTTGGGTTCTGCGGCGACGGTGGTGGCTGCTATGGCCCGCAAGCCCGGGCCAGCCTCATCGTCAAAACCCATTCTTCGGCGCCGATGTCCCAGCGTCATGAGGCAAATGTCCCGGCACATCGCATCGGGACAAAACGCCACTCCGCCACCCTACCGCTCCCGCCAAGACGCGCTATTTACGCGGTAGGCCCTGTTCGCGCGCCCAGACGATGGCCTGCGCGCGGTTGGCCACACCGAGCTTGCTGTAGATCAAGGACAAGTGGTTGCGCAGCGTCTTCTCGGCAATGCCCAATCGCTGGGCCATGTCGGTCGTGCCCAGGCCTTGCAGCAGGGCTGCCAGCACCGCCTCTTCCTTGGCCGTGAGGCCGGCCAATCCGGTCTGCGCCGTCGGGCCCAGGCCCAAGGCCGCGGCGGGCGTCGGTGCTGCCAAAAAGGCCTCCAGCTCGGCCACAAACTGCGCCCAGGCGGGCTCGTGATCGAGCAGGATGTGGTTGCGGCTTTCCAGTGAGACAAAGCGCGCCCCGGGGATGCTGGCGGCGAGTGACCGCCCCTGGTCATAGGGAATGCGCAGATCGCCTTTGGCATGCATCACCAGGGTGGGCACACGCAGCCGCGGCGCCAGCTCGGACAGATCGGCCGCGAACCAGGCGCGCAGCAGCGCCGCGGCCTGATCGGCGCGCGCCGATTGGCGCATCAACTCGTTGAAGGACTGCAGTTGCAAGGCCGTGGCATCGGGCACGAACTGGTAGGTGAAGAGCTGCCGAAAGGTCGGGTTGTCCTGCCCCCAGCCCAGCTCGATCAACTTGAGGATGAGCTCGGTCTCCTCGCGCTCTTCCTGCGTCTTGCTGCGCACGCTGCGGCCCTGCAAGTAGCTGCCCAGCAGCACCAGGCGCGTCACCTGCTGCGGATGACGCACGGCATGCGTCACTGCCAGGGCGCCACCCCCCGTCATGCCCAGCAGATCGAACTGTTTCAGGCCCGCGGCGGTGACCACCGCCTCCAGGTCTTCGGCGTAGCGCGCCAGCGAAAACTCCACCCCCTGGCGATCCGACAGGCCCGTGCCACGCATGTCGTAGCGCACCAGGCTGCGACCCCGGCCCAAAAGCTCAAGAAAGGGCCGCCAGACAGCGCAATCCCATTCATGCTCAAGGTGGGAAAAGGAGTGCCCGGCACAGACCAGCGGCGGCCCGCTGCCGGCACAAGCGAAGGCAATGCGAGTGCCATCGCGGCTGCTGCAAAAGCGGATGTCTTGGGCTGGCCGGTTCACGAGGGTCCACTGTCCAATGGCGCCGCGCAGTATGCATGAGGGGTGTATGGCGTCCTGGCCTTATGCTCGCCGGCCCTCGACCCTGTCGGGGCGCAACAGCCCAACGCCATCCTGCACCCAGGAAAGCCACCATGACCCACACCTTCGAAGACCCCGACGCGCTGCAAAGTGAATCGCAAATCCGCCGCATGATCGAGCGCTGGGCGGTGTGGCGCGATGCCGGTGATTGGGAACGATTCGCCACCGTCTGGCACCCCGAGGGCGTGATGATGGCCACCTGGTTTCAGGGGTCGTTTGCCGAGTTCATCCGCGTCACGCGTGAGGGCTGGGACAAGGGCGTGAGCATCCTGCATTTTCTCGGCGGCTCGGCCATCCAAGTGGCCGGCGAGCGCGCCATTGCGCAGACCAAGATGACCATCTCGCAGCGCGGCATGGTCGAGGGCGCAGAGGGGCCGGTGTTGTGTGACGTGGTCTGCACCGGGCGCTTCTACGATTTCGTCGCCAAGCACGATGGCCAGTGGAAGCTGCTGCACCGCCAACCGATCTATGAGAAGGACAGGCTGGACCCGGTCGACCCGTCTGCCGTGTTGCGCCTGGACAGCGCGGCGCTGGCGACATTCCCCGAGGGCTATCGCCACCTGGCCTACATCCAGACGCGCATTGGCTACAGCGTGAAGATGGACATGCCCATGCTCAAGGGCCAGGCCGTGCAGGCGCTGTATGCGCGCGGCGCGCAGTGGTTGGCCGGTGGTGTGCTGGAGCGCTGAGGCCATGGCCAAAACCCTTGCAGACAGCTTCATCCCGCAGGCCCATGGCGACAGCGCCTGCTGCAGCCTGCCAGCCAGCCTGAAACCCAACCGGCGCCACATCCTGGCCAGCACGGTGGCCCTGGGCCTGCCCAGCCTGGCCGCGTCGCAATCGAGTTATCCCGACCGCACCATCCGCATCATCGTGCCGCAGCCGCCGGGTGGTGGCTTTGACTTCGTCACCCGCATCCTGGCCGAGCGCCTGGGCAAGGCGCTGGGCCAGAACGTGGTGGTGGACAACCGCCCCGGCTCGGGCACCCTGGTGGGCACCGAGGCCGCGGCCAAGGCCGCCCCCGATGGCAGCACCCTGCTCACCGGATCGGTGTCCAACCTGGCGCTGAACATGGGGCTGTACCGCAACCTCAGCTACGACAGCCTGCGCGATTTCACGCCCCTGGGCCTGGCCGTGGCCTACAGCTACACGCTCGTCGGTCGCAAGGACTTGCCCTTTGCCTCACTCAAGGACCTGGTGGCCCACGCCCGGGCCCACCCGGGCAAGCTCACCTATGCCTCGGCCGGCAATGGCTCGGGCCAGCATGTGCTGGCCGCGGCGCTGTGGCACCAGGCCGGCGTGCAGCTCACCCACGTCCCCTACCGCGGCGCGCAGCCGGCCTACCAGGATGTGATGGGGGGGCGCGTCGATCTGTTCTTCGATTTGTCCTCCACCGCGCGGGTGCAGGTCGATGCCGGCACGGTGCGCGCCCTGGCAGTGTCGGGCCCCACACGCCTGCCTAACCACCCGGATGTGCCGACATTGAACGAGACCGGCGTGGCCGGCGCGGCCGGCCTGGAGCTCGAATCCTGGTTCGGCCTGTTCGCCCCGGCGCGCACGCCCGCTGACATCGTGGCCAGGCTGCGCACCGAACTTGCCCGCGTCATCGCCGCGCCCGAGGTCATCGACATCTTTCGCAAGGCCGGCGGCAAACCGCTGGCCCTGTCCGAGGCCGAGACCCTGGCCCTGGTCAAACGCGATGTCGAGCGCTGGAGCGCCCTGGTGCGCGAGATCGGCATCAAGCCCGATTGAGAGGCTGCACCCCGCCCTGGCCCGCTGCCCCGCGCCGCAACACACTGCAAAGCACGGCACCGCACTGCACCGCACTGCACTGCACATCGTCACCCCAAGCTCTAAGCGTTTATCCGTAGCCGGCGGCGCCCCCATCGCCCGCCATCATTCGCCCTGTTCCCTTTCTCACCCACCTTGCCACGCCATGTCCATTGCCCAAGCCGCCCTCGATCAGCTGTTTTTCAACGCCCGCACCGCCAACGGCTTCATCGACAAGCCCGTGCCCGAGGCCCTGCTGCGCCAGGTGTACGACATCGCCAAGATGGGTGCGACCTCGATGAACACCCAGCCCACGCGCTACGTCATCCTGCAAACGCCCGAGTCGCGGGCACGCCTGTTGCCGGCCATGTCGCCGGGCAACCTGGACAAGACACGCAGCGCGCCGGTGACCATCATCGTCGCCACCGACACGCGCTTTTACGAGCACATGCCCCAGGTCTGGCACAAGCCCGGCGCGCTGGAAATGTTTGCCGGCAACACCGGCTTGTCGGCGGCCACGGCCACGCGCAACGGCACCCTGGGCGGCGCCTATTTCATGATCGCCGCACGCGCCGTCGGGCTCGATTGCGGGCCCATGAGCGGTGTCGATCTGGCCAAGGTCAACGCCGAATTCTTCGCCGATGGCCGCTGCCAGGCCAACTTCATCCTGAACCTGGGCTATGGCGACAGCAGCTTGCTGTTTGATCGCAACCCGCGCCTGTCGTTCGAGCAGGCCTGCACCGTCCTCTGATCCGAAGGCGCCACCATGTCCCAACTCGAAGCCCAAGACCTGGCCGCGGCCGTCATCGCTCGCATGGCGGACTGCCCTAACCCGCGGTTCAAGCAGGTCATGAGCTCGCTGATTCAGCACGCCCACGCCTTCGCCCGCGACGTCGATCTGACGCCCGATGAGTGGATGAACGCCATCCAGTTCCTCACCGCCACCGGCAAGATGTGCGACGACAAGCGCCAGGAATTCATCCTGCTGTCCGACACCCTGGGCATGTCCATGCTGGTGGTGGCGCTGACGCAGGCGCGTGGCGCGCGTGCGGTGCAGGCCCTGGTGGCCAGCGGCGCCCAGGCGCCCACCGAGGCCACGGTGCAGGGCCCGTTTTACTGGGAAAACTCGCCCGAGCTGGCCTTGGGCACGGACATCACGGGTGATGCCTCGGGTGAGCCGGCCTATTACAGCGGCCGCGTCGTCGATACCGCGGGCCAGCCGATCGCCAACTGCTGCCTGGATGTGTGGTCGGGCGATGGCGACGGCATCTACGACATGCAGCGCGGCGCCGAGGCCGGCATGCAACTGCGCGCCCGCTTTCGCACCGATGCCCAGGGCCGCTACCGCTTCTGGTCGATCAAGCCGACCTTCTATCCGGTGCCCGACGACGGCCCGGTGGGCGAGATGCTGCGCGCCATGGGCCGCCACCCGAACCGGCCCGGCCACATCCACATGATGGTGTACGCACCGGGCTTTCAGAAGCTGACCACCCACCTGTTCGTCAGCGACAGTGATTTCCTCGATTCGGATGCGGTGTTTGGCGTACGCGACAGCCTGATCGTGGACTACAACGCCCACCCCGCTGGCACCGCGCCCGACGGCCGGGCCATGGCCGCGGCCTACCACACGGCCAGCTACGACTTCACCCTGGTGCCGGCGGCTTGAGCGCGCGTTGTCAATCACCTGCATAGAACGGTTAGGCACGAGAGACCCCGCATGAAAATCGGCAAGGCCACCACCCCCGAATCGGCCATCTGCGCTTCAGACGAGGAACGCATCGTCGTGCGCGGCGCCGATCTCACGCGTGATCTGATCGGCCAGATCGGCTTCGTCGATTACTTCGTCCTGCTGCTCACCGGCCGCCGGTCCGACGCCGCCACCAGTGCGGTGCTCAATGCCACCCTGGTGGCCATTGCCGAGCATGGCCTGGTGCCCAGCGTGCAGGCCGCGCGCATGACCCTGGCCGCCGCGCCCGATGCGCTGCAAGGCGCTGTGGCCGCCGGCATCCTGGGCTGCGGCTCGGTGATCCTGGGTGCCTCGGAAACCGCGGGCCGGCTGTTCGCGCAGATCGATGCCGCCACGCAGGCCGGCGGCACGCATCCCGGCGACTTGACTGCTGCGGCCCAGGCCGCTGTGGCCGCGTTGCGCGAGCAGCGCCAGGCCATCCCCGGCTATGGCCACCCGCAACACAAGGAGCGTGACCCGCGCGTGGCCGCACTGTTCGCGGTGCTGGCGCGCGCTGGGGGCAACCCGCGCTTTGTGCACATTGCCGAGGCGGTGGAGGCGGCCATTCCCTCGGTCACCGGCAGGGTGCTCAAGCTCAACGTCTCGGCCGCCATTCCGGCGGTGCTGCTGGGCGTGGGCTTCCCGGTGAATGCGCTCAAGGGTGTGCCCATGCTGGCGCGCACCGCCGGCCTCATCGCCCACCTGTGCGAGGAACAGGACACGCCCATTGGCTTTGCGCTGTCGTATCAGGCCACGCGTGAGTACCGCTACACCGGCGAGTGGCCTGGTCCGGCGGGGGCGGATGCCGCAGCCGCTGCAAAGTGAAACCCATGACGACCTCATTCAATCCAAGCATTCGAGCACCGCAGCCTTGGCCCGGCCTGCGCCAAGGCCTGCTGCGCAAACTGGCGGGGTACACCGCTGCCAGTGTGGCGCTGTTGCTCCACGGCGCCAGCCTGGCGCAAGCGCCAGCGGCCACCCCCGCAGCCACTGCGGCAACCAATGCCGCCGTGGCGCCTAACCGTCCCATCAAGCTGATCGTCCCCTTCGGCCCCGGCACCACCACCGACATCGTCTCGCGCGGTGTGGGCGAGGCCCTGGCCAAGGCCCTGGGCCAAAGCGTGGTGGTTGAAAACCGCGCCGGCGCCGGCGGCAACATCGGCTCCGATGGGGTGGCCAAATCCGCGCCCGATGGCCAGACCCTGCTCATGGGCACGGTCGGCACGCACGCCATCAACATGGCGCTGTACCGCAAGATGCCCTACGACGCGCTGCGCGACTTTGCGCCGCTGGCCTTTGTCGGCTACACACCCACCCTGCTGGTGGTGCCGGCCAATTCGCCCTTCAAAACGCTCAAGGATCTGGCGGCGCAGGCGCATAGGCCCGGTGGCCTGAGCTTTGCCTCGGCCGGCAATGGCACCTCGGGCCATCTGGCGGGCGAAATGCTCAAGGCCAAGCTCGGCGGCGAGATGGTGCATGTGCCCTACAAGGAGGGCGGGCTGGCGCTGTCCGATGTGATGTCGGGCCAGGTGCACTTCATGTTCTATCACCCGGCCGCGGTGATGGCTCACATCCAGTCGGGCAAGCTGCGCGCCCTGGGCTCATCCGGCGCCAAGCGCAGCGCAGCCGCACCCGATGTGGCGCCGATTGCCGAGCAGGGCCACCCCGATTTCGACATCGTCGCCTGGTTCATGCTGTATGCCCCCGCCGCCACGCCGGCACCCGTATTGGCCCGGCTGCGCGAGGCCGCCGGCCAGGCCATGGCCAGCCCGGAAGTCGCAGCGCGCCTGGGCGGCCAGGGGCTGGAGCTGCGGCCCATGACGGCGCCCGCCATGGCCGACTTTGGCCGCGGCGAGCTGGTGAAATGGTCCGAGCTGGTCAAGCGCTCGGGCGCGCAGGTGGATTGATGGCCGCTGCTAGGCCTTTGGCCCCATCCCCTTTTTCCTTGAGTTTCATCGCCTAACCGATCCATGCAGGAGACACGAGAATGACCTCTTTCCGCCGCCACCTCATCCTGGCCAGCGCCGCCGGCCTCTTGGCCTGCGCCGCGCTGCTGCCTACCGCCCAGGCCCAGGCCCAGGCCCAGGCAACAGGCCCGCTGCGCATCGGCAGCACCCTGGCGCTCACCGGCCCGCTCTCGGCCACCGCCATGACGCACAAGCTGGTGGGCGAGATCTATGTCGAGCAGCTCAACGCCAAGGGCGGCCTGCTCGGGCGCAAGGTGGAATGGATCGTCAAGGACGACCAGTCCAAACCCGATCTGGCGCGCACCATGTATGAGCAGCTGGTCACCAGCGACAAGGTCGATCTGCTGATGGGCCCCTATGCCACCGGCGCCATCCTGTCAGCCATGGGCGTGGCCCAGCGCTACGACAAGGTGCTGGTGCACCACTCTTTCGGCATCCCGCACCTGGCGCGCTATGACCGCGCCTTCCCGGCCTGGCAGCTGGGCGCCGAGCCGGCCAAGACCGTGCCCAACACCGTCTTCGATGCCCTGGCCTCGGGTGGCAAGCCGCCCAAGACCGTGGCCTTTGTGACCAGCAAGTTCCCCTCCATCCACTTCATGACCTTGGGCGCGCGCGAGGTGGCCAAGACCCGCGGCCTGACCGAGGTGCTGTTCCTGGAATGGGAATTCGGCAACCGCGATTTCGGGCCGATTGCCGCCCGCATCAAGGACGCCAAGCCCGATCTGGTGTGGATGGGCGACATCGCGCTCGAGGGCAATATGCTGCTCGAAGCCATGAAGAAGATCGACTACACGCCGCCGCTGCACTTCCACACCTACCCGGCGCCGGGGCCCATGACCAAGTCGCCCGAGGGCAAGGGCGCGCTGGCCTTGACCGTGTTCGAAGAGCACCTGCCCTTCACGCGAAACCCCACCGCCGCCGTCTTCGTGAAGATCTTCAACGAGCGCGCGGCCAAGGCCGGGCTGCCCGACACCTCGGTCGAGGTGCAGGCCGCTGCTTCCTACTCCGCCTGGCAAATCCTGGAGGCCGGCATCCGCGGCTCGAACAGCTTCGATGACCACAAGATCTCGCGCTGGCTCAAGGCCAACCGCGTCGACACCATCCAGGGCAAGCTGCGCTTCGATGGCAACGGCAACTACGGCGACGACCTGATGAAGATCAAACAGGTGCAAAACGGCAAGTGGAATGTGATCTGGCCGGCGGCCTTTGCCGCGCCGGGGGCGAAGCTGCAGGGGCCTTGAGCGCAGTGGGCGGCGCTCATCAGGCAAGCTACGTGCTTCGCACTTCGGTATTCGCCTTTCGGGCGGCCGGGCAGGCTCATCAGGCAACCTACGTGCTTCGCACTTCGGTATTCGCCTTTCGGGCGGCCGGGCAGGCTCATGGCAGCTCTTCCATCAATCGGGCCATTTCTATGGCCACGCGGGCGGCGTCGCGGCCCTTGTCTTGTGCCCGGGCCTGGGCCTGGGCGAGGCTCTCGACCGTGAGGATGGCGTTGGCGATGGGAATGTCGTGGTCCAGGCTGACGCGGGTGACGCCGGCGCCGCTCTCATTGGCCACCAACTCGAAGTGATAGGTTTCGCCGCGGATGATGCAGCCCAGGGCGATCAGCGCATCGAAGTCATCACTGGCCGCCAGGCTTTGCAGCGCCAGTGCCACCTCCAGTGCGCCAGGCACTTTCACATGCGTGATGTCGCGCTCGTGCACGCCCAGCGCGGCCAGCTCGGCCAGGCAGCTCTGCGCCAGTGGATCGGTGATGTCGGCATTGAAGCGCGCCTGAACGATGCCTATGCAGAGGTCTTTGCCGTCAATGGCCGGGATGTGGCCCAGATTGGCGCGTTGCATGTCGGGCTCCGGGCTCAGGCGGCAACGAAGCCAGTGACTTCTAGGCCATAGCCCACCATGCTGGGCATGCGGCGCGGGCGGCCCAAGAGCTTCATGCGGCTGATGCCCTGATCGCGCAGGATCTGTGCACCCACGCCATAGGTGCGCAAATCCATCTGCGGCGGCCGCTTGGCCTCACCCGCAGGCAGCACCTGTGGCAGCACTTGCGGCAACATGGCCTGCACATCGGGGCCGCAGTTGAGCAGCACGGCCACGCCCGCCGGGCTGGCCTGCAGCGCGGCCAAGGCCTTGGGCAGTGGCCAGCTGTGGCGGCTGGCGCCGACATCGAGCAGATCCATGGCCGTGAAGGGCTCGTGCACCCGCACCAGCACCTCGTCGCTCGGCGTCCATTGGCCCTTGCGCAGCACCAGGTGCAGGCCGCCCGCGCGATCACGGTAGGCCGCGCAATCGAAGCTGCCCTGGGCGGTGAGCAGCTCGCGCTGCCCAACACGCGAAATGAGCGACTCGTTGTGGCTGCGAAAGGCGATCAGATCGGCGATGGTGCCGATCTTCAGGCCATGGGTCTTGGCAAAGATCTGCAAATCGGGCAGCCGCGCCATGGTGCCGTCGTCGTTCATGATTTCGCAGATCACGGCCGATGGCGTCATGCCGGCCATGTGCGCCAGGTCGCAGCCGGCCTCGGTGTGGCCGGCGCGCATGAGCACGCCACCGTCTTGCGCCTGCAGCGGGAAGATGTGGCCGGGCTGCACCAGATCGCTGGCCTTGGCGTCGCGGGCCACCGCCGCGGCCACGGTGCGGGCGCGGTCGGCGGCGGAGATGCCGGTGGTCACGCCGCTGGCGGCTTCTATCGAGACGGTGAAGGCCGTGCCATGCACGCCGCCATTGCGCGCCGCCATGGGCGGCAGGTTCAGGTGCTGGCAGCGCTCGCGCGTCAAGGTCAGGCAAATCAGGCCGCGGCCGAAGCGCGCCATGAAGTTGATGGCCTCGGCCGAAACGGCATCGGCGCCGAGCACCAGATCGCCTTCGTTTTCGCGATCTTCCTCGTCAACCAGGATCACCATGCGGCCGGCGGCGAGCTCGGCCACCAGCTCAGGAACGGGGGAAATTTGCATCCGCGGATTGTAGGTGGGCAGGGGCCGCACCAAGCTTGGCATTGCCCTGGGCGCTGGCCTGGGCGCTGGCCGTGGCACCGACCTCGGCATTGACCCAGGCGCCCTCGCGCAGCAGCTGGTGCGGCCCGAAGCTGGCCTTGTAGTCCATCTTGCCGCTGCCTTCGATCCAATAACCCAAATAAAGATGAGGCAGTTTCAGCAGCTTGACCTGCTCGATCTGCCACAGGATGCTGTAGGTGCCCAGGCTGCCCTTGTGCGCCGGATCGTAGAAGGTGTAGACGGCCGAGATGCCATCGTTGAGCACATCGACGATGGCCACCATGCGCAGGGCGCCCAGGCCTTCTTCGGCGGGCTCACGAAACTCCACCAGGCGCGAATTGACGCGGCTTTGCAGCAGGAACTGGGTGTACTGGTCGATGGAATCCTGGTCCATGCCGCCACCCGAATGGCGGCCCGCCTGGTAGCGCAGATAAAGCCCATAGTGCTCGGGCAAAAAACACAGGCGCAGCACCCGTGTCTTGAGCCCGGCATGCTGCTTGCCGGCGCGTTTTTGGCTGCGCGTGGGCACAAAGCCGGCCACCGGCACGCGCAGTGGCACGCAGGCCCGGCAATCGTCGCAAAACGGCCGGTAGGTGAACATGCCGCTGCGCCGAAAGCCATTGGCCACCAGGCCCGAATAGGCGTCGGCGTGGATCAGATGGCTGGGCGTGGCCACCTGCGAGCGGGCCTGCCGGTCCGGCAGGTAGCTGCAGGGGTAGGGCGCCGTGGCGTAAAACTGCAACGACGACAGCGGAAGCTCTTTGGGATAGGTCACTGCGGCGCGGCGTTGGCAGGGCGTTCGGTGTTATCGGCAGATTCGGCTTCGACTGCAGGCCTGACTGCCGACGCCGCATCGGGCGCCGCATCCGGCACCAATCGCAGCCCGGCCCACAGCCGCGGATGATAGGACCAGTCGCTGGGCGAAGCCTGGCCAACAGTGCGCGCCAAATGCTGTTCGAAGGCCGTGCGCGCGATCTCGCGCGCGCCGAAGGAGGCCAGGTGTTCGGTGGCCTGTTGGCAATCGATCAGGGTGATGCCATGCCCGCGGCACAGGGCCACCAGCGCGGCCAGCGCGATCTTCGAGGCATCGGTGCGCCGCGCGAACATCGATTCGCCGAAGAACATGGTGCCCAGGTTCACGCCGTACAGGCCGCCCGCCAGCTCGCCATCGATCCAGGTCTCCACGCTGTGCGCCGTGCCGGCCGCGTGCCATGCGCTGTAGGCGGCAATGATCTCGGGCACGATCCAGGTGCCGTCCTGGCCCTCGCGCGGCGCGGCGGCACAGGCCTGCATCACGCCAGGGAAATCCGAATCCACACGAATCTCGCAACGCGCATCGCGCATGAAGCGGCGCAGCGTCTTGCGCAGTGAATGGGCCATGCGAAATTCGGCCACCGGCAGCACCATGCGCGGGTCCGGGCTCCACCACATCGGCGGCTGGCCCGGGCCGTACCAGGGGAACACGCCCTTCGAGTAGGCCTCAAGCAGGCGCTGTGGTGTGACCCGCCCGCCCGCCGCCAACAGGCCAGGCGCATCGCTGTCCGGCCCCAGGGCCAGGTGCGTGGGTGGCAGGGGCTGGTGATCGGTGATCCACTGCATGGTCAATGGTGTGGGTGTGGGTGTGGGTGTGGGTGTGGACGTTGCCGTCGGTGTGGTCTTGTCGCCATTGTGAATGGCAGGGCGGCGCTGCCACGCTATAACCGGCGCCCATCCCCTCTTCATTGTGAGCACACTTCATGGCACTTGATTTCAGCGGCCGCGTAGCCATCGTCACCGGCGCCGGTGGTGGCCTGGGGCGCCAGCATGCCCTGGCCCTGGCCGCGCGCGGCGCCAAGGTCTTGGTCAATGACCTGGGTGGCGCCCGCGATGGCAGTGGCGCCTCGGCCAGCGCGGCGCAGGCCGTGGTCGATGAAATCACCGCTGCCGGCGGCACGGCCCTGGCCAACGGCGCCTCGGTCACCGACCGCGCCGCGGTCGATGCCATGGTGGCCCAGGCCATCGCCGCCTGGGGCCGCATCGACATCCTTGTCAACAACGCCGGCATCCTGCGCGACAAGAGCTTTGCCAAAGTGAGCATGGATGATTTCCGCCTGGTGCTTGATGTGCACCTGATGGGCGCAGTGCATTGCACCCAGGCCGCCTGGCCGCACATGGTGGCGCAGCGCTACGGCCGCGTCGTCCTAACCACTTCGTCAACCGGACTCTTCGGCAACTTCGGCCAGGCCAACTATGGCGCGGCCAAGATGGCCCTGGTGGGCCTGATGCAGACCCTGTCGATCGAGGGCGCCAAGAGCGACATCCGCGTCAACTGCCTGGCGCCGACTGCGGCCACGCGCATGACCGAAGACCTGCTGCCCGCCGACATGCTGGCCCTGCTGCGTCCGGAGGGCGTGGTGCCGGCCATGCTGGTGCTGGCCAGCACCGATGCCCCCACGCGCGCCATCGCCTGTGCCGGCGCCGGCACCTTTGAGCTGGCCCATGTGACGCTCACCCAGGGCCTGCACCTGGGCATAGGCGCCGATGTGCCCGAGCGCTTGGCCGCCGCCTGGGCCCAGGTGGCGGATCGCACGGGCGACAGCGTGCCGGCCAGCGGCGCCGCGCAAGGGGGCAATGAGATGCAGCAGGCGATGGCGGCCCGGCGCACGTGAGCGCCGCGCCAACACCTGCAGGCGGTGCCAGCACCGGCCCTGGGCCTGCAGGCGCACTGAACGCCGGGCCGGGGCCAGCGCCGCATTCGCCGGCACCCCACGCGCCATCACCCCAAGCGCCGCCACCCCATGCGCCGCCACCCCATGCGCCACCCCCCCTGGCGCACCTGCATGGCCTGCGCCCGCCCGCCCCAGAGTGGTTCGAGCGTGCGCTGGCCACCCTGCCCGAGCGCCGCCATTTCGATTTTGAAGGTGCCGCCATCGAGCTGCTGACCTGGGGCCCACGTGGCGCGCCAGGGATTCTGCTGCTGCACGGCAACGCCGCCCACGCCGACTGGTACAGCTTCATCGCGCCTCTGCTCGCGGACCGTTATCGCGTCGCCGCCATGTCCTTTTCCAGCATGGGCGGCTCGGGCTGGCGCGACCGCTACAGCCACACGCAGTGGGCCGACGAGGCCCTGGCCGCGGCCGAGCACGCCGGCCTGTTCGAATCCTCGGTCAAGCCCTTGTTCGTCGGCCACTCCTTCGGCGGCTTCCCGCTGATGGTGGCCTGCGGCCGCTACGGCCAGCGCCTGGCCGGTGTGGTCATCGTCGACTCCCCCCTGCGCGATCCTGGCCAGCGTGCCGAGCACGAAAAGCGTCGCGGCCATTCGCCCTTCGTTTCAGCCAGAAGCTACCCGACAAAAGACGCGGCCATTGCACGCTTTCGGCTCATCCCGCAGCAGCCCAGCGAGCACCTCTACATCGTCGATCACATCGCGCGCACCTCGCTGCGCGACACCGTCGATGAGCATGGCAAGGCCCTCTGGACCTGGCGCTTCGATCCGCTGCGCTTCAAGCACTTCAGCTTCGGCCAGCCCCACCTTGAAATGGCGCAGGCCCGCTGCCCCGTCACGCTGGTGCGCGGCACGCTGTCCAGCCTGGTCACGCCCGAGATCTGGGCCTATGCGCAAACGCAGGCGCCCGCCGGCAGCGCGGCCATCGAGATTGCCGGGGCGCATCACCACGTGATGATCGATCAGCCGCTGGCCTTTGTGCAGATGCTCGCCGAGCTGAGGGCCGCCACCCTGTGATTCCCTGAAATCTCTTTGAACCGCCGCCGCGCAGCCGCCGACACATCGGCAACTGCAGCACATTCCCGCAATGGGCATGACGCTCGCAGCACTGGCTGCCGCGGCACGGTGATCCTGGTCACCGCCTTGGCAACAGCAAGTGATTGGCACGCTTGACCCTCAGTGCCGCTAACGCCAAGGATGAATGACATGAACCAACTCACTTCACTCAGCGCTGCTGCTGACCGTTCCGCAACCCGCACCGCAACCCACACGACCGGCCCCGCATCGGCACGCTCGCCCTCTGGGCGCTCGGCCCGGCGCGGCTGGCTCACGGCACTGGCTGCCGCAGCCTGCGTGGCCGCCGCCGCGCCCAACCACGCCGCTGTGGTGAGTTTTGAAGACCTGGCCATTCCTGTGGCCACCACCTCAGGCCCGCTGCCCAGCCAGTGGTCCTTTGGCAGCTTCTTCAACTCGTCTGACAACCATCTTCACCTCAGCCACCAAGACGCCGGCATGGCCGACAGCGGCTCGACCTGGCTGATCGTTCACGACAACTTTCAGCCGTCGAAAAACGTGCTGACGATGACGGCCGGCGGGGGCTGCGGCTTCACGCTGTCGGATGCCGCCTTCGCCGAGACCTTTGCCATCGGCGATCCCCGCGATGTGCGCAACGCCAACCGCGTCGAGGTGCTGGCGAACTTCTGCGCGGGCTGGCCCGTGTCGATGATGATCATGCTCGACGGCATCAACGACGGCCCCGGCGGTGTGGCCGATTTCCAGACGGTCACTTTCGGCTGGACCAACCTCGCCAGCGTGCGCTTCACCGGCTATGGCGGCACCGAGAGCAACTGGGGCCTGGACCAGATCAAGGCCCAAACCCACCCTGTGCCGGAACCGCAAGGCCTGGCCTTGTTGGGCTTGGGCCTGGTCGGCCTGGCGGGCTTGCGCGCTCGGCGCAGCGGCCAAGGCAGCCGCTGACCCAGCGGCTGCCGCAGCCTCAGCGCCTGGGCTGCGGCGGGCTTGAGCGCAGGCCCAGGACATCGCCTGAGCGCCACTGCAAGAGCCCATGAAATCTCTTTGAACCGCCGCTGGGTTGCCACCGACACAGGTTTGCCTGCAGACGAAATGCTGCCGGTGCAAGCCCAGAGTGATCGGTGCGACTCCCACAACAGCGCCGGCAAGACCTGCTCAGGAAATCATCATGAACCACCCACTCAACGCCAGTGACAACCTCTCAACGGCCGCGTTGGCCGACCGCTCGACCGCATCACTTTCTTCCACCCCGGCCACGCAGCGGCGTCGCGACGCGGGCTGCGGCCAGACCAAGCGCGGCAAAGCCAAACTCGGCGAGGCGCACCCCACTCGGCCCACTCGGCCCACTCGGCCCATTCGGCCTGATCGACCTGACGGGCCTAACGGGCCTAATCGTCCGAACAAGCCGACGCGGCGGGCGCCCGGCGAGCGGCGCGACAGCATCACCAACGCCATGGATTGATCGGGGGATGCCAGCGGCCGTCCAGGCCGCTGCGCCGACGCGCAGTCCGCGATCAGCCCGCGCTCACCCCACAGGGCGTGGGCTTTCGTCCAGCAACTGGCGCCAGCGCGCGGCCACCTCAGGCGCCAGCACCGCACCCCGGTCGTCCACCGCCTGCCGGTGGTGTTCAAACACGCCCAGCGCCTTTCCGCGATGGCCGGCTGCCACATGCTCTTGCATCAGGCGCAGCACCAGCGGCTCAGACAAGGGCTCGATGCGCAGTGCGGCCTCCAGCAAGCGCAGGCCCGCGGCGCCGAGCGCATCGCCCCTGCAAAGGCTGGCCGCTGCGCTCGCGGCGCGCGCGATGTCGCGGCGGCTGTGGCGGCGTTCGGCTTCCAGCCAGGGCGTGGCGGGCAGGCCGGCCAAGAGCTCGCCGGGGCTGAGCTCGAACACACGCTGCACCAATTCCATGCCATCGCTTGGCGACCCGGCCTGCATGGCCAGGGCCTCCAGGCCTTGCACCAGCCGGCGCCGCTGCTGCACGTCCGAGCTGACCCGTGCGGCATTCAAGCCGACGCGACCCTGGCTCACCCACACCAGGCTGGCGTCGCCCAGCCAACGCCGCAGGCGGGAGACCGCCCGCCATCTCCAGGTTCTTGCGCGCGGCCTCGGTCTCGGCCTGCGGCCACAGGGCTTGGGCGGCGCTGTCGCTGCGCAAGGCCAGGCCCCCCGCGCAGGCCAGCAAGTGCAGCAGCTCGATGGGCTTGTGCGGCGTCTTGCCGCCCGTGCTTTGGGTCGCAGGCAGGCCATGCAACTCGAAGCCGCCCAGCAACTTCAGCCACACCGGCCACGGCCAGCGCGCATCGGCCTCCATCGGTGCCGGCAAGGCCCGTGCGCGGATCACTTCCAGCACAAACAGCGGCGCCACGTCCCAGCGCAGCGCCAGCGCACAAAGCCCCGCCGCCACATCCGGCAGCAACCGAAAGAACATCGTGAAACGGCACTCTTGAGCCAGGGCCAAGCCGTTCGCCAATTGCCGTTGGCTCTCAGGCCTATCGATCAAACGCAGTGTCCAGGCTCTCAACAGTGCCAACTGGGTGCGGCTGACCTGTGCGTCGCGCCCGCGCTGCTCATCGGCCAGCCGGGCCAACAGATCCAGCGCCTCGGAAAAGCGTTGCAACGCCATCAAGGCCTGGATGCGAATCGACAGGCCCGTGGCCTGCTCGGCCGGCGGCAACGCCAGCGCATCGGCCAGGCGCAAGGCGTCATCCATGCTGGCCAGCGCCTGCACCGCCTGGCCGCGCAGCAACTGCACGCGCGCCCGCAACTGCTGCCACTGGATCAACTGCGCCGTGCGGCCCGCACCCCATTGCGGCTGCATGGATTGCACGGTTTGCTCGGCCTCATCAATGCGGCCGCGATCCAGCATCAACCGGGCCAGAGCCAGGCTGGATTGCATCTGCACACTGGCGATGCCGAACTCCGCCGCCAGTGCCAAAGATCGCCGCCAGGCGCGCTCGGCGCGATCAAGATCGCCCGCTTGGTAATGCGCGAAGCCGTGGATGTGCACCCAGCGGGCGCGCAGCATGGGTGCTGCGGCGGCGAACTCCGGCGCCCCTTCCACCTGGTTGGCCAGCAGGTCGAGGTGCTCGAAGCGCTGCAAGGTGAACTGGTACTCGATCAACACCAGGGCCGTGAGCAGCCGCTCGTGCGGGTTCAAGCGCTGGCCCAGCGGCTGCAACTGGGCTTGCAGCCAAAGCGCGGCGCGCGCCGCGACGGGCGTGTCGGGCCGACCGAGTGCCACGCTGGCCAAGCTGCCCCATTGCAGCCACAGTGAGTCCAGGGCGGCGGCACCGTCCTCGGGTGCCACACCCGGGTCGAACATGACCGCTGAACTGGCACAGGCGGCCAGGCTGGCATCGGCGCGCTGCTGCCAGGCATCCACGCCCGCCATGGCGCCGCTGTCAAGCAGGCAAATCACCAAGGCAGCGTGTGCCGCGACGGCGGCGCCGTGATGCGCCTTGGACGCGTCGAATTCAAGGTAGGCGCGCTCCAGCCAGCTCAGGGCTTCGGCGCCTTCGCGCATGAACGAGGCCAGGCCATGCCAGTGGGCGCGGTGGGGGTCGGCCTTGCCGGCCTGGGTGGATGTGCCGCCCTGGTCCCGCTCGCAGGCGTGCACGATGGTGGCGGGGTCCCAGTGCTGCCAGGCGGCAACGGTTTGGGCCTGCAGCTCGGTCGTCCCGCCCCTTGGCTTCGCAGCCGCTTGGCGGGTGGCAGGCATGCCAGCGGCCAACTTGGGCATGGTCTGCGGTCTGCGTCCACTTGGGGCACTCATGGTGCGCGGCAGTTTAGTGGGCTGGTGTCGCTTTCCTTGTGTGATAGCCATCTGGCCTAGGGGGCCGCCCGGCGCGTATCGGTGGGTGATCTGTGGGTGGGGCGGATCGACATTGAGTGCCTGGCCACCCAGGCCCCGGTGTCTACCGGGACTGGGCTGGCCGGCGAGTGATCGGTGCGACTCGACAACAGCGCCGGACACAACCCTTCAGGAAACTCCCATGAAAGCTTCACTTCGCCATAGAAAGAGCACTGCCTTGGCCCGTGTGCTGCGCCCCTTGTGCGTGGCCGCGGCCATGGCGGTGCAGGGCACGGCATTGTTCGCCGCGCCGCAGTTTTCGTATCTCGATCCGGCCTACCAGCAAGAGATCTACACCGGCCCCGTCGTCGGCGGGCCGGGCATGGCCTGGACGCCCGGCGGCAACTTGCTCTCACGCAATGGTTCCAGCCTGATCGAGTACTCGCCTATCGTCAATGCCACCCACTTGGGAACCAACATTCACGCTGCGCTCGCCACGCATGTGATTGCCGGGATGAATTCAGGCTCGACCTACGGCATGGTCAACGGCCTCGATGGCTACATCTACACCACCACAGGCACCGGCTTGCAGCGCATCAACCCGAGCAACTGGACGGTGACGACGCCGGGCGTTGATTTGCCCGGCTCCGGCGTGCCTTCGGGCCAGGCCTGGGGCATCTCCGTACTGCCCAACGGCAAGATCGTCTACGTGGCTGGCCCTTCGACCAACCTGGTCTACGTCTACGATCCGGTGGCCCAAACCGCCGCCACGCTGATCTACACGTCACCCTCGCTGATCGACGACATCCAGGCCAGCCCCACCGGTGAGATTGCGCTGGCCGAGGTCGAAAGCAACCGGATCCGCATCATCAGCGCCACCGGCACGGTGCTGACCATCGTGGACAGCGCCACCGCCAACAACACGGCGGGCATGCGCTATCCCGATGGCCTGGCCTTTGGCTACGGCACGGCCATCTTCAAGCTGTTCAGCAACGACAACCAGGGCAGCATCACCGAGTACGACTTCGGCACGGGCTATTCGACCCTGCTGAGCTCGACCACCATCGCCAGCGGTGGCTCCTACGGCGATCTGGCCGCCGTGGGGCCGGATTGCGCGCTGTACGTCAGCCAGTACTACAACAACCTCGGCCCGCCGCGCGGATCGACCTTTGGCACGAACTGGGTGAACGGCACGAACAACGAGGCGAGCTTCGTGCGCATCTCGAAGAGAGACGGCACGTGTGGGTTTTCGCACCCGGTGTCTGAGCCCGCTGGCGCGCTGATGGCGATGTCGGCCCTGGCCTTGATGGCGGTGTTTCGGCGCCGGGTTACAGGGCCTGTGCTGCGGCGCAAACCAGTCTGATCGCCAGCGTGAACTGCGCCGGCCCGATGCGTATGCGCCGGCACCGCACCGCACCACATTTACCACCATGGATTTCACAGACAGCGCAAACCGGCTTAAACCGGATCGTGTGGCAACACGACTCAGGGCTGCAACGCGGAGCCGGCCGTGAATGGATGGTTTTCAGGAGCTTGACAAATGTTGACCCAACGCTTGACCCAGATGGCGCTGCTGACCGGCATCGCTGCCCTTGCAGGCTGCAGCACGCCGCAGACCGCCGCCAACTACGCCCGCCACGAGACGCGGATGCTGCACCAGGTGACCCTCGGAGTCATCACCGACGTGCGCGAGGTCGTCATCGATGGCACGCCCACCGGCCAAGGTGCTGCCGCGGGCGCGCTGCTCGGCGGCCTGCCCGGCGCGCAGAGCGGCAACCCGACGCGGGCCGCCATCGGCGGTGTGCTCGGCTCGCTGGTGGGCCAGGGCGCAGAAGACGCGGCGGGGCGGCGCAAAGGGGTCGAGCTGCTGGTGCAGCTTGACGACGGCTCGTTGACCGCGGTCACGCAGGAGGCCAACGGTCTGATTTACCTGCCTGGCCAGCGTGTGCGTGTGCTGGTGCTCAACGGCGCGGCGCGTGTGGTGCACCACACCACAGGCAGCACACCGGCGCTGAAGGCTGCCCCGTTGGAGCCGCCTGTACCGGGCGCGTGAGGCCCGTCAACAGCGCTGCAATTTCTTGACCACCGGCGGTCGCCACCCCGCCGTTGCAATCGAACCGATCGGTGGCGATTCAAGGGAGTTTGACCATGTCTTCTGTTTTCTCGAAACCATCGCGGCATCTGCCGCACACGCTGGCCCTGATGTTGCTGGCCGCCAGCGCGACCCCGGCCCTCGCGCAGGATGTTGTTCAGCGAGCCGCGGCGGCGGACAACGCGCCCAAGCCGGGCCAGGTGCTGACACTCAAGTGCTGCCATTGCCTCGGCGAGACGGCCACGCTGGACCTCAGCACGGGCGCCGCGCCATGGCGCGTCAAACCGCCGTCCGCCACGGCCTTTGTGCCGGTGGTGCCCACCGTGGCGCCGCACGCGCTGTGGGTCAACCCGGCGCCGAACTCGGCGAAGTGGGTCGACGATGTCGGCAATGGCGGCACCGCCGCCAAGGCGGGCGGCCTCTGGGTCTACGAACTGAGGGTGCGTGTACCGAAGTGCGTGATTCCCTTCGTCAACCCCATCAAGCTAACCGGCTGGGTCACGGGCGACGACGATATGAAAACCTTTGTCGGCCCGGGGCCGAGTCCGACCACCATGGTCGCCAGCGCTGGCCCCGGCTGGGCCTTCCAGAACAAGCACCCGTTCTCTGCCACGCTGGTACCTGGCCTGAACACGATCCGCGTCGAGATCACCAACGGGGGACCATCGCCGAGCGGGATGGCGTTCTTCGCCAAACTGGCCGCGCCATGCATCAAGGAGCAGGCCGATTCCACCGACCCGACGACCCACCTGCACGACATGCCGCCGAGATAGCTTCAACCCCGGCGCAAGCCCACGACTGCCCGACGCCCACCGGCACACACCCGCCATCCGCCAGTCACCCACCCACCGACAAGGAATCGATATGAACCGCTCGACATCCACCGCCCGCTGCACCGCCCTGCTGCTCCTGGCAGCCATCGCCACCGGCAGCGCCCTGGCTGAGAAATTCCCCTACCGCACGCTCGAACCCGACAAGGTGCCACTCAAGCCGATCGTCGAATCCCCGGAACTGACCCTGCTGCCATTGAAGGCGGGGCGCATCGTCACGCCAGGGGCTGGCGCCATACCCGAAGCTCCGGCCCCTGCCGCGACCGGCAAGGTCTGGGACGCACCGGTCAAGGCGCCGGGCAAAACCGCGGGCAACGTCCGTGCTGCCCGCGAGGCCCCGCCGGCGACCCAGGCCCGGATCGACACCGATGGCAGTTCCTGCAAGAACTGCACCGCTGCGAAGAAACCGTAGGGCATGGAAAGGCGGGAGCCGGCAGCCGGAACGGCGCCGCAACGCCAAGCTTGGCGTTGCGGCGCACCCGCCTTTCATGCGATACCGTCGTCGAAACCTGTACCCGCCCCATGCCCAGCAACGACGAACACCAGCAATCCAGTCGTCTTGTGGCTTCAGCACAGCCACGCAAGTGCCAGATCAGCACGTCAGTGTCAACCAGCACGATTCAGCCCGTCAGGACGTTGTCCGCGAACCGCGACGGTCATACCGCGGCTCGCGCAACTTGCGAACGAAGCCTGCAACATCAGCTGTGTCCTCGTGATCGCGCCGAATGCCAAAGGCCGGGTCGCCAGTCTCAAAGGACTCTTGCAGCGCCGCGTACTGTGCGTCTTGCGCGATGCGCACGGTGACGGTCGCGCCGGTCGACTGGGTCAATTGGGCATGCCACGCAGCCGGCAACTCGGCCACCGGCACATGCTCGATCACGATTGCAGTCATCGGAACCCCTTCAATCTGGTGCATCGTGCGACTCGACAAGCTGCGGCCAAAAGCGTGATCGTGCTGATCAATACGTCGCCCGCCCACCCGAAATGTCCACCACCGAGCCCGTGGTGAAGGAGCAATCCTCGCTTGCCAGCCAGCACACCATGGCGGCGATTTCGGCGGGCTCGACAAAGCGCGCCATCGGGATCTTGCTGAGCATGTAATCGATGTGGCTTTGCGCCATCTGGTCGAAGATGGCGGTGCGCGCGGCGGCCGGGGCGACGGCGTTGACCAGGATGCCCTTGGTCGCCAGCTCTTTACCTAACGATTTGGTCAATGCGATCAGCCCGGCCTTGCTGGCGCTGTAATGCGAGGCGTTGGGGTTGCCCTCTTTGCCGGCCACCGAGGCGATGTTGACGATGCGGCCGTAGCCTTGTTTGAGCATCTGCGGCACGACCGCGTGGCAGGTGAGGTAGGGCGCGATCAGGTTGACCTCGATCACGCTGCGCCAGACGGCGGGCTCAAGCTCCCAGGTCGGGCCGTTGCCGCCGGTGATGCCGGCGTTGTTGACCAGGATGTCGATGCGGCCGTGGGCGGCGATGGCAGCCGTGGTGGTGGCGGACACCGCGGCCTCATCGGTCAGCTCGACGGCCGCCGTATCGACCCGGCCCAATGGGGCCAACGCCGCCTGCGCTTCGGCCAGCAGCGCCGCATCTCGATCCCACAACAACACGCTGGCGCCACTGCGCAGCATGCGCTCGGCCGTGGCATAACCGATGCCTTGCGCGCCGCCAGTGATGACGGCCACGCGGTCCTTCAAATCGATCTGGTTCATTGCGCGTTGCCCCCGTTCAGGCCTTTGAGCGCCGTGCCCGCCTGGCCATTGGCGCGGCAATCGTGGATGTACTGGCGAATGATGTCGGCGTAGCTGCTGTCGGCCTTCAAGCCCAGCCTGGGCGCGCGCTTGGCGATGACACCGGCGGGCCAGTTGGCGACGATGCCGGCGATGCGCTCGTCGCGCTGGAACTTGACGCGTGCGTGCACCTCGGGCCCGGCCACTTCCAGCAGCGCCTGCAGCATCTCGGCGACGCTGACGTTGAGCGCCGGCAGGTTCATGGCGGTGCGGCCCAGAAAGGCCTCTCGGCTGGCCTCGAAGGCGGCGATCAGGCCCTCCACCGCGCGGGCCGGCGAGGCCACCGCGTGCGTCACGCTGGCGTCGACAGGGCAGATCGATTCGACGCCCGCCAGCGGCTCGCGGATCATGCCGCTGAAGAAGGACGAGGCCGCGCCATTGGGCTTGCCCGGGCGCACCGCGACGGTGTTCAAGCGCACCGCGCGGCCATCGATATAGCCCTTGCGCGTGTAGTCGGCAATCAGCAGCTCGCACATCGCTTTGTGCGTGCCATAACTGGTTTGTGGCGTGGGCAGTGTGTCGTCGTTGACCAGGGCCGGCAGCACCGTGCCGGGGTCGGGCCCGAAGACGGCGATGGAGCTGGAGAAGACGAGGTGCGGCACGTTGCCGGCGGCGCGCAGTGCATCCAAGAGTGCCCGCGTGCTATCCAAGTTGCTGCGCAGGCCCAGTTCGAAATCGAGCTCGCACTCGCCCGACACCGCCGAGGCCAGGTGGAAGACGCCGTCGAAGGCATCGCGTTCAAGCGCCTCGCACTGCGACAGCAGCGGGCCGGTGCGCTGCACCACACGCGCATCGTTGCGCAGGGCCACCGCCACTTCGGGCAGCGGGTACTGATCCGCCAACACGATTTGCGTGACAGCCTGGCCGCACAAGCTGCCGCGCGCCAGGATGCCTTGCGCCAATTGCGTGCCAACAAAGCCGGCGCCGCCGGTGATCAAAATTCTCATGGGGGGGACTCCAACCTGGTGGTGTTGATGTTGCTGCTGTTGATGTTGCCGGTGCGGCGCGGGATCACGCCGCCTTCTTGCAAGCGCCATTCTCCTTGCAGCAAGTGACCGATGGCTGCGCGGCGCGCGCCGGCGCAATCGCGCAGGGCAATGGCTTCGACGATGGCGCGGTGCTCTTGGTGCACCTGGGCCATGAAGTCGCCACGCCGCGCTTCATTGCCCTTGGTCACGCGCATGGCCTCGATCAGGTACTGCTCCAGAAACGCCATCAGCCGCGCGAACTGCGGGTTGCCGGTGGCCAGGCCGATGGCGCGGTGAAAGGCCATGTCTTCGGCCACACCGTCGTGGCCCGCCGCCATGGCCGCATCAATGGCCTTGAGCGCGCGCTTCAGGCCTGCCACCTGGGCGCGGCTGGCGCGCTCGGCCGCCAGCGCGGCCATCTCGCCCTCGAGCACGCGGCGCAGCTCGACCACATCGAGCACCGCCGCCATCGAATCAAGCACCGTCGGATCAAAGGCCAACGGCTGCTGCAGCGCCGCGTTGCCCACAAAGACGCCCGAGCCCTGGCGCGAGACCAACAGGCCGCGTGAGCGCAACTGGTGCACGGCCTCGCGCACCACCGAGCGCGACACACCGTGCTCAGCACAAAGTTGTGCTTCGGTGGGCAACCGGTCGCCGGGCTTGAGAGCGCCGCGCTCGATCTGTGCCAACAGCCGCGCGGCGAGACGGTCGGACAGGCGTTGCGGTTGCAGTGGCTCGGCGGCGGCTGCTGTTGCAGCAGGCGAGGGCGGGCTGCGGGAGGCGCGTTGCTGTGCCATTTTCATCAGGTTATCAGACAACTTTCTGCGACCCACAACGGGTAAGCCCGGGGTTCACAGCCTGGCTGCCGCGCGTATCGTGCGCAGCGTTCCACGTGGTTTGACCAACGAGCAGCAAGGAAGTCCAAGGGCATGGCCAGCGTCACGATTGCATCCGTCAAAAAGCGCTTCGGCGAGGTCGAGGTGCTGCATGGCGTGGACATCCAGATCGCCGATGGCTCCTTCACCGTGCTGGTCGGCCCCTCCGGTTGCGGCAAATCCACCCTCTTGCGCATGATCGCCGGGCTGGAGAACATCTCGGACGGCGAGATCAGCATTGGGGACCGCGTCGTCAACCAGGTGCCGCCCAAAGAGCGCGACATCGCCATGGTGTTTCAAAACTACGCGCTCTACCCGCACATGACGGTGCGCGACAACATGGCCTTCTCGCTCACTTTGGCCAAAACACCCAAGGCCGAGATCGATCAGCGCGTGGGCAAGGCGGCGGCCATCCTGGGGCTGGATGTGCTGCTGGATCGCTTCCCGCGCCAGCTCTCCGGCGGCCAGCGCCAGCGCGTGGCCATGGGCCGGGCCATCGTGCGCAACCCGCAGGTGTTTTTGTTCGATGAGCCATTGAGCAATCTGGACGCCAAGCTGCGCGTGGCGATGCGCACCGAAATCAAAGAGCTGCACCAGCGCCTGCGCACCACCTCGGTCTACGTCACCCACGACCAGATCGAGGCCATGACCATGGCCGATCAGATTGTGGTCATGCACGACGGCCGGATCGAGCAGATCGGCAGCCCGCTGCAGCTGTATGACCACCCGGCCAACCGCTTTGTGGCCGGCTTCATCGGCTCACCGGCGATGAATTTCATCGAAGGCACGGTGCGCGCATCATCGGCGTTAGGTGTGCCGCATGTGGAGGCGGCCAATGGCGCCAAGCTGCCACTGCCAGCCAGCAGCGCGGCGCGCGATGGCATGCCGGTGATCTATGGCATCCGCCCCGAGCACCTGGACATGGCCGGCGATGACGACATCACCGGCTTCGAGGCCGATGTCGTGGTGGTCGAGCCCACGGGCTCGGAGACCCAGGTCTTCGTGCGCCTGGGCAAGCAAGAGATCGTCGGCGTGTTTCGCGAACGCCATGAATTTGCGCCTGGCCAGAAGGTGCGGCTGCGCCCGCGCGGCGAGCTGGCGCATTTGTTTGATCCCGCGAGCGGCCAGCGTGTTTGAGGCCGTACTTCCGTACTTTCGTGTTTCCGTATTTTCTTACCCGTATCTTCTTACCTTTTAGCAAGTTAGCTCTGCATCCCTTGACCCTCAGGAGACGACCATGACCGATTCCCTCTTTTCCTCGCGCCGCGGCGCACTGAAGACCGGCGCGGCCTTGGCCGGCGCTGGTGTGATGGGCAACCTGGCGCTGTTCGCGCAGGCCTGGGCGCAAGCCTCGCCCTTCAAGCCCGAGGCCAAGGCGGCCATCTCGCTGCTGCGCTGGAAGCGCTTTGTGCAAAGCGAAGAAGACAGCTTCATGGCCCTGGTTGGCGCCTTCACCAAGGCCACCGGTGTGGACGTGAAGATCATCAACGAATCCCTCGATGACGTGCAGCCCAAGGCCAGCGTGGCGGCCAACACCAATCAAGGGCCGGACATGTTCTGGGGCCTGTACTCGCTGCCGCACCTCTTCCCCAGCAAGTGCGTCGATGTCACCGATGTCGCCACCCACTTGGGCAAGAAATACGGCGGCTGGACGCCCACGGCCGAGACCTATGGCAAGGGCCCTGGCGGCAAGTGGATCGCCATCCCCGTGGCCTACAACGGCAACGTCATCAACTACCGCCAGAGCATGATCGAGAAGGCCGGCTTCAAAGAGATCCCGAAAGACACCGCCGGCTTCCTGGCGATGATGAAAGAGCTCAAGGCCAAGTCCATCCCCGGCGGCTTTGCGCTGGGCCGCGCTTCGGGCGACGGCAATGCCTGGGTGCACTGGGTGCTCTGGTCGCACGGCGGCAACCTGGTGGACAAGGCCGACAAGGTGGTCATCAATTCGCCCGAGACGACCAAGGCACTTGAGTACGCCAAGGAGCTGTCTGACACCTTCGTCACCGGCACCGCCAGCTGGAACGATGCC
>JAYSSS010000111.1:0-8260 GCA_043720415.1 Ideonella sp.
GTCCACGAACTGGTAGAGCTTGGCTTTGCTCTTACGGCCCATCAAGTCACTCCCGTTTTGCGCCGCTGCGGGCCAGCCAGCCCTTGGCGCTGTCGATCAGCGCGTCCAGCTGCGGCCCGTTGGCCCACTCCATGCGGTCAACGCCCGTCTGGCGCTTGACCCAGGCGTCCAGCGCCTTGTGGGTGCGGTCAGCCACCAGGTGCGAGTCGGCCAACTGCTGCCACAGCGACCAGATTTGCCGATGCCGTGCCGACCACGGTGCCTTCTTGCGCGCTGGCGCTGCTGGCGCTGCTGTGGCGCCGCCCATCTGCCGCTGGCAGGCCTGCAGGTGGGCCAAAAACGTCTTTCGGCCGGTGAAATCCAGCTGGGCCGACGACCGCACCCGGCACACCGTGAACATCACGTCGCGGTAGGTGTCCTCATCCCAGGCCAGCGCCTTCTTGGCGATGTGGATGGCGGCCAGGTCGGCGCGGCGGGCGCCGTCGCGGTCGATTACCGCACCCACTGCTGATCCGACGCCACGATCCACCAGCCCCGCACCGCATCCCAGCGCATCAGCACATGCGGCAGCGCCTCGTCGGTGGCCAGGCGGAAGGTGCTGCCTGGGTTGATCTCGCCCAGCAGTTGGCCGGCAGCACAAGCCTTGTCGGCGAACGCTTCATTGCCAGCATCAAAGCGGGCAATCAGCTTCCAGCTGCCCGCGTTGTTGATCTCCAGACGCACCGGCCGGGGTGTTGGCACTGTGGCCAGGGATTCATTCGACATTGCAGGGCTCCAGATCAAGGGTTGAAAGGCCCGGTGTTGCCCACACCGGAAAGGGGCCCAGCGCCTCGGGCAGTAGGAAGGCTGTCCACGGCCCCGACGCACGATGCAAGGTTGCGGCGGGGCTGATCGCTGGGCTGCAGGGGTTGCTTTTGGGGACCACTCACCTGCTGACATCCCACCGGCCTATCGCGCCCCAGGGCGGCCGGCTGCGCGTAGGGGTTCATTGCGGGCTGGCTTCGGCCTCTTCCAGCGTGGCCTTCACCAGCGCCTTCACCAGCTTGTCTACATCGCTGGGCGCCGGGCGGATCACCACCTGGTCGCCAGCGTCCGCCAGGTGCACGCCGATCTTCTTCAGGTCGACCGCGCTCAGCTTCTCCACCGCCTTCTTGACGGGCTGCTCCTGCTGCGCAATCAGCACCTGCGCCTGCTCGGGCAGGTGCTTGCGGATCAGCGCCACCGTGCGCTCAGGGTCCGGGATCACGATGGCACCCTTGCCCTTCTGGATGCCGAAAGTGATGCCATGCGCGGCCACCGTGCGCGGCTTGACGAACAGGCCCGGGTTGGCCTGGATGCCGGCCTCCAGCTGGGCCCAGGCGGTGGTGGCCTCCTCGATCGCCAGGCGGATCGTGGGCAACTCGTTGGCCTTCATGGCCTCCAGCGCGGCATTCAGGGCTTGCACCAGGCTGCCGAGCTGCAAGCGCGCCTGGCTCAGCGCCAGGGCGCGGTTGTTCAGGTCGTCCAGCGTGGTGGGGTTGTCGATGACGTCGGTGTTCATGGGGTGGTGCTCGGGTTGATGGGATGGGTTCGTCAGGCTTGGTTCAGCTTCAACTGGCCCAACAGGTCGGGCATGCTCACCTTGCGCATGCGGCTCAGCAGGCTCAGGCTGTGCAGGGCCCGCCGCTCAAGAAACTTGCAGCACAGGTCCAGCTCGTCGGCCGTCAGTGCAATGAAGTAACCGGTCTTCGGGTGGCCGCAGATGGCCATGCCGTGCTCATAGCGGCAATCGCTGATCAGCTTGCGCAGCTCGCGCGGTGTCACCCGCAGCGATGCCGCCAGGTAGCGAGCGCTGATGCCGTTCTCGGCGCCCAGGTGGGTGCTCAACAGGCTGATCAGCGCGGTGGTGGTGGTCATGGGATGGGGCTCTCGTCGGTGGTGTCGATGGGCGCGGTGCTGGTGCGCAAGGCCTTGATGGCCTCTTGCCGCGCCTTGAACTCGCGCGCCGCGCGGCCGGGGCCTTTGTTGATGTCATAGGGCGGCGGCAGAGTGGCGGCAGCCGGGCCTGTGGTGGCCTCGCTCATCACGTCGCCCACGGCTGCCGGCATGGCGGTCTTGGCGCGGCCGCGGCCGGCGGCGGCACGGTCGCTTTCACGCTCGCGCTCGGCCACGCCCTCGGCCTTGTCGGCGTGGCCCACCATCACCTCCAGCAGGTAGCCGTGGCTGGTCAGCGGCAGCGTCAGCGCGCCCTTGTCCCGGGCCGCCAGCACCTGCTCGATGGCGGCACGCCACAGTGGCAAAGGCGCTGCCCAATCACGGCCCTTGCGGGTAATGGCTTGGCGCTGCAGGTCGGGCAGCAGTTCGTCAAACAGCGCCACCGTGCGCGCCAGGCTCAAGCGCCGCTTGGCGGGCCGGAACAAGGCGATGTAGCGCACCAGCACCGCGCCCAGCGGCACATTGCGCTCAATGAAAGAGGCCATTGCCCGCGCGTCGGCCTCGCGGCCGATGGCGGCCTCCAGGCTGCTTTCGGCGTTGCAGGCTGGGCAGATCAGCCTCATACCATCAGCCCCTGGGTGGCCATTGCGCCGGTCAGCACCGTGCTGCCGTCGGTGCCCACATCCCACTGCGGCTGCAGGTAGCCCTGATTCCACAGCTCAAGGATGCGTTCGCGCACCAGGGCCACGGGCAGGCCCATGTGGCTGGCCAGGTCAGCCACCGGCACCACCTCGCCCATGCGGGCGTCCAGGCGGATCAGGATCACCGCGCGCTGGCCCAGGCTCATGATGCAGCCCCTGCATCGGCGGCCTGGTCGGGCCCGGCCTGGCCCAGGCGGGCCTCGGTGTCTAGCCCGCCCAGACGGTCAAGAAACCGGAACATCTCGCGCGTCACGTCGCGCGGCAGAACGAGCTGAAATGACCCCCAGCCCAGGCTGAACTGGCCCGTTGGCAGCAGCTCAAAAACCCCCCGGCCGGCCGCTGGCTTGGGGGCCGCCGGTACCGAATCCAGAAACGTCGGCATCACCAGTTCCGGCAGGCGCGGCGTGGGCTCAGCCACTCGTGCCGGCCGTGTTGCAGCTTTGCTGCGTAGATTCGGCAGCAGGGCGATACCACCGCCATGAGAATCCGGCAGCGTCACGCGCAGCACGCGGGCCAGTGTCAGGTCGCGGCCCAGCACCTCCAGCACCACCTCGGCGGAGGTGCCAAACTCGCTCGCCAGCACCTCCACCGCCAGCCCGGCCTCGCAGTCGGCCACCATCTCCAGCAGCGCCGCGCGAGACGGCCTGGGGTAACGCATGGTGGGCACCGCGCAGGTGTCGTCCACGCTGTAGACGCAGCCCTTGCGGTCAAGGGTGATGTAGCCCAAGCCCTTCAGGCGGTAGAGGGCGTTTTGCACCACTGTTGTGTTCAGGCTTCGGAATGCCCTGGTGGTTTTTAAAGCACCCGCCGACACGCCCACCGGGCCCGTGGCCTTGACCGCCAGGTACACCCTGCCGGACATGGCGGCAGCCGACAAGGTCTCTTGCGCAAGCCGCTCGGTCATTGCTGCCCCCTGGCGCACAGCGCATCACGCAATGCAACCCGCTGGGCGCGGCGGTCCAGGTTGGCGCTGGGGCTGCAGGCATCTGAGGCTGCCTCAGCATCCACCCGGCCCTGCCGGTAGGCGTCGGCCACCGTCTGGGCCATCTCCATGCTGCCGACCTCCATGCCGGCGAAAAAGGCGTCCGCCTCCTGCTGCTCGCTGTCCACCGCATGGCCCCAGGCCAGCAGCAGCACCAGCAGCGCGATGGCAACGACAGCAAATCTGGCGTCACGCGCCGGGCTGCTGGTGCTGGCTTCTCCGCAGAGAAGTTTGTGGTTGTTCATGGCGTTGATCCTTGCGGTCAGCAGGCGGCAACCACGTTTGCGTCAACTTTTGGCCAGCCGGCCTTGGCAGCGGCATTCATGGCACGCGCGGCGCGGTTGTTGAGTGCCTGCGGGTAGCAAATGCTCTTGGCGTCAGCCGGGCGGCCACCGCGTGGCGTGTAGATCAGCCGGGCACGCAGGGCGTCATAGGCATCGTCGGCAAACACGTCCGCAGCCCGGGCGCCAACACGGTCGAACTTGTGTTTGAGATATCCCTCCAGGTCAGCATCCAGCGGCTCCATGTGGACCTTTTCACAGCGCTGCACGATCTCCCTGATCTCAGGCCGCTGCTCGCTCAGCAGCCCATCCAGCTCGGGCTGGCCGTTCAGGCAAACGCCAAGCAGCCGGCGCAGGCCGTCCTTGAGCTCCATCCAGCCCTTGAGGTGCTTGAGCGTGGCCAGGGGCATGCGGTGGGCCTCTTCGATCACCAGCAAGTGCCGGTTGCCTGCGCGGCAGCTGTCCCGCAGCAGGCCGTGCACTTGGGCAAAGCGCGATTCGGGGCTGCTCTTGAGCCCCAGGCTCGGTGCCAGCGCGCGGCCAATGGCCTCAGCAATGGCGCCGCTTTTCATGACCTTTCCCTTGGCCTCGGTGGGCTCCATGTCCAGCGTGTAAGGCTTGATCACGATCACCGGTTGGCGCCCCTGTGCAACGCGCTCTTCCAGCTCTTCACGCAGCGTGCTTTTGCCGCTGCCGCTTTCGCCGATCAGGGCCAGAAAGCCGTGGTACTGCGCGGCGTCCATCAGCGCGGCGCGCACAAAGCGGGTGCTGGTGCTGGCCCACACGTCAGCGCGCGACGAGATGTCGTCGATGAACGGGCTGCGGGCCAGGCCAAAGTGCTTGCGTGTCTCTGGTGACACGGTCTCGTTTGCGAGCAACATCAAATCCTCCTGGGGGTTGGAAGCCTGGGCTTCAAGGTTGGTGGCGCTGTGCATGCCGCAGGCGGTCATGACAGCCAGGTGCTGCGCCGTGGCGCCGCGCTGGATCAACAGTGCAGCCATTGCGCGCTTGGTCGCGGCAGCGTTGCGGCCAGGCCATTCGCCTTGCAGCACCAGGCGCGACACGGCTGATTTCGAGATGCCAACCGCCCTGCCCAGCGCGGCCTGTGACAAGCCCAGCTCGGTCAGCATCAACTGCATTTGCGTGCTGTCCATTGCTCAGCCCCCTGCCGCAACAACGCGCAGCGGTGGGCGGGCTGCCAGGCGGGTGACCAGGTCATCCATCTGCCCCTCGGGCACGCCTGCCGGGTGCCATGCCGCCACCTGCAAATTGCGCTCCTTGCTCATGGCAACGCCGCGCCGCGCAAGCTCAGTAGCCGCCTCAAACAAGCTCAGCACACGCTCAGGCGCGGCCTGGGTGCTGACACCCATTGCAGGCGCCATTGGCGTGCCGCGCTTGGGCAGGAAGGTCGGCAGCACCGTGTCGGTGGTGGGCTTGTACGGGTCAACCCGCCCACCAAAGGGCAGTGCCTTGGCTTTGCGCAGTGCATCGGCCTCGGCCGTGGTTGCCGCACCCATCGCCACGCGCGACACCTGCGCCCGGTTCACATCGGCCAGCGTCACCGGTGGGCGGCTGTAGTCCTCGGCAATCACGTTGGCCTCGGCTGAGAAACCATCCTCGCCAACCTCGATCAGTGGCACCACATGCAGCAGCTCGTGGCCCTGCTCGTCTTTGTCCACCACCATCGCGGCGTTGGGCACGTAGGGGCTGTAAGTCACCTCCAGCCACTCACCCACCATCACCCGCGGCAAGTCCTTCACGCTGTACTGGGCACCGTCAAAATTGACGCGCAGCAGGTCAGTCACGCGGCGGCGCACGGGGGCATGTGTCAGCAGCTCGCGGCAGCGCTCAAGCGGGGGCGCCATGCGCAACTGCTGCTCAGTGATGCGCAGCCACTGCTCGGTACGTGTGCGCCCATGCCGGCTGTGGACGCGCGTGGCGTTGAACCACCGTGACCAGCGGCGCGCGTGGCCCTTCAACTCGTCCAGGTTGGCCACGGGCTTGAACCGCAGGCTGCTCTCAAAACTGCGCTCGATGATGTTGCGGAAACCCTCCACCTGGCCGGTGGCGCGGGCGTTCTCAGGCGCATGCGGCAAAGGCTTGACCTGCAGCCGGCGCAGCAGATTGGTGAACAGCCCACTGGTGTTGGCGCTGCCCATGTCCATCATCAGGATGTACGGCACCCCATGAAACGGGTCGCCGTCTCGCGGCGTGATCGCCTCAATGAACGACTCGGCAATGTTGGTGCCGCTCTCGGCGCCCATCACGTAGGTCAAGAAGCCGCTGCCGCTGTTGTGGTCAGTGACCTCATAGCTCCAGACCCGGTCCGCCTCAACGCGCTTCAAGTTGGCCGGCTTGTTCTTGTAGAACTTCTTGGCCTCCATCACCACAAGGCCGCTTTCAGCAGGCGTGCGGGCGCTCAGGTAATACAGCACGCACAGGCTGGCGTCGATCTGCCAGGCGTGGTTGGGGTACAGGCTGCGCAGCTCCACCGCCGGGGCCGGCTGCAGCAACTGGTCAGGGTGCAGGCCGTAGCCGCGCAAAGCCCGAGACACGGCAGAGTCACCCAGCGGTACCACCTCGCCGGTGGCCGTATCAACCCGCTCAGCGCGCACCATGCCGTTTGACCGGGCAATCGCCACCGCATCGCCCATGCTCAGCAGGCGCTTGCGGTTTTTGCGCAGGCTCTCCATCAGCAGCGCGCTGATGATCTGGGCCTCGGCCTCGGGCAGCCACACATCGCCCGCGTCACTGCGCTGCTTGCGCGCCGGGCGCAGCGCCACCTGGGCCAGGCCACGCAGCAGCGTGTTTTGGCTGACGGCCAGCTCGGCACAGGCAGCGTCATACACCGCCTGCTTGTGGCCGTGGCCAGTAGCTTGGGCGGCTAGCGCCACCTGCTGCAGGCGCATCACCATTGCGGGGGTCAGGGCCATGTCCAGTGCCGGGCCGGGGGTTACGCCGGGTCGGCCCATTGCGCCACCTCGGCTGCCAGCTCAGCGTCCACGGCCGTGCTCATGTCGGGCAGGTTGTAGGTGTCGCGCAGCTTGGTCACCTCTGCCTGCACGCTGCCCACCAGCCCGGCCATGAACACCGTCTCGTCACCGCCGGTGGCTGCATCGAGAATGGCCTGCAGCGCCAGCCGCAGGTTGCCCATCACGGCGGCCCGGGCCTCAAACGCCATCTGGGCAGCCTCTTTCTTGACATCGGCCAGCTTCTCGTCTGGCTTGGCCCGGGCAATGCGGTGCTGGTCGGTGCGCAGCTTGTCGATCACCTCGCTTTTCGTCCGCATCACCTCGGCCGTGGCCTGGGCGTCTTGCTTCAACTCGCGCACCGCATGGCGCAGCTCACGCACGCTCATGTCGGCCACGGCGTCCAGTTTCAACTCACCGGTCTGGCCGGTCAGCTCCAGTTCTTCGTTCTGGTCGTCGTCAAGCACCAACAGCTCAAACAGCTTGGACTGGGTTCCGGCTGCCGCCAAAACGAAAGACGTCTTTCGATTTGAAAACCGCTCTGCTGCATGCACGAACTTCCGAGCAATGACAGGTTCGATGCCCATTACCTCCAGCCTGGCCATGAAGTTGCCATGCCCGCAGGCCGTTTTGAGCACTGCCAGGCCACGCCCCACATCCAAGCAGGCTTCCACGCTGCGGCGCATGTTGACGCCGATGTCGCGCTGGATCAGGTCGGGGTCAGTGCAGTCAGCCGGCAGGCTGTAGCCCAGCTGCTGCGCCACGGCGCGCACGGCGGCGTCGTGCTGGCTGGCGGCCAGTTGCAGGCTGCTGGCATCCTGGCGCATCACCACCATTGCGGTGTTGATGCGGTCTTGGTCAAGGGCGGGTTCGGCGGGCAGGGTGGCAAGGTTCTTGGGGCGTGTCATGTGGGGGCTGTTGGTCAGTTGGGGTTGCTGGAAAAGCGCTGGCGGGCTTGCTGCAGGCGGGCCTCAGCCCGGTCTACCGCGCTCCACACCTTGATGGCTTGCTGGGGCAGGCGGGGCGTGAGGCGCCAGCAACCGGTGTCCTCATCCCGCTCGGCAATGCCCGCGGTCTTCAGGTTGTCCAGCGTCTTGGTCATGGCTGACGGGTGGCACCCCACCGCCGTGGCCAGCACGCTGGGCGTGAGGCCCTGCACCACATCGCCAAACAGGGCCAGCACGGTCTTGATCACGCGCTGCTCGCTCTCGCAGGTGTATTTGCCTGGGGCCGCCATCAGCAGTGCCCGCCCATGCTGGCCAGGCCTTCGACCTCAGCGCGGGCGGCCAGGTCGGTGTGGCGGCGTGACGCCCGCAGCGGCAACTCGAAGCCGATGCCGGCGGCCGCCTGCTGCTGGGCCTGCAGCGGCCGGGCACGCACCCGGGCATCGTGCAGGCGCAGCAGGGTGAGCGG
>JAYSSS010000112.1:0-8191 GCA_043720415.1 Ideonella sp.
CACTGGCGAACCCTGCAGCACAACTACGGCAAGTGCGCTCACTTTGCGCGCTATCGCGCCTTCTTTGAAGACGTCTACCTGGGGCGGCGCTGGACCCACCTGTCCGAGCTGAATCAATTCTTGATCCGGCACATTGCGCGCGAATTTCTGGGCATTGGCACCGGGTTTCAGGACTCGCGCAGCTACACCTTGAACGGGCTGAAGGCGGAGCGGCTGATCGACCTGCTGCGCCAGGCCAACACGGGTGTGTACCTGTCCGGTCCGGCGGCCAAGGACTACATCGATGCGCAGCGCTTTGATGAGGCAGGCATTGAGCTGGCCTGGAAGGATTACACCGGCTACCCGAGCTACCCGCAGCGGGCGCCGCCGTTCGAGCACGGTGTGTCGGTGCTCGACCTGCTGTTCAATGTGGGGCCCGACGCCCCCTGGTACATCTGGGGTTGGCGCACCAGCCCAGGCGGGCCAGGCTGAGACTGAAGGCGCTGTAGGCGCTGTAGGCGACTACTCAGTCGGCCGATCGGTCGAGGCGCCGACGCCGGCTGATCAAGGCCATCACGGCCAGGCCGGACCCTGCCAGCACGTACCACGGTGGCTCGGGCACGGCCGTGACGGCCACGTTGTCCAGGCCGATGTACTGTTGACCGGCACTGCCCTGCAGGCGCACCACCGATGAGGTTGAGGTGGCGGTGAACGCCATCGACATCGAGGTCCACACGTTGCTTCCCGCCGCCGACGACGAGAAGACCTGACTCGTGCTGCCGGCCGTGGCGGTGATGTTGGCCGGGAACCCCGCGCCCTGCGTGGTGCCCAAAGCGAACGTCAGCGTGTACTGGCTGCCGGGCACCGTGGCGATGAACTGCTCCACCCCTGCAAAAGGAGCGCCAGTTTGGTATTCCGTCAGATCGAGAAACTTGGTCCCATTCACGGCTGTCAACGCGAACGGATTGCCGGCTCCAATCCATGCCACCAGATCGGTGATCACGGTCCAGCCAGTCATGGTGGTGCTGCCCACCGGCAGCGACTGTGTTTCATTGGTCGGTGGCAAAAACACACCCGACTCAAAACTGCCGTTGGTCACCAGATTGGCCTGCGACCAAGCGGGCAGTGCAATCAGTGCTGCGATAACTCCAAACCAATGCTTCATGATGGCTCCTGGCCCAGTGCCTGCATGTTAGCCCGTGCTGGCACCTGGGCGCGCGGGTTTGCCCCCCCGAGGTGCGGGTGCGACTTGTGACAACGCGCGTCCGCGCCGCGCCGGCTTGCCATGGCCTGAAGGCGATTACATCGCCACAAATGTCACGCCCTACCCCCTCAGCCGGAGGCCTTGCGATGACCCCTGCGGCCCGATACTTGGCACACCTTGGCGGCTTGCCATGGCCCCATTGATGTGCATTCAGACGGTCACATGACGCCACGATTCGATACGATTGGACACACCTACATTTTGTTGACGCTGGCGTTGACGGTGTACGGGCAATTGGTCCTGAAGTGGCAGATGGGTTCAGCCGGGCCGATGCCGGCGGGCGGGTTGGAGAAGTTGCAGTTTCTGCTGCTGCAATTCTTGAACCCCTGGATCCTGACCGGCTTCCTGGCGGCCTTTGCCGCATCGCTGGCCTGGATGGCCGCGATGACGCACTTCGAACTGACCTACGCCTACCCTTTCATGAGCCTGGCTTTCATCATCGTGATGGTGTTTTCGATCGGCTTTTTGGGTGAAGCCTTTTCGATGCAAAAAGCCCTGGGTACGGCGTTGGTGGTCGCCGGCTTGGTGGTCGTGGCACGTGCCTGATCACAGCCTGTAGGTCAGCCCTGGTGTTCAGCCCTGTTGTTCAGCCCTGTTTGGAAAACATGATCCCCTTCAACAAACCCTACATGACCGGCAAGGAGCTGTGGTACATCTCGCAGGCCCACGCCAATGGGCACCTGGCTGGCGACGGCGCATTCACCAAGCGCTGCAGCGCGTGGCTGCAAGGCCGCACCGGCTCGCACAAGGCCCTGCTGACCCACTCGTGCACGGCGGCACTCGAGATGTCCGCCATGCTGGCCGACTTGCAGCCCGGTGATGAAGTGATCATGCCGTCGTACACCTTTGTGTCGACGTCCAACGCCGTCGTGTTGCGCGGCGCCGTGCCGGTGTTCGTCGATGTCAGGGCCGACACCCTGAACCTGGATGAAACCTTGATCGAAGCGGCCATCACGCCGCGCACCAAGGCCATCATGCCGGTTCACTATGCCGGCGTGTCGTGCGAGATGGACGCGATCATGGCGCTGGCCGCCAAGCATGGTTTGATGGTGATCGAAGACGCTGCCCAGGGCCTCATGTCGACGTACAAGGGGCGCCCGCTGGGCTCGATCGGCCACATGGCCGCGTTGTCGTTCCATGAGACCAAGAACATCATTTCGGGTGAAGGCGGTGCGCTGTTGGTCAACGACGCCAGCATCGCCGACCGCGCCGAGGTGATCCGCGAAAAGGGCACCAACCGCAGCCAGTTCTTTCGCGGTCAGGTCGACAAATACACCTGGGTCGACATCGGATCGTCCTACCTGCCCGGCGAAATCATTGCCGCCTTCCTGTGGGCGCAGATGGAAGAAGCCGACCGCATCACGCAGGACCGGATCACCCTGTGGGACACCTATCACCTGTGGTTCGCCGACGCCGAAAAAGCCGGCCGGCTGCGGCGGCCCGTGATCCCGGCGCATTGCGGGCACAACGCGCACATGTACTACCTGCTGCTGCCTGATCTGGCGCAGCGCACGGCCTTCATCGACAAGCTGAAGAAGGCCGGCATCCAGACGGTGTTTCACTACATCCCGCTGCACTCGGCACCGGCCGGCCTGCGCTTTGCCCGCGCCCACGGTGATCTGTCGGTGACATCCAACATCGCCGATCGACTGGTTCGCCTGCCGCTGTGGAACGGCCTGGCCGAACACCAGGCCGGGATCATCCGCACGGCGCTGGCCTCGCTGTGATCGATTCGCCAGGATTCGACCGTGGGCTGACAGCCGTCGGCGGCGGCTCGCGCGCATGAGTCCGGCCGGCCGCTTCACGGCTCACACGCCTTCCAGCTCAATGGCCCATGGCTGGGCCGTGCTCGCCGTCGTGGCGTTTGCCTTGCTGCTGCGCATGGTGTTTTACACGGGCTACTTCGGCAGCGACGAGGTCACCTACGTCGAGTCCGGCTTCAAACTGCTCAGTGGCGACTGGCAGGTGTCGGACTATGTGGGCGCCAACCGCTATGGCGTGAACCTGCCCATCGCCGCCTTTGGCGCCTTGTTCGGCCGCCACGAGTGGTCAGCTGCGGCGTACTCGATGCTTTGCTCGCTGGCCGAGATTGCACTGGTGGCGGGCATGGGCCGCCGCTTGGTGGGTGACCGCGCCGCGTTGTTGGCGGCGTTGATCCTGGCCTGTCTGCCCACCCATGTGCACCTGGCCGGCCGGATCATGGCCGACGCGCCCCTGTCGCTGGCCATCACGGCCAGCTTTCTGTACTTCTTCGACGGCGAATTGCGCGCCCAGGGCAGTGAGCGTGATCGGCGTAATGGACGCGAGGGGCGCCGCAGTTACCTCATCGCCGGCTGCGCGGCCGGTCTGACGTTCTGGATCAAACCGGCGGCCATGATTTACCTGGCGGTGTTCCTGCTCTACCCCTTGTTCTTTCGCCGCTTCGATCTTCGCTGGGTCTGGATGGTCCTGGGGTTCGCGGTCGTGGTGGCCGCCAACAACCTGTTGTTCTTGATCCTGACCGGCGACGCGCTGTATCTGTTCAAGGCCATGAAGTCGCGCCAGGCCAGCGGCTACCTGGAAGCAGAAGCCGTGCTCGGCGCCATCAAGGACTCGCCGCTGTACTACCCGAACCACCTGCTTTTCAAAATGCACCACACCTGGTTGCTGGGTCACCTGGCCTTGCTGGGGCTGGTGCTGTGGATCAGGGCCAGGCTGAAATCGGATGGCCGGGCGTCGGGCGCAGGCCTGACCTATGTGGTCTTCTGGAGCATCGGCCTGTTGGCCGTCCTGTCGCTGCTGGTCATCTCTTGGTCGCCGCTGATGTTCGTGCCCAAGCAAACCAACTACATGTTGATGTTCACCACGCCCTTGGCGCTGCTGGCGGGGCATGTGGTGGCGCATTTGCAGGGTGCTCGGCTGGCCGCCGCGTTGACCTTGGTGCTGGTGCCGTCCGTGCTGCTGGCCGCCTTGCATCAGAGCGTGGTGCATGTGTTCACCGCCAACAGCAAGGCCGCCGTGGCGTTTGCGGCCGCACGCCCGCAGGCCGCCGTGTTTGCCAACACCAATCCGCACCGCGCGGCGATGTTTCACAACCTGGTGCGGCCGGAAGATCCGCCGGTACAGATTGGCTCCATGGCCGAACTGAGCGCTCTCGGTAGCGCCGCCAGTAAAGGCGCTGCTGGCCGTCAAGAGCGGTTCGTGATCCTCGACCAAACCACCCTGGCCTGGGCCAGCTCGGAGCCCATCCGCCGCCTGGAGGACGCGCCTGCGTGCTGGACTGTGCACAGCAGCTTGCAGCCCATCGTCCACGGGCCAGGCTGGCACCTGCAAATCGGCCTGCAAAAGCTGGCCGATGGCCTGCCCGCTGGGCTGGGCGCCGAGGCCGTCGCGCGTTGGCGCAAGCAGGCGTCGCCGCAGCGCGCCGTGGTCTACAGGGTACCGACTTCGGGTTGCCCCTGAGCCGCAGCGTCAGGTGCGTTGCGAGGCGAGCAACCTGGCTCGATCACGCTCTTTGATGGTCGCGTCCACCAACACCACCAGCGCCACCGAGTAGTACGGCACGTCCAGGTAGGCCAGGGACAAAAAGGCCCCGCCCACGGCGAACCCCATCAAGCCAACCTGAATCATCGGCATCAGCTGGGGCACCCACGAGCCAAAGTCCGGATCGCCTCGACAGCGCTTGGCCAGCTGGCTGGCCTTGATCCAGGTGAGAAGGCCCAGGGTCAGGTACAGCGCCAGGCCGGGAAAGCCATGCTCGCCCAGCATCTGAAAGTAGATGCTGTGTGCCACCAGCACCACGTTTTCGAAACCCGCAAACTCGGCCGAGCGCGGTGCATAGCGCGCAAACACCAATGGGTTGTCGGCGCCAAACCCGGCACCCGTGAGAGGGCGATCCATCGCGCAGTTGAACAAGGTGGTCCAGGTGTAGATGCGCTCCATGGCCGAGCCATCGGCCTTGTAGCTCTCGATGGTGTCCATGCGCTTGGTCCAGCTGTCGGGCATGAAGGCCACCACCATCACCATCCCGGCCACGATCAGCAAGGACATCACCACCGGCCGTTTGCCCTTGATGGCCAAAAAGAAGGCCATCGCCACCAGGGCCAGCAGGGCGCCGCGCGACTGGGTGCCCAGGATGGCAAGTACCGTCGTGACGATCGAGAACATCAACAGGTAGCGCACCCACTTCCTGGCGGCGGTCTGCATCAGGTACACCATCAGCGGCACCATGATGACCAAGGCCACGGCCAGTTCGTTGTTGCCCTCCAGCAAGCCCGGCGGACCCCACACACGCCCGCTGCCGCCGGTAGCCAGGGTGTACAGCCCGCCCTTGACACCGTAGAACCCGACCGACACCACGATGACCCAGATCAGCCGATCAATCTGCAGTTGGCCGCGCACCAACATCAAGGTCACGATCAGCATCAGCTGGGTCTTCATGACGAAGATCCAGCGCTCCAGCACGTAATCGGGATTGGCGATGGCGAAGAAGCCGGTCAGGGACATCCAGCCCAACATCAGCAACAGCGTCACGGTGACCATGTTGACCGGGAACGGACGCCGATGGCGGCTGGCCAGAAAGCTGGCCAGGGTCACCACCGCGACGATTTGCGCAAATGGCATGCTGCGCGCAAAGCCGTAGGTGGCGCGGTGCGGATTCATCATCGACAACCAGACCCAGACATAGGCCCCCATCACCGGGTTGCGCAGGATGAACGGCAGCAGGCCAAACACCACGGCCGTGACGATGAAATCGCGCATGGTGATGGGCTCAGCGGGTTGCCAGCGCGTGGCTGACGATGTAGCGGAACTTGCCGGATGGCTCGGGCGCGATGTCGTCTACGAGCGTCACCTCGACCGCGACGTCAGCACCCAGCCGTTGCTTGAAGCCGTCGACGATCAGGGCCATCGATTCGGCTGCGAAGCCGGCCTCGGTGACCAGCAGCACGCGGGTCCGTTCGCGGCTGTCCTGGATCACCTTGAAGGCCTTCAAGCCCGCCAGGTCGCGCAGGATGTAGATCAGCGACAGCCCGTGCATCACCGTGCCGTCGGCGGCCACCACAAAGTCGGTGGTGCGGCCCTGGATCTCCTTGAGCATCGGCAGGCCGCGGCCGCAGGCGCAAGCGCGGTCGTCCATCACGGCCACGTCACCTGTGCGATAGCGAACGAACGGAAAATCGCGCGTGCCCAGGTGCGTGACCACAATCTCGCCGGCCTGGCCAGTGGGCACGACCTGGCCTTGTGCGTCGACCAGTTCGACAACGATGTCCTCGGCCATCAGGTGCATGCCGCCGGACGGGCACTCGTGGGCGATGAAGCCGGCGTCGCGACCACCGTAGCCATTGGCCACGCGGCAGCCAAAGACCCGTGAGATGACCTCACGTTGCTCGTCGTACAAGCGCTCGGACGTGACGAAGGCCACGCGGATGCCCAGGTCGGTCATGTCGATGCCGCGCTGCGCGGCGTGGCGCGCAATGTGGGTCAACGCCGACGGGTAGCCAAACAGCATCTTGGGTCGTGTGCGCCGGATCGACGCCACATAGCCGTCCAGATTGGCTTCGGACATCTCGAACGCCGGCAGCAAGTGGCTGCGCATCAGGCCGTCGCGCAGGCGGCGCAGGCGGTCCTGGGCGCCCAATTCGATGGGTGAGCCCCAGACCACCATTTCGGTGTCGCCGATGTCCACGCCCCACCAGCGCGTGGCGCGCCACTTGGCGCCCACATCGTGGCTGGTGCGGCCCTTGCCGATGAAAAACACCAGTGGCTCACCCGATGAGCCGCCGGTGTTGTAGCGCGCCAGCGGGCCATGATCGGCGGCCTTCAAATCCGCTTGATGGGCCCGGATGGTGGCCTTGGTCAGCAGCGGCAAGGCCTGCAAGGCAGCGGTGGACTGAACCTTCTGCGGATCAAAGCCGGCGCCTGCGAACAGGTCGCGGTAGAACGAAACGTGGCGGCCAATGTCGGTCAGAAAAACGCGCAGGCGATCAATGCGCAGGGCATCGATCTGCATCGGCGAGAGCCACTGGCTGGCCTCAAGCCGGCGCCGCACGGCCACCGACTGGTGCCCCTTGAGCCGCTCGTGCAGGGGGAACAGCAAGCCACTGCAGATGGCGGTATAGGCGCTCATGGCCGGCCCTGTGACCGCAGGCCGGCAGCGGCACGGGGCTGGCCTCGCGCTGCGCGCTGGTAGGCGTCGCGCCACAAGGGCATCACCTTGGGCCAGGCGTAGCGCTGCGCTTCGCGCAGTCCGCCCTCACGCAATCGGCGTGCAAGTTCAGGCTCACCCAGCACGCGCAACGCGGCCGCAGCCATCGCCGCGTGGTCACCGATGGGCACCAGCAGCGCCGTTGCGCCATGCTCGACCAGATCCGGGATGCCCCCCGCGTCGGTGCTGACCACCGGCACCCCGCTGGCCATCGCCTCCAGGATCGAGATCGGCATGTTGTCGACCGTGCTGGCGTTGAGCAGGCAATCCGCACTGGCCACCAGGGCGGCGATGTCGGCATTGGCGATGCGACCGGGAAAGACCACCGCCGCCGTCAAGCCGAGCGACCGCACCAGGGTTTGCAAGGCGTCCAGATCCGGACCCGTCCCGGCCACCGTCAGGCGGGCGCTCGGGTGCACCGTTCGAACCTGGGCAAAGGCCCGGATGGCGGTGGCAATGTCGTAGATCGGCTCCAGATTGCGCGTCACGATCAGGTGCGGCCCGGCGCTGTCCGTGCGGCCAGGCGCGGCGCTGAAGCGCGACAGATCGATGATGTTCGGGATCACTTCGACATCCAGCCCGTGCTGGCGAAACACCCGAAACAGGAATGCCGACGGCGTGACACGCAACCTGGCCTGGGCCAGGGTGCGCAACACATGCGCGGGCGCGCCGCTGAAGAACCGGTCGGCGTTGCCACCGCGGTAGTTGACGATGCTGGCCACGCCACGCCAGCGCGCCATGACCAGCGCCGGCATGGCCAGCAA
>JAYSSS010000113.1:0-78177 GCA_043720415.1 Ideonella sp.
CGGTGCGATGCCGCGATACGGGATGTGCACCGCGAACACGCCGCGCGCCTGCTTGAAAAGCTCCATCGTCAGGTGCGTCAGCGAGCCCTGCCCGGCCGAGCCGTAGCTGATGCTGCCTGGGTTCTTGCGCAGGTAGTCGACAAATTCCACCAGCGTCTGCGGCGGCAACGCGGCGTTGACCACCAGCACATTGGGCGTGGTGCCGATCATGCCCACCGGGGTGAAATCCTTCACCGCGTCATAGGGCAGTTTGCGCGTGGCCGGGCTGGTGCCGTGGGTGGCGACATAACCCTGCATCAGGGTGTAGCCATCGGGCGCGGCCTTGGCGGTGGTTTGCGCGGCGATGGAGCCTCCGCCGCCGCCGATGTTTTCCACCACGATGGTCTGGCCCAGCAGCTTGCTCCAGCGCTCGGCCACGGTGCGGCCCACCAGATCGCTGCCGCCGCCGGCGGCCACCGGCACGATGTAGCGGATGGGGCGGCTGGGGTAGGCGGCCTGCGCCTGGGCGCCGGTTGAGGCAGCGCCCAGCCAGGGCAGGGCGGGCAGGCTGGAAAGCAATTGGCGTCGTTGCATCATGTCGGTGCGATCAAAGGGTTAGGGTGGGGTTGGCGGGCGCGCGATCGGGTTTCAGGCGCTGATCGCACAGAAGCCGGCTTGAGCGCGCAAGGCGGCATGGGCCGGGCTGGTCAGGGCCGCGGCAAATTGGCGCGCCAGCACGGGCTGCGCCGCGTGGGCGCTGAGTGCGGCGGTGTACAGCGTTGCCAACTCAAAGGCTTGGGGCAGCGCGCCCAGCAGCACCACGCCAGGGGTGAAGAGAATTTCGCTGACCTGGGTGCAGCCCAGGCCGCCCGGCGTGGCGCTGGCGGCCATCGCGCGCATGGCCGTGGCGCCATTGGGGTGGGTGCTGAACCTCGACTGCAGCGACTCGAACACGCCCAGGGCGCGCAGTACACCGGCAAAGTGAATGCCGGCGGTGGCGCGCTGCGGGTCGGGAAAGTAGATGGCACTGGCCTGCAGCAGTGCGGCGCGCAGGGCCTCGGGCGAGGCCACATCGGGCTGGGCATCGCCGGCGCGCACGGCCACCCCGGTGAGCACGTGGCCGAGCGCAGCGCGGTCGGCGTCACCGCCGGCGGCCAACGTGCCCGGATCGACGAGGCTTGGCGTGACCAGCACGCCGCTGGCGCGCAGCGCATCGACCATGGCGTCGGTGGTGATCAGCACATCGCAAGGCGCCCCCGCTTCCAGGGCTTCACGCATGGCGCCCACCGCACCAAAGCGGGCGCTGATGCTGGCGCCATGGGTGCGTTCGAACTCGGCTTGCAAGGCCGTGACCAGGCCTTGGGCGGCGCCGGCGCACAGCAGGTGCAGGGGGGTGTTGGGCATGTGATGGCAGGGTGTTGGGGGGCATGGCGGGCACACCCGCCATGGACAATGGCGTCCAGAGCGCGGGCCAGGGGTTGGTCGCGCGGGCCAATTGTCCATGGGGAAATGAATGCGTTTTGCCGCCTACCGTTTGAAATCCGCGCCGCAAGGCCGCCGCCATGTGGGCATCGTCTCCAGCGATGGCGCTTCCATCACGCCATTGCAGGTCGATGCGGCGCAGGCCGAGCGTGGCGTGCAGTGCCTCATCGAGGCCAGCGTGGCAGGTCAGCCGCTGCCACCCTCCGCCGGGCCGGCGGTGGCCATGGCCGAAGTTCGGCTCGACGCCCCCCTGCCCAGGCCACGCCGCAATCTGTTCTGCGTGGGCCGCAACTACCACGCCCATGCCGCGGAGCTGCAGGGCTCGGTCTTCAAGGCCAATGCCAGTGATGTCAAGGCCTGGCCCATCGTCTTCACCAAGGTGCCCGAGACGGTGATCGGCGCCTTTGATGAGGTCCAGCTGCCGGGTGCCATCTCCGAGCAAATCGACTACGAGGCCGAGCTCACCATCGTCATCGGCAAAGGCGGGCGCAACATCAGCGCGGCGCAGGCCCTGGGCCATGTCTTTGGCTACACCATCGTCAACGACGTCACCGCCCGCGACGTGCAGATGCGCCATGCGCAGTGGGACCTGGGCAAATCCTTCGACACCTTCTGCCCCATGGGGCCGTGGATCGTCACGCCCGACGAGTTCGACGCACAGCAGGCCCATGTGCGCTGCTGGGTCAATGGCGAGCTGCGCCAGGACGCCAACACCCGCGACCTGATCTTCGACATCCCCACCCTGATCGAGACCTGCTCGCGCGGCATCACCTTGCTGCCCGGCGATGTCATCGCCACCGGCTCACCCGCCGGTGTAGGCATGGGGCTGAACCCGCCGCGGTTCTTGAAGAACGGTGACCTCGTGCGCATCCACATCGACGGCCTGGGCGAGATCGAAAATCGCTTCGTCGGCTAACGTAATAAGGACGCGAACATGTTGATCTCTCACTTGACCTCGCTGGCTGGCCTGCGGCGCGCCACAGCGGCCCTGGCCGTGGCGTTGGTGGCCACCAGCGCCACAGCGCTCATGGCCACCAGCGCGGCCGCCCAGACCACCTGGCCCGACCGCCCCATCACCCTGATCGTGCCCTTCCCGCCCGGCGGCGTGGCCGACACCGTCGCCCGCCCGGTGGCCGAGGCCCTGGGCCGCGAGCTCAAGCAGACGGTGCTGGTGGAAAACCGCGTGGGCGCCGGTGGCGCGCTGGGCATAGGCCTGGCCGCGCGCGCGCCGGCCGACGGCCACACGCTGCTGCTGGCGCTGTCATCCATCTCCATCCTGCCCGAGGCCGACCGCTTGCTGGATCGCAAGCCGGCCTACGCCCTGAACCAGCTCAAACCCATTGCGCGCTTCACCGCCGACCCCACCGTGCTGGTGGTGCGCGCCGACGCGCCGTGGAAGAACCTGGCCGAGTTCATCGCCGATGCCAAACGCCAGCCCGGCAAGTACAACTACGGCAGTTCGGGCAACTACGGCACGATGCATGTGCCCATGGAAATGCTCAAGGCCGAGGCCGGTTTCCGCATGACCCACATCCCCTTCACCGGCGCCGGCCCCGCCCTGGTGGCGCTGCTTGGCGGCCAGGTCGATGCCGTGGCCAGCGGGCCCTCTACCGTGGCCGCGCACATCAGCGCCGGCAAGATGCGCGCCCTGGCGCATTGGGGTGACAAGCCACTGCAGTCCCTGCCCACGGTGCAAAGCCTCAAGGCCCTGGGCCACGCGACGCAGTTCGCGCAGTGGTCGGCGCTGTTCGTGCCCGCCGGCGTGCCCGACGACATCGTGCAGCGCCTGCGCGCCGCCGCACGCAAAGTGGCCCACGACCCGCAAGTGATCGCCGTCGTGCAGCGCGCCGGCAGCCCCCTGGAATACCTGGACGCGCCAGAGTTCCAAACCTACTGGGATCGCGACGCCGCCATCATGGTCGAGGCCGTGCGGCGCATCGGCCGCGTCGAATGAAACCCTGGGGTCAGGTCTTTAATTTCAAGTCGGGCGCAGCAACCGCCCCCCGCTTGTCCAGCCTGACCACCCCTCAAGCCTGACGCTGCGGCGCCACAAACGGCTTGCCGATCTTGAAGGTGCCGCTCAACCTCACGGCCAGCACGCCATCGGCGCGCACCAGGCCCTGCGAAAACACCATATTGCGCGTCACGCGCAGCACATCAGCCTCGCCCTGCACCCAGGCGCCCAAGGGCGCGGGCGCCATGTAGTCGATCTGCAGGCTGATGGTGGGCAGAAAGCGCATGCCGATCTCGGGCGCCTTGCGGTGGATGGACAGTGGCAGCAGCATGTCGCAAAAGGTGGCCAACATACCGCCGTGGCACATGCCCATGGGGTTGCAGTGGCGCTGCTCGACGCGAAAACCCACCTGCACGCTGGAGACACCGTCGATCAGCTTTTGACGGATGTACAGCGGCCCATTGCGGGCTATGAAGTCGTCGTTGGAAAACGCCGGAATGCGCTTGAATCCGTCCGGGATGTCGGCTGGGGAGCCGGTGCTTGCAACGGTGCTTGTGCCGATGATTGTGCCGGTGCCCGTACCCACGCCGGTGTCGATTGCAGCGTCGCTCATCGCGTCTCACGCTCGACATCGGCCTGGAAGTCGGCGCTGCCGGTCTTGGCCAACAGGCCGCGGCAATAGGCCAGCATCACCGGGTAGAAGGCCTCGAACTCCACGGTGATCTGCTCCAGCGGCATGTCGTCGAAATGCCCGCGCTGCTTGAGGTATTCCATGTGCTTGTTGCCGGCACGATCAAACGGGTGGTAGATCGAGTCGTCATGGCCGTTGAAGTCCAGCGGCAGCAGGCCGAAGCGCTCACACAGTTCGATGTTGAAGGCCGGCGTGGCCTTGCGCCAGGCGCCGTCGATCCAGAGGCTGGTGTAGCCATGCCAGATGAACATGTCGGTCTGCATGGTGGTGCGCATGCGCTCGGTGCTGAGGTGGTTTTTCACGTCGGCAAAGCCCACGCGCGCCGGGATGCCCGCGGCGCGGCACACGGCGGCCAGCAGCGCCGCCTTGGGCACGCACCAGCCCTTGTTGAGCTCGAGCACGGTGCTGGCGCGCATGCCCTGCGGCGAGATGTCGAAGTGGTAGGGGTCGTAGCGCATGCCATCGCGCACCGCCAGGTACAACGAGACGGCGCGCTCGCGGTCATTGCTGCCTTGGGCATGGCGCTGCGCAAAAGCGATGACCAGCGGATGGTCGCTGTCGATCAGCCAGGTGGGCGACAGGCTGGCGGCGTTGGGGCCACCGGTTTGCGGCTGAATGGGCGGGCGGGCCAAGATGGGATCCAGGAGGGGATCCAGGAGGGGATCGGTGGCGGCCGGGCGGCTTGCAGCTTGGATCGATGGTGCGGCGGAAATTGAGGTCATCACAGGGGCGGATTCAAGCGTGGGGTTCATGCGCATCTCCAACCCGGCATTGTCGCGTTAGGCTGGCGGCCCCGTTGTCTCCGGTGCGCCAGGCATGACTGCAGCCCCTTCTTTCAATCCCGATCCCGTGGCCATCGAGCTGCTGTACTGGCCCACGCCCAACGGCTGGAAGATCTCGATTGCGCTGGAAGAAATGGGCCTGCCCTACCGCATCACGCCCATCAACATCGGCCGGGGCGAGCAGTTCGAGCCGGCGTTTCTGGCCGTCAGCCCGAACAACCGCATCCCCGCCTTGATCGACCACGCGCCGGCCGATGGCGGCGCCGCGATTTCATTGTTCGAGACCGGCGCCATCCTCATCTACCTGGCCGAGAAGACCGGCCAATTGATGCCAGGCGATCTGCGCGGCCGCCACCGGGTGCTGCCCTGGCTGATGTGGCAGATGGGCGGCCTGGGGCCGATGCTGGGCCAGCATGGGCATTTCAAGCTTTATGCGGCCGAGAAAATACCCTATGCCATAGAGCGTTATGCGAGCGAGACGCGCCGGCTCTACAGCGTGCTCGACGGTCAGCTCGCGCTTGGCGAGTACGTGGCCGGCGACTACTCCATCGCCGACATCGCCATCTTCCCGTGGATCATGACGCACAAGGCCCAGGGCCTGACGCTGGACGATTGGCCGCAGGTCAAGCGCTGGTTCGCCCTGGTGCGCGGCCGGGAAGCGGTGCAGCGCGGCCTGGCGGTGGGCAAGGCCGGGCGCGCCGCGGCCATGGACGATGAGGCGCGGCGCAATCTCTTTGGCCCGGCTGCTGCCATCCCAGCCACACTGCCGCCATCGCCGAAGGCCACCCAAACCACCCAAGCCCAAAGGGACGCCCCATGATCGAGTGCTACTTCGACTGCTCCAGCCCCTGGACCTGGTTTGCTTTTCGCAACCTGCAGCCTCTGGCGGCCGAGCTGGGCGTGCCCATCGCCTGGAAGCCGGTGCTGGTGGGCGGCATCTTCAATGCGGTGAACCCCAGCGTCTACGAGTTCCGGCAAAAGGGCGCGCCGGCCAAGCAGGCCTACCTCAGGAAGGACTTGACCGATTGGGCGCGGCACTACGGCCTGGCGCTGAAGTTCCCGCCCACGGTGTTTCCGGTGAACAGCGTCAAGGCCATGCGCGGCTGCATCTGGCTGCAGGGCCAGGGCCGCATGCTTGATTTCGCGGCCGCGGTGTTTGCGGCCTATTGGTCGGGCGACGAGGACATCTCGCAGCACGCGGTGCTGGCCGCCATTTGCCGCGCGCAGGGCATCGATGAGGCGGCATTCTTCGCGGCCATCGCCAGCGCCGACATCAAGGCCCAGCTCAAGGCCAACACCGATGAGGTCATCGCCCGCGGCGGCTTCGGCTCGCCAACGATGTTTGTCGGTGGCGACGACATGTACTTTGGCAATGACCGCCTGCACCTGGTGCGTGAGGCGGTGCTGCGGCGCTTGTTGGGTGCACCCAGCGGCGACAACAACTAACGCGTTATCTGCGCGTACATGCCCAACTGCTCGCCCAGCGCGCGCAGCCGGTCCGACAGCCGCTTGGCCATGGCCACCATGAAGTGCGCGCCGATGCTGGGGTGGGATTCGATCAACATCTGCACCGCACGGCGTGAGATGCCCGCGGCCTGCACATCGCTGATGGCGGTGCAGGTGGTCGAGCGCGGGCCGCCGTCGAGCACGCCCATCTCGCCAATGATGTTGCCCGGGCCGATCACCGAGATGTCGATGGTCGAGCCCACGCCGACCGCAGATGACTCCACCCGCGCCTCGCCACTGAGCAGCAGCAACATATATCCGGTGTTGGCGCTGTCGCCCTCACGGATCATGACCTGGCCGGCTTGCACCATGACCAGCTGCATGTGGGCGGCGATGAAGCGTGCATCTTCATCGCTCATCACCACCAGGGCATTGGGCGTGCGCAGCAGATCAACCGCCAGCTCGATCATGCCCGGCACTTCGTCAAGCCGGCGCAAGCGGGCGCTGGGCGTGCTGCCGGCATGGGCCTGCGCTGCGGCGGTGTGTTCGGGGTCGGTGGTCAGTGACATGGCGGGATTGTGGATGGCTTGCTCGGCGGGCTGGCGCGACGCGCTCAGGCGCCGTGGATGCGCACAAAAGCCTCCAGCGGCGCGCGCTCGCTGAAGGCGGCGTTGACCTTGTTCTCGGGGTTGGGGTGGCCGATGGACATGCCGGTGAAGAGCATGCGCTCGGCCGGTGTGCCCAGGAAATTGCAGATGGTGCGGGGGTACACCGCCCAGCACTCCTGCGGGCAACTGTGCAGGCCCTCTTCGCGCAACAGCAGCATCACCGATTGCAGGTACATGCCCAGGTCGCTCCACTGCGGCGGACCCATGCGTTTGTCCACCGTGCAAAACAGCGCCATCGGCGCGCCAAAGAACTGGAAGTTGCGCGCAAACCAGCGCAGCCGGCCGGCCTTGTCTTCGCGCGCAATGCCCAGGCGGGCATACATGTCCTCACCCAGCTTGAAGCGGTAATCGCGGTAGGGCGCGACCAACTCTTTAGGGTAGATGTCGTAGTCGGTGTCTTCCTTGGGGCCCCCCGCGGCCATGGTCGCCAGGCGTTCGCGCATCAGGACTTTCAACTCATCGAGCTTGGCACCGGTGACGACATCGATGTGCCAGGGCTGCACATTGCCGCCCGAGGGCGCGCGCGCGGCGGTGGCCAGCACGCGTTGAATGGTGTCGAGGGGCACCGGGGTGGGCAAAAAATCGCGCGCGGAGTAGCGGCTGCGCAGGGCATCGGACACATTCATGGGGTGGGGCTCCAGGGTTGGGGCGGCCGGCACGGCGCCCCAAAAATGATGCGGCCGGGCAGAACCCGGCCATGCCCCAAGTCTACGCAAGCCCAGCAGTGCTGGAACCGGGTGTTCGACCGGGTACCCGCGACTGGCCCGGCAGGCTACCCTTGGCCACGATGTCGCTGCCTGAACCCCCACCCGCACCGCACTATTTCACGCCCGATCATGTGCAGTTCCGCGCCTCGTTGCGCGATTGGGTCGCGCGAGAAATAGCCCCCTTTGTCAATGAGTGGGACGAGGCCGGCAGCTTCCCGCGTGAGCTCTACGTCAAGGCTTCGGCCCTGGGCCTGATCGGCATGGGCTACCCCGAAGCCTACGGGGGCACACCCTCAGACATTTTCTACAGCCTGATCTCGTCCGAAGAGCTGGCGCGGCCCGGCTGCGGTGGCCTGCAATCCTCGCTGCTGTCGCACAGCATCGGCCTGCCACCGGTGCTGAACTTTGGCAGCGCCGAGCTCAAGGCTCGCGTCATCCCGCCGGTGCTGGCGGGGCAGAAAATCGCCGCGCTGGCCGTCACCGAGCCCAGCGGGGGCTCGGATGTGGCCGCACTCAAGACCACGGCGCGGCGCGAGGGCGATGACTACGTGCTCAATGGCGAAAAGGTCTTCATCACCTCGGGCATGCGCGCTGACTTCATCACCGTGGCGGTGCGCACCGATCTGCACAGCAAGGGCGCCAATGGCATCTCGGCGCTGCTGGTCGATACCCGCGCGGCGACGGGCGATCTGCCGGGCCTGGAGCGCACCGCGCTGAAGAAAATGGGCTGGTGGGCCGGCGACACCGCCCACCTGCGCTTTGACAACTGCCGCGTACCGGCGGCCAACCTCATCGGCACCGAGCACAAGGGTTTCAAGACCTTCATGACCAACTTCAATGCCGAGCGTCTGGGCATGGCCGCTTTAGCCGTCGGTTATGCCCAGACCTGCTTTGATGAGGCGCTGGATTGGGCGCGCCAGCGCTCCACTTTTGGTGAGCTGCTCAGCCAGCGCCAGGTGATCCGCCACAAGCTGATGGACATGCTGCGCCAGATCGATGCCGCGCGCTGCCTGATCTACGACCTGGCATGGGCCCAGCAGCACCGCGCCGCCGACCCCGCGCAACTGGTCTCGCGCATCTGCATGGCCAAGGTGCAGGGCACGCAGTGCATGCAGTTTTGCGCCGATGCCGCGGTGCAAATCCTCGGCGGCATGGGCTTCATGCGCGGCACCAAGAGCGAGCGCATTTACCGCGAGGTCAAGGTGATGATGATCGGCGGCGGCTCGGAAGAAATCATGAAGGACCTGGCGGCGCGACAATTGGGCATCTAGTACACAAAGTAAGCGACATGGCCACCATCGAATCCACCCTATCCACCGCCAGCCCGGCCTTTGCCGACAACCGCGACGCCATGCTTGCCTTGCTGCAGCGCGTGCGCGACGCCGAAGCCCGTGCGGTGGACGCCAGCGCCCGCAGCCGCGAGCGCTTTGAGGCCCGCGGCCAGTTGCTGCCGCGCGAGCGCATCGCCTTGCTGCTGGACCCGGGCACGCCCTATTTGCCGCTGGCCACCCTGGCCGGCCTGGGCCACGACAGGCCGGAGCTCGATAAGAGCGTGCCGGGCGGCGGCATCATTGCCGGCATCGGCTATGTGGCCGGCATCCGCTGCATGGTGAGCGCCAGCGATTCGGGCATCGATGCCGGTGCGCTGCAGCCCATGGGCCTGGACAAGAAGTTGCGTGTGCAGGAGCTGGTGCTGGAGAACAAGCTGCCCTATGTGCAACTGGTGGAAAGCGCCGGCGCAAATTTGCTGAAGTACGAAGTGCAGCACTTCATCCACGGCGGCAGCACCTTTCGCAACCTGGCGTTGATGTCGGCCGCCGGGTTGCCGGTGGTCACCGTCACGCACGGCTCGTCCACTGCCGGCGGCGCCTATCAAACGGGCTTGTCGGACTACATCATCATGGTGCGCGGCCGCTCGCGCGCCTTTCTGGCCGGCCCGCCGCTGCTGCTGGCCGCCACCGGCGAGGTGGCCACCGAAGAAGAGCTGGGTGGCGCCGAGATGCACACCTCGATCTCCGGCTTAGGCGACTACCTGGCCGAGGACGACCGCGACGCCATTCGCCTGGCACGTGAAGTGATGGGGCAGATCGATTGGCCCACGGGGCCGACGGCGGCCACGCCGCGCAGCTTCAAGCCACCGCGCTATGACGCGCAAGAGCTGCTGGGCATCATGCCGGTGGATGGCAAACGCCCTGTCGATATGCGTCAGGTGATTGCCCGCATCGTCGACGACAGCGAGTTCCTCGAGTTCAGCGAAAACTACGGCTCGGCCACCGTCTGCGGCCACGCCCGCATCGAGGGCTGGGCCGTGGGCATCATCACCAACAACGGCCCGATCGACAACGCCGGCGCCACCAAGGCCACGCACTTCATCCAGGCCTGCTGCCAAAGCAGGACGCCCATCCTTTATCTGCAAAACACCACCGGCTACCTGGTGGGCAAGGCGCTCGAAGAAGGCGGCATGATCAAGCACGGCAGCAAGATGATCCAGGCCGTGACCAATGCCACCGTGCCGCAGATCACCCTGCATTGCGGCGCCAGTTTTGGCGCCGGCAACTACGGCATGTGCGGCCGCGGCTTCCATCCGCGCTTTTGCTTCAGCTGGCCCAATGCGCGCACCGCGGTGATGGGCGGCGAGCAGGCCGCCAAGACCATGGCCATCGTCACCGCCGCTGCCATGAAGCGCAAAGGCGCCGTCGATCAAGCCAAGATCAATGCCCTGCAGGCGCAGATCATCGAGCGCTTCGACAGCCAGATGAGCGTGTTCACCACCAGCGCGCAACTGCTCGACGATGGCGTCATCGACCCGCGTGCCACCCGCGATGTGCTGGCCCAGGTGCTGGCCGTGTGCCGCGACGGTGACGCCCGCCAGCCGCAGCGCATGCAGTTTGGTGTGGCGCGGCCGTGATGCAATGGTGCGCCGACCAGCCTAGGCCCGGGCAGCAGATGCGATGACGACCAAGGTGACTGAACATGAACCAAGCCTATACCGCCGTGATCAAGCAAGACGCCAATGTGTGGATCGGCTGGATTGAAGAAGTGCCCGGCGTGAACTGCCAGGAGACGACGCGCGAGGCGCTGTTGATTTCACTGCGCGAGACCTTGCGGGAGGCCATTGAGCTCAACCGCGCCGATGCCTTGGACGCTGCAGGGGTTGGCTTTGAGGAGTCTGAACTTGTCGTCACGGGCCGTGCATCACACCGGACCTGCATCGCCTGAGTCGGTTGCTGCAATGAAACTTCGCCTTGATCGACTGCTTGTTGAGCACCCCAAGCTCAACGGCCATCCGACGGACTTGGCCACCTGTGCGAGCCTGGCTCTACAGCGAGGTGGACACATATCGCCAGCACGTGCCCCGGTGAATCACGATGGAAACCTATCGACCTTGGAAATCGAGTGGACGCAAAGGGATACCGGCATCACGACCGTCCTTGACACCCATCGCCTCACCGAGGACGGTGCGGAAGCCATCGTCATCACGTATGCACATGGCAAGGCAGGATGGACCGTTAAACGGCGTATGCAGCGCGGAGAAAGTGCAGATTGGTTGATGCACAGGGGTGCGCAGTGGCTAGCGCTTGAAGTCAGTGGCACGATGGCGGGCGATTGTGTTGGACGATTGAAGGAAAAGCGACTGCAGCTTGCACGATGTTCGTTGCCCGCGGATCGTCTGGCAGTGGTCGTATCGTTTGAACAGCCCGCAATCTTTGCAGGAACACCATGACCAACTTGTCAGCTATACACCTCACTGAAGACGAACTTGACACACTGGTGTCGATCGCCATCCGCCGAGCTGAAGTGCTGGATGACATTCGCTCACCCGCGGCCAGCGATGCCTGGCACGAGGTCATGTCCTATGAGGCACGCCTCGCGGCCATCACCTCACCATCCGGACTGCCTGGTGGGGTGGCGCGAGTGGGCGCGATCCGCGCCGCGCTTGCCGCCGGCAGTCAGGCTGAGGCGGCACGTCTGTCGGCCCAGTATTTGGCGGAAGAGGCGCTGCCGTCAGAACGCCGCACCGCAGTGGAGGCGGCCTTCAAGCAACATGACGCTGGCCTGGCCAAACGGTTTCCGGCGCTGGCCAAGCGTGGTCGATTGGCCGAGGTTCGTAGTCTGCGCACCATGATGCGCAGCCACCCGCATGTGTTTCCCTGTGCGGCCTGAGCATGGAGACCGTCGCGTTCTACTCGTACAAGGGTGGCGTGGGTCGGACGCTGCTGGTGGCGAATACTGCGCAGTTTCTGGCAGCCGCGGGACGAAAGGTCGTTGCGCTTGACCTGGACCTTGAAGCACCTGGGCTGCACCAAAAGTTAGGCAATGACGAGGTGTTGCGTCGCGCAGACGCCGGCACGTTGACAGGTGCCGTTGACGAGTTGCTGGCGTCGCTGGAAGGCGAGTCGCGCAGTGTTAAGTTGGGCAAGACGGCGATCCCAATCGACCTGCCTGCTGGCGCGACCGGAAGACTGCATCTCGTATCTGCCGGGTCGGCGCCGTCGCAGGCCTACTGGTCGGCGCTGGAAAGGTTGCAAACCGCCATTCGTACGGGTGGGCGTCACGGGGGATTGCTGGAGGCCATCCTTGAGCTTCAGGCACGCATCGCCGATGACCTTGCGCCTGATTTTCTGCTCATCGACTCCCGCACAGGCATCACCGAGTTGGGCGGCTTGGCCACCTCGGTTTTGGCTGATCGTGTGATCTGCTTGACGACCATGGCCGAGGAGTCAATCAAAGGCACACGCGTTGTCGCGCAAGCCCTGGGCGCGGCACCCAGGTTGAAGTCTCAGGCGCCACTCAGGGTTGAATTCCTGATCACCCGAATTGTTGGATCGAGCCGCAGGCCAAATGTCCAACGATTGACCAAAGAGTTGAACGGCCAGGTGGCGGTATTGCCGCATGACTCGGGGATTGCGGAAGAGGAGCGTGTCATCGGAAATTGGCGGCCCCACGCTGGGGACCGAGATGACCGTGATCGGAACTCTGGCAAGGCCTTGTATGCCGCGACTTTGGATTGGATAGCCGAATCGTTCCCGCTGCACAAGCCACAGGCCGAATCAACGAAACTGCGAATGGCGGCAATTCATTCGACCTGGGACGATCTGACGCGCATCACCCAACGCGACGACGGCGGATATCGAAGCCGCGACGCCTGGCCAGATGAACAATTGCGCGAACGGGTTAGGTTCTCAAGCAAGGCCAAGTCAAGGCAAGCCGACATCGTGGTCTATGCCAGCGCGCCGACCGAAGCCAACGCCAAGCCGTTGATGATCGTCGAGTATGTCGAAGGCGAAGACCGCGACCTTGTCGCGAAGTGGTGGTTTCAAAACACCGAGGTCAAAGTTTTGGCGCTGCTGTCGGCGGACTCGCATCGACGGCTCTATTCGGATTCGGTCAGGTGGGAGTCTCGCGTTCACCACTCAGATCGATGGGACCTGCCCTTGCCGCGCGACTTCGTGGTGCTGATCGACCCAACGGACGTGTCGGTGGAGGCAATGCTGGCGTCGGTGCGGCGGGGCCACGACGAATACCTTGATCGGCTGATCCGGGAATGGATGCGTTGCAGTGCGGCAACCCTGCACGGTGGCGCGCCGTGGCGGCCTGACGTCGCAAAGAAAATAGTCGATGGCTTGGCGCAGGTGGACGATGTCGACCTGGCCTGTCGCGTACTTTGGCGGTCAGGACAAGGCAGGACGCGGCATCGCATGCATGACGGGCACGACGAGGACGGCGGCGTCGGACAGGTAGATCAAGAATTGTTCGCACCGTTGCTGTGGCGTGTTCCTGCAGAAGCTGCGGTGAAGGTGCTGGAAGAGCACGGCGGCCCGTTCGGCCCGCCTTTGGGTCGGAAAGCACTGACACTGTTGGCGGCAGACATCTTGGGCTTGCGTTACGACCCTGATGCGAGCTTTCGTGCCGAAGGGCAATCGATTCTTGAGCGTGGTCATCGGGTCGAAGGTGACTCCGACGGCGAAGGGCTGTACTCATTGACTTCGGCGTTTCGAGGCATTGAGATTTCGTTCGAGATTTCCGACGAACCACCCTCACTTGCTTCGGTACGTCTCGGCGATGATGAAGGTACTAGGAAGCACCGCCGCCGAACGCGGGGTGTTCCCGACGTGGTAGCCGAGCGTATCGGCCGAAGTGATCTGGTCACGACGGGTTTGTTGGGTGACTACGAACCGGCTGCCAGCAAGGTGCTCCTCTACACCGAGGCCATTGCGGTGTGCGCCGACAAACTGGCCCTGCGTGCGCGGTATGTCGGAAGCGTCACCTTGATTCACGAAACCATGCATGCGCTGATGCATTTGGGTACCGATCTCGATGGTCGCCGCTGGACCGAATTTTCGTTGCCAGATGCCGGCCATCCTTTGTTCGAACCGAGCAAGTTTCACGAGACATTGGCTCAGTACTTTACGTATCAGCACATTCTGCGTTTGCGCGACCCGGCTCTCATGAATGCGTTCAAGGTGATGTCTGCGAAGCAGGCGCCGGCCTACCGTGCTTGGGAATCCTTGGTGGATCTGCCCATGGAGGATGCAAGAGCCTGGTTTATGAACGTGCGCCGTGGCGTTGGGCCCGGCACTCCACCTTCCTATCGCCATGGCCGATAGGCCGAACCCACAACTGGAATTTCAAGTGCAACTCACTCCCGAACACCAAGCCCTGCGCGACACCGTCAAGCGCTTTGCCAATGAGCATGTCAACCCTTATGTGGACGAGTGGGAGGCCAACGAGATCTTCCCAGCGCATGAGGTCTTTCGCGGCATGGGCAAGTTGGGCCTGCTCGGCCTGAACAAACCCGAAGAGGACGGCGGCATGGGGCTGGATTACAGCTGGGCCGCGGTGCTGGCCGAATCGTTGACCTACATGAATTGCGGCGGCATCCCCATGGCCATTGGCGTGCAGACCGACATGGCCACGCCGGCCCTGGCCAAGCATGGCAGCAAGGAGTTGCGTGCCGAGTTCCTGGCGCCCTCCATCACCGGCGAGATGGTGGCCTGTCTGGGGGTGAGCGAGGTCGGCAGCGGCAGCGATGTGGCCAGCATCAAGACCCGGGCGCGCAAGGACCGCGGCGACTACATCATCAACGGCGGCAAGATGTGGACGACCAGTGGCACGCAGGCCGATTACTGCTGCGTGCTGGCCAACACGAGCGAGCTCGCACATGCCGGCGCCGCCCACAAGAACAAGAGCCTGATCATCGTGCCGATGAACACGCCGGGTGTGAGCGTGGCGCGCAAGTTGAAGAAGATCGGCAACGACTCGTCCGATACGGCGCAGTTGCACTTTGACGATGTGCGCGTGCCGCAGCGCTATCGCATCGGCGAGGAGGGCATGGGCTTCATTTACCAGATGGAGCAGTTCCAGTACGAGCGGCTGTGGGCGGCGTTGAAATCCGCCGCCGGTTGCCAGAAGGCCATCGACCTGACGATTGATTACACCCGGCAGCGCGAGGCCTTTGGCAAATCGATTCTCGACAACCAGTGGGTGCACTACAAGTTGGCCGAGATGCAGGCCGATGTCGATGCCCTGCACGCCCTGGCCTGGCGCGGGGTGGAGATGATCTGCCGCGGTGAAGATGCCACGCGTTTGGCCACCTCGGCCAAGCTGCATTCGGGGCGCATGTCGCGCGCCATTGCCGATGGCTGCTTGCAGTTCTGGGGCGGCATGGGCTATGTCATGGACAGCCCGATTGCGCGTATTTTCCGTGATAGCAGATTGGGCTCCATCGGCGGCGGCGCGGATGAAGTGATGCTGCAGATCATGTGCAAGTTCATGGGCACCTTCCCGATGAAGGGCTGAACGTGAACTCCAGCCTTGCATCGCCCTGCCGGGCCTTCACCAAGATTTTGATCGCCAACCGCGGCGAGATCGCCCTGCGGGTGATGCGCTCGGCGCGCGCCCTGGGCTACCGCACGGTGGCGGTGTATTCCACCGCCGATGCGCAATCGCGCCATGCGCTTGAGGCCGACCAGGCGGTGTGCATTGGCGAGCCTGCGCCGCGGCAAAGTTATCTCAACATCGCCGCCATCATCGACGCCGCGCGCCTGAGCGGCGCGGACGCTGTTCATCCGGGTTATGGCTTTCTGGCCGAGAACGAAGATTTCGCCGTGGCCTGCATTGAGGCCGGCCTGGTCTTCATCGGGCCCTCGCCCGAATCGATACGCGCCATGGGCGACAAGGCCGGGGCCAAGGCGCTGATGATCGCCGCGGGCGTGCCCTGCATCCCCGGCTGGCAGGGCGCTGATCAGAGTGATGAGAACCTGAGCCGCGAAGCCGCCGCACTGGGCTGGCCGCTGATGATCAAGGCCACGGCCGGTGGCGGTGGCCGCGGCATGCGCCTGGTGCCGGGCGCGGAGGATTTCATCGCCGCGCTGCACAGCGCGCGCAGCGAGGCGCAAGGCGCTTTCGGCGATGCCACGGTGCTGCTGGAGCGCGCCATCACCGAGCCGCGCCACATCGAGATCCAGGTGTTTGCCGACAGCCACGGCAACGCCATCCACCTGGGCGAGCGCGATTGCTCGGTGCAGCGCCGGCATCAAAAGCTGATCGAAGAATCGCCCTCGCCGGCGGTCACGCCCGAGCTGCGCGCGCGCATGGGTGCGGTGGCGGTGGCGGCCGTGCGATCCATCGCCTATGTGGGCGCCGGCACGCTGGAGTTCTTGCTCGATGGCCAGGGCAATTTCTACTTCATGGAGATGAACACCCGGCTGCAGGTGGAGCACCCGGTGACCGAAGCCATCACCGGGCTGGACCTGGTGGCCTGGCAATTGCGCGTGGCCGCGGGCCAGGCCTTGCCCTTGTCGCAAGAGCAGCTTCGGTTCAGCGGCCATGCCATCGAGGTGCGTTTGTGTGCCGAGGATGTGGCCCAAGGCTTCATGCCGCAAAGCGGGCGCATGCAGGCCTGGTGCATGCCGGGTGGGGCGGGTGCGGCGGGCCAAACGCTGCGCGTTGAGCACGCGCTGCGTCCGGGCGATGACATCCCGCCCTATTACGACTCGATGATCGCCAAGCTCATTGCCCATGGCGCCACGCGCGATGAGGCGCGGCGCAAGCTGCACAGCGGGCTGCAAGACACGCTGGCCCTGGGCGTGACCACCAACCGCGACTTTCTGGCCGATTGCCTGGCCCACCCGGCCTTTGCCGCGGGGCAGGCGAACACGGCCTTCATCGCCCAGCATGGGCCGGCCCTGCTGGCCGGGGCAGCGCCAGCACGGCTGCTGCGCGCGGCCGCTGCGGCCAGCCTGGTGCTGCACATCAGCCGCGGTGCTGCGGCGCTGTCGCTGTCGCACGCCTTGCCGCAGTTGATGCGGTTTGAGTTGTCCGGCAAGCCGGTGGCTGCGCAGTTGCGCCAGACCGCCGCGGCCGAGTTCATCTGCGAAATCGATGGCCAGCGGCATGCGCTGCAAGTGCTGGCCGTGCTGCCAGCGCCGCACGGCGGCAGCGGTGCGGCGCAGGCCCGCATCAGCTTCGACGGCCTGGCCGAGACCCTGCACTGGCACCGCGATGGCCAGCGTGTGGCCATGCAATTCGCCCAGCGCGATTGGTCGCTCGTCGATCACAGCCGCGAGGCCGCCACGCGCCCAGGCGAGGCCGCGGGCGACGGCAAGCTGCGCGCCAGCATGAATGGCCGCGTCGTGGCGGTGCATGCCGCGGTGGGCGATGTGGTCGCCGCGGGACAAGCCCTGGTGACACTTGAAGCCATGAAGATGGAGCACGTACACGCCGCGCCCCGCGCCGGCACGCTGAGTGCGCTGCATGTGGCCGTGGGCGAGCAGGTGAGCTCACGGCGGGTGGTGGCGGAGGTGACGGCTTGAGGGGCGGGGCCGATCTGGGCCCTGTTTGCAACGGGCAGATCGGCGGCAGCCTGCAGCGCAGCAGAACACCACCGACTCATGCACTGACTAGCGCAGCAGACATTGCACCAGACAGCGCACCAGACAGCGCACCAAAACACGCACCAAATGACGCATCATTTGATGCGGCGGAAGTTGTAGACTGAGCGCCCTTGTCGAGCGGAGCGCGCGATGCGAACCACAGTCACACTGGACGACGAACTGCTGGCCAAGGCCGGCGAAGCGACGGGCATCACCGAACGATCGGTGCTGCTGCATGAGGGCTTGAAGTTGATCGTGCAGCGCGAGGCGGCGCGCCGATTGGCGCTGCTCGGTGGCAGCGCACCTGGCCTGCGGCTGCCGCCGCGTCGCCGTTCTGCACCAGCACCGGCACCGGCCGACCCCTCGGCGCGCCGAAGCAAGTGACCCGATGTTGCTCGTCGACACCTCGGTATGGTCCGACCACCTTCGGCGCCATGACGACGTGATGGCGCAGTTGCTCGAAGCAGGCCAGGTGCTCGCGCACCCCTTTGTCACGGGCGAGATCGCATGCGGCCTGTTCCCGCGGCGCGCCGAAACGCTGGCTCTGCTCAACAGCCTGCCCAGCGCACCACCCCTTGGCCAGGCTGAGCTGCTGGGCTTCATCGAGCGTCACGCGTTGGCCGGCAAGGGGGTTGGATTCGTCGATGTCCACTTGCTGGCTTCGGCGCTGGTGGCGGGCGCCGGGGTCTGGACACGTGATCAGCGTTTGGCCAAGGCTGCGGCGCAGCTCGGCATTGCCGCCTACGCCGGCCGCTGAACAGCCCGCGCGCAAGCACCACCACCACCACCTTCTGGCTTGGGCGCTGAACGGCCGGCATCAAGCTGAGCGCTTTGCCTCTCGCAGACCTGAAGCATCCAACCATTGCCCCCGCGCTCGGTGTTTCCCCCGCTGACGCCGCACGTCATTTCACGCAGCATCGCGGTCGGCCCCAGGTGTGCTGTCCAAGCCCACCGGGAAGACCCCTCACCGCGGCCCCAGGTCCGCACCAGGAGACCTGCTTGGCCTTTGTGCAACTGTTGATTTCCGGCATCGCGCTGGGTTGCATCTACGCCCTGATTGCCCTGGGCTTTGTGCTGATTTACAAGGCCACCGAGACCGTCAACTTCGCCCAGGGCGAGCTGATGATGCTCGGCGCTTTTGGCGCTCTGGTGTTGATGAAGTCGATGAACGCGCCCTTCTGGTTTGCCGCGCCGCTGGCCGTGGTCGGCATGATGGCCCTGGGCGTGGGCATCGAGCGTTTGGTCATCCGCCCCATCCTCGGCCAGCCGCAGTTCACCATCGTCATGTTGACCATCGGCCTGGGCTACCTCGTCCGCGGCCTGGTCACCATGGTCCCCGAGATTGGCTCGGACACCAACACACTTGAGGTGCCTTACAAGGGCCAGGTCTTCAACTGGAACGGTGCGGTCATCGGTGTCGATCAGCTCATGATCATTGCCGCTACCGCCGTGCTGTGTGCGCTGCTGTACTCGATGTTCCGCTTCACCAAGATCGGCATCGCCATGCAGGCGGCCTCACAAAACCAGCTCGCGGCTTACTACATGGGCATCCCGGTGCGGCGCTTGAACGGCTTTGTCTGGGGCCTGTCGGCCGGCGTGGCGGCGCTGGCCGGGCTGCTGCTGGCGCCCATCACGTTTGTGCACGTCAACATGGGCTTCATTGGTTTGAAGGCCTTTCCGGCGGCGGTGGTGGGCGGCTTTGGCAGCCTGCCCGGGGCCATCGTTGGCGGCCTCACCATCGGCCTGGTCGAGGCGCTGGCTGGCTTTTATCTGCCCGAGGGCTTCAAGGACATCGCCGCCTATGTGGTGGTGCTGGTGATGTTGGCGGTGCGACCGAACGGCTTGTTCGGCGGGCATGCGCGCAAGAAGGTGTGAAGCACAACCCATAACAACACAACACACCGACCATGCGCTTCATATTCAAGACCAATTACAACCAGGATCTCAGCATCGTCAAGCACGGTGGCCAGGCCTTCTGGTACTCGCTGCTGATGCTGTTGATGCTCTGTGCACCTGCCTGGGCCGGCGACTACTGGTTGTCGCAGCTCAGCTTTGTGCTGGTCTATGCGATTGCCGGCCTGGGTTTGATGGTGCTGTCGGGCTTCACCGGCCTGGCGTCCATAGGCCACGCGGCATTCCTTGGCGTGGGCGCCTATGTCGAGGCCTATCTGGCGCAACGCGGCTGGCCCTTCCCCGTCAGCATGGCGCTGGCCGCGGGCCTCTCGGCCGCGGTGGGCATGGTGGTGGGCCTGCCGGCGCTGCGCGTCAAGGGCATCTACCTGGCGATCTCCACCCTGGCCTTCGGCTTCATCGTCGAGGAGGTGCTGGCGCGCTGGGAATCGGTGACCAAGGGCAATGCCGGCATGAATGTGGCTTCACCGCAGTTCTTCGGGCTGGAGCTGGGCTCGTCCGAGGCCTTTTATTTCATCGCCCTGGGGCTGTGCGTGCTGGTGACCTTGGGCGTGATCAATTTGATGCGCTCGGCCACCGGCCGGGCCTTCATTGCCATCCGCGATTCCGAAGTCTCGGCGCAGAGCATGGGCATCCACCTGGCTGGCTACAAGACCCTGGCTTTTGCACTGTCCGCGGCCATCGTTGGCCTGGCGGGTGCGCTGTATGCGCACAAGCTGCGCTTCATCTCGCCCGATCAGTTCGGCATCGTGCAGTCGATTGATCTGTTGCTGCTGGTGGTGGTGGGTGGCCTGGGCACCATCCACGGCGCATTCTTGGGTGCCATCTTCCTCATCACCATGCCGCAGTTGATCGCCCTGGGCAAGGATTACCTGCCGGCGGCCATTGGCCAGGCCTCGGGTCTGCAGGCGGTGGTGTACGGCGTGGTGCTGATGGGCTTTGTGCTGTTCGAGCCCATGGGCATTTACGGCCGCTGGCTGAAGGTGCGCACCTGGCTGCAACTGTTTCCGTTCTACCGGCGCGGCATGTTCAGGCGACAAAAATCATTCACCAAGTCGGAGAGGCTGAAATGAGTGCCGCTCCCGACATCCTTCTCACCGCGAACGACTTGAGTGTCCGCTTCGGTGGCGTGTTGGCCGTCAACAAGGTCAGCTTCGAGGTGCGCCGTGGCGAGGTCTTCACCCTCATCGGCCCGAATGGCGCGGGCAAGACGACGGTGTTCAACCTCATCAGCCGCATCTACACGCCCACCACCGGCACCATCCAGTTCGATGGCGTCGAGCTCACGCAAAAGGCACCGCACGACATCGCCACGCTGGGCATTGCGCGCACGTTTCAAAACATCGAGTTGTTCGAGAACGCCACGGTGCTGCAGAACCTGCTCATAGGCAACCACATCCACCGTGGCGCGGGCTTCTGGAGCAACCTGTTCTTCAGCAGTGCCACGCGCCAATCCGAGCTCGCTGCCCGTGAGCGTGCCGAACGCGTGATCGATCTGCTCGATCTGCAGCCGCTGCGCGATTCGTTTGTCGCTGGCCTGCCCTATGGCAAACGCAAGGTGGTCGAGCTGGCGCGCGCGCTGTGCACCAGCCCCAAGCTGCTGCTGCTCGATGAGCCCTCGTCGGGGCTGAACGTCGAAGAGACCGAGGACATGGCCTATTGGATTGCCGACATCCAGCAAGAGCTGGGCATCACCGTGCTGATGGTCGAGCACGACATGAGCCTGGTGTCGCGCGTCAGCGATCGCGTGCTGGCCATGAACCAGGGCGAGAAGCTGGCACTGGGTACGCCCACAGAGGTGCAAAGCCACCCGGGCGTGATCGAGGCCTATCTGGGCTCGACCGACGACCTGTCCTCACTGCGGAGGAAGGCGGCATGAGCGCCAATCAAAGTGCTGCGGCCATGAGCGGGGTGACCGACGAGGTGCTGCTGGCCCTGGCCAATGTGGAAAGCGCCTACGGCCCGATCAAGGCCATCCGCGGGGTCAGTTTGAAGGTGAGGAAAGGCGAGATCGCCACTGTGCTGGGCAGCAATGGCGCGGGCAAGAGCACCATTTTGAAGACCATCAGCGGCGTGCTCGATCCGACGCGCGGCACGGTGCAGTTCAAGGGCCAGGACATCACCGCCCGCGACCCGGCCGACATCGTCAAGCGCGGCCTGGTGCAGGTGCCCGAAGGCCGTGAGGTCTTCCCGCTGCTGTCGGTGCACGACAACCTGCTGATGGGGGCGTACACGCGCAATGACCGCGATGGCGTGGGCCGCGATCTGGAGCTGGTGTACGGCTATTTCCCCATATTGCGTGAGCGTGAAAAGCAGGACGCCGGCCTGCTCTCGGGCGGCCAGCAACAGATGCTGGCCATCAGCCGCGCGCTGATGGCCGCGCCCGAGCTCATCTTGCTCGATGAGCCCAGCCTGGGCCTGTCACCCAAGCTCACCAAAGAGATTTTCGAGATCGTGGTGCGCATCAACCGCGAGCGCGGCACCACCATCTTGCTGGTCGAGCAAAACGCCAACATGGCGCTCAATGCCGCCGACTACGGCTATGTGCTGGAGAACGGCCGCATCGTCATGGAAGACCGCTGCGAGGTGCTGCGCGAGAAGGAAGACATCCGCGAGTTCTACCTCGGCATGAAGGACGCTGGCGTGCGCGGTGAGCGGCGTTGGAAGAAGAAAAAGACCTGGCGGTGAATGGGATGAATGCAATGACTGCTGCAAAAGATCCACACCGCATCGTGGTGGGTGAGCGCCCGAACTGGACGCTGAAAGAGCTGCCCTTCGACACCATCCCGAAGATGTTCTGGCTGCGCGTCAAAGAGCATGGCGACGCGGTGATGATGCGTCAGAAGGACCTGGGCCTGTGGAAGGCCTATAGCTGGAACGACGTAGGCACGATCGTCGCTGAAATCGGCGCCGGCCTGGCCTCGTTGGGCTACGCGCCGGGTGAGGTGGTCTCGGTCGTGGCCAACACCTGCCGCGAATGGGTGTGGGCCGATCTGGCGGCGCAAACCATGGGTGGCGTGTGCAACGGCGTCTACCCCACCGATGCCGCCTCGCAGCTCGAATACCTGTGCGCCGATTCGAAATCGGTGTTCTTGTTTGCCGAAGACGACGAGCAGCTCGACAAAACCCTGGAGGTGCGCGAGCGCCTGCCGCTGCTGCGCAAGGTCATCGTCTTTGACATGGAAGGCCTGTCCAAGCTGGACGACCCGCAGGTCATCAGCCTGGACGCGCTGCGCGCGCTGGGCAGGGAGCATTTGAAGACCCACCCGAAGCTGATCGAGCAAGGCCTGGCCTGCCGCCAGCCCAGCGACCTGGCGGTGCTGGTCTACACCTCTGGCACCACCGGCAAGCCCAAGGGCGCGATGATCACGCATGCCAATTTGTGCGGCGTGCTCTCGGGCGTGGATGCCGGCTTGTTCGAGGGCATTCCGGATGGCGGCGAACGCGTGGCCTTTCTGCCGCTGTGCCACATCGCCGAGCGGCTGATTGGCGACTACATCGCCATCTACCGCAGCTCGATCATCAACTTTGTCGAGAACCCCGAGACCGTGTTCGAGAACCTGCGCGAGGTGCAGCCGCTCGTGTTCTTCGCCGTGCCGCGCGTCTGGGAAAAGGTCTATTCCACCGTGGCCATCGCCATCCGCGAGGCCGGCAAATTGCAGCAACTGGCCTATGGCTGGGCCTTGCAAGTGGGCGCCGAGCGTGTCAAGTGCGAGGAGGCCGGCACCCACCTGAGCGCGCGTCTGAGGATGCGCTATTGGCTGGCCCGCACCTTCGTGCTGAACAACGTGCGCCGCATGGTTGGCCTGGACCGCGTGCAGCTCGCGCTGACCGGCGCGGCGCCAATCTCGCCTGAGTTGATCCGCTGGTATTTGGCGTTAGGCATTCCGCTGCGCGAAGGCTGGGGCATGACCGAGACCTGCGGCGGCGGCACCGTCAGCCCGCGCGGCGCCAGCCGGCCCGGCAGCATTGGCATCCCCGGCCCGGGGGTGGAGATGCGCATCGCCAGCGATGGTGAGATTCAAATCCGCGGCGGCAATGTCTTCGCCGGCTACCTGAACCAGCCCGAGAAAACCGCCGAGACCATCACGCCCGAGGGCTGGCTGCACACCGGTGATGTCGGCCGCGTCGATGACGACGGCTACTTCTACATCACCGACCGCATGAAGGACATCATCATCACCGCCGGTGGCAAGAACGTGACGCCCAGCGAGTGGGAGAACCAGCTCAAATTTAGCCCCTATGTGACCGACGCGGTGGTGATCGGCGACAAGCGCGCTTTTCTCAGTTGTTTGGTCATGATCGACGAAGACAACATTGCGCAGTGGGCGCAAGAGCGCGATGTGCAGTTCTCCGATTTCAAGAGCCTGTGCCGCGCGCCCGAGGTGGTCACCTTGATCGGCGAAGAGATCGACAAGGTGAACAAGCAGTTCGCCCGCGTCGAGCAGATCAAGCAGTTCCGCATGATCGAGCAGCGCTTGACGGCTGAAGACGAAGAGCTGACGCCGACGATGAAGTTGAAGCGCTCGCTGATCAACAAGAAGTACGCCGAGGTGATTGAGGGCATGTACTCGGGCAAGGCAGCTTGATTCCCGGTTAGGTACAGATCGGCGCAGCGCGCCACGCTGAAGGTGGCCTGTCGCCGCACATCGCCGGCTCATATCCCCTGCCCCGGCCGGCCGTTGAAGGAGACAGCGCATGGATTTCCAGCACAGTGATCGCGCCGTGGCGCTGCAGCGCCAGGTCTGTGATTTCATGGATCGCCACGTGCTGCCGGTCGAGCACCTCTACCGCGAGCAGGTGCACGCCAGCGGCGACCCGCGCACGCGCTACCGCACGCCACCGGTGATGCAGCAGCTCAAGGCCATGGCCCGCGAGCAAGGCCTGTGGAATCTGTTCTTGCCAGGCGCGCACGGCGCGGGCCTCGGCAACCTCGATTACGCCCCACTGGCCGAGGCCATGGGCCGCGTACTTTGGGCCTCAGAGGTGTTCAACTGCTCGGCGCCCGACACCGGCAACATGGAGGTGCTGGCGCAGTACGGCACGCCGCTGCAGCAGCAGCAATGGCTGGCGCCGCTGCTGGCCGGCGAGATGCGCTCGTCGTTCTCGATGACCGAGCCCGAGGTGGCGTCGAGCGATGCCACCAACATCCGCTGCCAGATCCGCCGCGAGGGCGATGAGTACGTGATCGACGGTCGCAAGTGGTACACCTCGGGCGCCCTGAATGAGGATTGCCGCTTGCTCATCGTCATGGGCCTGACAGCGCCGGATCAGGCCAATGTGCACCTGCGCCAATCGATGATCCTGGTGCCCAAGGCCACGCCCGGTGTGCGCATCGTGCGCGACATGAATGTCTTCGGCTACGACGACGCGCCGGTCGGCCACCCCGAGATCGCTTTCGATGGCGTGCGCGTGCCGGTGGCCAATCTGCTGCTGGGTGAGGGCCGGGGTTTCGAGATCGCCCAGGGCCGGCTCGGGCCCGGGCGCATCCACCACTGCATGCGACTGATCGGCTGCGCGCAGCGCGCGCTGGAGCTGATGTGCCGCCGCGCCACGCTGCGTGTGGCCTTCGGTCAAACACTGGGCGAACACGGCTCAGTGCGTGAAGACATTGCCCATTCCTTTTGCGAGATAGTGCAAGCCCGCTTGCTGACCCTGCGCGCCGCCGACAAGATGGACCGCGAGGGCAACAAGGCCGCGCGCGATTTGATCGCCGCGGCCAAGATCGTGGTGCCGGCCATGGCCGGGCGGGTGATCGACCGCGCCATGCAAATCTTCGGCGCCGCTGGTGTCTCGCAAGACACCTTTCTGGCCGAGGCCTACGCCTACGCGCGCTTCATGCGCATGGGCGATGGGCCCGATCAAGTGCACCTGGCCGCGCTGGGCCGTGTGCTGCAGAAGCGGCTGGGGGCCGAGGCCACGCCGGCCACGGCGGCGGCCACGCCCCGGGCGCGCTCAGCGGCTGATCTGTTCGCGCCGCCAGACCTGCAGGCAGGTGCTCCGGCCTGAGCTTGGCCTCGGCGCAGCACGCGCCGCACGGTGTTCGCGGCCGGCGCACAAGACCTCCGTCTGCAGCCCGCCCCATCACCGGTCACACCGCTGCGAGCAAGCCCTTCCAGGCCACGCGCAGGCGCTTCTGATCCGCGGCGGCAAGCTGCCCACAGCGCCGGATGATCAAACGGTGATCCAGCGTGAACAGCTTCAGGCGTACCACGCAGGGCTCACTCAGGCCGGCTGAGGGCAAGTCACGGATGGCGCTGTCGCCGATCCAGGCTGATTGCTCTGCGCTGGTGATCATGGCCAGCACGCTGTGGCGCGCGGCGTCGTTGAATGTCGGCGCTGACAGCACAAGCGCCGGCCGGCGTTTGCTGGCCTTGCGATCGGTGAACGGAAACGGCACCACCACCACATCGAAGGCCTGCAGCGGCTGCAGTACGGTGGCCATCACAGCGCCTTGAAGGCGCGTTCGTCTGCCGCGCTGTTCCACTCATCGAGCGTTCCTTCCAGCGCCTGATTGAAGGCCAGATCCAGCGGCGTGGCGCGACGCAACCGTACGTCGCTGCCGTTGATCTCAAAACCCACGAAATCGCCGGCCTTGAGCTGCAAGGCCTTGCGCACCGCTGTTGGCATCGTGGCCTGGTACTTCGAGCTGAGCTTGGATGTCTGCAGCATGGCTTTACTTTCTTACGGTGTGAAAGTCAGCCATTCTAGGCTTTGGGCCAATCCCACCGAACGGCGGAAACTGGCGCCGAAGGACAGCGGCGGCGATCAGCCGTGCTTGGCCCTGTGATCACCGGCGTTGCGAGCCCGCCGCCGCACCAAGCCCACCAGCGCCAGCCCCAGCAAGGCCAGCGTGCCGGGCTCGGGCACCCGGCTCACAAACTGCGTGATGGGCGTTTGCGTGCCGGTGAAATTGCCGCTGCCAGCAAACGTCAAGCCGGTGATGAAGGCGGTGGTGTTGTTCGGATCGAGGCCAGCGCTGGTTTCGATGTCGGCCACGCGAAACTTGGCGACGCCGCCGGCGCCGAAGTCGTAGAACGCGCCGCCGGCCCAATCGTCGGCCAGCAGCACCAGCGCGTCGTTGGCGTCATAACCGTAAATGTCGTAGGTGCCATCGCCGATGCCCAGCGGAAAGCTCACGCTTTGAAAGTTGGGGTTGCCCGCGCCGATTTCGTAGTCGTAGCCGATGGCCACATCCGGGTCGATGTAGTAGGTGACGCCGGCCGCGATCGACATGTTGAACTGGTAGGCGCCGTTGGCCAGCACCACGGGCAGGTTGACGACCGGGTCGCCGCCTTGCTTCGGGGTGAAATCGGCGTAAGCGCGAGAAATGGATTCGAGATTGCTGTTGTTGAGGTTGTTCGACAAGCCGTCGCGGGTCTGGATCAGGCCGATCTCGATGGAGTAGTTTTTGTCGAGCGCGAAGGCGTATCCGCGCAGGTTGAAGTGCGCCGGATCGACGGTGTAGGAGGTGCTGCTGGGCTGCACATTGCGCGTCACGATCAGCCCGCCATTGGTCGGCGAGACCAATGACTTGTCGAAGATGTTGATGCGGTAACCATTGACCTCGGTGCCGGGCGGTGGTGTCCAGCTGAAGGTGGGCGCAGCACTCGATCCGGACAGCGTGATGCTGGTGATGAAGGGAGCGAATGCCGTGTGCAGCGCGGTGGCAGGTCTGGGTGGGACCACCCAGGCCACCGCACATCGCATGCCGTCCTGCACTCAAATCGAGCGCTGGCCTGATCTTGCAGCCAGGCTGGCCCCGCGCGCATCCTCAACATCAATGACCGGCTGGCGCAGCCGCGCCCAGCCCAAGCCCACCCACAGGCGCAGCACCCACCAGCCGATGTCCGGCTGGCGCCAGCCCTGGCCAAAGCGTGCGGATGTGGGCGCAGCATGGTGGTTGTTGTGCCAGCCCTCGCCCCAGGACAGCAGCGCCAGCCAGGCGACATTGCTGCTGTGGTCGCCCGTGGCGTGTGGCCGCGTGGTGCCCAGATGGCACACCGAGTTGATGGCCCAGATGACGTGGTGGCCCAACGCGATGCGCACCACGCCGCCCCAATAAGCGCCAAACAGCGCGGCCTGCCAGGCGCTGGGGCCGTTGCTGGCCGCGCCACCCCATCCGGCGGCCATGGCCGCCCAGGCCAGCAGCGCGGGCAAGGCAATGCCGGACGCCACGCAGGCAGGGTAGGCGCGGCCCAGGCGGCGCACCTGGGCATCGGCGATCAGCTCGCGGGCATAGCGTGTGGGTTTGGGCACATCGTGCGATAACACCCAACCCAGGTGGCCACGCCAGGCGGCACGGCGAGGGCTCAGCCCCATCCAAGCCGGACCCTGCGGTGAGTGCGGGTCGCCCGGCCTGTCGCTGGCCGCGTGGTGCATGCGGTGCAGGGCCACCCAGTAGATGATGGGCCCCTGCGCCGCCATCTGCCCGCAAATGCCCAGCACAGCGCGCAAGGCTGGCGCGGCCTCGAACGAGCGGTGCGAGAAGTGCCGGTGCAGGCCCACCGAGACGCCGATGCCGCCCACGATGAACCACATGCCCGCGCACAGCAGGGCGGCCAGGGCGGCGTGGCCCTGGCCGGGCCACAGGCTGGGCACCCACCAGGGCAGGGCGAGCATGGCCACGGTGGGCAGCAGCACCGCGGCGCAGAAGTGCCGGCGCTGCGCCTGCGCAAAGGCCGCCGCCGGCAGCACATGCACCACGGCGGCTGATGCGGGAGGCGTCATGTGGCCTCGCTGCAACGCATCTCGACATAGACCACATTGCGATGGGGGTCGAGAAAGCTTCGGGCTTCATGGGCACCGGCGTGCTCGCACAGGCGCAGCATGCTGGCCTCATCGCGCACCACCAGCGGCCAATCCATGAACAGCTCCATGTAGCCACGGCCCGAGCCGCCGGGCACGAAATTGGCCACCAGCAGGCGCCCGCCGGGGCGCAGCATGCCCAGCAAGCGCGCGGTCAGGCGCTGGGCCATGGGCTCGGCCAGGTAGTCGTACAGGCCGGCCGAATAGATCAGGTCAAAGCGGCCCAAGGCTTCGGCACCGCGGCCCAGCAGGTCGCGCACGCTGTGCTTCCGGACGGTCACCGGCTGGCCGGCATGCTGATCGCTGACCTGGGCACAGGACAGCTCGTCCTGATCCAGCGCTACAAACTCACCATTGAAAGCCGGGTGCAGGGCCAGGCTGCCATCGAGCTCGCGGCAGTGGCCCGAGGCCACAGACAGGATGCGCGCGGCATCGATGGCGGCTGCGGTGTCATCGATGTAGCTGCGCAGCAGCGAGCGCCGGTACAGCACCGACAGCCCCATGGGCGCGCGCGTGGTGGCGGCAAAGACGCCCGCGCCCATGGCACTGGTGCCGGCGGGCGCCTGGCCCGCGTAGACGTAATCCATCATCACCGCATCACCCGCATAGCCACGCGGCTTGCTGGCGGCGCGATGGGTGTAGGGGTCCTGGCGCACCAGCGGCATCACCGCGTGATCGGCACACATCTGCCGCGCGGCCGGGCCAAGGCCTATGGCTTGCAGCGTGGTCCACAGCTCAGACAGCGGTGCACCTAACAGTCGAAAGGCGTGAACGTAGCGCCCGCTTTGCAGGTGCTGCAAGGCCTCATCCAACAGACGGTGCAGATCGGGCAGCGCGATGCCAACGGGCGAGGTGTCGGCCAGCGCGGGCTGCGTGGCAGCGGCGGGGGCGAGTGGGGCGGCGCTCATTTCTTGGTCCTCGTGTCGGTGTGCTTTTGGATGTGTGAAACCGCGCCTTGAGGGTAGGCAAGGCCGTCCCGCCAATCACCCCCTGCGCTGGGGGTGCACAACACCGCCTCATCAGTTTTGCGGATGCCTGTGGGGCCGCGCGTCAACACAATGGCCAACATGAAAAGAGCCGTGTCCAGGGGGATGGCCGCCATTGCCGAGCTGTGTGCATTGGGGCTGCAGGCCGAGGCCTTGGTGCCGGCGGTGCTGGAGGCCTTGCATCAGGTGGTGCCGTCGTCACGCAATCTCTTCGATTGGGCCGATGCGTCTGGTCGCTTGGTGCATTACTACTTCGAAGGCCCGATCGACGCCACGATCGCGCAGCTGTACTTCGATGAGTTCCACAACCGCCGTGAGGCCGAGGCCATGCCGGCCTTCGATGCCCTGGCGCAGCGGCCCATGGGCATACACAGCGCGGCCGAGCTCAACCACGCTGAGTTTTTCAACTCCGCGCTGTACCACGAGATCTGGCGGCCACAGGGCCTGAAGTACCGCGTCGAGGCTGTGCTGCGCGGGCAGGGCGGCGCCTTGATCGGCTCCCTGGTGCTGTACCGCGGGCCGGGCGAGCCCTGTTTCAAGCCCGAGGAGGAGCGTCGCCTGGCACAGGTGTTGCCGGTGTTTGCGCAGGGCCTGGCAAGCAGCGCTGTGGTCGAGCCAAAGACCCACCATGTGCCCAGCCCCGAGCCCAGCGAATCGCTCATTCTTGATTTGCAAGGCAGCGTGCATTACGCGACGCCCGGCGTGCACAGGCTGCTGCTGCTGGCGCTTGGCGGCATCGGGCAATCCTCGGTGTCGCAGCCCCTGGACTGGCTGGCGCGCCAAACCCTCTCGCCCTTGCTGCAGCGCCTGCGTGAGCAGACGTCGGCGGGCGCTGGCCACGGCGCACCCTTGCCAAGGTGGCAGTGGCCCACATCGGAGCTGAATTTCGCCAATGCCTGGGGACGATTTGCCATTCAGGCCCGGCTCTTGCAGGCCACTGGCCAAGGCGCGCCCAGCCTGGTGCAGGCCGACATCCACCGGCACGAACCCTATAGCGTGGCACTGGCGCGCAAGCTGCGCAGCCTGCCCTTGACGCCAGGCCAGGCGGCGGTGTGCAGCGCCTTGGTGCAGGGCAAATCACAAGCACAGATCGCCGATCAACTGGGCGTGGCCCCGGCCACCGTGGTGGACCATGTGCGCAAGAGCTACCTGGCGCTCGACGTGCGCACGGTGCTCGAGCTGCGCGCGCTGCTGGACGGCACGCCCCTGCGTTGAGCGACGCGGCCTGAGCGCGCTGCCAAGCCGGCCTTCGCTCTGGCGCCGGACACCGAGGCTTGCAAAACCGCGATGTCGCGCGGGGCGCACAGCGCCGGCAGCGGTCCGCGGCAGAATCGGTGGATGACCAATGGCCCCCTCCACGCGGCGGCAGCGGGCGCAAGCGCCGCTGCCCAAGCCGATTCCAAGCCGGCCACCCCAGCTGCCACCACCATCACGCCCCCGGCCACCTCTGACGGCCGCCCCGACGAAACCCACGGCCTGCGCTACCCCTGCGGCACGCCGCCCGAGGCCGGCCAGTTTCGTGAGATCGCCCCGGGCGTGCTGTGGCTGCGCATGCCGCTGCCCTTTGCGCTGAACCACATCAACCTGTGGCTGCTGGCCGATGAAGACGAGCGCGGCCCGGGCTGGGCGGTGGTCGATACCGGCACCAAGACGCCCGAGGTGCTGGCCGCCTGGCGCGCGCTGCTGGCCGCCGACGGGCCGCTGGCGGCCACGCCGCAGGGTGCGCGGCTGACGCGCATCTTCGTCACCCACATGCACCCTGATCACGTCGGCATGGCCGGGTGGCTGACACGCAAATGCAGCGTCCCGTTGTGGATGTCGCGGCTGGAATACCTGACCTGCCGCACCCTGGCCGGCGACGCCGGCCGCGAGGCGCCCGAAGACGCCATCCGCTTCTACCGCAAGGTCGGCTGGCCCGAGGACGCGCTCGATGTCTACCGCACGCGCTTTGGCGGGTTCTCGAAGTACATCCACACCCTGCCCGACAGTTTTCGCCGCCTGAGCGATGGCCTGTTGCTGCGCATCGGCGGGCACGATTGGCGGGTGGTCATCGGCCGCGGCCATTCGCCCGAGCACGCCTGCCTGGTGTGTGATGAGCTGGGGCTGATGGTCTCGGGCGATCAGGTGCTGCCGCGCATCTCATCGAATGTCTCGGTGTTCCCGACCGAGCCCGAGGCCGATCCGCTGGGGGATTGGCTGGCCTCGATTGCCACGCTGCGCGCCGGCCTCAGCGACGAGCTGCTGGTGCTGCCTGCGCATGGCGAGCCCTTTGTCGGCCTGCATGCCCGGCTGGATCGCCTGGCCAAGGGCCATGCCTCGGGCCTGACGCGTTTGCGCCGCAGCCTGGCCACGCCCAAGCGTGCGGTCGATGTCTTTGGCGCACTGTTTGCCCGGCCGATCACCGACAAGGATGATCTGCTCGGCCTGGCCACGGGTGAGAGCCTGGCGCACCTGAACCACCTGCTGGCGCTGGGCGAGGCCAAGCGCGAGATCGACAGCCAAGGTGAGTACCGCTATTCAATGATCTGAGCGTCCACCGATCAACCCCTGGAGACCTGCCCCCATGCAGCCACAGACTTCCGCTGACCAACCCCTGGCCAGGCTAAACCGCCAATACATCGGACACGAATTTGCGCCCTTCAGCGTGCCCGTTGAAGCCAGCCGCCTGCGCTTTTTTGCCAAGGCCATCGGCCAGACCGATGCCGTCTACACCGATGAGTCGGCGGCCCGCGCCGCCGGCCACATGGGCCTGCCGGTGCCGCCCACCTATCTGTTTTGCCTGGAGATGGACGGCCCCAACCCCGGCTCCTTGCGAGATCTGCTGGACATCGACATCGGCCGCGTGTTGCACGGCGAGCAGCACTTCACCTACCGCTCGGCCTGCCACGCCGGTGATGTGCTGTGCTTCGAGCAGCGCATCGCCGACATCTACGCCAAGAAGGGCGGCGCGCTGGAATTCGTGCTGCGCGAAACCCGGGTCAGCAACCAGCACGGCCAGCATGTGGCCGATTTGAAATGCGTGACGGTGGTGAGGAATACCTGACATGTCGATCATCGAAACCACCACGCTCAAAGTGGGCGACGCCCTGCCCAGCTTCACCACCGACCCGGTGTCGCGCTTCAATCTGGCGCTGTACTGCGGTGCCTCGGGCGACCACAACCCCATCCATGTGGACATCGCCTTTGCGCAAAGCGCGGGCATGCCCGATGTCTTTGCCCACGGCATGCTGTCCATGGCCTGGCTGGGGCGCTTGCTCACCAACTGGGTGCCGCAGCAGCAGATCCGTGAATACGGCGTGCGTTTTGTCGCCATCACCCAGGTGGGTGAGTCCATCACCTGCAGCGGCACGGTGACCGAGGTCTTCCATGCCAATGGCGAGCGCCGCGCCCGCCTGCAGGTGCAAACGGCCAATGCCCGTGGCGAAGTCAAACTCAAGGGCGAGGCGGTTGTCGCCGTCACCGCGCAAGGGCTGCTGGCCGATGGCTGATCTGGACTACCGGGTGGACGATGGCGTGGCCACCCTCACCATCAACCGCCCCGAAGCGCGCAATGCCCTGAGCAACGCCATGCGCGAGGAATTCGCCCGCGTCGTGCCGGCCATGGCGGCCGACAAGTCGGTGCGCGCCGTGGTCATCACCGGGGCCGGCGGTGTGTTCTGTGCCGGGGGTGATTTGCGCAACATGGCCGAAATACGGCCCACCATGAGCATCGAGAACTGGCGCGACCGCATGCTCGGGGTGCAGCCCTGGATCAAGCAGTTGATTGAGTTGGACAAGCCGCTGATTGCCGCCGTGGATGGCCCAGCCTATGGTGCGGGATTCAGCCTGGCGCTGATGGCTGATTTTGTGTTGGTGACGCCGCGCGCACGGTTCTGCCTGTCGTTCATGAAGGTCGGCCTGGGGCCGGATTTCGCCGCCATGTACACCCTGCCGCGCATCGTGGGCGTGCAACGCGCCAAGGAGCTGATGCTCACGGCGCGCGAGGTTGGCGCCGAAGAAGCGCTGCGCCTGGGCCTGGCCCTGGAGATCGTGCCCGCCGAGGGCCTGCAAGCCCGCGCCGACGCGCTGGCGCGCAGCTTTGTCGGCGCCTCGCCTTTGGCGGTGAGCCTGATCAAGCGCGATGTGGGCATGTCTTTGGCCAGCGACTTGCAGTCGCTGCTGGCGCTCGAAGCCGATCACCAGGCCATGTGTTTTGAGACGGCCTACCAGGCCCAGGCTGTGCAGCGCTTCCTGGACAAGCAGCCGGCGAAGTTCAACTGGCCCGCGGCGTCTGCCGCGGGCCACCCCAGTGACGTGCCTGCGGCGCCCGCCGCGGCCAAGCCAAGCAAGGAGTGAAGGTGATGATGCTAGAAGGCAAAGTGGTGGTGGTGACCGGTGCAGGCGGCGGCATTGGCCGTGACATCGCGCTGCAGTGCGCGGCCCAGGGCGCCAGGATCGTGGTCAACGACATTGGCGCCTCGGTCGCCGGCGAGGGCGGTGACGCCGGCCCGGCGCAGCGCGTGGTGGCCGAGATCAAGGCCCTGGGGGGCGAGGCCGCGGCCAACACCGACAGCGTGGCCGAGCCCGCCAGCGCCAACCGCATCGTGCAAACCGCGCTCGATGCCTTTGGCCGGGTGGATGCCATCGTCAACAACGCCGGCATCCTGCGCGACCGCATCTTTCACAAGATGGGCGTGGACGAGTTTGATGCGGTGATCAAGGTGCATCTCTACGGCGCCTATTACGTCAGCCGAGCGGCCGCCAATCACTTCAAGGAGCAGGGCAGCGGCGCCTTCGTGCACATGACCAGCACCTCGGGCCTGATCGGCAACTTTGGCCAGGCCAACTACGCCGCGGCCAAGCTGGGCATCGCCGCCCTGTCAAAGTCCATCGCGCTGGACATGCAGCGCTTCAATGTGCGCTCGAACTGCATCGCGCCCTTCGCCTGGAGCCGCATGATCGGCTCGATCCCGACCGACACGCCCGAGCAGGCAGCACGCGTGGCCAAGATCCAGACCATGACGCCGGCGAAGATCGCGCCGGTGGCCGTCTACCTGGCCAGCGACGCGGCCAAGGACGTGACCGGCCAGATCTTTGCCGTGCGCAACAACGAGATCTTCCTGATGAGCCAGCCGCGCCCCGAGCGCAGCGTGCACCGCAGCGAGGGCTGGACGGCCGAGAGCGTGGCCGAGCACGCCATGCCGGCGCTCAAGGCCGGCTTCTATGCGCTGGACCGCTCGGCCGATGTCTTCAGCTGGGATCCGATCTGAGCGGCGCGGGCGCCGCGCCGGCGGCGCCTTCCACCGCAGCGCCTTGATCGGCGCCGCCGCTCACTCGATTTCGATGCCCTTGGTCACCGTGCCCCACATGTCGCGCTCCTTGGCGGCATGGGCGGCGAGCTGCTCACCGCTGCCCGACCAACCGGCATAGCCCAGCTCGGCCAGGCGGGCCTGCATCTCGGCGCTGGCCAGGACCTTGCGCGTGGCCTCGGCCAGGCGAGTGGTGGCTGCCGGCGCCATCACCTTGGGGCCATACAGGCCGAACCATCCCACCACCTCATAGCCCGGCAGGCCGGCCTCGCGCATGGTGGGCACATCCGGCAGCATCGGGTTGCGCGTGGCCGAGGTCACCGCCAGGGCCCGCACATGGCCGGCGGTGATGAATTTGCGCGCGCCGCCGACGATGTCGAACATCATGCTGATCTGCCCGCCGATGACATCGTTCATGGCCGGCGCGTTGCCCTTGTAAGGCACGTGCGTCAACTGCAGCTTGGCCTGCGCGGCCAGCAGCTCGCCGCTCAAGTGGTTGCTGCCACCCACACCGGCCGAGCCGTAGAACACCTTGGCCGGGTTGGCGCGGGCAAAGCCGATGAGATCGTTCAAGGATTTCGCCGGGTTGTCTTTGTGCACCACCAGCACATTGGCATAAGTCAATAAGGGAGCGACCGGCGTCAGGTCCTTGGCCGGGTCGTAGCGCATCTTTTTGTAGACATGCGGCACGATGGTGATGGTGGGGCTGGCGGCAAAAAACAGCGTCGTGCCATCGGCCGGGGCGGTGGTGGCCAGCTCACCGGCCAGAGCGCCACTGGCGCCGGGCTTGTTCTCGACGATCACCGGCTGGCCGAGCTCGCGCGCAAACAGCGGCGCAAAGATGCGCGCCATCGAATCGACCGGGCCGCCCGGGGCATAGCCCACCAGCAGGCGCACCTGCTTGTCGGATTGGGGTTGCACCTGGGCATGGCCGGCGCTGCCCATGGCCAGCCAAACAGCACCCGCGAATGCAGCGAGCGCTGCCCGACGAATTTTTGATGTACGCAAAATCGACTCCAACATGGTGATGGACCGCAGCTTGCATCAGCTGCAGCGGCCACGCAATTCGGGTTTGCGGTGATGCATGTCGCTGGCTGGGCCCATGGCTGCGCGTGCCCGCCGCCGGCGGGCGGCGCCTACGGCATGCGCATCGGCCCGATGTAAGACCGGCCCCAGGCCAGGCCGGTGATGAAGCACACCCGACCGACGGAGTTGCGCGTGGTGCCGCCGTGATACCAGTTGTTGAGTATTTTCTGGATACCCAACTGACGCACGGGCCGCAGCGCCTGGGTCGGGTTGTAGTTGCTGGGCACCGTCATGAGCGGCAAAGAGCGAAACACCATGCCCGTGCGCTCATAGGCCAGGCGGCCATCGATCCACATGCGCACCAGGCCATCGGGGCTCCAGAACTGGCGCACGCCGTTGACCATGTGCGGCGTGCCATCGGGCAGCACGGCGGGCCGGTCCACGCTGTTGAGCTTGAGCTCCATTTCACGGCAGTACCAGCGGTGGGCATAGATCATGCCCATGCCGCCGCGCTGGTTGAAGCGCTCATTGCGCGGGCTCTCGCCGCCGTATTGGTGGCCGGGCACGTTTTGCAGAAAGTCGTACAGGTGCAATCCGGTGTCCCAGCCGCCTTCGTCGGGCCCGCCCAGCAGCCGATCGATTTCCTGCCAGCTATGGCGCATTTGCCAGCCAAAGCCCGAGCCTGCCGAGCCACTGAAGCCGCCATAGCTGGTGACATGCGCCGGCGTGCAGCCGAACTTGCCCGCCCGGTCGGTCCACGAAGGGGTGCCCTGGTTGGCATCCTTGTAGACATGAAAGCGATCGACTGGATCGGCCACATAGGGGCCGCCATCGACGGTGCCCAGGCGGAAGTACTCGCGCACAAAAATGTGATCGAGCACACCGAATTGCGCCTCAGGCAGGAACAGGCTGGCATGGCATCCCAGGGTGCCGGAGTAGCCCACGCGTGAGCCATTGGTCAGCGGCTGCCCGCTGGCGATGTCCAGCCCGCTCTTCATGTGCATGCGCAAGGCGGCCACACCCGCGGCCAAGGGCTTGAAGCCTTCCTTGGCGTAGTCTGAGTTGACGATGGACCATTCGTGCTCGACCGTGCCGCCTACGGGCGGCGCGCCTATCCATTTGCCGGCGCCGAGGTGCGGCAGCTTGCCCAGGTTGGTGGGGCCGGTGCCGTAAATGGCGGGGTCGAAGGATGCCTCTACGCCGAAGTTGCTGCCGGACCCGAGATAACAAATATCGGTGTAGGCAGTGCCATCGACGATGCGCTGCGTGCCGATGATGGCCGGATGCTGCGGCAATTCCGCATCGAGCGCCTGGTTGTAGGCAATGCCGGTTTGCGCCGGCGCGGTGTTCACTGCCGGCGACACCAGGTTGATGCGCGTGCTGGCATTGCCCGCATGGTGTTGGGTCACCTTGAAGGTCAAGGTGGCTGCGGCAACGGCCTTGCTGGGACGTCGAAACTCAAGAAACACCGGCAAAGTCAGCTCGGTGGCCGTCGTGCGGGGCAGCTCGGACGAGCCGCCTGCTTCAGCGCACACCCAGCAGGCCAGGGTTTCGGTAGAGGCGTCGGTGTAGGTGTAGGTGATGCTTGGTGGCACCGCAGAGAGCGCACCGGCGAGGCGCCGAATGGCCGCCACGCAGTCCATGTGCATCGCCATCCACTGGTTGGTGTCGCGTACGCGGCGGGCAATGACAGTCACGTCGACGCTGTAGGTGTACTCGGCGGCCACGCCTGCAGCGCCATTGGTGAGCAGCGACACCCATGCGGCCGGGCCCTGCGTCGTGCCATTCGAATCCACCCAATCGCCACCACGTTTGGCCCAGGGCCATTCGCACTGGGCATCGATCCAGCGCGCCGTCGGCCCCACGGTGTCGCGTGGCAAGGCCAGCCCTGTGGGCAAGCGCGACAGCAGCGAGGCCTCAGCCGTGCGTTGAAACAGATATGTCTGCTGGTAGCGATAGGCGCCGGCTTGCAACACTGGCGGCGGTGCCGGCGGTGGCGGAGGCTCTGCAGGCGGCGGCGGTGGTTCTGCCTGCGGCGGTGGTGGCGGTGGCGGTGGCTCCACGGGCGGCGCCGGTGGTGGCGGTGGCAGTGGCTCTGCCGGCGGCGCCGGTGGTGGCGGTGGCAGTGGTTCGGCTGGCGGCGGCGCTGGGGGTGGTTCTATCGGCGGTGGCGATGGTCCTGCCGCTGGCGGCGGTGGCGGCGAAGGCACGGGTGGCGGGCTGACCGACATCGGCGCGTCGCCGCCCCCGCCACAGGCAGACAAGCCGCTGCTTGCGCTGATGGCGGCAAACGCCTGGGTCAGAAAATTTCGTCGTTCAAGGTCCGTCAACGCGTCGTTGCTCATGGAAATCATTGCCCTGGTTCAGCGGTGTCCGCTCAAGAGAAAACGCCGGGCCGCTCCCAAGTTTTCTCATCCCCCACGGGGGGCCTGACGCGAAGCGGCAGGTTTGGCGGCGCTCTTTACTCTCGGCCTGCATTGTCGGCAGCCGATCCTAGGTCGGCCCGCATTGAACTGCAACCAACAGCAACGGGCCAAAGCCAGGCTGTTTCTGCGGGCGCGCCGGCGCCATGGTTTACCGGCATCGACGCTGCGCCGCGAAATGTGCAAACTGCCGGCTTGTTCCCACACCAGGCCAACCCCCAAATGCAAGCCAGCGAAATTGGCGTCCAAGCCCAACACCAGGCCCTGCTCGATGCCGGCCAATTTCAGATACAGCGTTGCACCCAATGTGAGCGGCATGTCTACTTTCCGCGTGAGCTGTGCCCCGCGTGCGGTGCGCTGAAGCTGGCCTTTGTGTCAACTGGCGGGCTCGGCCGTGTCCACGCCACCACAACCGTGCGGCGCAAGGCCGAAGCAGGCGGCGACTACAACGTCAGCCTCATCGCGCTGGATGAAGGCGTGCAGTTGATGAGCCGGGTCGAAGGCCTGGCAGCCCATGAAGTCAGCATTGGCCAGCGCGTGCGCGCCAGGGTCGTGGTGCGCGAGGGCCATGGCACGGTGGTCTTTGATGTGGAGCGCGCGCAATGAGCCCGGCCATGAAAGCCCTGCGCGGCAGCGCGGCGATTGCCGGTGTGGCCACCTTTGGCTGCGGTGAGGCCCGTGGCTTCACCGAGATCGAAATCCTGGCCCGTGCCGCCCACGCCGCGGTGGCCGATGCAGGCCTATCGATGCGCGACATCGACGGCCTGTGCACGGCCAGTGTGTTGTCGACCATGTGGCCGCTGCCGGTGATCGAGTATCTGGGCCTGAACCCGACCTTTGTGGACGGCACCATGCTCGGCGGCTCCAGCTTTGTGGCGCACCTGATGCCGGCCATGCTGGCGCTGCAGGCCGGGCAGTGCAATGCCGTGCTGGTGTGCTATGGCAGCACGCAACGCACCTCGGCCAATGGCGGCCGCGCCCAGGTGGCGGCGGCGCGCAAGCTGATGGACCCCCTGCCCTATGAGCAGCCGTATGAGCCCATGCAGCCGCTCTCGGCCTACGCCCTGGCGGCCTCGCGCCACATGGCGCAGTACGGCACCACGCGGCGGCAATTGGCCGAGGTGGCGGTGGCCGCGCGGCGCTGGGCGCAGCTCAACCCCGAGGCCTTTGAGCGCGGGCCGCTCAGCATTGACGATGTGCTGGGCGCACGCATGGTGTCCGACCCCTTGACGGTGCGCGACTGCTGCCTGGTGACCGATGGCGCCGGCGCCTTTGTGCTGGTGCGCAGTGATCGCGCCAGGCACGGCCCCCACCCCTCGATACACGTGTTAGGCACGGCCAGCGCCGCCTGGCACCGGCAGATCTCATCCATGCCCGACATCACGCTCACCGCAGCCAGCCAGTCGGGCCGCCAGGCTTTTGAGATGGCCGGCCTGCAGCCCAAGGATGTGGATCTGCTGGAGCTCTATGACGCCTTCACCATCAACACGCTGTTGTTTCTTGAGGACCTGGGCTTTTGCAAGAAGGGTGAGGCTGGCCCGTTTGTCGAGGGCGGCGCCATCGGCCCGGGCGGGCGCCTGCCGGTGAACACCAATGGCGGTGGCTTGTCTTGCGTGCACCCGGGCATGTACGGCATCTTCACGCTGATTGAAGCCGTGCGGCAGTTGCGTGGCCAGGCCGGTGAGCGCCAGGTGGCGGGCGCGAAGATTGCCTTGGCGCACGCCAATGGCGGCACGCTGTCGAGCCAATCGACGGCCATCCTGGGGGTGGCGGACGCGCTCTGAGTGGGCGCTGGCGCGGCCGACTCAATCGCCGATGACCACGCCTTCGCGCCGCGGATCGGCGCCGCCAAACCAGCCGGTCGGAGTGCGCGTGATGGCCTGCAGGCCGCTGGTGAGATCGAACTCCACGACGGTGTGGCCGCGCGCTTTGAGCGCTTGAATCGTGGCCGGCGCAAAGCGCTTGTCTTCCAGCACCGTTGGGCCATTGAAGCTGCCGAAGTTGGGCAGGTCTATGGCCTGCTGAACATTCAGGCCCCAGTCCAAGGCGCCGATCAAGGTCTTGGCGACGAAGTGGATGATCGCCGGCCCGCCGGGCGAGCCCAGGCTCATCAGCAGCTTGCCGTCGCGCTTGTCGAACACCAGGGTCGGGCTCATGCTCGAGCGCGGGCGCTTGCCGGGCTGCACGCGGTTGGCCACCGTCAGGCCCTGGGCATCGACCGGCGTGCTGCTGAAATCGGTGAGCTGGTTGTTCAGCAGGAAGCCACCGGCCAGCCCGGTGCCGCCATCGGACATGATCCGCGCGCCAAACACCGCTTCAATGGTGGTGGTCATGGCCAGGGCCTTGCCCTGGGCATCGACGATGCTGATGTGGCTGGTGCCGGCCTCAGGCTGATCCGTCGGTAGGCCGTGGCTCACGCGCTGCGCGCCGGGGTTGCCGGCTTGCGCGGTCTGCATGCTCTGCGCGCCGATCAGGCCGGCGCGCTGGCGCAGGTAATCGGGGGCCAGCAGGCTGCGCCAATCGCCACCGGGGGCGGCGATGAAATCCGGGTCGGCAATAAAGCGTGCACGGTCGGCATAGGCCAGGCGCGAGGCCTCGGTGTACTGGTGCAGCCAGGCGGGGTGGGGCAGGCCAGCGTGCAGTGCGGCTTCACCCGGCGGCAGCTTCGCTGGCGCGAGTTCGAGCAGACCCAGGATCTGCATCACCGCCAGGTGTCCAGACGATGGCGGGGGCATGCCGCAGACGCGGTAGATCGCCTTCCAGTCGGTGCAGATGGGCTCGCGCAGCAGGGGCCGGTAGCCGGCCAGATCGGCCAGCACCATGCGCCCGGGGTTGGTGGCATGGCCTTGCACGCGGGCGACGATGTCGGCGGCGATGGCGCCGATGTGCAAGGCCGCGCTGCCCTGGGCCGCGATGGCGCGCAGCACCTGGGCCAGCGCCGGGTTGCGCAGCCGGTGGCCAATGGCGTGCGGCTGGCCATCGGCGCGGTAGAAGTAGGTGGCAGCGCGCGGGTCGCCCTTCAAGTGGGTCTCGGCGCCGAGCTGGGTGTGCAGGCGATGGCTGACCGCAAAGCCCTGCTCGGCCAGGGCAATGGCGGGTTGAAAGAGTTGCGCCCAGGGCAAGCGACCATGTTGGCGGTGCGCCGCCTCCAGCATGCGCACGGCGCCCAACACGCCAACTGAGCGGCCGCCCACTGTGGCCTGCGTGGCCGGCATGGGCTTGCCATCGGGCAGCAAAAACAGGCGCCCGTCAGCCGCCGCGGGCGCCGTCTCGCGGCCATCCCAGGCCTGCACCTGGGCGCCGTCAAAGTGCAGCAAGAAGGCGCCGCCGCCAATGCCGCTGGACTGCGGCTCGACCAGGCCCAGCACCATCTGCACCGCCACGGCAGCGTCCACGGCCGAGCCGCCGGCGCGCAGCACCTGAGCGCCAGCATCGGTGGCCAGCGGGTTGGCCGAGGCCACGGCAAAGCGCTGGGTCGCCCAACCGGGCTTGGCGCTGCTGCCCGAGCTGCCCTCGGGCAGGGCGGGGAGGGTGTAGTGCAGCGCCGCTGGAGCAAGCGGCGGCGTCGGGGGCGGCGTCAGGAGCGGCGTCAGGGGCGGGGCCTGGCAAGCCGTCAGGCCGGCGGCGGCCAAGGCCGCCAGCATCGCCACGACAAGGCCTTGTCGCAGGCCTTGGGTGGCTGCCGCAGGTCTCGGCCCGCCTTCACGCGCTTGCGGCCAGCTCGCTGGTGGCTGTTGCATGCTCACAGCGACGCCTTTTTCGCCGACCAGGCCGTGATGATGCGTTGCAAGGCCAGCAGGCCATCGGTCAAGGCCGCTGGCCCAGGCTGCAGGATCAAAGGCGACTTGATCTCGTGCAGCTCACCGTCGCGCACCGCTGGCACCTCGCCCCAGCCTGGCCGCGCGGCCACGTGCTCGGGCCGAAACTTCTTGCCGCACCATGAGCCGATGATGATGTCGGGCGCGGCGCGCACGATCTCCAGCGGGTCGGCGACGATGCGGTCGCGGCCCAGGGATGCGGCGGCGCGCTGCGGGAAGATGTCGTCGCCGCCGGCGATGCCCGCCAGCTCACTGACCCAGCCGATGGCACTGATCGGCGGCTCGTCCCATTCCTCGAAATACAGCTTGGGCCGGCGTGGCAGGCCTGCGGCGGCGGCACGCACGGCCTCCACCTGTGCCGCCAACTCGGCCGCATAGGCATCGGCCTGGGCCGCCACGCCGACCATGGCCCCCAGCCTGCGCACATAGCCCAGGATGCCGGCGACCGAGCGGTGGTTGCTGATCCACACCTCCACCCCCGCTTTGATCAGCGCCGCGGCGATGTCGGCCTGGATGTCGGAAAAGCCAATCGCCAGGTCAGGCTGCAGCGCCAGGATGCGATCGATCTTGGCGCTGGTGAAGGCGCTGACGCGGGGCTTTTCCTGCCGTGCCCGCGCTGGCCGCACGGTGAAGCCGGAGATGCCGACGATGCGATGCTCTTGCCCCAAGGCATACAAGACCTCGGTGGGCTCCTCGGTCAGGCAGACGATGCGTTCGGGCAAGCTGGCCGTGAGAGGCATGTCGTGTCAAGCGGATGGTTAGGTGGGGGCGTCAAGTTGCAGGACTGGGCTGCTGGACCGGGCTCAAGGCCAGGCCGCCCGGCTGGCCTGTCGCCCTGGCCGCTGGCGCGGGCGGCCAGGCTCAAACGCCAGCCTCAATAGTGGTACACGCCGCGCCCGGTCTTGCGCCCCAGCCAGCCGGCGGCGACCATTTCCTTGAGCAGCGGGCAGGGCCGGTACTTTGAATCGTTGTACTCAGCGACATAGACGTTCATCACCGCCAAGCACACGTCCAGGCCAATCATGTCGGCCAGGGCCAGGGGGCCTATGGGCTGGTTGCAACCCAGCTTCATGCCGGCATCGATGTCTTCGGCCGAAGCCAGGCCTTCGCTCAGCACAAAGAAAGCCTCGTTGATCATCGGCACCAGGATGCGGTTGACCACAAAGCCGGGCGCATTGCGCACGGTGATGGGCGTCTTGCCCAGGGCCTGGGCCAGGGCGTGCACGACGGCGTGGGTGGCGTCACTGGTCTGCAGGCCGCGGATGATTTCCACCAGCGCCATCATCGGCACCGGGTTGAAGAAGTGCATGCCGATGAAGCGATCAGCACGCCGGGTGGCCGCGGCCAGCTTGGTGATGGAGATCGAGCTGGTGTTGCTGGCGATGATGGTCTCGGGCGGCAACATGGCGTCGAGCTGGCCCAGGATCTTCAGCTTCAAGGCCTCGTTTTCGGTGGCGGCCTCGATGACCAAGGCGGTGCTGCGCAGGTCGTCGTAGTCGGTGCTGCCCTGGATGCGCGACAGCGCGGCCAGCTTGTCGGCATCGCTGATCTTTTCCTTCTTCACCAGCCGCTCCAGGCTGGACGCCACATTGGCCAGGCCGCGTTGCACGGCGGCCTCCTGGATATCGACCATGACCACGCCGATGCCGCGCACCGCGCAGGCCTGTGCGATGCCGTTGCCCATGGTGCCGGCGCCGACGATGCCGACGGTGGTGATGCTCATGAAGTGCTCCGAAAGTGGGGGAAATTCTGGGGTCCGCGAGTGTAGGACCCCGCGACCTGGTGTCGTAAATCGGCATATTCGACACGGCCGGTAACTTCGCACCATGAGGCGCGCAATCGGCTCGCGTTATCCTGCCGGGATGACTTTTTGGAAGCGTTTCAGACCGACCCCGGCGACACCTGAGCTCAGCGTGCTGATGGTGTGCATGGGCAATATTTGCCGCTCGCCACTGGCCGAGGCGGTGTTGCGTGACAAGCTGTTGCGCGCCGGCCTGGGCCAGCGCGTGCGGGTGGATTCCGCCGGCACGCACAGTGACCGCGGCTCGCCCCCCGACCCGCGCGCCATCAAAGCCGGGGCTGTGCGTGGGCTTGATCTCTCCGGCCTGCGATCAAGGCGCATCGAGGCGGCGGATTTCGAGCGCTTCGACCTGTTGTTGGCGATGGACGAGGACAACCTCGCCACCCTGCAAGACCTTTGCCCAGCGCCATTGCACAGCCGCGTTCAATTGCTCTTGACGGCCTCACCGCGCAGCGATGGCAAGCGCGAAGTTCCCGATCCCTACTACGGTTCGACCGAAGGCTTCGAGCATGTTCTCGACTTGATGGCACCGGCCATTGCCGCCATTTCGCTGCGGCTGCAACGGCAGCTCGCCTCACCTACAGCCGGCCATGCACAGACAGTGCCGGGCGAATTGGCCACGCGGGAGCGTGTGCCCAATCTCGACTAAAACAGTCGGATACGGCTATACTTGACTAAAGCAGTGGGATAACCACTGCCGTTTCCCCACTGCGGTTTCCCCACTGTCGTTTCCCACCACGCCCGAAGTTGCCCCTGTTTGACCAGGGCCCAGAGGGCGTGGCACGGTGGTCGGAGCTGCGAATCGGGCCCCAGGACCATCGTTTTGATGCCTGCCTCGGCGCCCCAAGTCAGGAGTCGTTTGATGCGTTTGACCACCAAAGGCCGCTTCGCGGTCACCGCCATGATCGATCTGGGCCTGCGCTCGGGCAATGGGCCGGTGGCCCTGGCCGCGATCAGCCAGCGCCAGCAGATATCGCTGTCCTATCTTGAGCAACTCTTCGGCAAGCTGCGCCGCCATGAGCTGGTCGAAAGCACACGCGGCCCCGGCGGCGGCTACTCCTTGGGCCGCAAGGCCGAGGACATCACCATCGCCGACATCATCGTCGCCGTCGATGAGGCGCTCGACGCCACCGGTTGCGCCGGCAAGGAAAACTGCATGGGTGACGACGCCGGCCGCTGCATGACGCATGACCTGTGGGCCAGCCTGAACCAGAAGATGTTCGAGTTCCTCAACGCCATTTCCCTGAAGAAACTGGTCGATGAGCAATTGGCCAAGGGCGTGTCGACCAGCGATTCCCCCATCAAGCGGGCCATTTCCAGTGTGCCCGTGGTCAAGCCGATCAAGATCACCGCGCCCAATTCCGTGTTCGCCCTGGGCGGATCGTTCTTGAAATAGCCCGTCTCGACGCTCACGTCTTTCAATCTTCCTTTCCCCAACGATTTGTCATGACCCCGCATTTCCCCATCTACCTCGATTACGGCGCCACCACGCCGGTGGACCCGCGCGTCGTCGACGCCATGATCCCCTGGTTGCGTGAGCACTTCGGCAATCCGGCCTCACGCAGCCATGCGTGGGGCTGGGAGGCCGAAGAGATCGTCGAAAAGTCGCGTGCCCAGGTGGCTGCGCTGATCGGTGCCGACCCGCGCGAGATCGTCTGGACCTCGGGCGCCACCGAGTCCAACAACCTGGCCATCAAGGGCGCGGCGCAGTTTTACAAGGCCCGCGGCAAGCACCTCATCACTGTCAGAACCGAGCACAAGGCCGTGCTCGACCCCATGCGCGAGTTGGAGCGCCAGGGCTTCGAGGTCACCTACCTCGATGTACAAGAAGACGGCCTGCTCGACTTGAACAAGTTGCAGGCGGCGATGCGCCCCGACACCATCTTGGTGTCGGTGATGTTCGTCAACAACGAGATCGGCGTCATCCAGGACATCCCGGCCATCGGCGCCATGTGCCGCGAGCGCGGCATCATTTTTCACGTCGACGCGGCCCAGGCCACCGGCAAGGTAGTGATCGATCTGGCCACATTGCCGGTCGATCTGATGAGCCTGGCCTCGCACAAGACCTATGGCCCCAAAGGCATAGGCGCGCTGTACGTGCGGCGCAAGCCACGGGTGCGTCTGGAGGCACAGATCCACGGCGGTGGCCATGAGCGCGGCATGCGCTCGGGCACCCTGCCCACGCACCAGATCGTCGGCATGGGCGTGGCGTTTCAAATCGCACAGCAGGACATGGGCAGCGAGCAAGAGCGCATCCACATGCTGCAGAGCAAGCTGGTCAGCGGCTTGACCGAGATCGAGCAGGTGTTCATCAATGGCGACATGCAGCGCCGCGTGCCGCACAACCTGAACATCTCGTTCAACTATGTCGAGGGCGAGTCGCTGATCATGGGCGTGAAGGGCATTGCGGTGTCGTCAGGCTCGGCTTGCACCTCGGCCAGCCTGGAGCCCAGCTATGTGCTGCGTGCCCTGGGTCGCAGCGATGAGCTGGCGCATTCCAGCCTGCGCATGACGATTGGCCGCTTCACCACCGAGGCCGAGATCGATTACGCCGTGGCCACGCTCAAGGACCGCGTGGCCAAGCTGCGCGACCTGTCACCCCTGTGGGACATGTACCGCGATGGCATCGATATTTCCACCATTCAGTGGGCGGCGCATTGAACTGAAGGTTAGGTAGTCTGCTTTCGGCAACCTACCGATCCATGATCGAATCATTTTTGGAGTTCACAACATGGCATACAGCGACAAGGTCATTGACCACTACGAGAACCCGCGCAACGTCGGCGCCTTCGACAAGGGCGATGACACCGTGGGCACCGGCATGGTCGGCGCGCCGGCCTGCGGCGATGTGATGAAGCTGCAGATCAAGGTCAACCCAGCCACCGGCCTGATCGAGGACGCGCGCTTCAAGACCTATGGCTGCGGCTCGGCGATTGCATCGAGCTCCCTGGTCACCGAATGGGTCAAGGGCAAGAGCCTCGATGAGGCCCTGACCATCAAGAACACCCACATCGCGCAAGAGCTGGCCCTGCCGCCGGTGAAGATCCACTGCTCCATCCTGGCCGAAGACGCCATCAAGGCCGCGGTGGACGATTACAAGGCCAGGCATGGCGGCGTCGCGCAGGCGGTGGCCGCCACCGCGGCAGCGCATTGATCGCACCATGGCCATCACCCTTTCAGAAGCGGCGGCGCGCCATGTGTCGCGCTACATCGCCAAGCGCGGCAAGGGCGTGGGCGTGCGCCTGGGCGTGAAGACCACCGGCTGCTCGGGCCTGGCCTACAAGCTGGAGTACGCCGACGACTTTGCCCCCGAAGACCACATCTTCGAGGACCATGGCGTCAAAGTGCTGATCGACCCCAAAAGCCTGCCCTACCTCGATGGCACCGAGCTCGATTTCGTGCGCGAGGGCCTGAACGAGGGCTTCAAGTTCCACAACCCGCGCGAGAAAGACCGCTGCGGTTGTGGTGAGTCGTTCCGGGTGTAGCGCCCGCGGCGCTGTGTTCAAGGAAGGCGCGGCGCCTGCAGACCGCGCCTTTGCATTTGTGAACGCCGATTCGTGAACCCCGATTCGTGCCTCCCGATTCGTGATTTCTGACTTTTACTCCCTGATTTGCGAACCCTGATGCGCCCCGAATTCAGCATCCAAGCCGAGCGCGCCGACCAGCCCGATGTGGTGGCGCTGCTTGACGAGCTCGACCGCTATTTGGGCAGCCTGTATGCGCCCGAGCACAACCACATCCTGGGCGTGCAGGCGCTGCTGGCGCCCGAGGTGCGTTTTCTGGTGGCGCGCCAACAGGGCGTGGCCGTGGGCTGCGGTGCGCTGCGGTGCATGCCGGCCGAAGCGGCTACCGGTGGCCAGCCCTATGGCGAAATCAAGCGCATGTTTGTTGCGCCCGCGCACCGCGGCCAGCGCCTGGCCGAGCAGGTGTTGAGCGAGCTGGAGCAATCACTGCGCACTGAAGGCATCACGCTGGCGCTGCTGGAAACCGGCGCTGAACAGACCCAGGCGGTGCGCCTGTATGAACGCTGTGGCTACCGCCGGCGCGCGCCATTTGCGGGCTATCCGGACAACGGCCTGTCGCTGTTTTACGAGAAGGCTTTGTAGCGCCATGGACGACATGCGACAGGCTGCGCAGGTGGCTGGGGCCGCGACCGCGACCGCGACCGCGACCGCCACTGCGCATGCGCATGTGCATGTCAATGCGGCCAGAGTACGTACTGAACCGGCCCGACCATGAAGCTCGACGACGACGACTTCACGCTGTTTGATTTGCCGGAGCGGTTCGCACTGGACCGCGCCGAGCTCGACGCCCGCTGGCGTGCCTTGCAGGGCAAGGTGCATCCGGACCGCTTTGCCGCCCAGGGTGCGGCGGCGCAGCGCCTGGCCATGCAATGGGCCGTGCGTGTCAATCAAGGTTACCAGCGGCTCAAAGACCCGCTGCAGCGCGGCGCCTACCTGTGTGAGCTGCGCGGCGCGGCCATTGAGGCCGAGAACAACACGGCCATGCCCAAGGCCTTTTTGATGCAGCAGATGCAGTGGCGCGAGGCCCTGGATGAGGCCACAGCCGCTGCCGATGTGCTGCGCCTGGAGACCGAAATCATGGCGCATGAGCGCGAGCTGCAAGACACCCTGCGCGTCACCCTGGACGAGCGCCACGACGCTGCGGCTGCCGCTGGCCAGGTGCGCGCCCTGATGTTCGTCGCCCGCTTCCGCGCCGACATAGCCCGGCGCCTTGAAGCACTGGACGCTTGAGGCGCTGCTCGACGCTCACCGCACCTCACTGCACTGCACTGCACTGCACTGCACCACACCACACCACACCACACCGCACCGCACACCACACCCTCCGCCCCTTTCCAGCCCCACCCACACCCGCTCGCCATGGCCCTGCTGCAAATCTCCGAACCCGGCCAAGCGCCCGATCCGCACACCCGGCGCATCGCCGTGGGCATCGACCTGGGCACCACACATTCGCTGGTGGCCGCGGTGCGCCATGGCGTGGCCGAGTGCCTGCCGGATGCGGCGGGCCGCGCCATCCTGCCCTCGGTGGTGCGCTATGTCGATGCGCAGGGGCAGGGCCACAAGCGCCAGATCGGCTTCGAGGCCCAGGCGATGCAGGCCGAGGACCCCGAGAACACCATCTCCTCGGTCAAACGCTTCATGGGCCGGCGCCTGGCAGATATCACTGGAAGTGAGCGACTGCCCTATCACTTTGTGGATCAGCCCGGCATGCTGGCCTTGGCCACCCGCGCCGGCATCAAGACGCCGGTGGAGGTCTCGGCCGAAATCCTGGCCACGCTGCGCCAGCGCGCTGAAGACACCTTCAACGACGACCTGTTCGGTGCAGTGATCACCGTGCCGGCCTACTTCGACGATGCCCAGCGCCAGGCCACCAAGGATGCCGCGCAACTGGCCGGCCTGAACGTGCTGCGCCTCATCAATGAGCCCACCGCCGCGGCCGTGGCCTATGGCCTGGACAACGCCAGTGAGGGCTTGTATGCGGTCTACGACCTGGGCGGCGGCACCTTCGATGTCTCGCTGCTGCGCCTGGCGCGTGGTGTGTTCGAGGTCGTCGCCACCGGCGGCGATGCCGCGTTGGGCGGCGATGACTTCGATCAGCTGTTGGCTGGCTGGGCGCTGCAGCAGGCCGGACGCACGGCCATCTCGGCCCAAGACAAGCGCCGGGCATTGGTTGCGGCACGCGCCGCCAAAGAGGCGCTGAGCGACGCGCCCAACGCGTTGTGGCGCTGCAGGATTGATGGCGGCCCTGGCGGCGTGGGCGCTGCAGGTGGTGAGCCCGCCGAGCTCACCGTGACCGTCACCCGCGAGCAATTCGAAGCCCTGACCCGACCCCTCATCGACCGCACGCTGCTGGCCGTGCGCAAGGTGTTGCGCGATGCACGCCTGGACAAGAGCGAAGTGCAGGGCGTGGTCATGGTCGGCGGCTCCACCCGCATGCCGGCGGTGCGCCTGGCCGTGGCCGAACAGTTTGGCCAGCCGCCGCTCGTCAACCTCAACCCCGATGAGGTCGTGGCCATAGGCGCGGCCCTACAGGCCAATGCCCTGGCCGGCAATGCACGCGATGGCGACCTGCTGCTGCTCGATGTCATCCCGCTCTCACTGGGGCTGGAGACCATGGGCGGCCTGGTCGAACGCGTCATCGAGCGCAACACCACCATCCCCGTGGCCAAGGCGCAGGACTTCACCACCTTCAAAGATGGCCAAACGGCCATGGCCATCCATGTGCTGCAAGGCGAGCGTGAGTTGGTCAGCGATTGCCGCTCGCTCGCCCGCTTTGAGCTGCGCGGCATCCCGCCCATGGTGGCCGGTGCGGCGCGCATCCGCGTGAGCTTTCAGGTCGATGCCGATGGCCTGCTGAGCGTGGGCGCGCGCGAGCTGGGCTCGGGCGTGGAGGCCTCAGTGGTCGTCAAGCCCAGCTATGGCCTGGCCGATGACGACATCGCGCGCATGCTGCGCGAGGGCTTTGCCAGTGCCGAGGGCGACATGGCGGCGCGCTCGCTGCGCGAGGCGCGCGTCGAAGCCGAGCGCATGACACTGGCCACGCAGGCGGCATTGGCCGCCGACGGCGATCTGCTGGAGCCGGGTGAGCGCGAGGCCATTGACGCCGAATTGGCGCAGCTGAAAATGATGTCAGAAGGACTGGACCACGCCGCCATCGACAGCGCCGTGCAATCCCTGGCCCACAGCACCGAGGGCTTCGCCGCCGCGCGCATGAACCGCGGCATCCGCGCGGCGCTCACCGGGCGCAAGCTCGACGACCTCTGAACCCGAGCCCGATTCGGACCCCACCATGCCCGTCATCAAGATCCTGCCGCACCCGGACTACTGCCCCCAAGGCAAGCAGATCGAGGCCCCGCGCGGCACCTCCCTCTGCGAGGCCCTGCTGGAGAACGGCGTGCCCATCGAGCACGCCTGCGAGATGAGCGCGGCCTGCACCACCTGCCATGTCGTCGTGCGCCAGGGCTTTGCCAGCTTGAACGAGCTGGACGAAACCGAAGAGGATTTGCTCGACCGCGCCTGGGGCCTGGAGCCCAATTCGCGCCTGTCCTGCCAGGCCATCCTGGCAGGGCAGGATGTGGAGATCGAGATCCCGAAGTACTCGATCAACCATGCGCGGGAGAACCATTGATGTCGGCTGCGCCGGTGGGTTAGGCCCGGCATCGCAACTGCCGCGCCCTGGCCGCAGTGGGCCAGCCCGACCCGGCTGGGCGCCGGCTCGAAGCGCCTCAGGTGTAGGTCACCCAATCCTTGAAGGCCTCGCCCTCCAGATGCGGCAGGGCGTTGTAGCCCACCAGCATGTGGCGCTTGGGCGTGAAGGCGAATTCGGTGATGGCGCTGTTGCGCATGCGCATGTTCAGATCGATCATCACCTCGGCCGGCGAGCCCATGATGTGGCACACGGCGGTGGAGATCGGCCCGCCGCTGCTGACCAGCAAGACGTCGCCCTGGTGTTGGCGCAAGACATGGTCCAGCGCGCCCGCCACGCCAGCCACAAAGTCGCGGTGCGTGGGCATGCCCTGCGGTTGCACGGCGCCGGCCATCCATTTTTTGAGGCCCTGGCGCAGCAGCCGAAAGTGGTGTTGATAGAGCTCAGGTGTGTCGGCTCGGGCCAGCGGCTCGGGGTGCACGGCGGCGATCACCGCGGCGCTGTCGTATTCGTTCAGGCCGGGCAGGCACAGCGGCTGGGCCGCGCACTGCAGGCCTTCGCTGATGGCCGCGTAGGACTGCGCATGGCGCTGCAAGGTGCCGGTGATGACGGCCTCGAACTGCAGGCCCTTGCCGCGCAGGTGCTGGCCCAGGCGAAGGCACTGTTGGTGCCCCAGGGGGCTGAGCTGGTCATAGTTGGCCGCGCCAAACGAGGCCTGGCCATGGCGCACAAGATAGAGGTTTCCCATGGTCGGCGATTCTGTCAGCGGGCCACGTCAAGGCGCTGTCTCCATGGGGTCGCCCACTACACTGCCGCCGCATGAATGTTCTGGGCATTGAATCCTCTTGCGATGAGACCGGCGTGGCCCTGGTCAGGGTCGACGGCCCGGGCGTGCCGCGCCTGCTGGCACATGCGCTGTACAGCCAGGTCCAGATGCACCAGGCCTATGGCGGCGTGGTGCCCGAGCTGGCCTCGCGCGATCACATCCGCCGGGTGCTGCCGCTGACGCGCCAGGTGCTGGCCGAGTCCGGCGCTGCGCTCGAGCAGATTGATGTCGTGGCCTTCACCCGCGGCCCTGGTCTGGCGGGCGCCCTGCTGGTGGGCGCCGGTGTGGCCTGCGCATTGGCCGCTGGCTTAGGCAAGCCGGCGCTGGGCGTGCACCACCTGGAAGGGCATTTGCTGTCGCCGTTTCTCTCCGCCGATGCGCCGCAGTTCCCCTTTGTGGCGCTGCTGGTCTCCGGGGGCCACACGCAGTTGATGCGGGTCACGTCGGTGGGGTGTTATGAATTGCTGGGCGAAACCATCGACGACGCCGCCGGCGAGGCCTTTGACAAATCGGCCAAGTTGATGGGCCTGGGCTATCCCGGTGGGCCGGCGCTGGCGCAGTTGGCACTGTGCGGCGATGCCACGGCCTTCAAGCTGCCGCGGCCCTTGCTGCACAGCGGCAATCTGGATTTTTCATTCGCCGGCTTGAAGACTGCGGTGATGATGCAACACCGTCGCCTGGGCACAGAGGTTAGCCCGCAGCAACTGGCCGATCTGGCCGCGGCCACCCAAGCGGCCATCGTCGAGGTGTTGGTGAAGAAGTCTCTGGCGGCGCTGCAGCTCACCGGCCTGGATCGGCTGGTGGTCTCGGGCGGTGTGGGCGCGAATGCCGAGCTGCGCCGCCAGCTCAACCAGGCCGCGCAGCGCCGCGGCTTTCGCGTGCACTACCCCGAGCTGGCGCTGTGCACCGACAACGGCGCCATGATCGCCCTGGCCGCGGCCATGCGGCTGCAGGCGGGCGTGGCCACGGCGACGACGGATTACGCCTTTGACGTGCGGCCGCGCTGGCCGCTGGATCAGGTCAAGGGCTGAGGCGGCGGGCGGCGAGCGGCCCGCCCCGCCATGAATCAAAGCGCGACGGGCCGGGGATCGGCTGCGCCTTCAGTTCACCGTCAGGTTCGCGGCCTGTGCGCCGCGCTTGGCCAGGGTCAGCGTCAGCACACCGTGCTCCATCTTGGCCACCGATGCCGTCTGGTCCAGCTCGCGTGGCAGGGTGAAGCGGCGGGCGTAGCGGGCGGCGTTTTGGCCGGCGCTGTGCTCGCGGTAGATGACGCGCTCGGCGCTGTCAGTGCCGGTCGCTGCGGGCGCATCGGCAGCGCCTGTCGCACCGGCCTGCGCCGTGCCGCTGGCAGCACGGGTGGGTGCCGCCTCCACACTGACCAGGCGGCCGTCAATGGCCACCTTGATGTCGTCCTTGCCGATGCCAGGCATCTCCAGGGTGACGGTGTAGGCGCGGTCCGACTCGCTCACTTCGAGTGTTGGGTTTCGGGTGGGCAGGGGCTCGGCAGATGCCGCTGCAGTGGGCGTTGCTGTAGCCGATGTGGCCGATGTGGCCGCAGCCGTTGCTGCGGCGCAGCGCTCATAGGCGGCTTCACTGAACAGGTGATCAAAAGCGCGTTGGAAGGGGAAGGCACTGCGGCTCATGGGGACGACAAACATGGTGGGCTCCTGGAATCGGTTGGCTGGGTTCGGCGTGGCCGCAAGGCCCTCATCGCTGCACCCATGGCGTCGAACGTGGCCGCGCTGCTGGGCTTTTCAAGCCTTGATTTGCCGGCTTTTCGCGGCTGAATTTTTTGGCCGCAAACCTTGAAGCGCGGAGCTTTGCCACCATGCGTTCACTCATTGATCAATTGCCCGGCTCCATGATCCGCGAGGTGGCCAATGCCGGCATGGCGCGCAGCGATGTGCTGGCCTTCTGGTTTGGCGAAAGCGATGAAGCCACGCCGCAGCCTGTGCGCGATGCCGCCATCGCCTCATTGATGCAGGGCGAGACCTTCTACTCGCACAACCTGGGCCTGCCCGAGCTGCGCCAGGCGCTGCGCGACTACACCGCCGCGCTGCATGGCGATCCGGGCGAGGGGCGCATCGCCGTCACCTCGGCCGGGGTCAATGGCCTGATGCTGGCCGCGCAGTTGCTGATCAACCCGGGTGACGAGGTGGTGGTGGTCAGCCCCGTCTGGCCTAACCTTCCGGCCCAGCCGACCATCCTGGGCGGCCAGGTGCGGCGCGTGGCCCTGGCGCCCGATGCCAGCGGCGCCTGGCACTGGCGCCCGACGCCAGCGGCGCCTGGCGGCTGGATTTGCCCACGCTGCTGGCCAGCCTCAGCGTCAACACCCGCATGCTGCTGGTCAATGCCCCCAACAACCCCACCGGTTGGTCGCTCAGCCGGGCCGAGCAGCAAGCGCTGCTCGATCATTGCCGGCGCACCGGCACCTGGATCGTGGCCGATGAGGTGTACGAGCGCCTGTGGTTCGGCAGCCAGCCCTGCGCGCCGAGTTGTCTGGATGTCGCCGGGCCGCAGGACCGGGTCATCGTCACCCACTCACGCGTCCCTCAGCGCCTGCTGCTGGGTGCGCAGCGGCTGCGCGAGTTCGTCGGCGCGCAAATCTGAGCGGCGCGGGCGCCGGCCACTCCGCCGCGCCGCCATCCAAACCTAGCCCTGCTTGCCCAGGCCCATGCTGCGCGCGATCACCTCTTTCATGATCTCGTTGGTGCCACCATAGATGCGTGACACGCGGGCATCGGCGTAGGCGCGGGCGATGGGGAATTCCCACATGAAGCCGTAGCCGCCGTGCAGTTGCAGGCACTCGTCGATCACCTTGCCGGCCATCTCGGTGCAGGTGAGTTTGGCCATGGCGGCGGTGGCCACATCAAGCTCGCCGGCCATCAAACGCTGCATGCAGTGGTCGACAAACACCCGCGCCATCTGCACCTGGGCCTGCGCCTCGGCCAGCTTGAAGCGGGTGTTCTGGAAGCTGGCCACTGGCGTGCCAAAGGCCTTGCGCTCGCGCACATAGACCAGCGTGTCGTCAATCGCCGATTGCGCCGAGGCCACCGAGCCGATGGCGATCTGCATGCGCTCCCAGGGCAGCTCCTGCATCAGGTACATGAAGCCCTGGCCCTCGTGACCCATGAGCTGGGTCTTGGGCACCTTGACCTTGTCGAAGAACAGCTCGGCCGTGTCTTGCGCCTTGAGCCCGAGCTTCTTCAGGCGCTTGCCCTTTTCGAAGCCCGGCGTGCCGCTTTCCACCAGGATCAGGCTGGTGCCTTTGGCGCCACGCTCGGGGTCGGTCTTGCAGACCAGGATCACCAGGTCACACATCCAGCCATTGGTGATGAAGGTCTTGGCGCCGTTGATCACATAGTCGCCGTGGGCATCCTTGACGGCGCCGGTCTTGACCGATTGCAGGTCAGACCCCGTGCCCGGCTCGGTCATGGCGATGGCGCCGATCATCTCGCCGCGGGCCATGCGCGGCAGGTAGTTGGCCTTTTGCGCCTCGGTGCCATAACGCAAAATGTACGGAGCCACGATTTCGGAATGCAGTGAGAAGCCCAGGCCCGAGGTGCGCAGCCGTGCCTGCTCCTCCATCATCACCATGCTGAACAAACGGTCCGCGCCCGAGCCGCCGTATTGCTCGGGCATGCTGCCGCACAGAAAGCCGGCGGCACCGGCCTTCAACCAGACCTCACGGTCCACGTAGCCGCGGTCCTCCCACTCGGCGTGGTGGGGCAACACCTCGCGTTCCAGAAATTTGCGGAATGAATCGCGGAAGCTTTCGTGCTCGTCGTTGAACAGGGGGCGGGGCAGCATGCGGGGCCTTTCAAATGGGGTCGAAAACCGTGTGAATGTCGAGCGAACCCAGCCTTGGCCACCCAGGCTGAGCCGCGCCTTGAGTGGCCCGCCGGGGGCAAATATCTAACGCGTCACCTAACGCGTCACCTAAGGCGTCACCTAACGCGTCATCGCCCCGTACACCAGAGCCTGCACCTGCTCGCGGTAGTACTTGCGCAGATCGCCTGGCGCGGCGGTGCCGACGACGACGACCAGGCGCTCCTTGGGGTCGGCAAAGAACTGCGTGCCATAGGCGCCGTTCCAGCTGTACTCGCCCGGGTTGCCGGGCACAGCGGAGAGGCCATGGTTCAGCCGCACCGCCACGCCCAGACCGAAGCCAAAACCCTCGCGGTGCGGCTCGATGACACCCACGGTGTTGCGGATCTCGGGGCCCAGGTGATTGCTGGTCATGTGGGCGATGGTCTTGGGGCTGAGCAGGCGCTTGCCGCCGAGCTCACCGCCATTCATCAGCATCTGCCCAAAGCGCAGGTAATCCGCCACCGTGCCGAAGGCGCAGGCGCCGCCGCAATCCGACACCGCCGGTTTGCTGATCAAGGCGATGCCCTGCGCTTGCCCGTTCAGTGGGTTGTTGGGGAAGCTGCGGGCCACGCGCTCACGCTTGTTTGCGGGGATCTGAAAAAACGTGTCGACCATGCCCAGGGGCTGCCAGAGGCGTTCGGCCATGAAGCCGCCCAGGCGCTGGCCGCTGACTTTTTCCACCACGGCACCGAGCACATCGGTGGAAAAACCGTATTCGAACGCCGTTGCCGGCTGGTGCGCCAGCGGCAGCTTGGTGATGCGCTCGATGAATTCGGCGGTGCTGCCTTCTTGCGCCGGCAGCGTGCCTGCGGGGTAGTGCTTGGCCACCGGATGGTCGCCGCGGCCACCGTAGGTCAGGCCCGAGGTGTGGCGGTAGAGGTCGTGGATGAAGATTGGCCGCAGCTGCGCGTCAAGCCGCAGCGTGCCGTCGGCCTGGGCCACGCCCACCTTCATCTGCTCAAAGCCCGGGTAGTAATCGGCCAGCTTGGCCTTGAGCGGCAAACGGCCCTCTTCATTGAGCTGCAGGGCGGCCACGCTGGTCATGATCTTGGTCATCGAGGCCAGGCCGAAGATGGCGTCCAGCGGCATGGGCGTGCCGCGCACCGGGTCGAGCTGGCCCTGCGCCTGGTGGTGCACCAGCTTGCCATCGCGGGCGATGGCGATGACCACGCCGGGCACGCGCTTGGCTGCAATCTCACGCTCGAAAAAGGCATTGATGCGGGCCAGGCCTTCGACTGAGAAGCCGGCCTCGGCGGGGGTGGTGGTGGGCAGCGGCTGGGCGTTGGCGCTCTGGACGCCGGCCAGACCCAAGGCCAGCCCGGCCAGGGCAATGAACGTGATCTTCATGTGCATCAGCCCAGGTGCTTGCCAAAGAAGGCGAAGGTCCGGTCCCAGGCGATTTGCGACCAGGCGGCGTCGTACTGCGTGATGGGCAGGCGATTGGGCCCCACGGCCGTTTCATTGGCAAAGCCATGCTGGGCCAGGTAGCGCTGACCCTGGTAGGCGACGCCGGCGGCCTTGAATTTTTCTTCCAGGCCATCGACGCTGGCGATGGGGAAGGCGCCGTCCTGCGTGGCCCAGTGGGCCAGCATGGGGCCGGTGATCTTGCTGGCATCGACAAATTCCAGCGGCGGCAGGCCATACCAGACCACCCCGGCGCTGGCCTCGGGCACCATGGTCATGGCCAGCACGGTGAGCGCGCCGCCCATGCAAAAGCCGGTGACGCCCACTTTGGACGCGTCCTTTTGCAGGTATTGCACCGCGCCGCGGATGTCCTGGCTGGCGGCCTCACCGAAGTTCAGTGCCGACATCAGGTGGTGCGCTTCTTCGGCCTCCACCGTGGATTTGCCGCGGTACAGATCGGGCACCAGGGCCGTATAGCCGGCCGCGGCCAGGCGATCGGCCACGCCGCGGATCTGGTCGTTCAGGCCCCACCACTCCTGGATCACCACCACCGCGGGCGCGCCCTTGGGGTTGGCGGGCTGGCTCAAATAGCCTTCCACGGTTTGCCCATCGGGGCGCTTGAACTCGATCATCTTGGCCATGGCCGTCTCCTGCATTGCGTTGGCAGCAGTAGAGACGAAGGCGGCGCACGGCGTCAATCGGGCCTGGCCCGATGCCGGGCGTCACCTGCGCGACTTTGGGTGTGCGGATTTCATTGCGCTGGCAGGCCGCCATCCCCCCAAGCTTGAACGCCGCCGAGCCGAGCCCGAAGCGCTAAGCTCCCGGCCATGTCCAGCCATGATGTGATCGTTCTCGGCGCCGGAGTGATAGGCGCCTCGGTGGCCTGGCATCTGGCCACGCTGGGTGCCAAGCGTGTGCTGGTGCTGGACCGGGGGCGCGTGGGCGAGGGCACGACCTCGCAATCCAGCGGCATCCTGCGCACGCACTACTCGGTGAGTGAAAACGTCGAGCTGGCGCGGCGCTCATGGCAGGCCTTTGACCGCTTCAGCCACTACCTGGGCGCCGACGATGCCAGTGCCGGCCTGGTGAAGTGTGGCTACCTCATCGCAGCACCTGCGGGCGACAAGCTCGAGCCCCTGCGCAACGCCCTGCAAGCGCAACGCGACATGGGCATCACGGTGCATTTGATCGACCCACTGCAGGCCGCCGAGCTTTTGCCCATCTGTCGCTTTGACGATGCCGCCCTGATTGGTTTCGAGCCCGAGGCCGGGTTTGCCGATGCCTACCTGGTGGCCACCAGCTTTGCCCGCGCTGCGCGGCGTCTGGGGGTGGTGGTTCGCGAGGGCGTGGAAGTGCAGCGCCTGTGTTTGCAGGAGGGCCGTGTGGCCGGTGTGGAAACCTCCCAAGGCCGCTTCGATGCGCCGGTGGTGGTGAGCACGCAAAACATCTGGGCCACCGACATCGAGCGCTGGACAGGCATCCACACGCCGCTGCAAGCCGAGCGCCACCGTGTCTACGCCCTGCGCGGCCCCCAGCCCTACACCTATGGCATGCCGGTGTACAAGGATCTGGGCTCGCCCGGCATGATCTATTGCCGCTCTTATGGTGGCAAGCAAATGCTGGTGAGCGAGGGCACGGCCGGCGAGCAATTGCTCGAGCCCGACACCGCACCGGGCGAGATCTCGCTGGACCATGTGGCCGACATCGGCAACCAGGTGAGCGACCGTTTTCCAAGCTATGCCACGGCTGGCCTGGCCTCATCGTGGACGGGGGTCTACGACGTCACGCCCGACTGGAACCCGGTGCTTGGTGCCCTGCCCGAAGTGCCGGGTCTGATTGTGGGTTATGGATTTTCCGGCCACGGCTTCAAGCTCTCGCCGGCGGTGGGGCGGGTGCTGGCGCAATGCGCCCTGGGCCTGGCCACCGATGTGCCGCTGACGCCCTATGCCTTGCGGCGCTTTGCCGATGGCCAGTTGCTGCACGGCCGCTACGGGCGGGGCGCCGTGTCCTGATCGCCCCGGGGCGTGTTCATGGGGCCTTGCTCTGCGCCGGCAAAGCGATACTGCCGCTCCCTTTCACGCCAGCGCCGCCCATGCTCAGCGACATCCAGATTGCCCAGGCCGCCACCCTTCGCCCCATCACCCAACTGGCCGCTGAACGCGCCGGCATTCCCGCCGATCAACTTGAGCCCTATGGCCACCACAAGGCCAAGTTGTCGCTGCGCTACATCGAATCTCTCGCGGCCCGCTCGGGCCAGCCGGGTGGTCGGCAGGACGGCAAGCTGATCCTCGTCACCGCCATCTCGCCCACGCCCGCTGGCGAGGGCAAGACCACCACCACGGTGGGCCTGGGCGATGCGCTCAACCTCATCGGCAAGAAGGCCATCATTTGCCTGCGCGAACCCTCACTCGGCCCGGTGTTCGGCATGAAGGGCGGTGCTGCCGGTGGCGGCCATGCGCAGGTCGTGCCGATGGAGGACATCAACCTGCATTTCACCGGGGATTTCTCGGCGATTGCGCTGGCGCATAACCTGTTGTCGGCCCTGATCGACAACCACATCCACCATGGCAATGCGCTGGGCATCGATGTGCGGCGCATCACCTGGAAGCGTGTGGTCGACATGAACGACCGCGCTCTGCGCGACATCACCGTCGGCCTGGGTGGTCCGGGCAATGGCTACCCGCGCCAGGACGGTTTTGACATCGTCGTGGCCTCTGAGGTGATGGCCATTTTTTGCCTGGCTACCAGCCTGGCCGATCTGAAACACCGCCTGGGCCGCATCGTCATCGGCAGCACCGCCGCGCACAAGCCCGTCACGGCCCATGACCTGCAGGCCGAGGGCGCGATGACGGCGCTGCTGAAAAACGCCCTGGCGCCCAACCTGGTGCAGACGCTGGAACACAACCTGGCCTTCATCCACGGTGGGCCCTTTGCCAACATCGCCCACGGCTGCAACTCGGTGCTGGCGACCCAGGCTGCGCTCAAACTGGCCGACTATGTGGTCACCGAGGCCGGCTTTGGCGCCGATCTGGGCGCCGAGAAGTTCATCGACATCAAGTGCCGCAAATCCGGCCTGCGACCCAGCGCCGTGGTGCTGGTGGCCACCATTCGGGCGCTCAAATACCACGGCGGCGTCGAGGTCAAGGACGCCGGCCGCGAGAACCTGGATGCGTTAAAGCGCGGCCTGGTCAACCTGGAGCGTCACCTGCACAACGTGCACCTGCACTATGGCCTGCCCTGCGTGGTGGCCATCAACCGGCGCAGTGAAGACACGCCTGCCGAGATCGCCCTGCTCAAGGCCAGCGCCGCCGCGCATGGCGCCAAGGTGGTGCTGTCCAGCCACTGGGCCGAGGGCGGCCGCGGCGCGGTCGATTTGGCCCATGCCGTGGTCCAGCTCTGCGAGCAGCCCAGCCAGATGCGCTTTGTGTATGAGGACGGCGAGACCCTGTGGCAAAAGCTCTGTGCCATCGCCACGCGCATCTATGGTGCGCTCGAGGTCACCGCCGATGGCAAGGTGCGCGCCCGCATCGAGACCCTGCAGGCCCAGGGCTATGGCCACTTTCCGGTGTGCGTGGCCAAGACCCAATACTCCTTCGCGACCGACCCCACGCTGCGTGGCGCACCCAGCCAGCATGTGCTCAATGTGCGCGAGGTGCGCCTGGCCGCGGGCGCCGAGTTCATCGTCATGGTCTGTGGCGATGTCATGACCATGCCTGGGCTGCCCAAGCAGCCGGCGTCGGCGGCGATTGATGTCGATGCCGACGGGCGCATCGTGGGTTTGTTTTGAATCGAGTGCAGCGTGCCTGTGAATCCTGATCCCGCCGTGCAAGCACCCGTGCAAGCACCCGTTGAAGCACCCGTTGAAGCACCCATGCAATTGTTGGGCGAGCCGCTGTTCCTGCCCGGCTGCGGTTTTGGGCTGACGCAAGCGGTGTTGTTGGTCGGCGTTCAGGTGGCGCCGGTGGAGGCCGGGCGATGGGCCGTCGTCGCTGCCACCTTGGGTTCATTGATCGAAGCCGAGCGAACGGCTGCGTCTGCGCCCGAAGTGCCCCTTGCACCGTCAGCGAACGGCACTGCGGGCCTTGTTTTGAACGCGCTGTGCGCCAGTGTGGCGGCACTGTACGGGCGTGCGCGTGTGCCCATCGCCGGGCAGGCCAAGATCCTCGGCGTGCAGCGCCAAGCCTGCGGCATGCTTCATGCCCAGCTGGCCATGCCGTGGCTTCTGCGCACCTCGGCGCTGGCGCTGCTGCACGGTCTCATCGAGCTGTTCAACCAGCTGTTGTTGCCGCAGGCCGGGTCTGAGCCCGCCACAGGCCGCCACGCGGCGGTGGTGGACGCCGTGCTGGATCCTGTGCTCGTGCGGCTGCGCAGCTTGCGCGTGCCCGGCAGCAACGCCGAGTGGTTCTTGCGCGCCGCGCAGACCTTGGACATTCCGACGCGCAAGCTGGCGCGCAGTGTGGTGGCATTCGGCCACGGCCACAGGCAGCGCTGGCTTGAGAGCTCGTTCAGTGATCGCACCTCGGTGCTGGGGGTATCGCTGTCGCGCAGCAAGCACCATGCCGCCAAGGTGTTGCGCGATCACGGGTTTCCGGTGCCCCCGCACCAGCTGGTGGCCGATGTGCAGCAGGCCCTGGCCGCCGCCGCCAGATTGGGCTACCCGGTGGTGGTCAAGCCAGCCGACCTCGACGGCGGCAAGGGCGTGTCGGCCGACCTGCGCGACGAGGCCGCGCTGCGCAGCGCCTACGCCTTGGCGCGCCGGCATTCGGCCCAGGTGCTGGTCGAGCGCCATGTGCCCGGGCAGGACCATCGCCTCACGGTGGTCGGCGGCCGCTTGGTCAAGGCCGTGCGGCGCGTGCCTGGCGGCGTCACCGGCGATGGCCTGCACAGCGTGGCGACGCTCATCGACCTGGCCAATGCCGAGCCTTCGCGCGCGCGCCGCAATGCCCAGCGTGGCCAGGTGCTGTTGGCGCTTGACGACGAGGCGCTGGGCATGCTGGCCGAGCGCGGCGTGCCGGCTGGGCAGGCCGGCGCCCACGTGCCCGCGGCCGGGGAATACGTCAGCCTGCGCCGGCGCGCCAACATCTCCGCCGGTGGCGAGCCTCAGCTCGTCACCCATCTGGTGCACCCGGACAACCAACGCCTGGCCGAGCGTGCCGCGCAGACACTGCGGCTGGACTTCGCCGGCGTGGATCTGATCATCGAGGACATCAGCCAGTCCTGGCTGCACATTGGCGGCGGCATTTGCGAGGTCAATGCGCAGCCGCAGATCGGCCAGACGACAACGCCTGCACTCTTTGCCGAGCTGCTCGGCGAGCTGATGCAGGGCGATGGCCGCATCCCTGTCGTGGCCATCCTGAGCGAACAGCCCGACATCGCCCCGGGCTCCGTGGCCAGGCAGTTGCAGGGCCTGTTTGCGCAGCGCGGATGCATGGCCTTGATCGCTTCGCCGGCCGGCGTGCATGCGCACGGCGAGGTGCAACTGTGCCGCCCGGCCACGCCCTTTGTGTCGGCCATTGCGGCGCTGAATGCACTCGACGCGCAGGCCGTGATCATGCTGGCCCGCCCGCAAGACCTGGCTCGCTCGGGCCTGCCGTTCGATCGCTGCCATGCCCTCGTGCTGGACGCTGCAAGCACGGCTGAAGCAAGCAGCCTGGCGCGCTTGGGCCAGGTGCTGCAAATGTGCCTGCCGCATGCCACGCTCGGCATCGTGCTGCATGAGTCCGAACCCGGCCGGGCCACCCTGGCCACGCGAATCGACGCTGCGCGCTTGCACCCGCTCGCTGTCAGCGCCCCTGCTCAGGGCCACGCTGTCGATGCCCAGCCTGGCTCTGCGACAGCGCTTGGCACCGCAAGTGCCGCCGCCGCACGCAACCTGGCCCTGGCCCGAGCTTGCCTGCCAGCCATCGACGCACTTGCCCAAGGCTGTGATGAGCACCGTTGACCAAGAAGACTTCCGGCTGCCGCTGGTCGATGCCCTGGAAGCCTTGAACAACGGCCTGCGGCACTGCCGCTGCCCCAATGGCTATCACAGCGTATGGGGTCTGCTGCGCGCCGTCGGCGCCAGGCGCGGCCTGCAAATCGAGGCGCCGGTACTGTGCGCACTGATGCAGACCATGCTTGGCGCGGGCTCGCGGGTGTTGATTGCTGGCGCCGCGGACACCGCTTCCCTGCAATTGCTGGGCGGCCTGGCATCGGGCCGCGGCGCCCGCTTCATGGTGGCCGATGCCTGCCCGGCGCCCTTGCGCCAGGCCGAGCGCGTGGCCACGACACTGGGCCTGGATGTGCAGACCGTGGCCAGTGACCTGGCGGACCTGCCGGCACCGCCGCCCGGCGCAGGCTGGGACCTGGTGTTCATGCACTACACCCTGGGTTTTTCTGATGCAGACAAGCGCCGACGCGTCCTGGCTGCCTTGGCGCGCGGGCTGGCACCGGCGGGCAGGGTGGTGTGCGCCGCAAAATTTTCCGCCGAGCCGGCGGCCGCGGATGCAGCCGCTGCGGCGCAGCGCTGGCTGCAAGGCATGGCGCCGCGCCTGCAGGCGGCCTTGGCCGATCACCCCCAGGCCTGGGCCGCAGCGCAAGCGCCCTTGGCTGCCTACGCCCAAGAGCGTGCGCAGCGCCGCGTCCGCCAACCCGATCTTGCCGAGCTGGAATCGGATTTCACCGCCAGTGGTCTGCAGGTGACCGAGCGCCTGCCCCTGCCGCAGCGCCAGCGTGCCGATCCGGACCGCGCCGGTCCGGCGCAGGAGGACGACATCAAGGTGCTGGTGGCCGTGCGGGCAGGGGACCGGGCGGCCACAGCGCCGCCATGGACGGCTTGAAGCGCTGCAGGATGCTGGCTTGGGCTGGCAGGGAGCCAGCCACCACCCGGCGTTGCCCTGCCACCCAGACCTCGCAAAAAGGCGGCGCCTCGGCGGCAAAGACCGTGGCATCAAGCAGCTGCGGGTCAGGCACACCGGCCAGGCCAGCGGCATCGGCGTCCAGCACCAGCAGGTCAGCGCGCGCGCCAACCCGCAAGCCCCATTTGTCAAACCCCGCCGCCGCGGCCCCACCGGCGAGGTGGCGCTCAAACAAGCGCGCCGCCGTGCTGGGCTGGCCCTGCTGCGGCGCAGCGCCGACATTGCGCTGGCGCAGCAGCAGGCGCTGGCCGTATTCCAGCAGGCGCAGCTCGGCTGGCCAGTGGCGGCCGACATGGCTGTCCGAGCCTATGGACAGCGGTGTGGGTGTGCTCAACCACGCGCTCAGGTCGCACAGGCCATCGCCCAGGTTGGCCTCGGTTGTGGGGCACAGCACCACGCCGGCGCCGCTGCGCGCCACCGCCTGGATTTCATCGCCCGTGGCATGGGTGGCGTGCACCAGTTGCCAGCGCGCATCCAGCGCCACATGCTGGGCCAGCCACTCGATGGGCGCCAAGCCGGTGGCGGCCAGGCAGTCGTCAACTTCGCCGGTTTGCTCGGCAATGTGGATGTGGATGGGGCCGGCGTCGCCTTGCAGCGCTTGCGCCAATTCGGTGATGGCCGCGGGCGCTGCCGCGCGCAGAGAGTGGATGGCCACGCCGGCATCGATGCGCGGCAGCCGCAGGGCGCGCACGGCGTCGCGCAAGGCCAGCACCTGGCCCACATCGGTGGCAAAGCGCCGTTGATCGTGGCGCAAGGCCGGCTGTGTGAAGCCGGCGCGCGCGTACAGCACCGGCAGCAGGGTCAGGCCAATGCCGGTGGCCTGGGCCGCGGCGATCAGCGCCTGCATCATCTGCAGTCGGTCGGCATAGGGCTGGCCATCGGGCGCGTGCTGCAGGTAATGAAATTCGCAGACCTGGGTGTAGCCGCCTAGCAGCAGCTCGGCATAGAGCTGTGTGGCCACGGCCTGCAACTGATCGGGTGTGATGCGCAGCGCCACGCCGTACATGCGATCACGCCATCCCCAAAAGTCATCCTGCGCCGATTCGCGCCGCTCGGCCATGCCGACAAAGGCGCGCTGGAAGGCGTGGCTGTGGGCATTGACCATGCCGGGCAGCACGGCGCCGGGCAGCACCGTGGCGCCGCGTGGTGCGCTGACGTCTGGCGTTATTTCGGCAAAGTGGCCATCAGCACCGATGCGCAGCAAGACGCTCTGCCGCCAGCCGCCGTGCAGCCAGGCCTGGGGCGCCCACAGCAAGGTGCTGGCGGGTGTGCTGGCGGGTGTGCTGTCGGTAGTGGGCCGGGGCTGGACGGGGCCGCCGCGGGCCCCGAGCGGCTGCTGGGTGGGGGTCATTGGAGCTGAATCGCGTCACCGCAGCGGCTGGGCTCAATCGCCACCAGGAATGCGAGCGGGGTGCAGCTCGACCTTCTTCGCGGACTTCTTGCGCCCGCGAATGTTGAGCATTTCCACGCCCAGCGAAAACGCCATGCCGAAGTAGACATAGCCCTTGGGCACATGCTGGCCAAAGCCTTCGGCCACCAGCACCACGCCCACCACCACCAGGAAGGCCAGCGCCAGCATCTTGATGGTCGGGTGATCGGACACAAAGCGCCCGATCGGCCCGGCGAACACCATCATCAGCGCCACCGAAGCCACCACCGCGGCGATCATGATGCGCACGTCATCGACCATGCCCACCGCAGTGATGATGGAGTCCAAGGAAAACACCAAGTCGATGATCATGATCTGCAGGATCACGGCTGCAAAGGTGGCCTTCACAGCACTGGCAGTGTGGCTCTCTTCATCACCTTCCAGCGATTGGTGAATTTCACTCGTGCTCTTCCAGAGCAAGAACAAGCCGCCAAGGATCAGGATCAAGTCACGGCCTGAAATGTTTTGCCCCAGCACCGAGAACAGCGGCTCCACCAGGCCCACGATCCAGGCCAGCAACAACAGCAGCCCGATGCGCATGAACATCGCCATGAACAGGCCGAAGCGACGCGCCTGCTCACGCTTTTCCTTCGGCAACTTGTCTACCAGGATGGCGATGAAGATGATGTTGTCGATGCCCAGAACGAGTTCAAGGGCGGTGAGTGTGGCAAAGGCAATCCACACCTGAGGGTCGGTCAGAAGTTCAATCATTTGGGGATTCTGGTGGGTTGAAGCGCAATTGGCCAGGGGTGTCTTGCGTGACACCACCAGTTTGAATTGTGTGTGCGGTGCCAGAGCTTGGCTGCAGGTGCATCTCGGCGCGGGCCACGGTTGCAGTACTCACTTCGGCTTGAAGGCCAGCATGGCCTGCACCAGCTGCTGCAGCACCGGTCGCACCTGGGTGGCGCGATCTTCCACCCAAGCAAACGGCGGCGTTTCGTCCATGTAGGCCGACCAGCACATCTCCAACTGCACGGCATGCACCCCCTCGATGGGCCGGCCGTAGTGGCGGGTGATGTGGCCGCCTTTAAAGCGGCCGTCCACCATGGAGGTGAAGTGGCTTTGCCCGGCCACCACGGCGGCCAGCGCATCGCGCAGGGCGGGTGCGCAACTGCTGCCGCTGGCCGTGCCCAGGTTCAGATCCCAGAGCTTGCCCTCAAACAGCCAGGGCAGCTCGTCCTTGATGCTGTGGCCATCGAAGAGAACGACGTGGCCGTGCTGTTGTCGCAGGCGTTCAAGCTCGCCTTGCAATGCTGTGTGATACGGCCGCCAGTAGGTTTGCACGCGTTGCGCGATCTGGGCTGCATCGGGCGCCTGGCCGGGGCGGTAGAGCGCCTCGCCGGTGAAAAAGCGCGTCGGGCAGAGCTCGGTGTTGTTCACGCCGGGGTACATCGGCGCGTTCTCGGGCGGGCGGTTCAGATCGACGACATAACGGCTGAACTGCGGCACCAGCACCGAGGCGCCGAGTTCGCGCACAAAGCCGTACAGCCGCTCCAGATGCCAATCGGTGTCTTCGACCTGCAGGGCGCGGTCGACCAGCTTGGGGGCGATGTCGTCGGGCAGGCGCGTGCCCACGTGCGGCAGGCTCAGCAGCAGCGGCAGGGTGCCGCGGTGCAGGGTGTAGGTGGCGTCGCTCATGGCGGGGGCTTTCGCTTGTGCGGGCTCAGGTGCCGGAGCCTGGCGACTGTTGTGGGTGCTCGGTGGTGATGCCTGGCGCCTGGCGCTGGTGCCCGGCGCTGGTGCCCCGGGCTGAGGCATCGCGCCCCCCGCGCAGCACGCGCCGGCAGGGGTTGTGGCCAAACCAGTAGGCCAGCTCGCGCGGGTGTTCCAGGTCATAGACCGCAAAGTCAGCAGCCATGCCCACGGCCAGGCAGCCGTGCGTGGCGCCCAGGCCCAGGGCCTGGGCGGCGTGTTGGGTGGCGCCGCGCAGGGCCTCTTCGGGTGTCAGGCGGAACAGCGTGCAGGCCATGTTCAACATCAACAGCAGCGACAGCCCCGGCGACGAGCCCGGGTTGTGGTCGCTGGCAATCGCGATGGGCACGCCCGCGGCGCGCAGCGCTGCCACTGGCGGCAACTTGGTCTCACGCAAAAAGTAGTAGGCCCCGGGCAGCAGCACCGCCACCGTGCCGGCCGCGGCCATGGCGGCGATGCCGGCGCCGTCGAGGTGTTCCAGGTGATCGCAGGAAAGCGCGCCATAGCGCGCCGCCAGCGCCGCGCCGTGCTGATTGCTCAACTGCTCGGCATGCAGCTTGACCGGCAGGCCGAGTTGCCTGGCCGCGTCAAACATGCGTTGGGTTTGCGCCGGGGTGAAAGCGATGTCGTCGCAAAAGGCATCGACGGCATCGACCAGGCCGGCGCTGTGCAGGGCCGGCAGCCAGGCGCAGGCGGCGGCGATGTAGTCGTCGGGCCGGCCTTTGAATTCCGGCGGCAGGGCGTGCGCGGCCAGGCTGGTGCAGCGCACGCTGAGTGCCAGCTCGGCGCCCAGGCGCCGGGCCACACGCAGGCAGCGCGCCTCGGTCTCGAAATCCAGGCCATAGCCAGATTTGATTTCCAGTGTGGTCACGCCCTCGGCCATCAACGCCAGCGCGCGCGGCCTGGCCTGGGCGAACAGGGCCTGCTCATCGGCGGCGCGCGTGGCCGCGACGGTGGCGAGGATGCCGCCGCCGGCGCGAGCGATCTCGTCGTAGCTGGCGCCCTGCAGGCGCAGCTCAAACTCATTGGCGCGCTGGCCGCCGTAGACCAGGTGGGTGTGGCAATCGACCAGGCCGGGGGTGACCAGGGCGCCGCCGAGGGACTCTTCATGCAGCGGCTGGCGCGCCAGCGCAGCCGGCAGCGCGGCCTCGTCGCCGACCCACTGCACACGCCCTTCATGGCTTAGCAAAGCACCGCGGGCGATCCAACCCCAGGGCGCATCGCCAGAGAGCGTGGCGATGCGGGCGTCGCGCCACAGGGTGGGGGGGTCGATGGCGGGGGGGTGGGCGGGCACAGTGGTGGATGACACGGCGTTGGCTGCCTTCACATGAAGGGCGGCGGCTGGAAGTACAACCACCAGGTGCGCGGCGCGGGCCGCAGCGCAAGCGAATCGACGCTGATCTGCCAGGCCTGCTGCGCGGCCTGGGTGTTCACCGCCAGGGTCCAAGGCGCGAGCTTTCTGGGGCGGCCGCCATCGATGGTGAGCGTGGCGGCCTGGGCGGTGAACAGGGCGCGCAGGGGCGCGCGGCTCACCCAGGGCTGGCCGGGCAGGGCGCGCAGCATGTCGCTGCGGCCGGCATCCCGGCGCATCATCAAATTCAAGTCGCGCGTCGGCCCATCGAGCAGCTTGCAAGGCGGGGCGGCGACGCCATCAAAGTAGGCGCGCTCGCTGCCCATGCTCACCGGCCTGTCGCCTTCCAGAAAACTCAGCATCACGCCGCCGCCTTCGAGCACCGCAAACCAGCGGTCGACATCGGGGAAGGCCGAGAAGGGGCCGTCTTGGCTGATGTCGGCCACGCTGATGCGCCACAGCCAGCGCGCGGCGCGGGGCCAGGCAAAGAGCTCGCGCGTCACGCCGCCGCCATTGCGCCAGGGCTGCGGCGCGGCGCTGTCCAGCGGGATGGTTCGCAGTCGGCTTGACATGATGGTTAGCCCTGCCACAGCAGCGGGAAGAGCGGGTGAGCCAGCGGCGCGCCCTCGGCCAGCTCCTCAGTCAGGCCGGGAAACTCGGGCGATGTCTTCCAGCGCCGCGGTGCATGGCGCATGTCCGGCCCCAAAAAGCGCAGCGAGAACACGCGCCGGCGCACATCGCCATCCACCCCGCCCGAGGCGTGCAGCGCCAGCATGTGAAAGCACACCACGTCGCCGGGCTGCAGGGCCCAGCCGATGATGCGGTGCGGGCTGTCGGGCTGGCCACGCGTGGCTTCAATGTCGGGCAGCTCGGCCAGCGTGCCCTCGGGAAACCAGCGAGCCTGGTTCGTTAAAAAGGTGCGCGGCATCAGCCAGGGGCCGAGGTGCGAGCCGGCGACAAACTCAAGCGTGGAATGGCGCCGCACGGCATCGACCGGGATCCACATGCTCAGGTTCTGCCGGCCAGCCACGTTGTAGTAGGGCTGGTCCTGGTGCCAGGGCGTGGGGGCGCGCGTGCCGGGCTCTTTGGTGAGCATGTGGTCGTGGTAAAGCCTGGCGCTGGGCGATTGCATCAAGGCGCCTGCGGCGGCGGCCAGTGCCGAATTGAAGATGAGCTCGTGGTAGGCCTCATTGCTGCGCCAGTTGCAGAAATCCTCGATGAAGAAGCCGGGGTCATCGGGCGCGCTGGCGACGATGGCGCGCGGGCTGGGCGCGGCCAGATTGGCATCGATGCCCTGGCGCAGGCGAGCCACCTCATGGGGTGTCAGCACCTGGCGCAAACACACGGCGCCGTCACGGGCGTAGGCCGCGATCAGCTCGGGCGTGACGCAGCGGGCGACGCGCTCGGCGATGGATTCGTCGGCGGCTTCACCGGCGGCTTCACCGGCCGGTGGGCCGGCCGCGGACGCACTGCGGCTCACCGGCCCGTTCAAGGCGCAAACTCCCCGTGCAGCGCATAGCGCGAGCCCGGCTGCACCAGGCGCGCGATGGTGATGGGCGCGCTGCGGCTGAAGGTGCGGCGCACGACGATCAGACAGGGCTCGGCGGCGGCGATGCCCAGCAACTTCGCCTCTTGCGGCGTGGGCCGTGCGGCCTCGATCGAGTACTGGGCGCGCCACAGCGCGGTCACTTCAAACAGGTAGTGCGTGGGCGTGGTCTGGGTGAAATCAACGCCCAGGTAATCGGGCGCTGCCGCCGGGTTGACATAGCGGTCTTCGCACTGCAGGGCCACGCCGTCCTCGTGGTGCACGATCAGGCTGTGGAAGACGCGTGCGCCAGCGGCCAGGCCCAACTGGCCGGCCAGGGCGGCGCTGGCCTTCTCAGCCCGCACCAGGTGCACGACGGCATGGTGGTGGTGGCCGCGCGATTCAATCTCGTCGTGCACATCGCGAATGGTCAACGTGGAGGAGACCTTGTGCAGCGCCGCGGCATAGGTGCCCGCGCCCTGCACGCGGTTGACCAGGCCATCGTCTTGCAGCTCGCGCAGGGCGCGGCTCACCGTCATGCGGCTGACGCCGAACTGCGCCACCAGCTCGGCCTCTGAGGGCATCAGCGCGCCGGCCGACCAGTGCCCGCTGGCCAGCCCGTCACGCAGGAACTGCTTGACGCGGGTGTAGGGCGCGCCGCCCGCGGCTGAGGCTGCATTGGCGGTAGGCATTGCGCTGGGTGCGCCGCTGGGTGCGCCAGCAGATGCGGCGATCCGTGCCGCGTTGTCGGCCGCAGCGGCCTTGCGTTTGTTGGTGAAAACCATGAGCAGAATCCTACTTGTATTAACTTGTCTAGACAAGTACAGTGCTTGAGATTCAGGCTCAGTGAGAACCCTCAGCCCTCGTTTTCGACACCCGGAACGCGCCATGACCGATTTGTCCCCCCTGCACCGCACCGCCCAGCCCCGCCCGGTGAAATCACCCACCGGCAGCGTCTTGCACTGCCGCAACTGGCTGATCGAAGCCGCCTGGCGCATGCTGCAAAACAACCTCGACCCCGAGGTCGCGGAGAACCCCGACGCCCTGGTGGTCTACGGTGGCATCGGCAAGGCGGCGCGCAACTGGGAATGCTTCGAGCAAATCCTCAAGTCGCTGATCGAGCTCAAGGAAGACGAGTCCCTGCTCATCCAGTCGGGCAAGCCGGTGGGCGTGTTCCGCACCCATGCCGATGCGCCGCGCGTGCTGATCGCCAACTCCAACCTGGTGCCCAAGTGGTCCAGCTGGGAGCACTTCAACGAGCTCGATCGCAAGGGCCTGATGATGTACGGCCAGATGACCGCGGGCTCCTGGATCTATATCGGCAGCCAGGGCATCATCCAGGGCACCTACGAGACCTTTGTCGAGGCCGGGCGGCAGCACTACGGTGGCAGCCTCGCCGGCAGGTGGGTCCTCACCGCAGGCCTGGGCGGCATGGGCGGCGCGCAACCTCTGGCGGCCACGTTTGCGGGTGCCTGTTCACTGAACATCGAGTGCCAGCAAAGCCGCATCGATTTCCGCCTGCGCTCACGCTATCTGGATGAGCAGGCCAGCGATCTGGACGACGCCCTGGCGCGCATCGCCAAGCACACCGCCGCCAAGCGCGCCGTATCGATTGGCCTGTTAGGCAATGCCGCCGAGCTGCTGCCCGAGCTGCTGCGCCGCGCCACCCAAGGGGGGATCCGGCCCGATCTGGTGACCGATCAAACCTCGGCCCACGATTTGATCAATGGCTATTTGCCGCCTGGCTGGAGCGTCGAGCGCTGGAAGCTGGCGCAAGGCGACGAATCCCAGCACGCCGCATTGCGCCACGCCGCCGCCGCCGGTTGCGCCCAGCATGTGCAGGCCATGCTCGGCTTTCAGGCGCTGGGCATCCCCACGGTCGATTACGGCAACAACATCCGCCAGGTGGCCTTTGATCACGGCGTGAAAAACGCCTTTGATTTCCCGGGCTTCGTGCCGGCCTACATCCGGCCGCTGTTTTGCCGCGGCAAGGGGCCATTTCGCTGGGTGGCCTTGTCGGGTGACCCCGAAGACATCCGCAAGACCGACGCCAAGCTCAAGGATCTGTTCCCCGACGACGCTCATTTGCACCGCTGGCTTGATATGGCCGATGAGCGCATCGCCTTCCAGGGCCTGCCCGCGCGCATCTGCTGGATAGGCCTGGGCGAGCGCGATCGCGCCGGCCTGGCCTTCAATGAGATGGTGCGCACGGGCGAGCTCAAGGCGCCCATCGTCATCGGCCGCGACCACCTCGATTCGGGCTCGGTGGCCTCGCCCAACCGCGAGACCGAGGCCATGCGCGATGGCTCCGATGCGGTCTCCGATTGGCCCATGCTCAATGCCCTGCTCAACACCGCCGGCGGCGCCACCTGGGTGAGCCTGCACCACGGCGGTGGCGTCGGCATGGGCTACTCGCAGCATGCCGGCATGGTGATCGTCTGCGATGGCACGCCCGAGGCCGACAAACGCATCGCCCGCGTGCTCTGGAACGACCCGGCCACGGGCGTGATGCGCCATGCCGATGCGGGCTATGACGAGGCGGTGGCCTGCGCCAAGGCGCAGCGCTTGAATCTGCCCATGGTGGCGTGATCGAAACCCATCCATCCACCCACCGGCCCACGCACCCTCACCCATGTTGATTCAACCCGGCGCCTTGACGCTCGACCAACTGCAGGCCATTCACGCCGGCGGCCACCGCGGCGTGATGGACCCGCAGGCGCTGCCCGGCATCGAGGCCAGCGCGGCCCTGGTCAAGCGCGCGGCCGAGGGCTCGGCGGCCGTCTACGGCGTCAACACCGGCTTTGGCAAGCTGGCCTCCACCCGCATCAGCGAGAGCGATCTGGCGCGGCTGCAGCTCAACCTCATCCGCTCGCACAGCGTGGGCGTGGGTGCGCCGCTGGCCCCGGCGGTGTTGCGCCTGATGCTGGCCACCAAGGCGGCCTCGCTGGCGCGCGGCGCCTCGGGCGTGCGGCCGGTGGTCATCGACACCTTGCTGCAGGTGCTCAATGCCGGGCTAACACCCTATGTCCCCAGCCAGGGCTCGGTCGGCGCCTCGGGTGATCTGGCGCCGCTGGCGCACATGGTGCTGGCCCTGGTGGGCGAGGGCGAGTTCATCGTCGGCGATGCCGCGCAGCCGCACACCGCCTGGGCGCGGCGACCGGCCGCCGGCGTGCTGCGCCAGGCTGGCATCGCGCCCCTGGTGCTGCAGGCAAAGGAAGGCCTGGCGCTGATCAATGGCACGCAAACCTCCACCGCGCTGGCGCTGCATGCGCTGTTCTGCTTCGAGCCGGTGCTCGAAGCGGCGCTGGTGATTGGTGCGCTCACGGTCGATGCGGCGCGTGGCAGCGATGGCCCCTTTGATGCCCGCATCCACGCCCTGCGCGGCCAGCCCGGGCAGATCGATGTGGCGCAGTACTACCGCGAGCTGCTGGCCGGCAGCGCCATCCGCGCCTCGCACCGCGAGGGCGACGACCGTGTGCAAGACCCGTATTGCCTGCGCTGCCAACCGCAGGTGGTGGGCGCCTGCCTCGATTCACTGCGCCACGCCGCGCTCGTGCTGCTGCGCGAGGCCAATGCCGTGACCGACAACCCGCTGGTCTTTGCCGGGGCCACGCCGGCCGAGGATTGCATGATCTCTGGCGGCAATTTCCACGCCGAGCCGGTGGCCCTGGCCGCCGATGCCATGGCCCTGGCGATTGCCGAGGTGGGTGCGATTGCCGAGCGCCGCATCGCCATGCTGATCGATGCCAATGTCTCGCGTCTGCCGCCCTTCCTCACCGCCAACGCGGGCCTCAATTCGGGCTTCATGATTGCCCATGTCACCGCCGCCGCCCTGGCCAGCGAGAACAAATCGCTGGCCCATCCGGCCAGCGTTGACTCCCTCCCGACCTCGGCCAATCAAGAGGACCATGTCTCCATGGCCACCTTCGCCGCGCGCCGCCTGCAGGCCATGATCCACAACACCTCCCACATCCTGGGCATCGAGCTGCTGGCCACGGCCCAAGGCATCGAGTTTTTGCGCCCGCTGCGCAGCAGCGTCGCGCTGGAGCAGGCCCACGCCCTGCTGCGCGATCGCAGCCCGGCGGTGCACGAGGACCGCTACCTGGCGCCCGACATCGAGAGCGCCACCGCCCTGGTCACCGGCGGTGCCCTGTCGCGCGTGTTTCGCAGCCTGGCCGGCTTGCCGGCTTTGTGGACGCCGGTGTGATGTCAGCCGGCGCGCTGGGTTGGGTGATGGCAGTGGCGCTGGGTGGGCGTTGCGGGCCTCGGTGGGCGCTTGGGTGGGTGCTTGGCTGGGCGCTTGGCTGGGCGCGGTGCGTGGTGGCATGCCTTGTCGCCTGTGTATGGCAGTTAGGCCATGCGGTGGCCGCCCCGCACACGCTGGTCACCCTGGAGGTGGATCTGCGTGCCGAGATCGCTGCCGGCCGCTTCGACCCGGCGCGGGACACACTGGGCCTGCGTGGCAACCACCCACCTTTGGGTTGGCAGCACAGCCTGCAAGCGCGCGCCCTGGGCACGGACAAGCCGGGCCGTTACGGCCTGGACGTGGCCTTTGACACAGCGCCCCCTGGCGGCCAGGCGCTGCAGTACAAGTTCCGCATCGAGCGCGCTGGCCAGCGTGGTGATGAGGGCTGGGAGCTGGGCCGCAACCGCGCCCTGGTGCTGAGCGCGGCGCGGGTGCAGGTGTCGCGGGCCTTCAACGACCCCATCGGCCCCGAGGGCTTGAGCCGCGTCGGCACGATTGACCGTTTAGGCGCCATCGCTTCACGCCATGTCGCCGCCCGCGAGGTGCAGGTCTGGCTGCCGCCCAGCTACGCCAGCAGCGCGCCGCGCCGCTACCCGGTGCTGTACCTGCACGACGGCCAAAACGTCTTCGATGCCGAGGCCTCAGGCGCCGAATGGCAGGCCGATGAGACGGCGCAGCGCCTGGCACTGGCCGGCGCGATCGACGAGCCCATCATCGTTGCCGTGGCCCATGGCGCTGACCGCGGGCTGGATTACACGCCCAGCCGCGTGCTCCTGCCCGCCGAGCGCACCGGCACCGGCCGCGCACAGTGGATGGGCGGCGGCGTTGCCGCCTATGGCCAGTTTCTGGCTGAGGAGCTGAAGCCCCTGATCGATGCGCGTTATCGAACCAAAACCGCCAAGGCCGACACCGCCGTGGGCGGTTCGTCTTTCGGCGGCCTGGCCTCGCTGTGGCTGGCCCTGCACCGCAGCGATGTGTTTGGCGCGGCGCTGGTGGTCTCGCCCTCGCTGTGGTGGGACGACCGTTTCGTCTATCGCGATGTGCAGGCCTGGCGCGGCACGTCGCGCGCCCGCATCTGGCTGGACATGGGCGGCAATGAAGGCCCAGGCGCATTGCCCGCCGCCGCCCAATTGCACCAGGCGCTGCAAGCCCGCGGCTGGCCCGACGGCGCGCTGCGCTATGTGGAAGACATGCCAGGCGGCCACGATGAGGCGAGTTGGGCCGCCCGCTTTGAAGGCATGCTGCGCTTTTTGTACCCTCGCCCGCCCGCCTGATGAGCATCCGCCGATGAGCATCACCCACGCGCTTCACCCGACCCCCCCAACGGAGACCCATATGACCACTCGCTCACGCTTCACGCGCTTCACGCATCTTGGTGCCATCGCCATCGCCTCAGCCGCCCTGGCCAGCGGCGCCCAGGCCCAAGACACCAAGGTCACCCTGGCCATCTCCGGCTGGACCGGCTTTGCCCCGCTCACCCTGGCCAAGGAGGCCGGCATCTTCAAGCGCCATGGCCTGGATGTCACCATCAAGAAGATCCCGCAAAAGGACCGCCACCTGGCCATTGCCTCGGGTGATGTGCAGTGCGCCGCCACCACGGTGGAGACCTGGATCGCCTGGAATGCCGCGGGTGTGGCGACGACGCAGATCTTCCAGCTCGACAAGAGCTATGGCGCCGATGGCATGGTGGTCAAGGCCGGCATCAACAAGATCAGCGATCTGAAGGGCAAGACCGTGGCCGCCAGCGCGCCCGGCACCGCGCCTTACTTCACCCTGGCCTGGATGCTGAAGAAAAACGGCATGTCGGTGAAGGACGTGAAGATCATCAACCTGGAGCCACAAGCCGCCGCCAACGCCATGATCGCCGGCACTGAGGGCGTGGATGCCGCCATGACCTACGAGCCCTACCTGGGCGCGGTGCGCGCCAAGCCCGAGGCCGGCAAGATCCTCGCCACCACGCTGGACTACCCCATGGTCATGGACACCTTTGGCTGCACGCCGAAGTTCCTGGCCGAGAACCCCAAGGCCGCCAAGGGCCTGACCGAGGGCTATTTCGATGCCGTGGCCATGATCAAGGCCGACCCGAAGAAGAGCTTCGAGATCATGGGCGCCGATGTCAAGCAAAGCGGTGAGGTTTTCGAGAAAAGCCAGGCCTACCTGCGCTGGCAGGACCGCGAGGCCAACCTTAAGTTCTTTGCCGGCGAGCACGCGCAGTTCAGCAAAGAGGCGGCCGAGTTGCTGCTTGAGGCCGGCATCATCAAGGCGCTGCCCGACATGAGCAAGCTGGCCGATACGCGCTTCTTGAAGTGACTCAGGCGCCATAACCTAACGCAGCCATAAAGCCGACAACCATGAAGCCGCTCACCGCCGTTGCCCCCAGCACGCGCATCGTGCTGGGTGTGGCTTTTTTCGTCGTCTTTGTGGCCGCGTGGAGCGTGGCCACTTTCGGCGGCTTTGTGCAGAAGACATTTCTGGCCGATCCCTTGACGATGGTCAAGAGCGGCTACACCCTGCTCACCCAGATGGGCTTCGTGGGTGACATCGGCATGACGGTGTGGCGGGTGGTCGGCGGCTTCCTCATCGCCGCGGCGCTGGCGCTGCCGCTGGGCGTGTTCATGGGGGCCTACAAGCCGATCGAGGCCTTCTTCGAGCCCTTCATCTCTTTTGCGCGTTATCTGCCGGCCTCGGCCTTCATACCGTTGCTGATTTTGTGGGCTGGCATTGGCGAGGCGCAGAAGCTGGCGGTGATCTTCATCGGCAGCTTTTTCAACCTGGTGCTGATGATTGCGGTGTGCGTGGGCAACACCCGGCGCGATCTGGTGGAGGCGGCCTACACCCTGGGTGTAGGCGACGGCAGCTTGATCCGCCGCGTGCTCATCCCCGGCGCCGCGCCGGAGATCGCCGAGATTTTGCGCATGGTGCTGGGCTGGGCCTGGACCTATGTCATCGTCGCCGAGCTGATCGGTGCCTCCAGCGGCATCGGCCACATGATCACCGACAGCCAGGCCCTGCTGGCCACCGATCAGATCATCTTCGGCATCATCGTCATCGGCTTGATCGGCCTGGCCAGTGACCTGCTTTTCAAGTGGGCCAATCGCCGCTGGTTCCCCTGGGCGCAGTTGGGGCGCTGAGTGCGCCAACAGCGCCAAGAACGCCAAGAACGCCACCGATGATCACGTGCATGTTGCGCAAAGGGCTGCGGCCATGGCTGAATTCCTGAAGATTCGCGGCGTCGAGCGCCGCTTCGATACCACGTTAGCGTTGCAGGCCACCGACCTGGACGTGGCCGAGAACGACTTCATCACCATCCTGGGCCCCAGCGGCTGCGGCAAGAGCACCTTGCTGCGCATCGTCGCCGGGCTTGATCGGCAAACCGCGGGCGAGGTGATGCTCGAAGGCCAGCGCATCGACGGCCCCGGCGCCGACCGCGGCATGGTGTTCCAGAGCTACACGCTCTTCCCCTGGCTGACGGTGCTGGACAACGTCTGCTTCGGCCTGCGCGAGCGCGGTCTGCCGCGCGATGAGCAACTGCGCGTGGCCAACAGCTTCATCACCAAGGTGGGCTTGCGCGGCTTTGAGAGCCACTTTCCCAAACAGCTCTCGGGCGGCATGCAGCAGCGCACGGCGATTGCCCGTGCCCTGGCCAATGACCCGCGCATGCTGCTGATGGACGAGCCCTTCGGCGCGCTCGATCACCAGACCCGAGAGCTGATGCAGGAGCTGCTGCTGGGCATCTGGGAGGCCGAACGCAAGACCGTGATGTTCGTCACCCACGACATCGACGAGGCCATCTTCATGGCCAGCCGTGTGGTGGTGATGACGGCGCGGCCCGGGCGCATCAAGCTCGATCGCCGCGTTGATCTGCCTTACCCGCGGCACTACTCGGTGAAGACCACACCTTTGTTTGTGGCACTCAAGGCCGAGTTGACCGAGGCGGTGCGTGAAGAGGTGCTGGCGGCGCAGGCCGCGGTGGTGGGCTGAAGTGCTGTGGGCTGAGGTGCTGTGGGCTGAGGTGCCGTCAAGAAATTACTTTTACAAGTTGTCGCGGAGCTTGTGCTGCTGCTTCGTGGTCCGACGAGCGCCAGCAGGGGCGATCACGTAGTTCCACTCACCATGGAATTCG
>JAYSSS010000114.1:0-25593 GCA_043720415.1 Ideonella sp.
CCGAAAAAGGTGTCGGCGGCCTGCTGCAATCCTTTGGCAATCTGTCGGATGGATTGAGCCAGGCCGCACAACATGCCGAGAAGCTGGACACCGGCGTCAACGCCGGGGCCACCGACGAGGCGATGAACGAAAACGCCGAGGCTGTGGAATCCCTGCTGGAGCCCATGCGCACCAGCCGCCGCGAGCGCGATGCCATGGTCACCGAAATGCTGGCCTGCAGCGAGCGCCTGGCCGATCTCAACCGCTCGGTCAAAGAGGTGCGCGAGGTAGCGCGTCACACCCATTTGGTGGCCTTCAATGCCTCCATCGAGGCCAATCGCGCCGGGCCCAGCGGCCAGGGCTTCAGCGTGGTGGCGCAGGAGGTCCGCACGCTGGCCGCCCGCAGCGGCGATGCCGGCCAGCACATCAGCGAACAGCTCAGCGCCATCACCGCCCGCATTGACCGCCTGCGCAAGGACAGCGAGCTCAGCGCCGTCACCGACGAAGAGCTGGATTTGACGGTGCGCCGCCGCGCCCGTGAGGTGGCCGCCGCCCTGGTGTCGCGCATGGCCGGCACCTTGCGGGGCTCGCGCGAGCTGCGCGAATCGGCGCTGCGCCTGCACACCGAGCTGGAACAGGTGTTCATGGGCTTTCAGTTCCAGGATCGTTTGACGCAGATGCTTGACATCGTCGGCCGAGACATGTCGCGCTTTGCCGATTGGATCAAGACCAACCCAACGGCCACCGCGGCCGATGCCGCGGAGTGGCTGGCCTCGCTGGAGAAGACCTACACCATGGAAGACCAGCGCACCTTCCATCACGGCAATGTGCAGATCGAGCGCGGCGCCAATGTTGAATTCTTTTAACCCTGTCGATTTCAAAGGAGCCGCAAATGGCTAAGACAGTGATGGTGGTCGATGATTCCGGCAGCTTTCGAACCGTGGTCAAACTGGCCTTGCAGAAATCGGGTTACGAAGTGGTTGAGGCTTGCGACGGCAAAGACGCCTGCGGCAAGCTTGACGGCCGCAAGCTCAACCTGATCGTCTGCGACGTGAACATGCCCAATATGGATGGGCTGACGTTCCTGAAGCACCTGAAAACCGCACCGAACTACAAGTTCACGCCGGTGATCATGCTCACCACCGAATCGCAGGAAACGAAAAAGGCCGAAGGCCGGGCCGCCGGTGCGCGCGCCTGGATCACCAAGCCCTTCCAGCCCTCGCAGCTGGTCGAGGCCGTGAACCGGCTCTGTGTCTGAGCCTGGCCACAAAGGCTAAGCGCCAGATCGACACGACAGCATGAGTGCAGGCATACACGCCCCCATAGGCGAACTGAGCATCGCCGTGGCCCAAGACCAGCGCGCCGCCTTGCTGGCCGCCTTGGCCGAGGACGGCCCTCAGCTGCAGCTCGACCTGGGCCACATCGAGGCCTGTGATTCCGCCGGCGTGCAGCTGCTGCTGGCCCTGCAGCGCAGCACCGAGCAGCGCGGCAGGCGCCTGCACATCACCGCAGCCAGCAGCGCCGTGCAACAGGCCCTGGCCACCTATGGCCTGGGCGAACGCCTGCTCGGCACCACCGGAGAAGGCGCATGAAGCGCGACGACGACGACGAAATCCTGGCCATCGCCAGGGTCGGCTTTCTGGATGAAGCGCAGGACATGCTGCGCCAGTTCGAGCAGGCCTTGCTGGTGATGGAGACCGCCCCCGAGGACCATGAGAACCTGAACGCCGCATTCCGCGCCGCCCACACCATCAAGGGCACGGCTGGACTGTTCGGCTTTGAGGCAGTTGTGGCCTTCACGCACGATGCCGAGACCCTGCTCGAGGGCCTGCGCTCGGCCAAGATGGTGGTCAGCGAGCCGGTGATCGCCCTGCTGCTGCGCAGCCGCGACGAGATGGAGCGCTTGCTTGATGAGGTGCGCAGCGGCGAGATCGATGCCACCGGTGCCGCGGCCGGCGCCGCCCTGGCCGCCGAGCTGCGCGCCATGGTGGCGGGCTCAGGCAAGCCTGCGTCGAGCGCTGCACCCGCCGTCGCCGCGGCGGTGCCCGCCAAGGCCACGGCGCCAGCCAGCGCTGGCCTGTGGCACCTGTCGCTGCGCTTTGCCAGCGATGCCCTGCGCAATGGCCTGGACCCACTGTCCTTCATCCGCTACCTGGACAGCGTGGGCACCGTCAAGGCCATCGCCACCCTGGTCGAGGCCGTGCCCGCGCTGGAAGACCTGGACGCCGAGAACTGCCACCTGGGTTTCGAGATCAGGCTGGACAGCCCGGGCCCGCGCAGCATCATCGAGCAGGTGTTCGACTTTTGCGCCGAGGACTGCGACATCGCCATCCTGGCGCCCGACATTGACGGCCAGGCCTTTGATGACCTGCTGCAACAGCGCAGCGCCGGCGATGAGGATGCGGCCACCGAGCTGTTGGCGCACTGGGAAGCGCTGGGCTTTGCTCGGCCCAGGCTGGCCGTTGCCGATGCCGCTGCCAATGCCGCTGCCGACGCGGCGAGCCAATCCACAAGCCCGGTCGCTGCGGCCGCACCTGCGGTGACACGGCCGGCACCCGCGCCGGCCGTTGCCGCTTCGGGCGGCGCAGCGCCACAGGCCAAACCCGCGCTGGAGCAGCGCAGTGCCTCAGGCGACAGGCGCCAGGCCCGCGGCGAGCGCCGTGTGCAAGAAGCCAATGCCGTGAGCTTCATCCGCGTGCGCGCCGACAAGCTGGACCGCTTGATCGATATCGTCGGCGAGCTGGTGATCGCCAGCTCGGGTGCGCAACTGGTGGCCGAGCAGCATGCCAGCGCCCCCTTTCACGAGGCCGCGCTGCGCATCGCCAGCCTGGTGGAGGACGCCCGTGACCGCGCCCTGGGCCTGCGCATGGTGCCCATAGGCGAGACCTTTGCGCGCTTTCAGCGCGTGGTGCGCGATGTCAGCAAACAGCTTGGCAAAGAGGTTGAGCTGGAGCTGACCGGCGGCGACACCGAGATGGACAAGGCCATGGTCGAGGTCATCGCCGACCCGCTGATGCACCTGGTGCGCAACAGCCTGGACCACGGCCTGGAAACCACCGAGGGCCGCCTGGCCGCGGGCAAGCCCGGCACCGGGCGACTGGCACTGAACGCCTATCAGGAGTCCGGCCTGATCGTCATCGAGGTCAGCGACGATGGCCGCGGCCTGAACCGCGCGCGCATCCTGAGCAAGGCCATCGAGCGCGGCCTGGTCTCGGCCGAGGCCCAGCTCAGCGACGCCGAGGTCAATGAGCTCATCCTGGCGCCGGGTTTTTCCACCGCCGAGCAGGTGACCGACATCTCGGGCCGCGGCGTCGGCATGGATGTCGTGCGGCGCAACATCGAAGCCCTGCGCGGGCAGATGAGCATCGCCAGCACCGAAGGCCAGGGCACCACCATCCAGATTCGGCTGCCGCTCACCCTGGCCATCATCGATGGCTTTCTCACCAATGTCAGCGGCATCCACTGCGTGGTGCCGCTGGAATCGGTGGTCGAGTGCATCGAAAACCCCGCGGCCTGCAATGCCGATCCGGTGCATGGCAACGGCTACTTTGATTTGCGCGGCGAGGTCTTGCCCTTCATGGACTTGCGCCGCTGCTTTCACCTGAGCGGCGAGCGCCCGCCACGGCAAAGCATGTTGATCGTGCGCACCGAGCGCAGCAAGGTCGGCCTGCTGGTGGACCGCCTGCATGGCCAGCACCAGACCGTGATCAAACCCCTGGCCAAGGTGTTCGCGCAATTGCGCGGCATCGCTGGCTCCACGATTTTGGGCAGCGGCGAAGTGGCGCTGGTGCTGGATGTCTCGGCCCTGGTGGGCAGCGTCGTCCACCGCCGCGCTGACCCCAGCCCTGCCGCCGCGCGCAGCCTCGTCGCACATTGAAGGATTCACACGTGACCCCAACCCATCTCGCCAGCCCCGATGCCATCGAGCCACAGGCCCAGCCGGCCCTGCGCAGCGCCGTGCTGCTGGCGGCCTGTGGCAGCGCCCTGGCAGGCGGCGTCGCTGCCGCCTGGTGGCACCAGCCCTGGATCGCTGGCGGGGCCGCATTGGGCGGCCTGGGCACCCTGGCCTGGGACCGCTTCACGGCGCATCGCCAGCACCGCGCGTCTGTGGCGCAAGCGGCTGCATTGAGCGCGGCGCAGACCCAGCTCAGTCAGGCCCAGCAGGACGCCAGCGAGCAGGCCGCGCAGCTGGCCGCATGCCAGCACGCCCATGAGACGGCGACCGACACCTTGATGGCCATGGAGGCCAAGGCCCAGACCGATGCCTTGGCCGCCGAGGAACGCGACGCCGCGCGCAATGCCGAGCTGCAACAGGCTTTGGAGACCGCCCTGCGGGTGCGTGAAGCCCTTGATGCCACGGCCATCCCGGTGCGCATCGCCGCCGCCGATGGCACGGTGCTGTTCATCAACCGCGCGCTCAAGACCATCGTGCACCGCGACGCAGCGGCCTTTCGACGTGAGCAGCCGGGCTTTGATCCCGATCAGGTCGTCGGCCGATCGGTCGGCCTGCTGCACGCCGACGCCGAGGGCACAGTGAGCCAACTCAAGGCCCTGCGCGAGTGCACCCACAGCCGCGCGGTGCTGGGCGGGCGCAGCTATGAGCTGAGCACGTCGCCCATCGTCGATGAGCAAGGCGAGCCGCGCGGCACCGTGGGCCAGTGGATTGACCGCCACGACCAACTTCTCGCCGAGGACGAGGTCACGGCCGTCACGCAAGGCGCCGTCAACGGCGACCTCAGTGGCCGCATCGATTTGGAAGGCAAGGACGACTTCTACCGCGCCATGGGCCAGAACCTCAACGGCCTGCTCGACACCTTGTCATCGACGCTGCGCGATGTCAACGCCGCCGCGGCCAATTTGTCGGCCGCCGCAGATCAGGTGTCGCAGACCTCGCAGTCGCTGTCGCAATCGGCCTCGGAGCAGGCCGCCAGTGTTGAGCAGACCGCAGCGTCACTGCAGGACATGGCCTCGTCGGTGAAGCAAAACTCCGACAACGCCGGCGTCACCGATGGCATGGCGGCCAAGGCCGCCAAAGAAGCCGGGATTGGCGCCGAAGCGGTGGCCAGCACGGTGGTGGCGATGAAATCCATCGCCACCAAGATTTCCATCATTGATGACATTGCCTACCAAACCAATCTGCTGGCACTGAACGCCGCCATTGAAGCCGCGCGTGCCGGTGAGCATGGCAAGGGCTTTGCCGTGGTCGCCGCCGAGGTGCGCAAACTCGCCGAGCGCAGCCAGGTGGCGGCGCAGGAGATTGGCAACCTGGCCGGCTCATCGGTGCAGATGGCCGAGAAGGCCGGCGCCCTGCTGTCGCAAATGGTGCCCTCGATCCACAAGACCAGCGAGCTGGTGCAGGAGATCGCCGCGGCCTCGGGCGAGCAAACCGAATCGGTCGGCCAGATCAACGCTGCCATGGAGCATGTCAACCTCGGCACGCAGCAAAACGCCAGTGCCAGCGAGCAGCTCGCGGCCACCGCCGAGCAGCTCTCGGCGCAGGCCGCGCAGTTGCAGGAACTGATGGCCTTCTTCCGCCTGGGGGCCGATGGCCACGGTGCACGGCCTGCGCCAGCCAAGCCAAGCAGAGCGGCCGCCTCGGCCATCCCCGCACGCCGGCCCGCGCAGCGCACGGGCACTGGCCTGCGACTTTGAACCCCAGCCTTCCAGAACAACCGCATTGCCCGGAGCACCCCCATGAGCTTTGATGTCCTCATCCGCCTGAAGTTGTGGCAAAAGTTTGCACTCATCGCCGCGGCCGCAGCACTGCTGGCGGCGGTGCCCAGCGCCATGCTCATCCGCGACCGGCTGGCCACGGCAGAAGTCGCGCGCAACGAGCAGTCCGGCCTGGTGCCCGCCGCACAGTTGCTCAAACTCATTCAACTCACGCAGCAGCACCGCGGCCTGTCGTCCAGCCTGCTCGTCGGCAATACCGAGATCAAGGCGCAACGCGATGCCAAGCAAGCCGAGATCGACAAGACTCTGGCCAAGGCCTTGGACACCACCAAGACCCTGGCCGCGGCGATGCAAGCCGATGGCCTGGGCGCGCCCGTGGCGCAGATTGAGAAGGACTGGAAGGCCTTGGGCAGCGCTGTGGCCACGGGCGGCATCGACGTGCCGCAGAGCTATGCCCAGCACACCGCCCTGGTGGCGGCGCAGATCGAGTTGCTGGGCCAGGTGATCGACGCCTCGACCCTGGCGCTGGACCCCGAAGCGGCCACCTTCTACCTGATCTTTGCGGCACTTGAGCACCTGCCCAAACTGGCTGAAAGCCTGGGCCAGGCGCGCGCCCGCGGCACGCCGATCCTGGCCATGGCCGAGATCAACCAGGCCCAGCGCAGCGAGCTGGCCGGCATCGTGGCTGGCATCCGCAGTAACTTGAAGAAAGTGCAGGAGACGGTGCAAAAGGCCACAGCCGCCGATGCGCCACTGAAGCGGGCGCTGGAGGCGAGCTTTGCCGAGGCCACCGCGGCGGCGCAAGCAGGTGTCGTGCTGATCGAAGACAGCTTGCTCAAGCCGCAAACGCTGAACTATTCCTCGACGCAATACCTGGCCGAGACCACGCAGATCATCGACAAACAGTTCGCGCTGATCGGTGTCTCCTTCAAAGCCTTGAACGACATGCTCGACGAGCGTGGCCAGCAGACGCAAAAGACGGCTGCCGTGCTGGCCGCCGTGCTGGCCGCCGGCATGGGCGTGATGCTGCTGCTTGTCCACGCCATCGTGCGCAGCACCAGGCGCTCGGTGGCCACGGTGATGACCGCAGCCGACGCCCTGGCACGCGGTGACCTGTCGGTCTCTGCCCGGGCTGCCGGGCGCGACGAGTTGGCCAACATGGGCCAGTCGGTGGAGCAGGTGCGGGCCACCCTGCAGCGCCTGATTCAGGACATGCGGGTCATGGCCGAGGAACATCAGCGCGGCGAGATCGACGCCTTGATCGACGCCAGCCACTTCGACGGCGAGTACCGCGCCGTGGCCGAGGGCGTGAACGCGATGGTGGGCGCGCAATTGACCGAGACCCGCCAGTGCCTGGACGTGGTGGCCGAATTTGGCCAGCGCAACTACGACGCCCCGCTGGCTGAGCTGCCGGGCAAGAAGGTCTACATCAACCAGACGATTGAGCAGGTGCGTGGGCTGCTGCGCGATGCCGATGTCGCGGCCTATGAAAACCTGCGCATCCGTATGGCCCTGGACGGCGTGCCCAGCGCGGTGATGATCACCAACCAAGCGGGCACCGTGCGCTATGCCAATGCTGCGCTGCTGGCGCTGTTGGCCGGCATGGAGGCCGAGCTGCGCAAACTGATGCCGGGCTTTAGCGCTCAGCGCGACAAACTTCTGGGCCAGGCCTTCGAGAATTTCGAGAAATGCGGCAGCTTCACAAAGCCCCTGCTGTCGTGGCCGGAGGGCTCACACAGCGAACAGCGCCAGCTCGCCGGGCGCACCTTGCGCTTCACCGCCACACCCATTAAAAACATCCAAGGTGAGCGCACCGGCACGGTCGTGGAGTGGCTGGACCGCAGCAGCGAGGTGCGCTGCGAGGAAGACATCTCGGCCCTGGTCAAGGCGGCCACCGCGGGTGATTTTGAAGGCCGCCTCAACCTGGACGGCCAGGCCGGCTTCTTCAAGGCGCTGGCCACCGCCATGAACGCCTTGATCGCCAGCGTGCAGGGCAATCTGCAGGGCATTGGCAACACCGTTGATCGCCTGGCGCAGGGCGACCTGACGCGCGATCTGGAGGGCCAGTTCGATGGTGTCTTCGCCCAGTTGCAGACCGACTTCAACCGCATGACGGGGCAGCTGCGCAACACCATTTCGCAGGTGACGGCGGCCTCGAGCGCGCTCACCTCGGCCGCGGGCCAGGTGTCTTCGACCTCGCAGTCGCTGTCGCAATCGGCCTCCGAGCAGGCCGCCAGCGTCGAGCAGACCACGGCCTCGCTGCAGGAGATGGCGTCGTCGGTGAAACAGAACTCCGACAACGCCAGCGTCACCGATGGCATTGCCGCCAAGGCCGCCAAAGCGGCCGCCGAGGGCTCGGCCGCGGTGGTGCACACCGTCGAGGCGATGAAATCCATCGCCAAGAAGATTTCCATCATCGATGACATTGCCTACCAAACCAATCTGTTGGCCCTGAACGCCGCGATTGAAGCGGCGCGCGCCGGTGAGCACGGCAAAGGCTTTGCCGTGGTGGCCGCCGAGGTACGCAAACTCGCCGAGCGCAGCCAGGTGGCGGCGCAGGAGATCGGCAACCTGGCGGGCTCATCGGTCCAAATGGCCGAGAAAGCCGGTGCCCTGCTGTCGCAGATGCTGCCCTCCATCCACAAGACCAGCGAGCTGGTGCAGGAGATCGCCGCGGCCTCGGGCGAGCAGAGCGAGTCGGTCGGGCAGATCAACTCGGCGATGGAGCATGTCAACGTCACCACCCAGCAAAACGCCTGTGCGTCTGAGCAGCTTTCGGCCACCGCCGAAGAGTTGTCGGCCCAGGCCGCACAACTGCAGGAGTTGATGGGCTTTTTCCGCGTGGGCGACGACGCCCAAGGCGGCGGCAATGCCAGCGTGCCGTACGGCAGCGCGCCCAGCGCCTCGGCAACACAGCGACCGCGTCGCGCTCAGGCCCTGGCCAGCGCGCGGCCCGTGGCCAGCGCCCAGGCGGCGCGCCGACCGGCAGCACGGGTCGCGGCCGCGGCGCCGCGTGCCGTGACTGCTGCGCCACGCTCTCCGACATCGGCGCGCAGCACGGTTGCGGCCGGTGATGTCGACGAGTCACAGTTCACCCGCTTCTGATCGGGGCCCGCCATGCATGCCAGTGCCCAGTCGTCCCCACGCTCAGGGGCCACGCCAAACGACGAACCCCCACAGCAGTACCTGCGCTTTGCCCTGGGTAGCGAGAGCTATGCCGTGGGCATAGACAGCGTGCGCGAAATCCTGCAGGTGGAGATGATGACCGCCGTGCCCCTGATGCCCAGCTTTGTGCGCGGCGTCATGAACCTGCGCGGCGCCGTGGTGCCTGTCATCGACCTCAGCCAGCGCCTGGCGGTGGCGGGCTCGGCCGTGGGCCGGCGCAGTTGCGTGGTCATTGTTGACATCGACGACGACGAGTCCACGCACACTTTGGGCGTTATGGTGGATGCCGTCTACGAGGTGTTCGAGGTGCCTGCGCTGGAGGCCGCCCCGGCCTTTGGCACGCCCATCGACCCGGCCTTCATCGCCGGCATGGCCAGACTGGATTCGCAGGTGCTGGCGGTGCTCAACCTGGACCGGGTACTGGCCCAGGAAGATCTGTCGCAGCTGGTTGCTGCTCACGTTGCGCATTAGCCCAGAAGGCCCACCATGTCCCTCACGCCACAGGCGTTCAGTGCCGTCACCGACATGTTCCATCGGGTGTCGGGAATCCGTTTGTCCGATGCCAAGCGTCCGCTGGTCGTGGGCCGCCTGCAAAAACTGGCCATGGAGGCCGGCATCACCGATCTGAACCGCTATGTCGACCACGTGGTGGCGGGCCGCGACGCCGCCGAGACGCGCAAGGTGATCGACAAGCTGACCACCAACGAGACCTACTTCTTTCGCGAACCCGAGCACTTCGAAATACTTGCCGAAATGGCCGCGCACACGCGCCAGGGACAAACATTTCGGGTCTGGAGCGGCGCCAGCTCATCCGGCGAGGAGGCCTACAGCATCGCCATGGTGCTGGCCGAACACATCGGCGCGCACGGCTGGGAGGTGATGGGCACCGACTTGTCCAGCGCCATGGTGGAGTCGGCGCGCCGCGGCCTGTTCACCGTTGACCGCATCCGCGACACGCCACAGGCCCTGGTGAAGAAGTATTGCCTCAAGGGCCAAGGCGAGTACCAGGGCCAGGTGTTGATGGCCAAGGAGCTGCGCCACAACGTGCGCTTCGACCAGGCCAACCTGACCGAAACCCTTCCTGAGATCGGTCTGTTCGATGTCATCTTCCTGCGCAATGTGCTGATCTACTTTGATGCGCCCTCGAAGATCGCCATCGTGCGCCGGGTGATGGCCAAACTCAAACCCGCTGCCCGGCTGTTTCTGGGCCATGCCGAATCCTTGGGCAACAACGATCTCGGTCTGCGCACCGTCAAGCCCGCCGTGTATGAGCGCTGCTAACCCCTTCATGCCACGGCCAACGCTGGGCACAGCGGGCGCGGCCACGGCGCGGCCCGCGGCGGCCAAGCCCACGGAGTTTGTGTACCGCAAAGTGGCTGCGGCTGCACCGGCTGCGCGGCCCGCGCGGCCAAGCTCCATGGTCGAGGCCGCGCCCGGCGCGCACCTGGTGCTGATGCCCGGGCAGTTGCACTTTGGCCGCACAGCGGCCTCGATGCGCACCTTGCTTGGCAGTTGCGTGGCCATCACCCTGTGGCATCCGCAAAAGCGCTTTGGCGGCATGTGTCACTTTCTGCTGCCCTCGCGCAAGCGCGAGCCCGCCATGGCCCTGGAGGGCCGCTTCGGCGACGAGGCCGTGGAGTTGATGGTCAAGGCCTTGATGCAAATGGGCACCCAAGCCCATGAGTACACCGCCCACCTCTACGGTGGCGCCGACACCATGCCCACGGGCGCCAAGGTCAAGCTCAACATCGGTGAGCGCAACATCGAGCAGGGCTGGAGCCTGATCGACAAGTACGGCTTCAGCCTGGATGGCGTGGATGTCGGCGACAACGTGCCGCGCACCGTGGTGCTGGATTGCACGGCGGGCGAAGTGCAGGTCAAACGCTCGGATCGAATTTAGGAGTCACTGCCATGAGTGCCATCAAAGCCATGATCGTGGACGACTCTGCCGTGGTGCGCAAACACCTGGCCGAATTGCTCACCGCGGGCGGCATCGAAGTCATCGCCACCGCCGCCGACCCGCTGTTCGCCTGGCCCAAACTGCGCAGCAACCCGCCCGATGTGTTGGTGCTGGATGTGGAAATGCCACGCATGGACGGCATCAGTTTTCTGAAAAAACTCATGGCCGAACACCCGCTGCCCGTGGTGATGTGCTCGACCCTCACCGAGGCCGGTTGCGAGACCACGCTGCAGGCGCTGTCGGCCGGCGCGGTGGGCTTTGTCACCAAGCCCAAGCTGGGCTTGAAAAACTTCCTGGAAGACCGCAGCAATGGCCTGGTCGATGCCGTCAAGGCCGCGGCCCGCGCCAACCTGCGCGCCGTGCATCGCCGTCCCTTGGCCGCGCCCACGGTGCTGACCGCGCCCACGGCCATGGCCGAGACGACAGACCGGGTGATCGCCCTGGGCCTGTCCACCGGCGGTGTGCAGTCGCTGGAGCATGTGTTGACGCAATTGCCGCGTACCCTGCCAGGTATTGTGATCGTGCAGCACATGCCCGAAAAGTTCACCGCCGCCCTTGCGTCGCGCCTGAACAGCATGTGCGCGCTGGAGGTGGCCGAGGCCAGGCACGGCGACCGCGTGATCTCCGGGCGGGTGATGATCGCCCCCGGCGGGCGCCACATGCGCATGAAGCGCAGCGGCGCGCAGTACGTGGTCGATGTCACCGACGGCCCACTGATCAACCACCACCGGCCCTCGGTGGATGTGTTGTTCAAGTCGGTGGCGCAATGCGCCGGACGCAACGCCATCGGCGTGATCATGACCGGCATGGGTGACGACGGTGCGCGCGGTCTGCGCGACATGCACGACGCCGGCGCCATCACCGCAGCGCAGGACGAGGCCAGCTGCGTGGTCTTTGGCATGCCCAAGGAGGCCATTCGTCTGGGCGGCGCCGAAGAGGTGTTGCCGCTGCAAGATATCGCCCGCTGGCTGCTGCACAGTGCGGCGCAACCGGCACGGCAAGCGGCCTAAAAAGCGGCCTGAATCGCGGCACGCGACTCAGCCGGTCGCGGTCCGCAACTCAAACGCAGTGGGGGGCGGCGCCAGCGATGGGCGGCAGCGCCAGCACGACATCGCCGTTTTGCGCCCGATGGCGCAGCGCATGGTCCATCACCACCAGGGCCAGCATGGCCTCGGCGATGGGCGTGGCGCGTATGCCCACGCAGGGGTCGTGGCGGCCAAAGGTTTCCACCACGGTCGGTGCGCCATCGCGGTCGATCGAGGCCTTGGGGCTGCGGATCGAGCTGGTGGGCTTGATGGCGATGGACACCACCAGGTCCTGGCCGGTGGAAATACCGCCGAGCACGCCGCCGCCATGGTTGCTGCGAAAGCCTTGCGCCGAGAGCTCGTCGCCATGCACCGTGCCGCGCTGCGCCACCACGCCAAAGCCGTCACCGATCTCCACGCCCTTGACGGCATTGATGCCCATCATGGCGTAGGCGATGTCGGCGTCGAGCTTGTCGTAGAGCGGCTCGCCCAGGCCAACCGGCATGTGGCGCGCCCGCACCTCGATGCGTGCGCCGCAGGAGTCGCCGGCCTTGCGCAGCGCGTCCATGCGCGCTTCGAGCTGCGGCACGATAGAGGCGTTAGGCGCAAAGAAGGCATTGCAGGCGATCTGCGATTCGTCCTCGCAGGCGATGGCAATGTCGTCGAGTTGGCTCATCCAGCCCACGAACTTGGTGCCATGCCACTGCGCCAGCCACTTCTTGGCCACGGCTCCGGCGGCCACCATGGGTGCTGTCAGGCGCGCCGATGAACGGCCGCCGCCACGCGGGTCGCGCAAGCCGTATTTGCGCCAATAGGTGTAATCGGCATGGCCCGGGCGAAAGGTGTCCAGGATGTTGCCGTAGTCCTTGCTGCGCTGATCGGTATTGCGGATCAGCAGGCAGATCGGCGTGCCCGCGGTGCGGCCCTCGAACACGCCGGACAGGATTTCCACCGCGTCGGCCTCATCGCGCTGGGTGACGTGCCGGCTGGTGCCCGGGCGGCGGCGGTCCAGATCGGGCTGAATATCGGCCTCGCTGAGCGGCAGGCCCGGTGGGCAGCCATCGATCACGCAGCCTATGGCAGGGCCATGGCTTTCGCCGAAATTGGTGACGCGAAACAACTCGCCAAAGGTGCTGCCGGACATGGTGCAAAGGGCGCGGGGCCGTTGAAAAAACGAGGGCCCGCAAGCCGATGCGGCCGCGGGCCCGGGATTGTGGCAGCCGGCGCTGCGGTCGATGTCAGAACGGTGATCAGGCCACTCAGCCTGTTCAGGCGTGTCGGGCAACCAAGCCTGTTCAGGCGTGTCGGGCAACCAAGCCTTTTCAGGCTTTGGGCGCCTGGGCCCCTTCTTCTTCCACCGGCCAGTCGCGGATGTAGGCCTTGAGCATGCGGTTCTCGAAATCCTGGCCATCGACCACGGCCTTGGCAACGTCGTAGAAGGACACCACCCCCATCAGCGTGCTGCCATCGAGCACCGGCATGTAGCGCGCATGGCGGCCCAGCATCATGCGTCGCACCTCGTCGATCTCGGTCTCGGGCGTGCAGGTCAGCGGCGCGTCGTCCATGGCACCGCGCACGCTCAGGCCGGCCACCGTGCCGGCATTGCCGACCAGTCCGGCGATGACCTCGCGAAAGGTGAGCATGCCCACCAGTTCACCGTGCGACATGATGACCAGCGAGCCGATGTCGCGCTCGGCCATGATGTTGACGGCATCGGCCAAGGATTGCTCGGGCGACATGGTGAACAAGGTGCCGCCTTTGACCCGAAGAATGTCACTGACTTTCATGCTGCGGCTCCGCTGAAAAGGTGTCAAAAACATAGCACACAATCCGCGGCCCCAAGATTTGTATTTGGCCCTCAGACCCGCCCCAATTCAAACGCCATGCCCGGACACAGCGACCCCGCCTTCGACACCCTGGCCGTGCATGCTGGTGCCTCGCCCGACCCGACCACGGGTGCACGTGCGGTGCCCATCCACCTGAGCACATCGTTTGTTTTCGAGAGCAGCGAGCACGCTGCGGCGCTGTTCAATATGGAGCGCTCGGGCCACGTCTACAGCCGCATCAGCAACCCCACCAATGCGGTGCTGGAAGAGCGTGTCGCGGCTCTCGAAGGCGGCGTTGGCGCCATCGCCACGGCCAGTGGTCAAGCGGCGCTGCACCTGGCGGTGGCCACCTTGGCCGGCGCCGGCCACCATATCGTGGCCAGCAGCGCGTTGTATGGCGGCTCACACAACCTGCTGGACTACACCCTGCGCCGCTTTGGCATCGACACCAGCTTTGTCGCCCCTGGCGACCACGACGCCTGGCGCGCCGCCATTCGCCCAGAGACGCGCCTGCTCTTCGGCGAGACCCTGGGCAACCCGGGCCTGGATGTGCTCGACATCGCCGCGGTGAGCGACATCGCCCACGCCGCCGGCCTGCCGCTGCTGGTGGATTCGACCTTCACCACGCCCTGGCTGCTGCGGCCTTTCGAGCATGGCGCCGATCTGCTGTTTCATTCGGCCACGAAGTTCCTTTCCGGTCACGGCACTGTGGTCGGCGGCGTGTTGGTGGACAGCGGTGCTTTCGATTGGCAGGCCGCGCACGCCAGCAGCGGGCGCTTTGCCGAGCTGGCCGCGCCCTACGACGGCTTCCATGGCATGGTCTTCAGCGAGGAAAGCACGGTGGGTGCTTTCTTGCTGCGCGCCCGGCGCGAGGGCCTGCGCGACTTCGGCGCCTGCATGAGCCCGCACACCGCGTGGCTGGTGTTGCAGGGCATCGAAACCCTGCCCTTGCGCATGCAGCGGCATGTGGCCAACACGCGCCAGGTGGTGCAGTTCCTGTCCGAGCAGGCCATGGTGCAGCGCGTCGGCTACCCCGAGCTCACCAGCCACCCCGATCACGCCCTGGCAAAGCGCCTGTTGCCACGCGGTTGCGGCTCGGTGTTCAGCTTCGATCTGAAGGGCACGCGCGAGCAAGGCAAGGCCTTCATCGAGGCCTTGAGGATCTTTTCGCACCTGGCCAATGTGGGCGATGTGCGCTCACTCGTCATCCACCCGGCATCGACCACGCACTTCCGCATGGACGACGCCGCGCTGGCGCGCGCGGGCATAGGCCCGGGGACGATTCGCCTGTCGATTGGCCTGGAGGACGCCGACGATTTGATCGATGACCTCAAGCGCGGGCTCAAGGCCGCCGAGCGCGCCGGCAGCACGCCCCAAGCCGCCGTGCCTGGCCCCAGGGGAGCCTGAAGTGGAAATCTATGTCCAGGGCCAGCGCGCCTACGTCTACACCGGTGGCAAGCCCTTTGATGCCACGCTGCCCTGCGTCGTGTTCATTCACGGCGCCTTGTACGACCACAGCGTCTGGACCCTGCTGGCGCGCTGGTGCGCCCACCACGGCCACAGCGTGCTGGCCATCGATCAGCCCGGCCACGGCCGCAGCACTGGCGCGCCTTTGGCCAGCATCCAGGCCCTGGCCGACTGGACGCTTGCTTTGCTCGATAGCCTGGCGGTCGGGCCTGTGGCCCTGGTGGGCCACAGCATGGGCTCCTTGATCGCGCTGGAGGCCGCAGCCCGTGCGCCGCAGCGCATCCGCCGCCTGGTGTTGGCGGGCACGGCCTACCCCATGAAGGTGTCGCCCGCCCTGCTGGCCACGGCACGCGACACGCCGCTGCGGGCCATCGACATGGTCAATGCCTTTTCGCTGTCCAGCAGCGCCAGCAAACCTTCGTTTCCTGGTCCGGGCAGTTGGCTGCACGGCGGCAACCGGGCGCTGATGCGCCGCGTGTTGCGCGGCCAGACAGGTTTGAACCTGTTCCAGCACGACTTCGAGCTGTGCGATCGATACGCCAACGGCGCTGCGGCGGCCGCTGCCGTGCAATGCCCCACGACCTTCATCCTGGGTGAGCATGATCAGATGACGCCGCCGAAATCGGCCGGCGCCTTGGCCACGCTTTTGAACGCCACCGTGCAGCTTTTGCCCAGTGGGCACTGCCTGATGCAAGAGCAACCCGAGGGCATGTTGCGGGCGCTGCGCAGCGGTCTGGCCTGAACACCCTGCTGCACAATTCATCCGCCATGAGCCTGGTTTTCCCCCACACCTTTGTGCCGTGGTTTCGCGCGGTTGCTCCCTATATCCACGCCTACCGCGGAGCGACCTTTGTGGTGGCCATGGCCGGTGAGTTGGTCGCCGCCGGAAAGCTGAACAACTTTGTGCAGGATCTGGCCATCTTGCATGCGGTGGGCATCAAGCTGGTGCTGGTGCACGGCTTCAGGCCGCAGGTCAACGAGCAACTCGCAGCCAAGGGCCATGCCTCGCGTTTCAGCCACGGCAAGCGCATCACCGATGCCGTGGCGCTCGACTGCGCCCAGGAGGCCGCCGGGCAGTTGCGCTTCGAGATCGAAGCCGCCTTCTCGCAGGCTCTGCCCAATACGCCCATGGCCAACGCCACGGTGCGCGTCGTATCGGGTAACTTCTTGGTGGCGCAGCCCGTGGGCATCGTCGATGGCGTGGACTTCATGCACAGCGGCGTGGTGCGCCGGGTCGATGCCAAATCAATTCGCGGCGCCATCGACATCGGCGCGCTGGTCTTGCTCAGCCCCTTCGGCTTTTCACCCACCGGCGAGGCCTTCAACCTGACGATGGAGGAAGTGGCCACCGCCACCGCCATCGCTCTTCAGGCCGACAAGCTGCTGTTCATGACCGAGATCCCGGGCATCCGTGAGGATCACACCGACCCGAGCAGCCCCATCAACACCGAGCTGGCATTGGCTGACGCCAAGCGCCTGCTGGCCACCCTGCCCGCCCCCGATCAACCCAGCGACCTGGCGTTTTATTTGCAGCACTGCGTTCGCGCCTGCGAGGCCGGCGTGTTGCGTTCGCACATCCTGCCCTTGGCCGTGGATGGCGCCATCCTGCAGGAGGTGTTCATCCACGACGGCATCGGCACCATGGTGGTCGACGAGAAACTGGAATCCCTGCACGAGGCCACGGCCGACGATGTCGGCGGCATATTGCAATTGATCGAGCCCTTCGAGCGCGATGGCACCCTGGTGCGGCGCGAGCGCAATGAGATTGAGCGCGACATTTCCAACTACACCGTGATTGAACACGACGGCGTGATTTTTGGCTGCGCGGCGCTATACCCCTATCCTGAAAAACGAACAGGCGAGATGGCGGCGCTCACGGTATCACCCGCGGTACAGGGCCAAGGCGATGGCGAACGCATGCTCAAGCGAATCGAGCAGCGCGCTCGGGGTTTGGGTATGGACAGCATCTTCGTGCTCACCACCCGCACCATGCATTGGTTTATCAAGCGTGGCTTTGTCTTGGCCGATCCGGAATGGCTGCCCGAGGCCAGGAAACGCAAGTACAACTGGGACCGGCGGTCGCAGGTCCTGGTCAAGAAACTCAGCTGAAATTCAAACCCGTTCAATTGGAGAACAGAAATGGCAAGAACCGTGCAGTGCGCGCACCTCAAGAAGGAGGGCGATGGCCTAACCGCCTTGCCCTACCCCGGCGAGCTCGGCAAGCGCATCTACAACAGCATCAGCAAAGAGGCCTGGCAGCTTTGGTTGAAGCACCAAACCATGTTGGTCAATGAGAATCGTCTGAATTTGGCTGACCTCAGGGCACGGCAATACCTGGCGCGGCAAATGGAAAAGTTCCTATTCAATGAAGGCGCGGACCAACCCGCCGGCTACGTACCGCCAACGAACTGATATCACAATCCTGGAGCAGGCCGCTCAAAAGAAATATCTTGAAATCCCCGTCGGCAGCGATGCAATGCGCCGTTTGATACTTAGAATTCAAGCTCTTCTGGTTAATTTTGGGATTTCCAATGGATACGATTCAAACATTGCTGGCGCAGCGCGCCGAAATTGACAAGAAAATTGCCGACACCCGACGCGACGAACGCGCGGGGGCCATTTCAACGATTCGTGGTTTGATGTCGGCACATGAATTGACCGCTGCCGATATTGCCGAACGTGCGCCAAGCACCAGCGCCAAGGGACGCACTTCGTCGACCAAGGGGTCCAAAGTCGCACCCAAATACCGCAATAAGAAAACAGGCGATACCTGGACCGGTCGAGGCCTGCAGCCCAGGTGGTTGCGAGCCGCCATTGCGGCTGGCGCGAAGATTTCCGACTTTCAACTTTAGGCGAGTGCTTGGCGCCCAGGCGCCACGCGGGCATCGGTGGGTGGCCGCGTTTGGAGATGATCCATGAAACACTCAAGGCATGCCCCACCGCATAGCGCCATGCCGAACCCCACCCTGAGTAACGCGACCTCGGCGCCTGATGTCAGCGGGTGGAAGTGGGCCATGCGCCTGGTCTTGGTGGCGCTGGGTGCGGTTCTGCTTGGGCAATTGGCTCGGACATTTCCCCAATTTCCCTCGAACATGCCTTTGGTCTGGCCGGTGTCAGGCCTGGCCCTGGCGGCCATATTGCGCTACGGCTCGCGCTGCTTGCCGGCACTGCTGGCGGGTTCTGGCCTGAGCTTTTGGCTGCTGGGCTGGCCGTGGTGGCTGGCCATGGCGGCTGCGTTGGGCAGCACCGCAGGCCCCTGGGTGGCCGCGCAATGGCTGGAGCGCGCTGGTTTTGATCGGCACCTGAACTCGCACCGCGACCTCTTGCTTTTTCTTGGCATTGGCCTGGCCGGCGGCACCATGCTGAGTGCGGCAAACGGCGCGTCATGGCTGGCGGCCGCGGGTCGCATCCACCCCGTCGAATTGCCTCGTACCTGGCTGCTCTGGTGGGCCTCAGAGTCACTTGGCCTGGTTTGTTTTGGCTTGCCCTTCCTGACCTGGAAGCGCCGCGACTGGACCCACGCCTTTGGCCTCACGCGCTGGTCAGGAAACCTGGCCATCGTGGTGCTCATCGCCACCTTGGCCTGGGCGGCGTGGCTGTTGCGGCCGACCCACGGCGGCGGCACGCTGGCGCTTTTGTTGTTGCTGCCCGTAGTGCTGTGTTGGCTGGCCATGCGCTACGGCGCCAACGTCGGGGGCGCCACCCTGTCGTTGTGCACGGCGGCGCTGTTGATGGCCACTGCACGACCGGCACAATTTTGGCCGGTCGGCAGCGAAGGCTGGGTCACGCCCTTGATCACGGTGTACCTGTTTGCCATGGCCGCCACCGTGTTGCTGACCCACACCATGATGGCCGAGGGCCGGCAGCGCGAACAACGTTGGATGTCGATATTGGATGGCTCCGACCTCGGTGTTGCGGAATGGAACCTTCGCAATGGGCAGAGCTATACATCGCCGCGGTGGAACTCGCTGCTGGGTGATCCGGGTGGCAGCCGCATGGCGGCCATGGACCGATTTGTCGCACGCGTACACCCTGAGGATCGCAAGCCCCTGCTCGGCGCCTTGCTGCCCGCAGCTTTCGAGGCTGGCTCGGGCCTACATCAGGAAGTGCGCATCCTGGTGCGCGATGTCTGGAGTTGGTTTCACTTGCATTTGATGGTCGTCGACCGTCGCACCGACGGGGCACCCGTCAAGGTGCTGGCCGCGTTGACCGACATCGGCGCACAGCGCAGCGCACAGGATCGCCAACAACTCTCGTCCAACCTGTTCCTGCACTTGCACGAAGGCCTGTTGATCACCAATGCAGAAATGCTGGTGCTCGATGCCAACCCCACCTACAGCCACATCACGGGTGTGCCACGCGACGAATTGCTGGGCACCGTGCCCAAGCTCTTGCGCCCCAATGCCGGCCCAGATTTGCCGGGACGCGTGCAACATGCGGCCATGTGGGCCGATCTGCGCACGCGTGGCCAGTGGGTCGGCGAGGTGGTGGATAAACGGCGAAATGGCGACCCCTGTGCCTTGCACCTCACGGTGTCCACCGTGGACGGCCCAGACGGGGCCTTGCGCTACCACGTGCTGGTGGTCAACGACATCACCGAGCAACGCCTGCAGCGCGAGCGGATTGAGCGCCAGGCCCGCTTCGACGAATTGACGCGCTTGCCCAACCGGGCGCACATGAGCCAGCTGTTGATCGAGGCCATGCAGTCAGCCGATGCCGATGGCCACCTCTTGGCCGTGTGTTGCCTCGATCTGGACGACTTCAAATCCGTCAACGAGCAATTGGGACATGCCGCCGGGGACCGCTTGCTGGCCGAGCTGGCGATTCGCTTGCGCGGCGAAATGCGCGACCGCGGCAGAGCGCGCCTGGACGTCGCGGCACGCCTGGGTGGCGATGAGTTTGCGTTGCTGCTGCATGCCAACAGCACCGACGAGGCAAGGCATGCGGTCGAGCGCATCCAGCGTGTTGTCTCGCAGCCTTTTTTGGTCTCGCCTGGCGCACCTGCCGTGACAGTGAACGCCAGCGTGGGTGTGACGATTTATCCCCTCGATGGCAGCGACGCCGACAAGCTGCTGCGCCACGCCGGCCACGCCATGTATGGCGCCAAGCAGGCCGGTCGCAACGGCCACCAATTCTTTGATCCCGAGCACCGCCGCCGTACCGAAGAGCGCGTGGTGGCGATAGGCCGGGTGCAAGAGGCGCTGGACCAAGGCGAGTTGATGCTTTACTACCAGCCCAAGGTCGATCTGCGCCGCGGCACCGTGCTGGGTTTTGAAGCCCTGTTGCGCTGGAATCATCCTGATCGTGGCGTCGTGGCGCCCGCGCATTTCTTGCCGCTGATTGAGCACACCGGCTTGTCCGCGCGCATCGGCGACCACGTGCTGGCCCAGGCCTTGCAGCAGCTCGACAACTGGCATGCCCAGGGGCTGGACCTGTCGGTCAGCGTCAACATCAGTGCCCGGCATTTGCAAGACCCCGATTTTGTGCAACGCCTGGCCGAGCTGTTGGCGCGCCACACCCGCCCTCTGGGACCGCGGCTTGAACTCGAAGTGCTGGAAACCGCGGCACTCACCGACATAGGCTTCACCTCGGCCTTGCTCGAGCGCTGCGCGCGTCTGGGGGTGCGTTGGGCGCTGGATGATTTCGGCACCGGTTACTCCACCCTCACCTATTTGAAACGCCTGCCCGTGCAGGTGTTGAAGATTGATCGCTCATTCGTGCAGAACATGCTGACCGACAGCCAGGACAAGGCCATCGTCGAAGGCGTGATCAGCCTGGCACGTACCTTTGGCTGCGTCGCGGTCGCCGAGGGTCTGGAGACCCCGGCGCAGGCGCGCATACTCATCGAGATGGGCTGCGACGTCGGCCAGGGCGAGGGCATCGCCGCGCCTATGCCCGCATCCGACGTGGCCCAATGGGTGCGCGATTGGCGCGGGCTGTTCTCGCTGGCGCCAGCGCAGTCTGCGGGCGCCAGGGTGGTTCGCTAGACTGCTGGCGTGCTGCCCCAAGACTTCATTCAAGATTTGCTGTCCCGCATCGATGTGGTCGAGGTCGTCGGCCGCCAGGTGGAGTTGCGCAAGGCCGGCATCAACCACAAGGGCCTGTGTCCATTTCACGCCGAAAAGTCACCCAGCTTCATCGTTAGTCCGTCGCGCCAGTCTTACCACTGTTTTGGCTGCGGTGCCCATGGCAATGCCCTGCGCTTTTTGACCGAGCACAACGGCCTGCCCTTCATGGATGCCGTGCGCGACCTGGCGCAGCAGGCCGGCCTGCAACTGCCGCAGGAGCGCAGCACGCCGCAAGAGCTGGCGCTCATGGCACAGCAGCGCGAGCAGCGGGCCTCGCTCGGCGATGTTCTGACGCATGCCGCCGCGCACTATCGGCAGGCCCTCAAGGGCACACCACGGGCGGTGGACTACCTGAAGTCGCGCGGTCTCACCGGCGACATTGCGCAACAGTTTGGCTTGGGCTATGCACCGGAAGGCTGGCGCTCCCTGGCCGGCGTCTTTCCGCGTTATGACGACCCGCAACTGGTCGAATCCGGCCTGGTCATCGTGCAGGACGAGACCCAGGCCGGGGCCGAGCAAAAGCGCTATGACCGCTTTCGCGATCGCATCATGTTTCCGATTCGATCGGTGCGCGGCGACATCATCGGATTTGGTGGCCGGGTGCTCGATCGCGGTGAGCCCAAATACCTGAATTCGCCGGAAACGCCGCTGTTCCACAAGGGGCAGGAGCTCTATGGCTTGTTCGAGGCCAGGCAGGCGCTGCGGGCGCGCGGCTATGCCTTGGTGGTGGAAGGCTATATGGATGTCGTGGCCTTGGCGCAGAGCGGATTTGCCAATGCCGTGGCCACCCTGGGCACGGCCTGCAGCGCCGAGCATGTGGCCAAGCTGTTTCGGTTCACCGAGTCAGTGGTCTTTAGCTTCGACGGCGACTCGGCGGGGCGACGCGCTGCCGGCCGGGCCTTGGAGGCCGCATTGCCCCATGCCAACGACACGCGCAGCGTGCGTTTTCTCTTCCTGCCGCCTGAGCACGACCCGGACTCTTATGTTCGTGAGCTCGGTGCGCAGGCGTTTGAGCAGTTGGTGACGCAGGCGGTGCCCTTGTCGGTACAGCTCATCAACCAGGCCGCCCAGGGCTGTGAGCTGGACACCGCCGAGGGCCGCACGCGCATGCTCAGCCAAGCCCGGCCGATGGTGGACCAGCTGCCCGCCGGCCTGCTGCGCGAACAGCTCGAGGCCGCCTTGGCCGAACGCGCCGGTATGCCCTTGGAGACCCTCAAACAACATTGGGGCCGCCTCTCCCGCGCCTCCGCGCAACGCGGCAGCGGACAGCCCCGCTTGCGCGCCATGTCGGCGGGACGGGCACCGCCGCAAACCGCCACTTTGCTGGACCGCACGTGCTGGTTGATCGCCGGGCATGCCACGCTGTGGTTGGCGCTGGATGGGCCAACGCACGAGCTGCTGATCAGCCAGCCCATGCCTTATGGCATGTACTTCGCGGCACTGGAGCGCAACATTGCCGAGCATGGTGCGATGGCCATGTCAGCCTTGCTCGATGCCATCGCAGCAGAGCCTGAGGCCCAAGCCGTCGCGACGCTGCTGACACGATTGCGTCACTTTCACGAGATGGACGACGACGATCCAGGCGCCGCCCTGGCCGCCGCCCTGCACAGGCTGCAGCAGCGCGCCGTCGATGACGAGTTGCAGTGGCTGTTGGAGTCCGGTGACTTGTCTGAGGAATCCACCTTGCGGCGCAATGACTTGTTTGCCCTGCGCGCCAAATTGAAGACATCCTTGCCGAGCCTGGTGCTCAGTGCTTGAGCCGGCCCATTGACGCACTATTGACGCACTGTGGACGTTCCATTGGCAGCCTCTTGTCGGCCTATCGACGGGCCCGCTTCACTGGCAGCTCGGCAGCGGTCTCGGCCGCAACTCGACCCCGCCACGCGACCCCACCACGGATTGCGCCGATATAATCCACGGCTGGTCGTTGGCAATGCTGCCCACGGCCACTGCGAGCAGTACCCATGGGACCCGGCCAGCCTTGATCAGGGCGCCACAGCAAGCGGCCGAGAGCGCGTCCCAAACTGGCTGGCAGATTCGTCACCGCGAGTTCGCTCGCCCATGCACACTGTTCGCCCCCGGGGCTCACCCTGGAGCATTGCTGCGCCCGGCAGCCGGCGCGAGTGCAGACCTCCCTAAGGTGTGGGCGTCGATGCTGTCAAGCGATGCCCGAACCGTTCACTGAGTTAGGAATCGCATGACCGCCAAGAAGACCGCAGCCCCCACTGCCACCCAGGCCGCCCCGGCCGCCCGCCCCGCATTGGGCAAGTCATCGCCTGCCGCCGCCAAGGCCGGCGCGCCCGTGGCAGTGGCTGCGGCCGCACCCAGTGCGGCCGCAGCCAAGCCTGTCGCGTCAGCCTCGAAGCCCGCGGCCAAGGCAGCCCTGGCGCTGGCGGCCAAGCCTGTGCCTGTTGTAGCCGCCAAGACCGGGCCAGGCTTGGCCGCTTCGACATCCGGCAAGCTCGCCAATGCGCCTGTGGCCAAGGCCGGCCCAGCAGCCAAAGCCCATATCAAAGCCGCGCCGGTTGCGACACCTAACACCGCTGTCAAGCCGACGAGCAAGGGCCTCGAAGCGGTGGCCGTCAAGGGCGGCAAGAACGCCAAGCCTGTCGCGCCGGCCAAGGTTGTGGCGCCGTCCAAGGCTGTGGCGGCGGCCAAGGGCAAGGACGCCAAGAAGACCGACGACGTCGACCTGGCCGACATCGAAGCCGATCTGGAACCCGATGCTGAGGTGGAAGCCGTTGGCGAGGTGGTGGTCGAGGCCAAGGCCAAGCCGCTGCGCATGAAGGTCTCGCGCGCCAAAGAGCGCGCCCTGATGCGCGAGTTTGGTCTGGACGAGACCACACTGTCCGAAGAAGAGGTCGCCAAGCGCCGTCTGGAGCTGAAGACGCTGATCAAGATGGGCAAGACGCGTGGCTTCTTGACGCACCAGGAAATCAACGACCACCTGCCCGAAAAGCTGGTCGACAACGAAATCCTCGAGGCCATCGTCTCCATGCTCAACGACATGGGCATCGCGGTGTACGAGCAAGCCCCCGATGCGGCCACGCTGCTGATCGCCGGTGGCGCCACCGGCGCGGCCACAGAAGAAGAGGCGGAAGAGGCCGCCGAGGCCGCACTGTCCACCGTCGATTCGGAATTCGGTCGCACCACCGACCCCGTGCGCATGTACATGCGCGAAATGGGCTCCGTCGAGTTGCTCACCCGCGAGGGCGAGATCGAGATCGCCAAGCGCATCGAGGGTGGCCTGCAATCGATGATGCAGGCCATCTCGGCCTCGCCCAAGACGATTGCCGAAATCCTCAGCATGGCCGACCGCATCGAGAAGGGCGACATGCAGATCTCCGAGGCGGTCGATGGCTTCGTCTCCACCGACGAGGCCGACGACTATGTGGCCGAAGAAGACTTCGACGAGTTCGACGAAGAGGACGATGACGATGGCCAGGGCGGCAGCAAGGCGCTGACCAAGAAGCTCGAGGAATTGAAGGCCCAGGCGCTGATCAAGTTCGCCGCTGTGCGCACGCATTTCGAGCGCATGCGCAAGGCCTTCGAGAAAGAGGGCTACCACTCCACCGCCTACTCCAAGGCGCAGCTGGTCTTGACCGAAGACCTGATGCACATCCGCTTCACCGTCAAAACCATCGAGCGCCTGTGCCATGTACTGCGTTCACAGGTGGACGACGTGCGCCGCTTTGAGCGCGAGATCCGCAAGATCGTGGTGGATCGCTGCGGCATGTCGCATGAGCACTTCATCAAGACCTTCCCGCCCAACATCCTGAACCTGCGCTGGGCCGAGAAGGAGATTGCCGCGGCCAAGCCCTACAGCGCCATCATGGGTCGCAATCTGCCGGCGGTGCAGGAACTGCAGCAAAAGCTGATCGATCTGCAGTTGCATGCCGTCGTGCCACTGGATGATCTGAAAGACATCAACCGCAAAATGAATGCGGGTGAAAAGTCCTCACGCGATGCCAAGAAGGAAATGATCGAGGCCAACCTGCGCCTGGTGATTTCCATCGCCAAGAAGTACACCAACCGAGGGCTGCAGTTTCTCGACCTGATTCAGGAAGGCAATATCGGCCTGATGAAGGCCGTGGACAAGTTCGAGTACCGCCGCGGCTACAAATTCTCGACCTATGCCACCTGGTGGATTCGCCAGGCCATCACGCGCTCGATAGCCGATCAGGCACGCACCATTCGCATCCCGGTGCACATGATCGAGACCATCAACAAGATGAACCGCATCTCGCGCCAGCACCTGCAAGAGTTCGGCTTCGAGCCCGATGCGCCGACGCTGGCCGAGAAGATGGAGATCCCCGAGGACAAGATCCGCAAGATCATGAAGATCGCCAAAGAGCCGATCTCCATGGAGACGCCAATCGGCGACGACGACGACAGCCACCTGGGCGACTTCATCGAGGACACCAACAACG
>JAYSSS010000115.1:0-25339 GCA_043720415.1 Ideonella sp.
CGCCCGCAGCGCCGCCCGCCGCGCCGCCCGCCCCGCCGCCATACGGCGGCCGGCCATCGGGCCAGCGGCCCAGCATCTTGGCCATCAGCAGATCGGGTGCCACGCCCTGGGCCTGGCCGCGGGCTTTGAGTGCGGCCAGCACCTGCATGTCCTGGCGCAGTTTGCGTATGACCAGAAAGCTGCCATTGGCCAGCAGCGCCGAGCTGCCATCGGCCGGCGGGGGGTCGTCGCGGTCGTTGCTGTAGCCGAGCAGGATCTCGCCCAGGCGCACCTGGTCCTTCCAGGCGCTGTCAGCGGCATCGGGCGCCATGCTGGGCTGGCTGATGCCATCGACCAGATTGAAATGGCCCACCGGCTGGCCCAGGGTGTTGAGCCGGCTTTGCAGCGGCTGCACCGACAGCACGCTGAATTCCAGCGCGTTGTTCATCGCCCCACCCCCGGCCGCACCGCCTGCCGTAGCCCCCGCCTCACCCCTCGGCGCCACGGGCAGCAGCGCCTCCAGCGCCTGCTGCAGCCCCAGCAGGGCGGCCGCGCCTGGGTCGGGCGCAGCACCCCCACCCCCACCCCCACCCCCACCTGCCGTGGCCTCCACCCAGCGCATCTGCAGCAGCACATCCACCGTGCTCAAAGGCACCGTGGCCAGGCCAGGCGGCAGGGCGCCAGCGCCCGAGCCGGACGCTGATTTCGCCTGATAGCGCCGGGGCAAATTCCAGCGCCGCGGGTGGTTGCCGCGCACATCGCCCAGCAGCCCGGCGCGGGCCTCCATGCCCTCGCGAAACTCCTTGGGCAGGCGCTCTTGCTCAGTCGCCGTCAGCCCCAGCTTGCGCAGGCCGGTCAGGGTGAAGGCCAGATTGCAGCGCAGGCCGGGTGCGCTGCTGGCGGCGCTGGCGTCATCGCTGATGGCCACGCGCTGCAGCAGATCGTCCAGGCCGCGCGGGCCGTGCAGGCCGATCAGCAGCAGGCTGCCATGGCGCACATTGCGGTAGGCGTTGACGATGCCGCCCTGCACATCCGCCGGGTCGTAGGCGGGGGCCTCGGGCGGCGGGGCTTGTGGCGTGAGCGGCTGGCGGAACCAGGCGATGGCCGGCGCGAAGCGCGGGTGCTGCGCGGCCTGGTCCAGGCCGGCACGCAGCGCCGGCGTTTCCTTCAGCTCCCTGAGCAGGGCATGCGCGGCGCGGCGCAGGACGGCGTCGTCGTCATCGGGGTCGAGCGCGCCGCCGGGCAGGGTGTCGGCATCGGCCAGGCGGCCGCGGTCGGCATACAGGTCGCGCAGCCGGAACAAAAAGCCCAGCGCCGTCAGGCCTTGCTCCAGGGCCTCACCGGGGTGCAGGCTGGCCAGGCGCTGGGCCGTGTCCTGTGGGCGCTCGAAGACCAGTGCCGTGGTCTCGGCCGGCGGCTCGTTGACTTGCGCGCGCTCCAGTCGGCGCAGGTAGAGACCGTCGCTCACCGTGGCGGCGCTGGCGGCATAGAAAAAATCGGTGTCGATCTGCTGGGCGCGAATCCAGCGCGCGTAGTCGGCAAAAGATGAGGTGGCGGCCAGCGGGTAATCGACGCAGTTGCAAAACAGCAGGTCGAGCAGGGGCCCCAGATCGCGCCAGACAAAGCGGATGTAGGGCTCCCAGGGGCGATCAAAGGTCACCGCCAGCAGCAGCCGGTCGGGCCCGAGCAGGGCGACGCGGAAGGTCTGGATGGTCTGCACGCGCTCCACGGCATCGGTGAGTGGCCGCACCAAAGAAAATTCGCGCGATGAGGCGCGCAGACCCTGCAAGGTGCCCATCACGCTTTTCAGCCGGCTGGCGTGGCTGCGCGTGTCCAGCGCGCGGATCAGGCCGGGCTTGATGGCCGCCACCAGGGTCAACTCGGTGGTGCCGTGCAGGCTTTTGCTGGTGGTGTCTGCGGCCATGGTGTTTTCGCTCCCGGGGGTAGTGGGTGATGGGGGGTGATCGCTTGGTGGCGTGGCGGTGCTGTGGGCGTGGCGGTGCTGTGGGCGTGGCGGTGCTGTGCGCGTGGCGGTGCTGTGGGCGTGGGCCGGGCGGCTGAGGCGCGGGCCCTCAGGTGGGCGGCCGCGAGCGCAGGTGCGGCGCGGGCTGCGGCTGGTAGGGCTGGGGCACGGCGTCGGCCTGGCCGAAGGCGCGCTCGGCCGCCTGCAGGGCCAGCAACAACTGCTGCAGCGATTCGGCCCTGGGCGGGGCTCAGGCTGGGCTCGGCGGGGTGGGTGCTGGCGTAGGGGCTGGGGGGTGCGGCTGGGGCAGCCTGAGCAAGGCCTGCGGCGCCACCCACATCGCCCGCTGCACCGGCACCGGCCACACCGGTGCCGGCGCCTGCCGCCCCGCCCAGCGGCGAGCGCACCAGGGCCTGGGTGATCTGGTCGGCGCTGGGCGTGGCGTGGCGGTTGCCGGCCAGGGCGGCGCCGATGCGGTCCAGGCTGCGGCGCAGGCCGTGCAGATAGCCGTTCAGCCGCAGCCAGCGGTGCTCGTCCCAACCCGGCGAGCAGCAAATTGAACAGCCGGCGCGTGCCCGGCTGCGGCTGGAACATGCTGCGCAGCCGCGTCATCGGCGCGTGCCGGCCCGGCGCTTTTCGCCCCGGCACGCGCCGGCTGAGGTCTTGCCCGAACTTCGCCGACATGCGCGCCAGCGCCTCAAAACCGAGATCGCTGTGGCTGCGCCGGCGGCCAAATTCGGCAGCCGCCGTGACCGCTGCGGCCATGGCCCCGGCCGAAGCCCCGCCTATGCTGTGGAAGCGATAGCGTTTGGCGAGTTCGGACACCGCCTTGGGAAACACCACGCCGCTGGTGATGCCGCCATTCATCACCAGATCACAGAACTGGTCGGGCGGGGCCGGATCGGGGGCGCGCGCGGGCGGCGCCGGGGTGGCGGCGGCAGGCGGTGGGCGTAGCGACGGTGGGGCAGACAGCGCGGGATCGACAGCGGGCATCGCGGCCTCAGGCAAGTCAAGCCCGTCTTTTATCTCAAGCGCGGCGCGTTCGCATCCTCTGTGGTGGGGATGAAGGGGAGTGAGGCGCCGTCAAGACGGCGCAAATCCGGAAGGCGCCGTCAGGTCGGCGCAAATCTGGAGGGCGCCGTCAGGACGGCGCCGTGGCCTTCGCCACCGGCGGCCCAAAGCGCTGGTCCGGCTTGGCCGCGGTCTGGTAGATCGGCCCCAGCCGCGGCAGGCGCTTTTCGATTTCCTGGATGCGGGTGTCGCCCGAGGGGTGGGTGGACAGGAACTCGGCCTGTTTGCCCTTGCTCTGCGCGCCCATCTTCTGCCACAGCGAGACCCCGGCGCGCGGGTCAAAACCGGCGCGGGCGGCGAGCAGCAGGCCCAGGGCATCGGCCTCGGACTCATCGCTGCGGCTGAACTGCAGCGTCAGCAACTGCCCACCGGCGTCGGCGGCGGCCTTGCCCAGGCCACCCACGCCCAGCAGCGCTGCGCCAATCTCGATGGCGCCGCGTGTGGCCATGGTCTTGCCCATGCGTTCGCGGGCGTGTTCCAGCAGGGCATGCGCCACCTCATGGCCCATGATCATGGCCACCTCGTCGTCGCTGAGCTGCAGCTTGGCCAGGATGCCGAAGTAAAACGCGATCTTGCCGCCGGGCATGCAAAAGGCATTGATCTGTGAGGAGCCGATGAGGTTGACATCCCACTGCCATTGCCGGGCGCGTTCATTGCAGGCCGCCGTGAAGGGAATGATGCGTTTGGCGATGTAGTGCAAGCGCTTGACCTGCGGGTGCTCGATGGGCCCGAGCTGGCGCTGGCTGCTGGCCTGCTGCAGCATCTGCCGGTACTGCTGGTTGGCGGTTTGCTCAATCTGATCGGCCGACACCGCCTTGGTGAAGGTCGAGCGTTTGCACTCGGCGTCTTGCTGGGCCATGGCCGGGGCCAGCGGCCAGCCCGCGGCCAGGGCGCCGGCGCCGATTAAAGCGCCCCCCATGCGCCGGCGCGCATGCAGCAAGCAGCCGCAGCCGCTGGCATGGGCCAGGGCGGGAACAGGCACATCGGCGAGGGCATCGGTGCGAAAAGCGGGTGTCATGGTCGTGGCGTTGGGGCGTTAGGGTCGGTTGCGGATCGTGTCAGGCTGGTGTGGGGTTCGGGTGCGGCTGGGGTGGGCCGATTCTGCCGGCGATGTGGGGCCGTTGCGGCGTCGCGCAAGGGGCCACATCAGGCATCGGCACTTCTGCCTTGATCCGTTGGCAGCAGCTCCAGCCGCTGCACCTGCGCACGCATCGCCCACAGCAGCGCCAGCGCCGGCAACGCCAGCACGGTGGAGACAACGAAGAAGCTCGGCCAGCCAATGGACTGCGCCAACACCCCCGCCAGCGGCCCGACCCAGACCCGCCCGACCGAGGCGAATGCCGACAGCAGGGCGAACTGCGTGGCGGTGAAGCGGCGCTGCGTCAGGCTCATCAAAAAGGCCACGAAGGCCGCCGTGCCCATGCCGCCCGACAGGTTCTCCAGCGCCACCACCAGCAGCAGGCCGCCGTCCACCGGCGTGGCCACTTTCAGCGCCACGAGGCCCCAGTCAAAGGCCGGGATCAGCAGCCCGGGCAGGCTGCCCTTGCCTTGCGTGGCCAGCCACCAAAAACCGATGTTGCTGGCAGCTTGCAGCACACCAAACCACAGCAGCGAGCGCCACAGCCCCAGGCGCAACATCAGCAGCCCGCCCAGCAGCGCGCCGCCAATCGTCAACCACAGACCGATGAGCTTGTTGACCACACCCACCTCGGCCGAGCCAAAGGCCATGCTCTGCAGCAAAAACGGCGTCATCAGCGCGCCAGCAAAGGCGTCGCCCAGTTTGTAGAGCACGATGAAGAGCAAAAACGCCGCCGCGCCCGGCTGCCCGAAGTAGCCGCGCAGGCCTGCCAGCAGGGTCTCGAAGCGCGCCCGCCGCGCCGCCCAGGCGCCCAGCGGCAGGGTGAAGGCAATGCCCATCAGCAGCGCCAGCAGATCGACCCAGCGCGACTGCAGCGCGGCTGACAGCGCAGTGCCAGCCAGCAGCGGTTTGAGCAGCGCAGCGGCCAGCGGCGTGAACAGGTGAAGCGTGACCAGATAACCTGTTATGGCAGCGAGCAAGACGGCGCCGAAACCGAGCAGGTCGTTGCGGCCCGAGCTTTGGCCAGCGGTCGTGGCCTTGTGCAAGGCGGCCGTCGCCGCGTCTGCGGCCACGCCGACCTCAGGCGGCGCGCCCGTCGCCGGCAAGGCCTCCACCGGCGCCAACCGCGGCAAGGCGAACGCCGAGAACACCGCCGCCCCCACCATCAATCCCGCCATGAGGCGGTAGACCTCGGGCCAGCTCATGCCGGCGCCGGCCTGGGCATCGGTCCAGATCAGCGCCAGCCCGCCCGAGACGATCATCGCCAGGCGGTAGCCCAGCACATTGAGCGAGGCGCCCAGGCCGCGCTCGGCCGCGGGCAGCAAATCGGTGCGATAGGCGTCGATCACCACATCCTGCGAGGCCGAGACAAAAGCCACCACCACCGCCAGCAAGGCAAACCACTGCAGCGCCCCGGTGGGCGAGGCGCTGGACAAAGCCAGCAGCGCCCCGGCCATGGCCAACTGCGTGGCCACCAGCCAGCCGCGCCGCCGCCCCAGCGCCGGCAGCAGCTCAAAGCGATCCATCAGCGGCGCCCACAAGAATTTGAAGGTGTAGGGCAGGCCAACCAGGCTAAGAAAACCGATCGTGGCGATGTTCAGGCCCTCGGTACTCATCCAGGCCTGCAGCGCCTGGCCGGTGAGGGCCAGCGGCAGGCCCGAGGCGAAGCCCAGGACGGCGACGACGATGAGGCGGTGGAGGGCGGGCAGGCGCGCGGAGGGCATGGGCGGTCTCGCAGGTGGACATGGGCGCAAGCGCGCCCTACGCTGACGGTATTATCGGCAATACCATGCCTGAGGCCGCACGCATCGTCATCGACACCAACGTCCTGGTGGCGGGATTGCGCTCGCGCAAGGGCTGGTCGTTCGACCTGATCACGCGCGTGGGCACTGGTCAGTTCAACCACGTGGTGACCGTCCCCTTGGTGTTGGAGTACGAAGACGTACTGTTGCGCCCGGCCATGGTGCCGCTGACCAAGGCCGCTGTTCGTGATGTGCTGGACTATCTGTGCGCGGCCGGTGTTCGCCAAAGCGTGCACTTTCTGTGGCGGCCCAAGCTGCCCGATGTGCGCGACGATCTGGTGCTGGAGGCGGCGGTCAATGGCCAGTGCCAGCGCATCGTCACCTGGAACGTGCGCGACTTTGTTGGCGCCGCGAGCTTCAATGTCCAAGTCTGCACGCCGGCCGATTTTGTCAAGCAACTTGTCAAGGAACGGTGACCATGAGCACGCTCAGCATTCGACTGCCCGAATCGCTTCACAAGCACGCCAAGGAATGCGCCGTGCGTGAGGGCATTTCGGTCAATCAACTGGTCAGCACCGCGTTGGCGGAGAAGCTCTCAGCGCTGACCACGCACGACTACCTGGCCGAGCGCGCGCGGCGTGGCCAGCGCAGCAAATTCGAGCGCGCCCTGGCCAAGGTGCCCGATGCCGAGCCACAAGCCGGCGACCGCAAGTAAGCGTTGCCATGCCCCTGAGCTGGAACGACATCAAGAGCCGCGCCGCCGCGTTTGAGAAGCGCTGGCGCGACGCTGCCGACGAGCGCGCCCAGGCGCAAGGTTTCTGGATCGATTTCTTCGACATCTTCGGCGTGCGCAAGCCGCGCGTGGCCAGCTTCGAGCACGCTGTCAAAAAGCACGGCGGCGGCCAGGGGTTCATCGATCTGTTCTGGCCCGGCACTTTGCTGATCGAGCACAAATCGCGCGGCAAAGACCTGGCGCGCGCGCACGAGCAGGCGCTGAATTACTTCCCCGGCCTGAAGGAGCGCGACTTGCCGCGCTACGTGCTGGTGAGCGATTTCGCGCGGCTGCGGCTGTATGACCTGGAGAGCGGCGACGACATCGAATTCGCGCTGGCCGACTTGCCGCGCCACATCAAGCGCTTCGCCTTTGTCGCCGGCTACCGCACGCAGCAGATCAAGCCGCAAGACCCGGTGAACCTGCGCGCCGCCGAGAAGATGGGCGCGCTGCACGATGCGCTCAAGGCCGGTGGCTTTGGCCAACATGGGGCGGCACCCGGGCAGGCGCCCGGCCACGCCCTTGAGATGTTATTGGTGCGGCTGCTGTTTTGCCTGTTCGCTGACGACACCGGCATCTTTCAGCCGGCGCAGGCCTTTCGTGCCTGGATCGATGAGCGCACGGCCGCCGATGGCAATGATCTGGGGCCGCAATTGGCGCAGCTGTTTCAGGTGCTCAACACGCCCGAGGCGCAGCGCAGCCATCGGCTCGATGAGCAAATGGGCGCCTTTCCCTACGTCAATGGCAAGCTGTTTGATGAGATGCTGCCGCTGGCTGATTTCGATTCGCGCATGCGCGAGCTGCTGCTCGAATGTTGCGCGCTCGACTGGAGCGCCATCAGCCCGGCGATCTTTGGCGCCATGTTCCAAAGCATCATGGACGGCCAAGCCAGGCGCAACCTGGGCGCGCACTACACCAGCGAAGAGAACATCCAAAAGCTCATCAAGCCGCTGTTTCTGGATGCGCTGTGGGCCGAGTTTGCCCGCGTCAAATCGAACAAGAACCGCCTGTTCGAGTTTCACAAAAAGCTGCGCAGCCTGAGCTTTCTGGACCCGGCCTGCGGCTGCGGCAACTTTCTGGTCATCACCTACCGCGAGCTGCGCCTGCTCGAGCTGGAGGTGCTGCGCGCGGCCTATGGTGAAGGTGCTGGCGAGGGCCAGCGCGTGCTCGATGTGCACCAGATGATCGCGCTGGATGTGGACCAGTTTCACGGCATCGAGATCGAAGAGTTCCCGGCGCAGATCGCCCAGGTGGCGATGTGGCTGATCGATCACCAGATGAACCTGCGCGTGGGCGAGGAGTTTGGCCACTACTTCGCGCGCATCCCGCTGAAGGCCTCGCCGCACATCGTGCATGGCAATGCACTGCGGCTGGATTGGGCCCAGGTGCTGCCGCCTGAACGCTGCGCTTATGTGTTAGGAAATCCGCCGTTCGTAGGCGCCAAGTACATGAGTGACGGGCAGCGCGCCGATGCGATGGCGGCCTTCGAGGGTGTGCAAAACGCGGGCTTGCTTGATCTGGTGGCGGCCTGGTACGTGCTGGCGGCGCGTTACCTGCGCGGCGCCGGCGCCGGCAGCGGCGTGGCCACGCCGCGCTGTGCCTTCGTTTCGACCAACAGCATCACCCAGGGTGAGCAAGTCGGCGTGCTGTGGGCCTGGCTGCTGGGGCGTGGCTTGCACATCCACTTTGCGCACCGCACCTTTCAGTGGCGCAACGAGGCACGCGGCGTGGCCGCGGTGCACTGCGTGATCATCGGCTTCGGCCTGGATGAGGCGGCGGACAAGACGATCTACGAGTACGACGACATCCGTGGCCAGCCGCATGCGGTGAAGGCCGCGAACATCAATCCGTATCTGGTGGATGCGCCCGATGTGGTGCTGCCCCGGCGCAGCCGGCCGATTTGCGATGTACCGGCGATCGGGATTGGCAGCCAGCCCATCGACGATGGCAACTACCTGTTCACGCCGGGTGAAAAGGCAGCCTTCCTGGCGGACGAACCGGGCGCGGCGGCGTACTTCCACCGCTGGATCGGCAGCGAAGAGTTCATCAACGACATTGAGCGCTGGACGCTCTGGCTGGGCGACTGCCCACCCGCTGAGTTGCGTCGCTTGCCAATGGCGCTGAAACGCGTGGAGGCCGTGAAGGCGTTTCGGCTGCGCAGCAAGCGCAAGCAGACGCTACTGGCCGCTTTGAATCCTGCGCACTTTGGAACCGAAATCATCCCCGCTGCCGACTACCTGGTGATCCCGGAAGTCTCCTCGGAGCGGCGCCGATTTGTGCCGCTGGGGTTTTGCTCTGCCTCGACGCTGTGCAGCAACCTTGTGCGATTCATGCCAGCGGCCAAGCTTGAGCACTTTGGTGTGTTGACCTCCACCATGCACAACGCCTGGACGCGCGCCACTTGCGGCCGCCTGAAGAGCGACTACCGCTACTCCGCCGCCATCGTCTACAACAACTTCCCCTGGCCCGACCCGACCCCCGCGCAGCGCGCCGCCATTGAGGCCGCCGCCCAGGCCGTGCTCGATGCGCGCGCGCAATTCGCCGGCGCCACGCTGGCCGATCTGTACGACCCACTGACCATGCCGCCGGCGCTGGTCAAGGCGCACCAGAAACTCGATACCGTGGTGGACGCGTCTTATGGCCGCAAGGCTTTGCGCAACGATGCCGAGCGCGTGGCCTTTCTGTTCGAGCGTTATCAACAGCTGACCTCGCTGCTGCCCAGCGATCCGCCAAAGGCCCGGCGGGCGCGCAAGGTGATCGGCTGAGCGTTGCGCAGGCCTGGCAAGCTGCCCCGTGTCTTGGTCGCATCAGTCAAACAGTATTTTTGATACGATGCCCGAATACTAATCAAATTGAGGTGGTCATGGGCGCCCGGGACATCGTTGATCGATTTGGCGGGCAAACCGCGCTGGCCAGGCTGCTCGGCAAGGGGCAAAGCACGGTCGCCTACTGGCTGAAGGCCGATTCAATTCCGGCGCGCTGGCACGCGGTGCTGCTCAACGAGGCGCATCGCCTGGGCATTGCCCTGTCGGCCCACGACTTTGTTGCTGGGCGCGCGCCAGATCCATCGATGCGGGATGCGGCGGCGCCCGTCTCGGCTGCCACGGCCGCAGCGCCTGTGACGGCGCAACCAGAACCAGCGCCCCACCGGCCCTTCCTTTTTTACGCCTCGGAAAGCGGCACTGTGAAAGTCCGCGTGCTCGTCGAAGACGAGACGGTCTGGGCTTCGCAGAAGGGCATGGCAGAGATCTTCGCGGTCGATGTGCGCACGGTGAGCGAGCACCTGAAGAACATCTTTGCCACGGCCGAGCTGGAGGAATCAAATTCAGTTGTCCGGAATTTCCGGATCACTGCTTTTGATGGAAAGACCTACCCGACTCGCTTCTACAGCCTGGACGCCATCATCTCGGTCGGCTACCGCGTCAACTCGCTGCAAGCGACGCAGTTCAGGCGCTGGGCCACGGGCGTTCTGCGCGAATTCTTGATCAAGGGCTTTTCGCTCGACGACGAGCGCCTGAAAGCCGGCAAGGCCACCTTCGGCAAAGACTATTTTGATGAGCTGCTGGAGCGCATCAGAGAAATCAGGGCTTCCGAGCGTCGCTTTTATCAAAAGATCACCGACATCTACGCGCAGTGCAGCGTGGACTACGACAAGCACTCAGCCATCTCGCAGCGCTTTTATGCCCACGTTCAGGACAAGCTTCACTATGCAATTCATGGTCACACCTCGGCCGAGCTGATCGGCCTTCGCGCCAGCGCATCCCAGCCGCGCATGGGTCTGCAGACCTGGACGAGTGACAAGAAGGGCGGAAAGATCACCAAGGCCGATGTGACCGTCGGCAAGAACTATCTGAACAAAGGGGAACTGGAAGAGCTCAACCGACTGGTGTCGATGTACCTCGATTCAGCCGAGAACTTTGCCAGAAGGCATCAAATGATGACGATGCAGCAGTGGGCCGACAAGCTGGACGAATTTCTTCGGTTCAACGCCTACGGCATCCTGCGCGACCGTGGACACGTCCGCCGCGAGGTCGCGGAACAGCACGCGTTCAGTGAGTATGAAAAGTTCCGGGTCATCCAGGACGTGGATTACAGGTCAGACTTTGACCGCGCCGTCGATGAAGTTCGAACGAAAGGGCGACTGAAGCCGCCGGCCAGCAAGTCGTGACCGCAGGGGTGCCCTTGACACCCATTCAAGACGCCGGCTTGCCCCGCGCCGGCTGCGCCGGCGGTGCCGGCTGTGCCGGCCCATGCTCGGCCGCCTCGGCCTGCTGGTAGGCCGCCTCGGCCAGGGCCAGCAGTTTTTCGCGCGGCAGTGTGCCGACCAGGGCGCAGGCGTAGCCCTCGTCGGTCCAGTAAAACATGTTGACCTGGCCTTCGCGGTGGAAGCGAAAGGCCGCGGGCGTGCCGGGCTCGGGGCGGCGCAGGTAGACGGTGATGCGGGTGCCGCGGCTGTCTTGGTACATGAGCTGGGCGCTGGGGCCGATGGCATCGGCCAGCAGGCGCCCGCCGACCAGCTCAAAACCGTGCGAGCGCAGATCGAACAGGTGCACCGGCATGTCCAGCCGCTTGGTCAGCCAGCGCGCCAGGTGCTCCTCTTGCGCGCGCTGCTCGGCCGCGGGCGCGCCAGAGACAGCCACCTCCACCGGGTGGCGCACCTCAGGCACAAACACCGTGTGGGCCACGGCGGCACGCTGCGTCCAGGTGCTGCGCGCGGCGCCGTCGCTGCCTTGCTTGAACAGCCCGCCCGTGGCGGCCATGCCACCAGTGCCCACACCAGCGCCCATGCCGGCGCCCAGGCCCCCGCTGAGCGCCGCACCGATCACACCACCGGCCAGCAACAGCCCGGCGGCCATGGCGGCGCGGGCCCAGGGCAGGGCAGTGTTGCTGGCCCAAGGCCAACGCCGTACGGGCTTCAAAAGCACGCGCTCGCGCAGGGCGTCGGGGATGGGTTCATCGAGCACCGCTTGAAAACGCGCGCGCAGCGCATCGCGATCAGCCGCCCAGAGCTGCAGGCGGGCGCTGTCTTCGGGGTGCTCGCGCAGCCAGGCGTCCACCAGGTCACGCTCGGTGATGCCCAGTTCGCCATCGAGCCAGGCACTGAGTTGATCGTCGTTCGGTCGTTGCATGGGGCGGTGTCTGGGGTTCAGGGTTCGGGGTTCGAGGGGCGCGATGCTGGTGGTGCGGTGTTGTTTGTGCGATGCGGTCTGGGCGATGGGGTCAGGGCGAGGCTCAGTGCCGGCTCACACCACCCGGCGCAGGGTGGCCGCGGGCTCGCGGCGGGGCTTGCCGTCCAGGCCGGCGCGCAATGCGGCGCGGGCCCGCGAGATGCGCGACATCACCGTGCCGATGGGGATGCCCAGCAGCTCGGCGCACTCGGCATAACTCATTTGCTCCAGGGTCACCAGCAGCAAGGGCTCGCGCTGATCGGGGGGCAGGCGGCCCAGGGCGGCCACCAGGTCGAGCCGCAGCCCGACATCGGCGCCAGGGTCGGCGCCCTGGGCATCCTGCTGCTGCGTCAGGAGATTGGGCTCGACATGGGTGGTGCGGGCATCGCGCCGGCGCTGATCAAGAAAGGCGTTGTGGGCGATGGACAAGAGCCACAGCAGCATGTCGCGGCGCTGGTCGTACTGGTGCCAATGGGCCAGGGCACGCTCCAGCGCGGTTTGCACCAGGTCATCGGCCGCTGCGGCGTCATGCGCCAGCGAGCGCGCATAGCGGCGCAGGCGCGGTATGGCGCCCAGCAGTTGTTCGCGAAAGCAGTCAGGGGCCAGCACGTGGGGGATACGGCATTGCAGCGCGCATTATTCCGGCCCGGGCCCGGGTGTGGGCCTGATTGACAATCGCCGCGCAGCGCCCGAGCATCGCTGCCGAATTCCGCGCCACGGTGGCGCGGCAACACCACCGGAGTGAACCCATGGCCAAGAGTCAACAGCGCAGCAGCAAGGAAGCCAAGAAACCGAAGAAGGACACGGGCACGGCCAAGCCACTGTCACCCGGCGCGGTCACGCCGACCATCGTCACCGTGGTGCCTGAGCGCAGCAAGAAAAAGAAGTAGCGCCTGAAAAGGGGGGCCTCAATAGCCGCGGGCTCTGTCCACCAGGTTGGGTGGCTGCTGGCCGGCCTGCACGCAGCGCAGGCCGCGCACAAATTGCTCGACCACCGTGCGCCAGCTGGGCTGGGCGGCGATGTGCGGCGTCACCGTGATGCCGGGCACCGACCACAGCGCATCGTCGGTGGGCAGTGGCTCCTGCTGCTGCACATCCAGGGCGGCGCCCGCCAAGTGGCCGCTGCTCACGGCGGCGATGAGATCGGCCTCGACCACATGGCCGCCGCGCGCCACGTTCACCAGGTAGGCGCCGCGCGGCATGGCGGCAAAGGCCCGGGCATCCAACAGCCCGGTGGTGGTCGGCGTCAAAGGCAGGGTGTTGACGACGACATCGGCCGTGGCCAGGGCCGTGACCAGCGCGCCGGCCTGGCTGTGCCAGTGCTGCACTTCAAAGCCCAGGGCCTGCAGGCAGCGGCCCACGGCCGAGCCGATCTCGCCGCGGCCCAGCACCAGCACGCGCTCGGTGGCCGCCGATTGCGCCTGCCGCAGCCACTGGCGCTGCGCCTGCTGGGCGTCGTAGCGCGCCAGGCCACGCACCTGGCGCAGCACCATGGCCGCCACATACTGCGCCATGCCCAAGGCCTGCTGGGCATCGACCAGGCGCGACACCTGCACCCGTGCCGGTAAATCGGCACCGACCAGCTTGTCCACACCGGCGCCGGTGGCGCAGATCCAGCGCAGCGCAGGCAGGCGCGCCAGCAGCACTGGCGGCATGCGCCAGGCCAGGGCGAACTCCACCTTGGCCAGCTCGGCATCGGTCAGTTGCCGGCCATCCCACAGCGGCTGCACATCGGGGGCGAGTTGATCAAACAGTTGCTGCAACTCGGCCGTTTGGCGCGGGTCGGTGAGCAGCATCAGCACGGGCGAGGTCTGGGTTGTGGTGGTGTTGTAGGTCGCGCTCATATGATGTTAGGTGTGTGGGCTAGCACAGCGTGACTCAAGCGCCTGCCAGGGCCAGCGCATGGGTGGGCGGCACGCCGATGGCGGCCAAGGTGGCCACCAGCACCGCCATGTCCACCGGCTTGGCAAGGTAGGCATCGTGCTGTGCCGGTGTGGCCTCCAGGCCTGCCTCGGGCACCAGGCTGCCCGAGCACACCAGCACGCGAGCTGATGGCTTGGTGTCACCGGCGGCACGGGCCGTGGCCTCATCGGCACGCAAGGCATCGATCAGCGCCATGCCCGGCATGCCGGCCATGTCCAGATCGGTGATGAGGGCGTGCACGCCGCCCAGGCGCCAGCGCTGCAGGGCCTCGGCGCCCCCGCTGGCCTCGATGGTCTCGTAGCCGCGCAGCGACAGCATCTGCACCAGCAGCGTGCGGCTGATGTCGTCGTCATCGCACACCAGCACCGGGCCAGGGGGCACAGGCTCCCGGGCCGGCAACAGGGGCACGCGCAGCTGTGCCCGTGTGCCCGCACCGGGCTGGCTGTGCAGCGTGATCTCGCCGCCCATTTGCGTCACCAGGCGGTGGCACACGCTCAGGCCCAGGCCGGTGCTGCCCTCGGGCACTGGCGCGCCGCCCTCGGCCGCGACGTAGGGCGTGAAGACCTGTTGCAGGCGCTGCGCGCTGATGCCCACACCGCTGTCGACCACATCGATCAGCAGCAGCGGCCGCTGGGCATCGCTGCCGTCATAGGCCAGGCCCAGGCTGACGCCGCCCCGGGCCGTGTACTTGACGGCATTGCTCAGCAAATTGGTGGCCACCTGGCGCAGGCGCATGGGATCGAGCAGCACCACCAAGGGCAGGTCGGGGGCCACGGTGCAGGTGAATTCCAGGCCCTTGTCGCGCGTCCAGGCGCGCGTGGCCATGTCCAACTCTTCGACCATGTCGCGCAGCGCAAAGGCCTGGGGGCGCAGCTTTTGCTCGCCCTGACTTCGCCCGCCTTGATCGAGCCGGGCGGTGTCTAGCACCTCGTTGAGCAACTGCGAGAGGTTGCGTGCGGCGTCGCGGGCCACGCGCAGGTGTGCCGATTGCCCCGCGCTGAGCTCGGACGGGGCCAGCGCCTGCAGCGCCAAGGACAGCGTGTGCGCCGGCGCGCGCAGCTCATGGCTGGCCGAGGCCAGCAGCAGGTGGCGGGCGCGCTCGGCCTGCAGAAGGCGTGCTTGCAAATCGCGCTCGGGGCTGACATCGACCACATAGCCGGTGATGCTGCGCCCGCCGTCGCTGGCGGGCTTGGTCACGGCCTCGGTGTGCAGCCAGCGCCCACGGCCATCGGGGTGGTCGTACTGGCCGGTGGCCTTGATGCGCGCACCGCTCGACAGGCTGGCCTGCAGGGCGGCGTTTGCCGCTGCCGAATCCTCAGGCCGCAAGCGCGGGGCAATGTTTTGCAGCATGGTCTTGGCCGGATCGATGGCGGTGCCCAGAAAGGCCTCGGCGCCCGGCGAGACATAGCTGCTGCTGAGCCGACCCTGGGCGTCAAACACGTCGCGAAAGGCCACGCAGGGCAGGGTCGCGCCGACATCGTGCAGGCGTTCCTCAGAGGCCCGCCTGGCGCTCACCTCGCCTTGCAGGCGACGCATCCACCAGGCTGTGGCGGCCATCAACAACAGCACCGCGGCGGCGCCCACGGCCAGGGTGGGCGCGTGGCGCCGCCACGGGAAGGCGGGGGTCACATCCTGCGCCACCCAGCGCCTGAGCATGCGCAGTCGCTCGGCCTGCGCAATGTCGGCCAGCGCCTCATTGATCAGCGGCACCAGCGCCTTGGCCGCCGGGCTGGTGGCGAAGTGGAAGTGCCCCGACAGATCGCTCACCACCGCGGCCGTGCGCAGCTGGCCGTCGTTGTCAGCCAGGATGCGCAGGTTGGCAAAGAACTTCACCTCCACCGCGGCATCCGCCTGGCCTCGGGCCACGGCATCCATGGCGCCACTGCCACTGGGCACATCGATGATGCGAATGTCGGCATATTTCCGGGCCAGCACGGGGCGCAACGGGTGCTGTGCGGCCAGAGCCAGGCGCTTGCCGCGCAGGCTGGACAAATCCCAATACAGCGGCGCATCGCTGCGCGCCACGATCAGGTAGGGCATCTCGACATAAGGCTCAGAGTAAGCGAACTCCGCAGCGCGCTCGTCGGTGCGGGTGAGAAAGGGCACGACATCGACCAGGCCACTGCGCAGCGCATCGAGCATGGCCGCCACGCTCTCGAAGCCCTGCACCTGCAGGCCCACGCCGTAGTGCCGGGCCACGGCCTCGATGTACTCGGCGCCGATGCCGCTGTGCTTGCCTTGGGCATCGAAGTCGTTGAGCAGCACCAGCCCGCGCACCGCGCCCACGCGCCACACCGGGCGCTCGATCAAGACCGCGGCTTGGGCCTGGGTGAGCAGCTTGGTCGGTGGCGGCGCCAGCGCCGCTGGCAGCTTGGCCAGGGCCTCGTGCAGCTGCGGCGCATGGGCGCCGCGCAGGTTGGAGATGCCCTTGTTCAGGATGGTCGCCAGGCGGGCCCAATCCTTGCGCACGGCGAAGTGGTAGTGGCCGCTGCCATAGCTCATGAGCTGGTTGACTTCAAGCCCCGGCAGGCTCAGCCGCGACAGCCAGTCCGTCGCCGGCAACAGGCTGCCCGAGTAGTAATCGGCCTGGCCCGCGGCCACCGCCTTGAGCGCGTCCGCGGTGGAGTCCACCGCCAGGATCGTCGCCTGTGGGAAGCGCCGCTGCACATAGGTGTTGGCCATGTAGCCGCGCTCGATGGCAAACACCGCACCCTCGGGCGCGGCGGTGGGCTTGCCGCCGTGCTTGCGCGCGAACAGGGCACTGGCCGTGGGTGTGGCGCCGAGCGTGAACTCAAGGAACGCGGCGCGCTCGGTCGTCACGCCCATGGACATCAGCACATCGACCTCGTGCGCCTTGGCCGCGGCCAGCGTCTGCGACCAGGTGTCAAACACCACCGGCTTGATTTTCAAGCCGAAGGCGTGGGCCAGCGACACCAGCATCTCCGGGTGGATGCCCGAAATCTGGCCATCGGCATCGATCACCTCAAAGGGCACAAAACCGGCGCGCGCCAGGCCGACACGCAGCTCCGGCAAGGCAGCGATGAAGACACGCTCTTCATCCGTTAGCACCAGGCGGCCCAGCTGCGGCGCCGCGCCAGCAGCGGGCGCACGAAAGCGGTAGGTTGGGGTCGAGGCGGCGGGCGCGCCTGAAGTTGCGGTCGCTGGTGTGGCTGCTGGTGTGGCTGAAGTCGTGCCCGCCGCCGTGGGATTCGACGCCACCGCCACTGCGGGCGCGAGCGCTGTGCCACCCTGACCGGCCACCTGGCCAGGCCCCAGGCACAGGCAGGCCAGCAGCGCCAGTGCGCGCGCACCGGTGCTCATGATGGTGCTCATGATTTGCATTGCCTCCCCGACATGGCGCGCAGTATCGGCCCTGGCGGCCAGGCCACCAGGGCATAGCGGGCAGCAAGGGCGCCAGACTAACCGCCCAGATGTGCCCGAAAGTGCGCCAAGGTGCGGCCCCAGGCCAGGCCCGCCGCGGCCGCATCAAAGCGCGGTGTGGTGTCGTTGTTGAAGCCGTGCTGCGTGCCGGCATAACGGTGCGCCTCATGGGCCACGCCCGCGGCCTTGAGTGCCGCTTCATAAGCCGGCCAGGCGGCATTGATGCGCTCATCGACATCGGCGAAGTGAATCTGCAATTTCGCCTTGATCTGGCCCACTTTGTCCAGCGGCGCGGCGTTGCCATAAAACGGCACGGCCGCGGCCAGATCGGGCAGGCGTGTGGCCAGGTAATTGGCCATGCCGCCGCCATAGCAAAAGCCGACCACGCCGACACGGCCGTTTGAATCCGCCCGGGCCTTGAGCAGGGCCGCGGCCGCCACAAAGTCTTCGCGCGTTTTGGTTTGATCGAGCTGCGGGAACAGGCCGCGGGCCTTGTCCTCATCGCCGGGATAGCCGCCCAGCGGGAACAGCGCATCCGGCGCAAAGGCCAAAAAGCCATCCACCGCCAGGCGCCGGGTGATGTCTTCGATGTGCGGGTTCAGGCCGCGGTTTTCATGCACCACCAGCACCGAGGGCAGCTTGGCGGCGCCGGCGTTGGCGGGCAGGGCTAACAAGCCACGAGCGCGGCCATAGCCTTCCGGTGAATCGAAGCTCAGCAGCTCGGTGCGGATGCGCGCGTCGTCGGGTTTGATCACCTGTGCGCTGGCGAACTGCGGCGACAGCGCCGAAAGCAAGCCCGCCGCGCTGGTGCCCGCCACCGCAGCAAAACGCGCCGCCTGATCCAGAAAGCCGCGCCGATCAAGCTGGCCGTGCACGTACTGATCGAACAGACGCAGCACCTCGGGGTCGAAATCGGCGGCGGTTTGGCGGGGCAAGGGATCGGTCATGGGTGGCTCCAGACGCTGTGGCAACGAAGCCCCGGGTTCTACCTCAGCGCCCGCGCTTTCGCCAGCGCGGGCGAGCCCCGCCCCGCTCGGCCGGGCGCGGGGCAAGCCCCCGCGCTCGCCACACACTCGCCCCACACGCGCCACACAGGCCACACGCGCCCAGCTAGACTTTGCGCATGCGAATCGTCGGACACAAGGCCCTGCCCCTGCCAGCGCTGTTGCCACATGCTGCGGGGCTGGCTGCAGCGCGCAGCCACCAGCTCACGGGTGCGGCGTTGGCCGCAGTGGCCTCGACGGGTATCCGCTTCGGCATCTACCGCTTCGCCAGCCACCAAGCGATGAACCGCGCCGATGAGGATGCGCTGGTGTCCGTGGTTCGTGTGAATGCCGAAGCGCAGCTTGGGCGCGTTGTGCGGGCCCCCAGCTCACCGTGACGGACGAGGCCGCAGGCCAGGCCCGGCCCGCCTCGGTGGACGATCTCAAGCTGTTGCTGCTACCCGAGGGTGTGGCCAAGGACATTGACCCCGAATGGTTTCCCGAGGGCGAAACAATCCGTGTGGCCGATGCCTTCATCGTTGACCTGTTGTTCAGCGCTTGCGGAGAGACCTACGAAAGCCTGCTGCCACATGCAGTGACCATCGATTTCGAGGGCATGCCAGTGCGCACCTTGAGCATTGAGGGCCTTCTCAAAACCAAGCAAAGCGCCCGCGACAAAGATCGAATGGACCGGCTGATCCTTGAGCGCGCGTTGGCGGCGACAAAACCGGCATAGCGCCCCGCACTTCGTCCTACTCGCCGCCGTTCATCGTGCCATCACTGCGCGGTGGCCTTGGCCACCACGCGTCCCATCGCGAAGTAGGCGGTATAGCGCCGACCCAGTGGCGGCTCCCAGATGGCGTACTCGGCACTGAGCAAAGGCACGGCCACCGCGTTCGTACGCGATGGCGGCCCCAGCACCGCGATCACCGAAGCGCGGGAATCGCCAATGGCGATGGCCTCCCACTTCGCTGCGAAGCGATCCGGTGCTTGGCATGCTGCCAGCGACACCACTGCGCAGCTGCTGGCGATTTGGCGCAGGAAACGTCGGCGCGCGATGCGGTCGGTTGTGATGGGGGGCAGCGCCTGGGCGCTGGGCAGCCATTCGGAGGTGTGGTCGAAGTTCATACCGAAATTGCAACGTGGTTCACGGCCGCGCGGGCGCTCATCCAAGCTTGGTTAGGGCCGGCGATGAAGGCCATCGGATCGAGTCGCGCCGCCTGGCGGCATCCAAGCTTGGCTGCCGCCCACAACCGTTGATCTGGCAGCAACCATAGCGGCACCTAACCCGAGGAGCCCGCATGACCACCGCCGCCCATCCCGCCAGCCACACCGTCAACCCCATCACCAGCCCTTCGCCCGGCCTGGTGTTGCAAGCCCTGCTGCAGCGCGAATCGCCTGGCGCCAACACCGCCAAATTGGCGCTGGACAGCCATGCAGCGCTGCGCAACGGCAGCCATCGGCTGGCCGGCGCCATTGCGCTGCACGTGCTGCGCCCCGCAGACCGGCACAGGCCCATGCTGGCCATGTGGACCTTTCACGACTGGCCGCGCAGCGCCGTGCGGCAAGCCCGTGAAGCACTGCTGGCCACCTTCAGTCAAGGCTGTGGCGGCTGGCGCATGCTGTCTTGCAATGTGGCCGACGTTGTGGCGGCGCCCGCGCCTCAAGCGCCGACCGCAGACGCCGAACTTTGTCTGCGCTTCGAAACACCCTTTCGATTCATGCTGCCCCACGCAACGCAAAGCGCACCCCAACTCACGCCCGAGCTGCTGATGCAGATGATCCAGCGGCGCAGCCAGACGCTCTTCGCCCACCCCGCCGCACTGCCGGATGCAGCGCCAACGCTGCAACTGCTCAGCCACTTTGGCCAGCTCGATTGGTGCGGTGCGCCCACGGCGCGCGGCATGCGGCCCGCGCAATTTCAGGGCTCGCTGTTCTTGCGTGGCGCATCGGCTGCCCTGCGCGAGCGTCTCATCGACCTTCAACCCTGGCACCTGGTCGATCATCGCGATGCCGACGGCGTGGCCTGGCATGGCGCCTACCGAGTGCAAGTGCAGCGCGAGCCCTGGCTGGACCATGCGCTGCGCAAGCGTTGCCGCATGGCCATGGCCGCACAGCGCATGGTGCGTGCGCAAGACGCGGCGCCTGTGCTGGCCGCCGGCGGCCGCGTACTTGATCCGGTAGAAATGGCCGACACCGTGCTGGCCCATTGGCGCAGCGGCACGCACCAGCCCCAGCCCACCGAGGCCTTCGATCTGCATCGACCAGGCCACGCCCCACGCCGCATTGAACGGCTGGCCACGCTCGACTTGTTGGGCCAACAGCACACACTGCAAGTGCTGACTCCTGTCTTCGAGCGCCTGTTTGATCCGCACTCCTACGGCTTTCGACCCGGCCGCAACCGGCAAGACGCCCTCGAGGGCGTGCGCGCCGCGCTGCGCGAGGGCTACAACTACGTGGTCGAGTCCGACATCGCCCAGTGCTTCCCCAGCATCGATCATGAGCGGCTTCTGGCCCGACTCGATCAAACCCTTTTGCGCAGCGATACCCTGCTGCGCACGCTGCTGCAGCAAGCCATCACCCAGCCCTTTGTGTTCGCCGGCACCCAGCATGCGCGTGGCCATGGCTTGGCCCAGGGCTCGCCGTTGTCGCCCTTGCTGACCAACCTGATGTTGACGCGCCTGGACAAGGCCCTGGACACCACCCGCTTTCGCTACGTTCGCTACGCCGATGACTTTGTGGTACTGGCCCGTTGCCGCGCCGATGCGGCCGAAGTGCTAACCAAAATTCGACAGGTGCTTGGTGATGATGGCCTGCACCTGGCTGAGCACAAAACGCACATCACCCATGTGCAAACCGGCTTCACGTTCTTGGGCGAAGCCTTTGGCACGCACAGCCTGGAGCCCCTGCCCAAGGCCGATGTCGCGCAGCGCAAACCGCTGCTGGTGGCCGAGCCCTACCTGCAGATGGGCGTCAACGGCGACGCACTGGAAGTGCGCCGGCAAGGCGCGCTGGTGGGCCTATGGCCGCTGCGCCGACTGAGCGAGGTCTTGATCCTGGGGCCGGCCACTTTCTCAAGCGTACTGGTGGATCGTTGCCAGCGCATGGATGTGCCCGTGGCCATTGCACAGGCTGGGCGCGGCGCCGTCAGCTTGCTGGGCGCAGGGCGCAGGCGCTTTCATGACCAGCAGATTCAGCACGCCGCCTGGCATGCCGCCTTGTCTGACAGCGCCCGAGTGGCCATGGCCAAAGAAGTGGTGGACAGCAAGCTGAACAACCAGATCGCCTTGATCACCCAACGGCGCGGCCACGACGAACTGGCCGAGACCCTGCGCGAGCTGCGCCGCCAGCTTGGCGGCACGCCCGAGGTGGCCCGCCTGCGCGGCTTTGAGGGGCAAGCCGCACGCTTGTATTTCAGCTGGATGCGCGAGCAGATCGTGCCTGCTCAGCGCATTCACTTCGCCTCGCGCAAGCGCGCCCGAGGTGGCCCGGATCGGCTCAACGCGCTCATGAACTTCGCTTACTTTTTGCTTTATGCGCGCATCAACGGCTTCACCCGTGTGATGGCCCTGAACCCCTACCTGGGCTGGCTGCACGACAGCGAAGAAGACTACGAATCGCTGGTCTACGACCTGATGGAGCCGTTTCGCCCGTTTGTGGATCGCATCGTGCTGCGCCTGATCAACCGCCAGGAGCTGCGCGCGGCGCACTTTGACGACAGCACCGGCGCCTGGCGCCTGACGCGTGATGCCATCCGACACGTGGCCGAGCGTTTTGAGCACGGCATGGGCGAGCCCGTGCAGGGTGTGCCCCTGCGCGAGCTGCTGTGGGCCCAGGTGCGCAGCGTGCGCAACCTGGCCGGTCAGCAGGGGTCGCTGTGGCTGTTTCGGTGGAACCCGCGTGAGCCACTGGGCGGCGCCACGCAGCCCCGGGTGCTGACTTTGGACGGCGGCTTTTCAGCCTGACAGGCTGCGACTCGCGCCGCCCACCGCCCACCGCGCTCTTGGCACCCCAGGCCACCTCATGCCCGAGAAGGATCGCACCATGACCGCACGTGCCCCCGTCAGCCAACAGCCGCTGTTTGTGGCCTGCTACGACATCAGCGACAACCGGGAGCGCCGGCGCATGGACAAGCTGCTGTGCGGCTACGGCTTTCGCACGCAGAAAAGTGTGTTCGAGTGCCACCTTGGCAAATCACAAAAGCAACAACTGGTGGCTGCGGTGGAGCGGCTGGCGCTGCGCAGCGGCCAGTTGCGGCTGTATCGGGTCTATGCCGACGCGGGCGCGCAGGCCATCGGCAAAGCGGTTAGGGCCGACCTGACCACCTATGCGTTCACGGTTTAGCACCGCCGGACGCAGGCCTGCGGCCCAGCCCTGGGAGTTGGGCGCGCATGAAAGCCAGATGTCGCGCAGGCTCTGGACGCACCATGCCCAGACTTATGGATCGCACAGTCTGTGTGGATCATGGGGTCCAGCGGCGCGTCGTTGGGCTCCAAGTCGAACTGAAGGGCTCATCGCTGGCAACTGCTTGCATCGGCGGCGTAAGCATTTCGCCAATCAGAGCAACGACCTCGATCAGGTCTTGTGCCTGTAGCTGAGATTTGTTAGCGAACGCGGCCCACTGTGTCTTCTTCGCGGGATCCGCAGCAAAGTGATGTGTCAGCGCGACGGGTGCGGACGCCGGCAGGGCCGTAGCTCGCCTGGCAAACGTGGCGCGAAGCGCCTCGGCCAGCGTTCGGCCGTCAAGTGCCGACGTTCTGGCGACGACTGAAAGATCGAAGAAGTCCTTCATCCGGCTGTTGCTGATCCCCAGCTCGACCATCGCGTGGAACTTTTCGGCGATCACCGTGTAGACGGGATATGCGCGCAGCTGCGCTGCAGCCATTCCCTCGAGCAGGGTCGGGTAGGTGACCAGCTCGGGCGCTGGCGTGATCGCGTCACCAAACCCGACGTCCACCTGGACAGGCAGGCGCGCGCTGCCGACGAAGGCCCGCAGCGTGATCCGCAGGCCGCCGTAGATGTTGTCGTCGCGAATAGGCGCGATTCGCATGCTCACCGTGTCGTAGCGAACGCCGTCGTCGGCGTCAATCGCGCAGACCGAGTTGAATGTCGTTCGCAGAGTATCGGCATCGTCCGCCCCGAAGCCGAGCAAATCGGCGTCCTTGGTGGGCCGGTGCGGCGTGTCGTACCACAGCGCGAACAGCAGCGCGCCCTTGAGCACGAAGTTGCCGGCATGGGGTGATACCGAGAGCCGGTACAACAAGCGCTCAATCGCGAACCTCGTTAGCAGGAGGTGGTAGTTTTCGCCTGTGCTCCTTGATCGATTGAGGAGGCGGGCGAGCACCGAGGCCGAACGATCTGCGCTCACCCGGTCAGCGCCTCGAGGTAGGGCCGCATCACGTTTGTCATCCGGTTGATCTTGGCGTAGTGCGACAGATCGTTCATCGTGACTTTGCGCGCTGTCCAAGCCTCGCGCAGCGCCTCCAGCGCCACGTCCAGCCCCACCTTGTTGCGCAGCTTGAAGCAGTCGGTGATCGTCTTGGCCAAGTTGTAGACGCGCACTGCTGCCCCGTCGAGCATGACGGTCTGGATGCCCTCGGAGTAAGCGGCACCAGACAAGCGCGTGATCCGTACCGCCGCACCAATACCCCGTGGCGAATGAGTGCCGGCCAGCAGCGCGATCCAGACCTCGAACGGTGCCTGCACACCCACCTCGTGAATCTCCAGTGCTGAGAGCAGACACACCACGGCCTTGGGCGCCTGCTTGGTCACCTCGATCACCGACTGGTGACGGCTGGGCGAGGCCTCGTCGCCGGTATAGAGCCCGCGACCCACACGGCGCAGGCGACCGCTCGCAGCCATGCGCGCGAGCAAGCGTGGAGGAACGCCTGCGGCGGAAAGCTCGCGTGCCGAGACGGCCGGCTGCGCGCGGGCGAGCCGCAGGAGTTTTTTCGCAGTGTCTGCACGCATGCCGGTATGTTAGCAAAGTGCATCACTCATGAATAAGTAGTGCACTTTGAATCCGATCCCGTGGCGATTCTGCTTGCCTGCCGTGCCCGCATGCACGGGATCGTGGCCCCCCGCAACGACGGCATCGCTTCAATTCTCAGATGTCGGCACCAGATGCTGACAGCACTCGGCGTACTGTCCTCGTCTTGGTGGAATCCATTGTCTTGTCACCGCTCGCGGTAAATACCGGGTGAACCCGTTGCCTGACCCCCGAGCAGCTCAGCAGCCTGGTCTTGTCACCGCTCGCGGTGAATACCGGGCGAACATACACGAAAGCAACCGATCCGCAGATCAAGCGTCTTGTCACCGCTCGCGGTGAATACCGGGCGAACTCGACCCGAACGGAGCGAATGCTCTCAATAGTCTTGTCACCGCTCGCGGTGAATACCGGGCGAACTTGACAACCAGCTCCCTGATACCAACACTCTGTCTTGTCACCGCTCGCGGTGAATACCGGGCGAACCAACCATGTCCCCCAAACCGACGGGGTCAAGGTCTTGTCACCGCTCGCGGTGAATACCGGGCGAACTTCCGCGATCGACGAGATTGTCACCGGACTCATCAGTCTTGCCACCGCTCGCGGTGAATACCGGGCGAACGGGCTTGAATCTCCGCTACAACAGCCGCTTTTGTGTCTTTTCACCGCTCGCGGTGAATACCGGGCGAACAAGCTGCTGAAGGGCTCTGTCGACGCGCCGATCCGGTCTTGTCACCGCTCGCGGTGAATACCGGGCGAACTCCGTGCGCAATATCGTGGCGCAGACACCAGAGGGTCTTGTCACCGCTCGCGGTGATTACCGGGCGAACGCCGCGGCAATTCTGCGCGTGAGCGCCGGCAGGGTCTTGTCACCGCTCGCGGTGAATACCGGGCGAACCTAGTAGAGGATACCTTCCGGTAGAGTACCTGAGTCTTGTCACCGCTCGCGGTGAATACCGGGCGAACCGGGCAACAAGGAGAAGTGACGTGTGCGAAAGTCTTGTCACCGCTCGCGGTGAATACCGGGCGAACTGGTGGTGTCTCGTACCTCGCCCGCACCCTTGTCTTGTCACCGCTCGCGGTGAATACCGGGCGAACCAGATAAGCAAGATCCAGGAGAACCTGGGCGCCAGTCTTGTCACCGCTCGCGGTGAATACCGGGCGAACAGTGTCTCAGGAAGATATGCATCTGCTCACCTGATTAGAAAGCACCCTCAGCTTGCCCCCGAATAACACGCTTTGGACGTGGCTCGCACGTTGTCACATCGACGATGAGCCTGGCGACCAGCCCGA